>JAAYJT010000031.1 GCA_012522795.1 Bacteroidales bacterium | reverse complement strand
ATTGGAAAAATATAATAGACCAATTTTCGCTCTGCTCGATTGTTCTATATATTTAAACCATCGGCATTTACGTTTGTAGATTTACAAAACAGTTTGGACTATTTTGTAAATACAAATCGTATAATTTTGGTCATTAATGCTTTCATGATGCTGCTGCACGGTGCATTATCAGTATATATTCAGAGGAAGCTGAAGATTTCTGTAAGAAAGACCTGATTTCCCGGTTTCAATATGGATACATGATTAGCAATGACTTGTTTCATTGATGTTTAGAGGTTGTATTGCAAAGGTTTCGAAATATCAACAAAATAAGAATCAGAAAATTTAGAAAGAGAAAAGAGTAATAAGAATGAGCAACCATAAGTGTTTGGTTATCTTAGAATAAAAATCTTGTGTGGGCTGGTCTTTTTCAAGGTGGTCATCTTGAAAATTTTCTCAGGTAATAGTTGTGATTTTTATATTCGATCTTTTCTATCAATTTATTACTGATCAATTCTGTCAACATATTAATATGCCCATCCGATTTTTTCAATAATTCCAGAATCGCATCTTCTCTCATAGGGTGTACGGCTGTTATACTTAATAAATCTTCACTGAAATTCCCTGTAGAAGCAAATGCATTTCCTTCATAACCCGTTAATAATTCTACTTTAGCGATGTGCTCTTTAAAAATATAATATGCACGGTTAACACTGTTCTCATCCGAGGGAATTGCCTCTTTATATGCGGGTGGTCTTGTTGGAATAGCGATATAGGCGGTGTCAGGTTTATAAATTAATATATGCTGCACAGTGTTTTTCAAGTCGCTGTCCGAATCATTAATATCTTTTATCAACATTGTTTCAGTAATAAGCTTCCCGGTGAATTCCTCTGCAAAAGAGCGTACGCCATTTATAATTTCATTCAGAACAAGCCCTTTATGGGGTTTATTCAAAAGCTTCCATTTTCCGATATCAAAAACATCAGCTTTTACTGATACATAATCAGCTTTGTGAAGGTCTTCCCTTACATCAGGGTAACTCATTAATGAGCCATTTGTGATAACTGCAACAGGTGTGCCGGTGGATTTTAGCATCGTGATCAGCTTACCAAGGTTGATATCAAGGGTAGGTTCACCATCAGGCACAATAGTTATATAATCTGGAAAATCATTTTTGTCTTGAATATTATCCAGGATCATTTTTACTTCATCTGCAAGTTTCTCAGGTTTGTAGAATTCCCGCCTGTCAACCTGCATTTTTACAGCTTTGCCAATCTGACAATACAAACATGAATAAGTGCAGATTTTATGAGGAATGTTATTAACTCCTAAGCTTCTGCCAAGCCTTCGTGAAGGAACAGACCCAAAAGTTCTTCTATCCATTTCTATTTATAAATATTGATTTGATGTCAACCAGTCAGCATTGAATTTGATAATTATTACCGCTGAATTAAAGAACAGGTAAGTGTCAATTTTAATCTGAAATCTTTTGAGCTTTTATGACCACAAAACTACCGTTACCATATCCATTCTGAACCTCCTGGATCTCTGTAATCTCTCTGGGCAGGCCGAATATAGTCTGGTAAGTTTTAATAATTCTAAAATTATTATCCATCAGATACTTATAGATTTCATTGGTGCTATAGAAAACAGTGGTTTAGCCCCCTTAAATTCGGACAATTTGATTTAACGATTCAAAGATAATCATATTTCATTTTAAATTTGCACCGCAGGGACCGCCATCTATAAGACCCAGAGGGTCGATAGATTAATAGAACATATTGTCAAAAATATACAAGTAGCTCCAGAGGAGCGACACGAAATCTCTTTTTGTTGTTTTGCCATAATGTTTATTGATTTTTTGTATCAATGTTTCGCTCCTACGGAGCTTGGTTTTTAATTTTTTATTTTTTTTATTAACCTGTCGCCCTTATAGGGCTAATGGGATTATGTATTTTTCGTTTTTATTAATTTTTCGATTCTATGGAGCTTAGTTATGTAATTGTATTTATTATTCTATTAATATTTCGCCCCGCTGGGGCTTTTTGTTCAATAATTCATCTTTTTAATTAACCTTACGTCCTTATTAGGACTATTGAATATTGCATTTTCTTTTTTCAAATTGAATTAGGTAATGTATAGATATAATCTAAATGGGATGATGTATGGTGTAAAATAGTTAGATATTTATTTAACTTGGGAGCGTACTCAATGTGATAATCTTCGTGAAGTTTTGTTTTCAAAAGTGTGATCGCCTTTTTTACTAAAAGGTAAACCTGAAAATTATACTTTGTAAAACAAGTTGTAAAAGTGTTTGCAGGCATGGAAAATGGAATTTCCAGTACATCAAGAATCAGTTCCATTTCAAGGGCTTTATTCTTGCATACTTTGCTAAATTCATTAATTCGTTTATTACACGCAGCAAGCATGTTTGCCACTTGTAATTCTTCAGAAAACCCTTTGTAATTCTTTCTGTAAAGCAAGTTTAAATCGCTTTTTGCTGCTTCAAACAAATCCTGTTCACCATATTCCTTATCAATATAATTGATCAATAAATAATCGTGGAATTGTTTGCTTACTGCTGCTGCTTTCAGAACCAATTTTTGCAATTCTTTTTTTTCTAATGTTTCTATGTTATCCTTAATAAGCGGGTTTATTTTTGCCATCTATATTGATTTTTTACTTGTACAAGCAATATTGCTGTTGCAATTTTCTTTTCTGCTTTATTTACAGTTTACTTTTTTGTTTTTTGACTTCTTCACCAGTTTATTCTTTTCCTCTCCGCCTTTATCCTTTCCAACAACACACTGGCCGGCTCATCATTCGGGTCTTGTTCTACTAATTTACTTTCAAAAAGGCTTTATTCAGAGCTTTTCTGGGTTTAAATTCTTTTAAAATCATTTTATAATCAATCTTTTTTTCAGTCGGTTAAATTACACTTTTATCCCAATACTTTAATAAGGTTGATAAAAAATCCAAAATGATGATTATGCGAAGGTAATTAAAGATGTTTTTGTTTAGTGCGTAAAAATAAGAATAACGTTTAACCTGATTTTTGAAAGTTGCGGATTTTAATGTTAAACTTACATTGAAGAATCCCGTACTGCCTGTACCGAGAGGAAACGATTCGGGATGCGGGATTGAAATTTACTGAATCCCTGGAATTATTTATTCAGGATACGATGATCTTCAGAAAAAAAAGGACTTAAGCATATGCTTAAGCCTTTTTTAACAGTATAATGATCAAGAATATTTAGAATCTTGATGACGACAGGAGAGTCGTTTTTATTAACAGGTAGTTATTTTTTTGCAACGCTTTTCCCTAATTCAATGAAGTTTTCAGGCGCGCGGAAGCCGGAAGCAGCTTTGACTACTGCGCCTGTATGATCAATAAATAACAGAGTAGGGTAGGCTCTTACGCTATAGCGCTGTCTTAAAAGCAAACCTTCATCTTTTTCGCCGTTAGCCTTGAAATTTATGAAATGCTTGTTGTAATATTTTCCTACTTCCTGATCTGTAAAAGTTAGTGCATCAAGGCGTTTGCAAGGACCACACCAGGTGGCAAATACATCAAGGAAAATAAGCTTGTTTTCTTTTTTTGCTTTCTTCAAAGCTTCATCCCAGGTGCCTTTAAAAAATTCAATACCGGTTTTTACTTCTTTTTTGCTTTCCTGAGCTGAAACAGGCAGCATACCTACTAAAACTATAAATGTAAATAATGAAATCAGTGTTCTCATGTAGAATAAGTTTTTACAATAGTGAATATTTCAAACAAAAGCCTAATTATAACATATTGCAAATTGAAATGTTTTTATGCAATGCTAAAAAACGGTTAAAATTATAAAATGTTAAACAATTTGTATTTCTGAAAGCTGTGATCTCCGTTTTCCCGCTATTAAAAAACGTAACGTACTGAGATAGCCCCTCCATCACCCCAAAAGCTACTATGACCGATCAGGTTATATGCAGGTTTCCAGTCAATACCCAGGTTAAGCGGGATTTCCTGAAAAGTGTATTCTATTCCTATGATCCCATCAATCCCTATCACTGTGTATGAGTCTCTGTTTTCCTCCCATTTTATATGCGAACCTTCCCAGAACCCAATATGAGCGCCACCTCCATAAAACCATGATAGCCCGTCAGTGATATTTATTGGTTTCTGAATTTCGTAAAGACCGGTAATGCTGATACCACTCCAGCGTAAAGCTACAGTGCCTTCGATTGCAGTTTGTTCAGCTATAAAATGTTTTGCTGTAATACCGTTAAACCATCCTCCCCTTAAACCTATTCCGGTATTATAATCCTGAGCGTTAGTTGAGTATATGGTTGAAAATAAAATGATTATAACGATAAGTGCTTTTTTCATAACTAATTAAATTTAGGTTAGTAAATTAAAATTTCAAAAGATAACGCCGATTTTCAGAAAATAGCATATGTCACCCGGATCTGATGTTTTTCAATTATATTTACGTTATTAAATTCACGGTTTACTATCCTAATAATCAAAGTTTTGCTTTGGCTGCCCGTAGCTGTTAAAAAGTAAAAGATAAGGAATTGATTTCTGAAAATGAAAAAAGTACTAATTTTAGCGCTTTGGAATTCTGATAAATAAAACAGGTTTAATTACTGGATTACCAGATTTGTTTTTCACTGATTATCACTTTTAAATAGTTGTAAATCAATTATTCAGACTTAAGAAAATGCTTATGAGAACTAGACCCCGTTTAAGTTTCTGGCAAATCTGGAACATGAGTTTTGGTTTTCTTGGGATACAGTTCGGTTTTGCATTACAAAACGCCAATGTCAGCCGTATATTTGAAACCCTTGGCGCTGATCTTAAAACAATACCTATACTGTGGATAGCTGCGCCGGTAACCGGTTTGATCGTTCAGCCCATCATAGGGCATATGAGCGACAATACCTGGACAAGATTTGGCAGACGCCGTCCTTATTTCATGATAGGAGCCATACTTGCTTCTGTTGCTTTGTTTATTATGCCCAATTCGCCCACATTGTGGGTTGCTGCGGGAATGCTGTGGATCATGGATGCAAGTATCAATGTTTCAATGGAGCCTTTTCGTGCTTTTGTTGGCGATATGCTGGCTCCCGAGCAAAGAACCAAAGGCTTTGCCATGCAGAGCTTCTTTATCGGAACCGGTGCTGTTGTAGCTTCAGCATTACCGTATATCATGACCAATTTGTTCAATATCCCGAATACAGCTCCGGAGGGAATAATACCTCCTTCAGTAAAATATTCCTTTTATCTTGGAGGGCTTGCATTTTTTCTTGCAGTGCTGTGGACTGTAGTCAGAACCAAAGAATATACCCCCGAGCAGCTTAAGGAATTTGAAGAGCAGGAAAAATCTCATAATAATATGGAACAAATTCACTCAGAAGATGAGATAACGGAGGGGAGCAGGTTTGTAAAAGGAAGCTGGCTATGGATATTAGCAGGGCTGGTGTTGTCGGGCGCAATATTTCATTTTGACCTCGAAGAAGAATTGTATATACTTTCAGCAGGTGTTGCAGTTTTTGGTTTTATTCAATTGATAACAGCATTGCTTATTAACGCAGGTAAAACCGAGAATGGCTTTGTTGTAGTTATGAACGACCTTTTCAGAATGCCAAATACTATGGCACAACTTGCTGTAGTTCAGTTTTTTTCGTGGTTCGCACTATTTGCAATGTGGATATATACAACATCTGCCGTTACCAATCATATTTATGGCACCAGCGATACCGAATCGGCACTTTACAACAAGGGTGCTGACTGGGTTGGAGTCATGTTTGCCGTGTACAACGGCTTTGCTGCAATAGTGGCATTTCTGTTACCTGTGATAGCAAGATATACAAATCGCAGAATTACTCACATGATCTCATTGATAGCCGGTGGTTTGGGTTTGATTTCGGTGTACTTTTTCCAAGACCCGTATTTGCTTATTATTTCAATGCTCGGCGTAGGGCTGGCATGGGCAAGTATTTTATCAATGCCTTATGCTATTCTTACCGGTTCATTGCCCGCCCATAAAATGGGTACATATATGGGGATTTTTAACTTTTTTATAGTTATACCTCAAATACTTGCAGCCAGTATTCTTGGATATTTTGTAAGCCGGCTGGCTAATGGTGAGGCTATTTATGCACTTGTTCTTGGAGGATGCTCCTTTCTTGTTGCTGCTTTAACAGTGCTTTTTGTTAAAGATGCTGATGAAAAATTAATTAAAGAAAAACAAAAACATTCTTCTGATGAAATTTAAACGTAGTAGCGGTATTCTTTTACACATTAGTTCGCTTCCAGGTAAATATGGTATCGGGACTTTTGGTACCGAAGCATATGAGTTTGTTGATTTTCTTATTAGTTCCCGACAACGGATCTGGCAATTATTGCCATTGGGACATACCGGTTACGGAGATTCTCCCTATCAGTGTTATTCGGCTTTTGCCGGCAATCCTCTGCTGATTGATCCCGAAATTCTGGTAAAACAAAAATATCTGACAGAAGCTGAACTTGAAACAACACTGACTTTCAGCGAATCTGAGGTGGAGTATGACAAGGTTCATGCTCATAAAACACCTTTGCTTGAAAAGGCTGCTGAAAGGTTCAAGACTCATGCCTCCAGAGTTGAGAGAGTTAAGTATGAGAGCTTTTGTGAACAAAATGAGTACTGGTTGAACGATTACGCCATTTTCATTGCTTTGAAGCAAAAGCATGAAGGGAAACCCTGGTGGGAGTGGGATGAGAAATACCGGTTCTGGGAAAAAGAAAAGAAAGATGAAATAGAATCAGGTTTAAACGATTCAATTTTTAGAAATAAGGTTATACAGTTTTTCTTTTATTCTCAGTGGATGGATTTAAAATCGTATGCAAACCGTAATGGCATTCAGATTATTGGCGATATACCTTTGTATATTGCTCATGATAGTGCTGATGCATGGCGGTATCATAAAAACTTCTGGTTTGATGAGCAACGTAATCCTGTAAGAGTAGCCGGAGTTCCTCCTGATTATTTCAGCGAAACCGGGCAGCTTTGGGGAAATCCGTTATATAACTGGGAATATCTTGAAGAAAACCGGTTTGAATGGTGGATTGAACGTATAAAAGCCAGTTTTAAACTCTTTGATATACTCAGAATAGATCATTTCAGAGGTCTTGCAGCATACTGGGCTGTGCCTTTTGGTGAGAAAACGGCTGTAAAGGGTGATTGGTTGGTGGCTTCCGGAAAAGCACTGCTCGATACCATTCATTGCGAATTAGGCGAATTACCTATTATTGCCGAAGATCTTGGTGTAATAACTTCTGATGTTGAAGAACTGCGGGATGGTTTCAATTTCCCGGGAATGAAAATACTTCAGTTTGCCTTTGATACAGCAGAAGAGAATGAATTCCGCCCTCATACCTATCCTCGCAATTGTGTGGTTTATACA
This sequence comes from Bacteroidales bacterium, assembly GCA_012522795.1. Taxonomy (GTDB): domain Bacteria; phylum Bacteroidota; class Bacteroidia; order Bacteroidales; family JAAYJT01; genus JAAYJT01. The sequence goes on along the minus strand of JAAYJT010000031.1, from coordinate 82,846 downwards.
GGTACTCACGATAACAATACAACTAAGGGGTGGTATAGGGAAAGCAGCGATGCCGATAAACAAATGGTAAGTGATTATTTTAATCCTGACGAGAACAATATAAGCTGGTCGTTCATTAAACTGGCAATGGCGTCAGTTGCCGATATGGCTATTTTCCCGATCCAGGATTTGCTTGACCTTGATGAAAGTGCAAGGATGAATATTCCCAGTGTGCCTTCAGGACAATGGAAATTCAGATTCAAACCCGGTAGCCTGAATGATGAACTGATAGATAAACTCGTCAGGTTCACAAAATTATATGGAAGAATTTAATATTGAGTTTAAAATACAGCCTCACTTAATATCGTTAGAAAGACAACACAATTAATTAACAATAATATTATAAGTTTATGGATCAGATTGATATCGTAAAATCAGCATGCGAAAAACTTACAGTTCAGGTTGAGAATTTTCATGTAATGGCTGGTTTTGACGGGTTTGTTGACGAGATCATTCACGTAGTTGACAAACGGGAAGATAGCCAGCATTTTAACAGAATAGAAACAATTGAAGCTTTCTCAAAACGTATTGCTTCATATTCGGGATTAAGCGGGAATATTGAGTTGGTACCAATGCAGATAAAACTTGGAGGCAACGGTCCTATTTATGCCAATATGCTTTTGGCACAGGGTCATAAAATGGTGTATATGGGTGCTTTGGGTGAAGGAGAAGTGCATCCGGTTTTTCGCGATTTTACTGATAAATGCGAACGTGTTATTTCAATGGTTGAACCGGCTCATACTGATGCTCTTGAGTTCCTTGACGGTAAACTGATGCTTGGTAAAATGAATAAACTCGAAGATGTAAGCTGGGGCAAACTCCTGTCTTTTATTTCGCAGGCAGAACTGGAGCAACTGTTGCAAAAAACACGTCTTATAGCTTGCAATAACTGGACTATGTTGGGCAAACTCAACACTGTCCTGCTCGGTTTTGCATCAATATTCCAAAATATGAAAACCAAGCCCGACCTTTTCATTGATCTTGCTGACCCTGCCAAGCGAACCAGTGAGGATATTGCAGAAGTACTCGAAATTTTAACACACATGCATACAAATGTGATTTTGAGTATGAATCTGAATGAGTCGTCAATTATTGCATCGGTGCTTGGAATTATTGAAGATGAAGTAGTTAAGCGCGCAGAAAAAATCAGGTCAAGATTAAATCTTGCTGCCGTTGTTATCCATCCGGTTGATGGTGCTGCTGTTGCAACAAAGGACGAATCAGCATGGATAAAGGGACCTTATACACCATCACCCAAACTGACTACAGGCGCTGGCGACAATTTTAATGCCGGTTTTAGTCATGCATGGATGTGTAATTTAAAACCATCAGAATGTTGTGCTACTGGTGTGAGCACTTCAGGGTATTATGTGAGAAACGGATATTCGCCTGATAAAAAGCAATTACTTCAGTTCATGAAAACATGGGCTGATACCGGTTGCGGCGATGTATAAATTGAGGTCACTATTGATCACAGGTAAAGATAAATATCAGTGGATCAGTTGATCATGAATAATTGTAAAAGAAATTGTTATTCCTTTATGAAATGAAATTATGAAAGGCATGATACAGACATTTTTTGTGTATCATACCAGGCTCAGGCTTCTGAAAACAGTACTAATATTTATTTTTATCCTGTTTTTACATCCTGCTTCAGCCCAGACTATTGGATTTAAAATAACCAACAGTAGTGGCAGAACAACATTTTCGTTTAAGAAGATAAATAATCTGATAATTATACCAGTTACATTAAACAATGCTTTACCTCTGAATTTTATACTTGATACAGGGGTCAGAACCACAATTTTAACCGATCGTACTATCAGCGATCTGGTAAATATCTCGTACGATAAAGTAGTGACTATTTCGGGTGTGGGGCATATCAGGGAACTGAATGCCTATCTTGCAGGTAATATTTCTTTGAATATGCCGGGTATTGAGGGACATGGTCAGTCGCTTATAGTGCTGGAAGAGGATTACCTTGAGTTGCGCAGCCATTTGGGTACCAATGTTCATGGAATCATTGGATATGAGTTTTTCAACCACTTTGTGATAAAAATTGACTATATCAACGAAGTTGTTACTGTGTATGACCCTGAGGTATTCAAACCCGGAAGAAAATTTGCTGAAGTTCCCTTTACTATTGAGCAGGGTAGACCCTATATTACTGTAAATATTACACAGCTTAACGATTCTGTTCTAATCCCAAAATTACTTATTGATTCAGGTGCAAGCCATGGCTTGTTGCTTGAAACTGATACTGATGACAATATTTTACTGCCTGACAGCAATATACATACTGTTATAGGTTGGGGACTCGGTGGTGAACTTACCGGCAATCTTGGAAGGATTAAGAAACTAACGTTTGAAAATTTTGAGTTTAAAGATGTGCTTACCTCATTTACTGAAGATTATTCAGATAAGGAAACTGCTTTGATAACAGGCCGTAACGGTTCAATTGGAGGTGATTTACTAAGTCGTTTTACAGCAATATTCGATTATAATGCCAATAAACTATACTTGAGAAAAAACATTCACTACAACTATCCATTTGAGTTCAATATGAGCGGAATTGACCTGATAGCCGAAGGAATAAATAGTGACCGTTTTGTGGTCGTAAATGTAGTGGACGGCTCACCGGCGCATCTGGCAGGGATTTGCAGGGGTGATGAATTTCAGGCAGTAAACGGTAAATATGATTATGAACTCAACCTTACTGAGATTAATGGCATATTGCGCTCCAGAGCCGGTAATAAGGTAAACCTGGTGATAAAGCGTGAGAACCAAAGGCTTAAAGTGTCTTTCAGACTTAAACGGATGATTTAATTATGTGCTGTACAGGTAAGTATGCAAGAATATTATACATTCAATATCAACTATTTATTAAAATTAAAGTTATCTTGAAATGCAGGCTTCTGAAATTGTAAGATCAATCCGCGATGAACTACGGAATAATATTGACAAGAAAACACTTGCTACCAGCCAAAACTTTTTTAAGGAAAAGATAAGGAATTATGGTGTAAAAGTGCCTGTTACCAACAAAATTGCAAAAAAGCATTTTAGCAGTTACGATGGTCTTACAAAAAATGAGATTTTTGAGGTTTGTGAAATTCTATGGCAATCAGGATGCCTTGAAGAATCATTCGTAGCGTGTAACTGGTCATATGTTGTGAGAGACAAATATGAAACGGATGATTTTTATGTTTTCGAAAAATGGATTGAAAAATATGTAAATAACTGGGCTTCTTGTGATACTTTTTGTAATCATACAGTTGGAACATTGCTCGAAATGTATCCTGACAAGGTAAAGGAACTGATCAAATGGACTTATTCCCCGAACCGCTGGATGAGGAGGTCTGCTGCTGTATCGCTTATTATTCCGGCGCGAAATGGAAAATTTCTGAATGAAGTTTTTGAGATTGCCAGTATTTTGTTAACTGACAAGGATGATCTGGTACAAAAGGGTTATGGCTGGTTGTTAAAATCGGCAAGTATGGCTTTTCAAAAGGAGATATTTGACTATGTTGTGAGCAATAAGGCGCATATGCCAAGAACTGCCCTTAGATATGCAATTGAAAAAATGCCTGAGGAAATGAGAAAGACAGCTATGCAGAAACCCTGACTTCATGACAGGAAGTGGAAGAACGACCCTTTGCGCTTTTAGTTACTTTATGCCTGTGAAGCTTTGTTCTTTGTGTGAATTGAAATTTTTATAATTTTGAAAAAGAAATATCAAACGAGAAAATGAAAAATACTTTTTATCTGATCATTGCTTTTTTGCTTACTCTTTCAGCTTGCACCACAAAACACGGAAATCATTTTCCGGCTCAAAGCCAGATACCGGGGCTGGCAACACTTGTGAAACTTAGTGGTTCGCAATCGGTGTTGAAGTTGCAGGATTATTTTATTGATCCTTCACTCATTGATTCGATTTCAGGAGACGATGCATTTTCATTTCATCTGGATAAAGAAAATGGTGAACTTGTTATAACTGCCCAAACCGATGCTTTTCCTATTCTTTCTGAAATGATGGTATGGGTTGAAGGTTATAAATATTCATTGCTTCTTGAAAAATCAAGCAAGGAAAAATTCACTTTTGTTTTTAACCCAAGGAATTCAGTTTATAAAACGGTTTTTCTTATTGGGCAAATGAATAACTGGGATCGCAATTCAACCCCATTGACTTTTAAAGACGGAGTCTGGCAAACCGAACTTGAACTGAATCCTGGACGGTATCAGTATCAGCTAAGCCTTGATGGTAAAGAAATTCCGGATCCTTATAACGATGCGCTTGTGGATAATAACATAGGGGGATTCAATTCATTGCTCACAGTCGGAAATATTGAATTTAAAGATACTCCCAGATTATATACACTGAGTGCAGAAGATGATAAAATAAAGGTGGGATTAAAAAATTGTCCTGAGAAAATTTATATTTTCTGGCAAAACCATCGTCTTCCGGTTCGTTATGTAATACGAAGGAATAAAAAGCTGAACATAACAATACCTAAAGAAGCTGAAAATTTTGAAAGGTCTTACATCAGATTGTGGTCATACAATAATAATGGAGTTTCAAATAATCTTCTTATCCCCTTGCATAGAAGACAGGTTCTTACAGATGCTGCCCAACTTGATAGGGAGGATTATGAAGCATCAATATTGTATTTTCTTATGATTGACCGCTTCAATAATGGTAATCACGATAATGATAAACCCGTGATTGATCCTGAAGTATTGCCACCGGCTAATTATAAGGGCGGAGACCTGGCGGGAATAACACAAAAGTTGAAAGACGGGTATTTTACCGATCTGGGAGTGAATGCTATATGGTTGTCGCCTGTTACACAAAATCCTTATGAAGCTTATGTTGAATATCCTGAACCAAAGAGAAAGTACAGCGCTTATCATGGGTATTGGCCAATAACACTTACAACAGTTGATAGTCGTTACGGAACCTCAGATGAGATGCACGAAATGGTTAAGGAAGCTCATGATCGTGGAATAAATGTGCTGCTTGATTATGTTTCGCACCATGTACATGAAAATAACCCGCTGATAAAAAATAATCCTGATTGGGCTACACCACTGCTTTTACCTGATGGAAGCAAGAATATCAGGTTGTGGGACGACCAGCGCCTTACAACCTGGTTTGACACCTTTTTGCCAACACTGGATTTTACAAAACCTGTGGTAGCTGAAACACTTGCTGACTCGGCAATTTTCTGGATAAAAGAATATGATCTTGACGGATTCAGACACGATGCCACCAAACATATTCCTGAACAGTATTGGCGTACATTGACCCGTAAACTTAAAACAGATGTTATACTTCCTAAAGGTAAAAGGCTTTATCAGATTGGTGAAACATTTGGCAGCCGTGAACTTATAGGCAGTTATGTTGGTTCAGGAATGCTTGACGGACAGTTTGATTTTAATCTTTATTTTGATGCAAGAAGTGTTTTTGCTATTGATAACGAGAGTTTTATACATCTGAATCAATCGTTGATTGAAACATTTGCATATTATGGCACAAATCATCTTATGGGAAATATTACCGGAAATCATGATTTGCCTCGTTTTATATCACTTGCCAGCGGATCGTTGCGTTTTAATGAAGAAAGTACTGAAGCCGGCTGGAACCGAAATATAAGAGTCAAGAATCAAGCCGGATATAACAAGCTGAGCATGCTTACTGCATTTATCATGACTATACCGGGTGTACCTGTTATTTATTATGGTGATGAAATTGGAATTCCGGGCGGTGGCGATCCTGATTCACGAAGAATGATGTATTTTGATGAACTGAATTCAAAAGAGAAAACAACAAAATATATAGTTTCACGATTGTGTAAACTCAGACAGGAACAGCTTTCACTGATCTACGGAAGCTTTCATACCCTTAAAATTGATAATAAAGTATGGGTTTATGCCAGGAGATATTTTAAGGAGATCACAATAGTTATTTTCAATAAGGATAGTGAATCAGGTACTGTGAGATTTGATATCCCTGAAGGATACGAAGATGTGGTTTTTCATAAAAAGTTTGGAAAAAATTTATGGCAGTCGAAGAAAACAATTGAAATTGTGATGCCCCCATACAGTTTTGAAATCCTGACAGGAGAAATATTGTAGCTCAGTAACCAGCAAGATGTACTGCAATTACACATCAATCATTTAAACAAAGACGGTTTTACCAGGTAAGTAATGATATACAGATTTTAAAAAACCCCGGCAGTTTTCAATTTTCCGCCGGGGTAGGATGCGGTTAATGAATTATTATCTTTTCGGTTCCAGTCTCTTTTCCCTGAATTACCCTTACTATGTAAATCCCGCGTTTTTTAGCCGAAAGATCAAACACATATTGTTTTGCCATAGGTAATTCAAGTTTCATTTCGGTTTCACCTATAATATTGTATATTTCAACCCTTACAGGTAGGCTTTCTTCGCTTTCTTTCAATTCAAGAGTAAACTGGCCTGTGGTAGGATTTGGATATAACTTAAAGAATGAATGAGAATCATTTAAAACTCCTGTATCAGGCATATCTGTTTTTTTCTGATAAAGCTCTTCGTTAGTTACAATAGTTTTTGGAGAGGAACAGAGTTCACCGGTCAGATCAATATAGGCATGTACGTTTGATCCAAACTTGAAATGAGTTCCCGGGAACATGACTATTGCCTGACCTGCAATCAGATATGCTGTTGCTTGATTTTCAACAATAAAGCACTTTCCGTTTCCGGCTATAAAGATTATTTCAGGAGCGTCGAAACATTTTATCTGTCCGCTTTGAACTGTAATATCTTCGAGATATGTATTTGGTGGTTTTGAACCACATTCAGTAACAAAGTCATAAAAGATATTTGAACTTCCAAATGGTTCGCCCGGCTCCCTTTTGAAAATCTCTTGCCCTGCCGGATTAAATACCTGAAAGCCTATAATATCTGTATGAATTCCGATTTTTTTAACTACGATCTGTGTTTGTAAGTCCGGACATAATGGTATATCCACGGTTTTAATACTTCCATCATCGAAGTCGTCACCAAAAGTTTCTACAATTACCCCTTTTTGCTTGAATCCCAGTACTGTGCCTTGCCATCCTGAACTCAAACTGTATAAAACAAGTGTATAATCACATTTTTGTTCGTCTCCACAGAAGGTTGTAAATGCCAGTGGGCCTGTCCAGGCACTTACTGTTGTTTCATTGCAAACACTTCTTATATAAGCATTATAATCTGTTGAAGGATTTAAGTTCTGAATAGTATATGGTTTTGAAGTAATATTACCTAACAGGGTGCCACCTGTATCGGGGTTAAAGCCAGGCGAGCCGTATTTTATCTCCCATAGTGTTTCTATTCCAATTGTATGCCAGGTAAATTCAGCAGTATATGAAGAAGCATTGTTTAGCCGGAACATAGTTGGTTGCTGACAATTTGTTCTTTTATCAATTATAATATCATCAATATTGACACTTCTATAACCTTCTACTTTGAAGGCTATATATTTATTTGTACCGTTTTGATAAAAGTCATAACTGTACTGCTCCCAATCATTTGAAATGGTGAATTCTTCAATTTCCTGAAACGTATTTATATTGGTTGGGTCATCCATTATCCCTATTGATAGAGTTTGTGGATAGTAAGAATCATGACTGGCATAGAAACTAATATATAGTTCAGCTATATTGTCTGTTAGTTGTGGTGAAATTAAAGCAGCTTCACTATACAGTCCATAAGAATATAATACCAAATATGATCCAGAAGCAGTAGGGTCATTATCAATATAATAGCCTGACATATCATCTCCCAGTACTGACCAGCACATAGGCAGCCTCCAATCGGGTGTTGTTTCAAAGTCTTCAATTACAGGGCTTTCAACAGCATTACATTTAGTAGCAAATGGTACAGGTCCTACCCAATCACTTTGTTCGTCCTGGTTGCAATTAGCTCTTACATAAAATTCATATTCTGTTCCTGGTATCAGACTTGTTATAACATAAAGTTTAGAAGTAATACCTGTTACCAGGGTGCCGTGTGTTTCAGGATCAAAACCTATTACTCCGTATTTTATATCCCACTTGTTTTCATTAAATCCTTCTTCCCAGTCAACTGTGGCAGTGGTCTTAGCTGTGTTTATAACTTCGGGATTACGTGGAGGAATACAAGCGGGGATAAAGTCAATTAAGATATTATCTACATATATATAATGCATGCTTGAGTAATGGAAGTGAGCCCTAAAAGCAATATATTCGGCATCTCCGTCATAATCATGGAAGTAATATATTATTTTTTCCCAATCCCAGTACGAACCAGAAGCTCCTCCACAAAAATGTAAAGGTGCGAAAGTGTTTGGATCCTCCGGATCGCTTATTACCCCAATGGTAAGTCCCTCAATGTTTAAATCACGGGCTTGAAAGTTATAGTCAAAGGACACCATTAAATGTCTTATATCGGCATTTAGCTTAGGCATAATTAGATATAAGTTAAGATCATCTTCATAATCGTTATGAAACATTAAAACCAAATCAGAATAGCTATCATTGTTATATACGCTAACATGGTGATTGCACTCAGGGTTGTTACTATCAATAATCTTTCTCCAGCAGATTGGCAGACTTCCAACATATGTATCTTCAAAATCCTCAAAAATAGGTAAGTCAAATACAGTATTACAAAATGTTGAAGCACTAACCATAAGCCCATCTGAATAATTATTGTATTGATTTACTGACCATATTTTATAAAAATATGAAGTGAACTGGGCAAGATTGTTATGTTCAAATGTAGTAAGGTTGCCTTTGTACAGCACGGTCCCTCCTCCCGTAAGAGTTTGATTCACTGAATATGATTGCTCTTCAGTAAGTTCTCCTATGTTTTCATTGTCATTAAAAGCAATTATAACATCATTTCCATCATGATTTTTAATCCAGTCCAATGAAATTTCATTAAACCCTGCTGGTTCTGCAGTAAATAACTGCGGATCATCAATAGCTTTTCCTATACCTGTCAGGTCAATGTAATAAGTAAAATTTAAAGGTTGATCGGTTTGTATTTTAATTTTAGCATTTTTCTCACCTTTTGTATTTGGGTTAAAAGCTACTTTAATATTAAGGTTTTGGTATGTATTTAAAGATGCTGGTAAAGACGGAGTATTGATTATCGAAAAATGAGTGTTATCAACCCCAGTAATTTCTATTGAATTAATTTTCAATACACCTCCTCCTGTATTTTGTAGTACTATAGTTTCATGCCCAGATGTGGTTCTGACTTTTACCATATTAAAATCAATCATATTTTTATCAATATTTAATATTGGTGGAGGTGAGGTTGAGGTAAACTTTAATCCAGTATTTGGAATAATAGCTAAAGGATAACCTTCTCCCAGATCATAGGGGTCTATTGCTTTCAGATAGTCTCCATCACTCAACGAACGATATATATCAGCTGTTTCCGTACCCAAAAACCATCCTTCTTCATCCCAGAATGGAGTAGTTTCCCCAACGGCAATAGCCAGATTGTCAACATTGTTGTATTTAAATGGCAGATCAAGTACGATTTCAATCCATTGAGGTGTTTGAGGTAGAATAACAACTCCATCAAAAACTTTTATCATTTCTTCAACTGGCACCCAGCTATTGCCATTATTAAATCTGTTTTTGTTTGTGTGCCCCATGTATATTACCCAGTCTTTACTATTGATTGCTTCCTGTTCTCCATGCCATTGATAATAAATTTTGTTTATCCATTTGTTACTTATATTAATCTCTTGTTGGGTATAAATTGTTTGTGAAAAAGAATATCCAGAAAGCGGTTCTATTGGTAGACCCCAACTAACATCATTTCCAAAACCAATCCGAACAGAATTTGGCTCAAGAGTTTCAAATGACCAGATAGGGCAATTAACGGCATCACCAATGCTATTGGTGGGAATGATCTGCCAGTAATATTGTGTGCTGGCAAGTAGGGATGGTAAATCAAAGAACATAGAGCTAACCAGGGTTCCGTTTATTAAATTATCAGGTGTTTGTGTACCACCTCCGTTTGTTCCCACATATACTTTATAGCCTGACGGAATTCCGCCGGTTTTACCAGGGAACCAGCTTAACGAGGGGCTTAGATCAATCCATGTTGCATTATTTTCAGGTTTTGGTCTTGTAGCAGCGTGAGGTAACGCCATTTTAATTTCCGGACCTATAATATGATCAATAAAAATCTGGTTTGTAGATGATTCTCCGGGGTATGCCACGATTCCAAGGTAGCAGTCATCTCCTTGCAGGCTGCTTAGATCTAAATCATATTGTGCCCATGCACCTGGTTGTATTACTATTTCGCTACCTACAGGATACCAGGTTTCTTTGTTCAAGGAATAATAAACTTGTATTGTCCCGTATCTGCTGGTATAAGTGCATGCAAAGAATGACAGAGTGCTGCCATTTTCAATTGAAAGCATTGGAGTCTGAAGCTTAGCATCCAAACCGAAAGTTTCAATGCCGGCTGAAAACAGACCATGCATTCTCAGTACTGCTATTTTCCAATTTGCATACGGAAAAATATTTTCATTATAATCCCATCCAGCGGGAGGAAACAGTTGGGTTTCAAAGCTTTCAGCCAATTGATTTTGCTTAATTGTGCTGAATGACCACACCGGTGCATTCAGGGCGTTGCCAGCGTTATTATATGGTACAACTTTCCAGTAGTACACATTATCATAATTAAGATCCGGAATTTCATATTCTGTATTTGGCCCGTCATATATCTGTGTCATTGTTGAAGGACTGGTTCCAAAAAATACTTTATATCCATTAACAGGAAAGCTGGAAACAGGGGGGTGCCATGCCAACTCTACTGTATGCTTAAATGTTTTTAAATTATCAAAAGGCCATTTTAGTGTAGCTGCTCCCGGTAGCTCAGTTTCAAGTATTATATCATCAATAACAAAGAATTCGAGTAAAGACCATGAGTAATAATGATAAAAGGCAATATATACGGTTTGTCCTACATAATTAGCAAGACTTATTGTATGTTTGGTCCAGTCAGTATTTATAACCTCATAATCACCCAATTCAGTAGTGAAGGAACTAATTTCTTTATCGGTAGTAGAAAGCAGTACTTTATATTTTGAAGGAGCATTAGAATTTGTAGTTTTATCCCACCAGCTAAGCAATATCTCATTTTGCGGTAAAACAAATGGTGGTGAAATAAGATAATCTTCGCAATTTCCCCAACTACCTCCTTCTGCAGAAGCTGGTTCCGACCTGTAATGAGATACTGCCCGGGTCCATGTAAAGATGCCACCTTCTTCATTATCTACAATATTCCAGTTTTCAGGCATTAGCGGGTTATGGTTCCACACTCCGTCAAAATTCATGATATATGGAAATGATGTAACAGGCGTGGAATGAGTAATATCATTAGCTTCTTCAACTGATGAATAATGATTGAAGCTATCATACGAAAAACATATGTAGTAATACTGTGTCCATGGGGTAAGTGATGTGTGATCAAATTCCTGAGATGAACCTTTATATATGATTTTTCCGCCTCCGGGAATTTCAAAACCTACATTATAGACTACACCTTGTGTGGGAACCCAGGAAAAATCACCTGTATGTGCTGCAATTATTACTCCGTTCTGAGCAGGATTAAGATCCCAGCTTAGGTAGATTTTATTTTGATCAATAGCTTTTGCTTCAAAATTGGCTACATCACCAATAAAAGTTTTTGCACTTGCAGAGAGTCCTTGTGAGTATATAGCGCCTGTATATGAAAAGGCACGGTAGTGGACGGTTTGATTCAATATTAACCCCGAATGTGTAACCGGTGAAGTTTTACCAATATACAGCACCTCTCCATTTGCAAGTTGTTGTCCGGTTATAGGTTCTCCTTCCGGTTGTGTGAAATTTCCAGAACTATTAAATATTATTACTACGTCATCTGAATCAGCGTTTAATTCAAACTCTAATTTAATTGATTGTGAATCCAAAGAAAGGGCAGTGAATGACACCGGATCCTCCAGGAAATTAGAAATTCCATCGAATTCGTCTGCTCCAATATCCGGATTTGTACCGGAACGGGGATCACCATCGTAATCTACGGTTATTGCTATGGGGGTATTGATTTGCTGTCCTCCTCCTTCAGCCAGAGTTGGCACATCAGTTTTAAGATGCAGATCAAAAGGGATTATCGTGGTATTGACAAAAGGAGGGTCTTCAGAAAAAGAGTTACTTTCGCGTGGTGCTACGTGAGCTTTATAATCATCAATAGTCTTAAATGTAATATTGCTATAAAGATAAATGACATTTTTCGGCCCGGGTTCACCGGCATACAAGATATTGTTGTTTGATGCCTCAGAAAAATTCTCTATGTAAAAATTACTTCGTTTCAGAGCTGAAGTGTAGGTATTATTGCCTTTTGCCTCTGATGTATTAACAATGATATTGTTCCTCATATCCAGTAAGCCTGTTGTACTTGTATTGTTAGCAACATGCAAAATACCTGTGGTTCCAAAACTTGTGGCTGTTGATTGAGCGTTAAAGTATATGGTATTGTAATAAAAACCTATAAAAGAATTTAGTTGCGTTGATGATAAATAGGCTCCTGTAATAGCGTCACTACGAGCTGAGGAGGGTGTTTTTAGATCAGAAATAAAATTATTGTAAATATAAGCAGTAGATGCACCAGATATGTATATTCCTGTTATTTTACCTGACTGTGTATTTGCAGTAATATCAGTGATCAGATTATTATAGATATGTATAACTGCATTGGGAGAACCAGAAGAAATGCACTCAACAAATTCATTGTTGCTGCTTATGCCTGATATTGTGTTATCATATATAAAAAAGGTAGATGATGAATTTTGTCTGATGCCATAAAAATTGCGCTGACCGTTTATGTCTGAAATTATATTGTCATTAATATATTTAACACTATTTGAAGCTCCCTGAGCAGATATTCCCCAAAAAGTTGAGCTGTTTGACAGTGAGATATCTGTAAAAATATTCCCCGAAATATACTCGGTGCCACTTCCAGTACTATAGCTATTAGTATAACAGTGAAAAGACATATTGGTACCTGTATTTGTGATACTTCCATTTACCTGATTGTTTTTAATCTCGGTAACAGAAGGACTATTGTACTTATTTGAATTGTTTATCAGATAAATAGCCTGGTTAGAACTCAGATCACCAGCTTCAAAAATATTATTATTTATATACAAGTTGGATGAAGAAGCTGATTGCGGATTATTGCTAATAAAATAAATTGATGGAGCTCCGGTTTCAGTATTTGATAAGTTAATAGTGTTAGATTCAATTTTTGAGGTTCCGGTTCCTGTATTATAAATACCATAAAATAAACTTTTCTTGCTTTTTAATGTAATCGTATTATGATGGATATTAATGGCTCCCTGAATTGAGTTTTTATTGGAGATTCCATAACCATTGTATGAAAATTCAGTACCACCACCGGCAGTATTATTGATGTTATTATATCCTACATCAGTGTTATGCGCATTTTCAATATAAATTCCATGAGCTTCAAAAGAACTGCTGCTTCCAAAATCTTGTATAGTGTTGGGCGATAATTCTGTTCCTATAACAATATCATTGTCATAATATGTAGAATGTCCTTTCATGTATATTCCAAAATACACATTTTTAATAGTGTTTCCGGTGAAAGTTATAAATGAGTGAGTTCCGGTTGGTGAGGTGATACTTACTTGATCTGTAGTTGGACCGTTGTTTGAGAGATGAATACCTGATACCAGACGAACCTCTCCTTTATTCATGGTGATGTTACAGTTTTTTATTGTAACGTGCTTGCAACCGTCAGTCGGAGACTCTTTCCTCAGATAGTAACCATAATCAATCCCGGGAAGTTCGGCTTTTACATCAATAGCATCAAAAGTTATATAATCACCTCCCTGTATTATGATTATTCCGTCTCCACGCGAGCCGGCAGAATAGCCATTGACTGTACCTGCATCGGTTCGCGTAACTAATGGATTAGTCCCAGCACCATGTTTTTTAAATATAATGGGTCTTGTTTCGGTACCCGAAGCTGTTAATAGGATATCAGATGTGGATTGTTCAGTGTGACCTGCAGCTACTTGGAAAGTCACACCTCCTTCTCCGATAAAATGAGAGTTTAAGGCATTAACAGCAGCAGCAATGCTTCCAAAATCTCCTGGAATGTTTTTAATACCGCTTATTGGATTCCCCAGCTTTCTGTTCCCGGCTGGATTTTGTTTTGTAGGTGTTTTTTCGGTTTGTGGGCTGGTGAATACAAATTTCAGACATTGTGCGTCAACAACATTTCCTGGTGTTGCTGTACTTTTTATATCATAGGCAAGCCAGAAATAATTGTTTGAACCCAATAAAGGCAGATTGCCGGTTATGGTAAATGCTCCTGAGGGGTTGTCCTGGGTTGCGCCAAATTGTGTTGCAGTTGAAAATACTGGTTCTGTTGTATAGAAAACTTTTGCAGCAGCTATATCATTATTGGCATTTGATGAACCCGTAGTATTAAAATTAATTGAAGTTACTGAAAGTGGATTATTAAGCTTGTTGGTTATTACATTTAACCTTATGATTTCATTATTCGTGACTCCTATACCTGCCATACTCACGTTTGGCTGTTCAACAATTGCGCCTGAATACGACATATTTGCTCCTGATTCAATAAGAACATTGTCGAGATCGAAATAATAATCACCCGAAGCCCATGTGACATCAAACTTTATTTCAATGAATGAAGAGTTGAATGATGATAGATCAAAGAATTTATTGCTGAAATTGGTAGAAGCTATATGATTGGTATGATCAATAGTGTAAATGGTATTATAAGTTGTTCCGTTGTTAGTTGATACTTTGATATCAATTTTATTGCCTGGCTCCAGTGTTGTTGCCAATTCAGGGTAACCGTAATAATCAACTATGCGGTAATGAAAACTAAGATAATGATTGTTTTGAACAGGCCCCACCACTGGTGTTATTGCATATCCACCTTCAACAGAATTAATTCTTTTAGTTAATGCATAACTTTCGGCTGTTCCATGTAAATTGAGCCTTGACATATCGCCTTGCCATCCTGGCGTTACTGAATAATTTTCAAAATTCTGTAAGTAAGGTATGGCAAATCCTGTATAACATGAGGTAGTAACCCCAGTTGAATAGTTTAATGCAGCATCATACGACCATATTTTATAATAATATTCAGTTCCGGGAATAAGGTCGATATGCTGGAAACTAGTATTTTCACCGGAATAAATTACAGTAGCATAATCAGGAGTAGTACTTCCCACAGGATATGAAGTGCCGTTTTCTGGTGCGCTAAAGAAATATGAAGAAGTATGAACTACAAGCAATACATTATTGTTTGATAAATTTTTCTCCCAGTTAACTTCTACTTTATTAAGGTCAATAGCATAAGCAGTAAAATCAGACGGATTGTACAAAGGGAACCAGCTAAAGGTTAAACCGGGTGAAGGTACTGTTGCCGGATAACTACTATGGAAATACATAGTATGAGAGACATTTGTACTTTTACTTGAATTGATCCAGTCTCCAGTGTTAGAGTTAATTCTACGGCTGTTATAATCCTGTGCATTTTCACCTCTTATTCCAACCTGTGGTTGACTTGAGGATGCCCCCGGATTTATTGTGCCACCATATACGATGCTTATGTTGCTATTGCTTGTATTTAAACGTATCTGAAAGCTAATGATATCTGATGAAGTATTATATCTTCCGACATCTTTCCATTGTATTACAAATTCATTGCCTACCTGCTGATATCTTACCTCGGGAGTACCCTGGTCTGCCTGAGTTAAATTGCACCCGAATGCTGATATTGCCCCCGTATAGCTTGTGCTTAAGTAGCTTATTGGTAGATAATTGTTAGGTAAAGGTGCCGCTCCAAAAGTGATAAAACCATTTGCAGAAATATACAACGAAGTATAGGTTGTTTTGTTAAAAGTAAATGAAGGAATACTGATGGGGTCAGAAATTTGATCATTAAATGTGTTTGACCATAATACAGTTCCTCCGGTGATTTCAGTGTACGTAAGTTGCTGCTGGGTAAAGAAGTATTCAGCAACCTGGGCATGTGCGATGATTATGCAAAAAAGCATAGCGAAAGTGAGGGTAAGTTTTTTTTTCATGATTTCCCGGTTTTAATGATTAATGTTTTTAATTCTTGTGTCTTTTATTTATGTAATGTTTTATGATGGTCTGGCTTATTTTTAAAATAACCTTACAAATATAGTTGTGTTTTTTCAAAAAAGCATTAGCATTTGAAAATAAATTTTCTTTTTTTATTTTAATAAAAAAATCGCACTATACACTGAAAACAAAGCTTTGCTGAATATCTGCCTTAAATATATGATCGGGATTTTAGGGGTAATGG
The DNA here is from genome assembly GCA_012522795.1 of Bacteroidales bacterium. Classification (GTDB taxonomy): domain Bacteria; phylum Bacteroidota; class Bacteroidia; order Bacteroidales; family JAAYJT01; genus JAAYJT01. The sequence goes on along the minus strand of JAAYJT010000031.1, from coordinate 66,406 downwards.
TTGATATACTGTTTTTTAAGTGATTTTAATTAAAGCTTTGTTTTAAGAAACTCAGAGTAGATCCGGTTACTTTTTCTGGCTTTTGAGAACGGGCAGATACTGGAAATTAATTTTACCGGTAATACCTGATTCTTAATCAGCGGTCAGCCTTTTTATTATTTTTGTCATTTATTGAATTTCTGTCTGCGAACTATAGTTATAATTGAGCATACCCTGTACACTATGTCTTATTCTTATCCTGACGTTTATATAGCCATGCCTGTTCTGAATGAGTTCAGTAATCTGCCGGCTTTGATTGAGAGTATAAAAAATCAGGATTATAAAGGTAGGGTAATGGTTTATATCTGTGTGAATCAACCTGAGAGCTGGTGGAAGGATCTAGGGAAAATAGCTGTTTGTAACGATAATAAACGTAGTCTTGAGTTTTTGTCAAATCTTCACACTCCATGTATAACATTAATTGACAAAAGCTCAGCAGGAAAAGGATGGATAGGAAGAAAGCATGGAGTGGGGTATGCACGCAGGGAAGTAATGGAAGCAATAGCAAAAGTTGCTGATGATGACAGTATTATAATTTCACTGGATGCTGATACTGGTTTTAATCCATCTTATTTTGATACAGTAGTCAAGAACCTGCAAAAACATCCTCAAGCTGTTGCTCTTGCTGTTCCGTATTATCACCGGCTAACCGGTGATGAAAAAGCTGATCGTGCAATACTTCGTTACGAAATTTATATGCGTTACTATGTAATTAACCTTTTCAGGATTGGAAGCCCCTATGCGTTTACTGCATTGGGTTCGGCAATAGCATTAAGGGTTAAGGATTATAAAAGTATAGGAGGTATTACTCCTAAAATGAGCGGTGAGGATTTTTATTTTCTTCAGAAACTTCGTAAAAAAGGTAAAATCCTGACCTGGAACTCAGAAAAGGTTTATCCCGCTGCACGATTTTCTGATCGGGTATACTTTGGTACAGGTCCTGCCATGATAAAAGGTGCTGCCGGCGATTGGAGCAGTTATCCAATATACAGGCATGTCTGGTTTGATGAAATAATGGCTACATATCAGTTATTTACCGGGTTGTTTGCAACTCAGATTAAAACTCCTATGGATGATTTTTTAGAAATGACTTTTCCTGAAGAGGATATCTGGGAGAAGTTACGAAGTAATGCTGGTTCTTTAAAAAATTTTGTGCGGGCTTGTCATCAAAAAATTGATGGACTGCGTGTATTGCAATATTTAAAATGGAAACAAAGGCAAGCGACTGAAAATAATGAGAAAAATCTTGTGAGTTTTTTGGAAACCTTTTTCCCTGATGCCGATATTTTAAGAACCATTCAGAGCGAAGCAGATTTTTCTTTCAGCAAAGCGGAGATTGGTTTGCTTAATGAAATCAGGGATTATCTGGTTCTGGAAGAAAATGAATATCAGAAAGGAATCAAGTATTTATCTGAGTATCAATAAATTTCTTAACCCTGACAATTGCAAATAATGATAAATCTTATAACTATACTAGGTCCAACAGCTTCCGGCAAAACGCGTCTGGCAGCATTGCTGGCAAACCGTATCAATGGAGAAGTTATCAGTGCTGATTCGCGCCAGGTTTACAAAGGCATGGATCTGGGAACAGGTAAGGATTATAGTGATTATGAGGTTGATGGTGAGCTTGTTCCTTATCATTTGATTGATATTGCTGACCCCGGCGAAGAATACAATGTTTTTCGATATCAGCAGGATTTTATCAGGGTTTATAATGATATCATCAAACGTGGCAGGATACCTGTTATGTGTGGAGGCACAGGATTATACATTGAATCGGTACTGGGAGCCTATCGCATGGAAAGTGTTCCGCAAAATGATGAGCTAAGAGCTGAACTAAAACATAAAAGTCTGGAAGAACTGGCTGAAAAGCTCAGGAATATCAAACCTTTGCATAATATTACCGATACCACAGATCGGAATCGAACAATACGGGCTATTGAAATAGCTGTTTTTGAGAATGAAAAGAAACCCCAAATATCTACTTTGCCTGAGATCCATTCCCTAATTTTTGGAATTGCATACGATCGCAGTAAGCTCCGGCAAAGGATCACACAAAGGCTGAAAAACAGAATGGGTGAAGGGATGATAAATGAAGTTAAGGATTTGCTTAGTTCCGGTGTCAGTGCTGAAAAACTTGATTTTTACGGGCTAGAATACCGCTATATAACCCGTTATGTTACCGGAATTATTTCTTATGATGAAATGTTCAGTCTGCTGAATACTGCAATACATCAGTTTGCCAAGAGGCAGACAACCTGGTTCAGACGTATGGAGCGTAAAGGCTTCACTATACACTGGCTTCCGGGAGAGTGGTGCATGGATAAAAAGCTGGAATATGTTTTGCAAATCGTTGAAAAATAGGATGTTCATAAATTATGATATTCTTATTTGCCTTTTATTACTGATAACATCTCATACTAATTATGTTCATTAAGTGCTTTTTCTTTTGTATTTAACTGTATCTTTATGCCTTCAATTTTAACCCTGATAGCTATGAAAATTCCTAAAGGCAACTTGTACAGCTTATTGATTCTTACAGCCATTGTTTTTTGTTTCAGCACCTGCGTGCAACCTGCAAAAGATAAAATACCCCCATTTCATCCTTTAGTCTCTGCATATACTTCAGGAACCATTTCGGGGCAGTCATACATTCGTGTTGTATTGTCGGAGAATTACCCCGGGGCTCATACTGCAGATACTCTCGTAGGCAGAAAAGTTTTTAAATTCAAGCCCTCCATTGAGGGCGAAGCCTTTTGGGTTGACAGTCGCACTATTGAATTTCGCCCTGCCAAAACATTGCCTTCATCAACAGTTTATCAGGCTTCTTTTTTATTGTTGGAGTTACCGGAAATTGCCTCAGATATAAAAAGCTTTGATTTTAGTTTCCGGACTATACGTCAGGGGTTTTTAAGTGAAATTGAAGGTTTGGTTTCAAAACATAAAAATCGTAATGATCTCTACGCATTACACGGAGTTTTGCGAACTGCTGACTTTGTTGAACCAATGACTGTTGAAAAAATGCTGGAAGCTCAGACTGCAAATACTTCTTATCCTGTGATCTGGGAACATGATGCCGGAGGTCATGTACACCGCTTTGAAATTGATAGTATTCCACGCCTTGCCAGTGATTATACATTTAAATTAAATTGGAATGGCAAGCCATTGAATATAAGCACTCAGGAAACCGATGAAGTAAATATTCCTGCTAAAGATGTTTTTTCCGTAATTGATATCACCGTTAAGAATTTGCCCGAACAAAAGGCAATAATCCGCTTTTCTGATCCAATTGATGAAAAACAGGATTTTAACGGGCTTATCAGCCTTATTGAGCAGAAAGAGCAAAAAAAACACAAGGATATTTCTGTTACTGTTAATCATAATGTTATTATTGTCAATCCTTTATCACAGACTGAAGGCGATTTTGTGCTGAGTGTTGAAGCAGCGCTGAAAAACTTTGAAGGTCGCAGGCTAAATAACGAGATAAGTAAAGTTATTTACTTTAACCATGCCAGACCTGAGGTCAGTATTCCGGGCAAAGGTGTTATTTTACCCGGGTCTGAAGGGCTGGTTTTACCTTTCAGGGCTATAAGCCTGCGGGCAGTTGAAATGCGTGTAGTAAAACTTTTTGAACAGAATATTCCGTTTTTTCTACAAATAAATGATCTTGGAGACAGTGGTGAGTTAAAAAGAGCCGGAAGGCTGATACTGAAAAAGACAATACTTCTTAATCAACAGGAATTGCTTGATCTTAATCGCTGGAATACATTTTCGCTCGATCTGGCAGATATGATCCAGCCTGATCCGGGAGCTATTTATCGCATTGAGCTGTCGTTCAAAAGGATACATTCAACCTTTCCCTGTGCTGAATCAAATTCACTGCCTTCGCAATCGGAGTTGGATGCAATTGATAAAGCTGATTTTGAAAAGGAATCACAAACATATGATGATGCTTCGTACTGGTATTATAGCGATTATTATTATGAATATGATGATTATGATTATGTGGATTACGAAACATGGTATCAAAGACGCAATGATCCGTGTTATCCGCAGTATTATAACAGGGATAAATCAGTAAGACGCAACATACTTGCTTCTGACCTTGGTATAATAGCAAAACAGGGTGGCGACGGAAAACTTTTTGTTCTGGTTTCTGATCTGATTACTACCCGCCCAATGCAAAATGTGGTAACAGAAGTATATAATTATCAGAATCAGCTTATTGCTGAAGGGCGTACTAACGATCAGGGGATGGCTGTTCTTGAACCTGATGGCAAACCATTTTTGCTGATCGCGAAACAGGACAAACAAAGGTCGTATTTGAAATTATCAGAAAATGTGGCTTTATCAGTAAGTAATTTTGATGTTTCGGGCGATGTTGTTCAGCAGGGATTAAAGGGCTTCATCTATGGGGAACGTGGTGTGTGGCGCCCTGGCGACACTTTGTTTCTGAGTTTTATACTTGAGGATAAAAACAATATTTTGCCTGCTGATCATCCTGTTAATTTTGAATTACTGAATCCTTTAGGGCAGATACATGACCGAATTACCAAAGCCCAGGGCAATAATGGGTTTTATACTTTTATAACCCGTACAGCACACGATGCTCCCACTGGAAATTGGACTGCTGTTGTGAAAGTTGGCGGTGCAGAGTTCAAACAGAGAATAAAAATTGAAAGCATAAAACCTAATCGTTTAAAAATTGATCTTGATTTCGACCGCCATATTCTTACGCATCAGCCTGCTACCCGTGCAACTCTTAAAGCCGAATGGCTGCACGGAGCTGCGGCACACAATCTCAGGGCAGATGTTAATTTGCGTTTAAGTCCGGTAAAAACACGGTTTAAGGGCTGGGAGACTTATACCTTTGATGATCCTGAAAAGATATTTGCTTCTGAAGAAAAAACAGTTTTCAACAACAAACTCGATGAGCGTGGTATTGCAACATTTAATATTGAATTGGCAAAAATTACCAATGCTCCTGGAATGCTCAAAGCTTTTTTTACAACCCGTGTATTTGAAGGAGGTGGTGAGTTCAGTATTGATGGCATTGAAAAGCAATTTTCACCATATACCGCCTATGCAGGTATAAAAACACCGGAGATGAACCGTTACAGAATGCTCGACACTGACAGGGAATATAAAATTCAGATTGCATCTTTATTTGCTGATGGTTCTCCTGTAAATAACAGGAAACTGGATATAGAGGTTTATAAAATTGACTGGAACTGGTGGTGGAATGCCTATGAGCACAATATTGCACAGTACATGAGGCAATATGAAGTAAAACCTTATTATACCAAAACTGCTACTGTGCAGGATGGCAAGGGGTCTTTTAGTTTAAAGATTCCTGACAACGATTGGGGACGCTTTTATGTAAAAGTGTCTGACCCGGTAAGCGGTCATAGCACAGGTGAAATGTGGTTCTTTGACTGGCCTTCTACTGCCGGGCGCCCAAAACGTTCAGTGGCAGATGGAGCAACAATGCTTACTTTCACAACCGATCAGGAAAAATATAAACCCGGCGACAGGGCAAAAATAACATTCCCTTCCTCAGAAGGAGGATCGGCAATTATCAGCATTGAAAACGGAACCCGGGTCATTGACATATTCAGGGTTAATACTAAGGATAACGAAACTACAGCCGAATTGTCAATCACCCATGAAATGATACCCAATGCATATATTCATATCAGTTTGATTCAACCTCATTCTCAGACTGTTAATGACCTTCCGGTTCGTTTGTATGGCATTTTACCCATAATGGTTGATGATCCTTCAACACATCTGCAGCCAGTAATTTCAATGCCCGATGTGCTTGAACCCGAAAAGCCTTTTAAAATCACTGTTTTTGAGGAAACCGGAAAGGAAATGACTTATACCCTTGCCATTGTTGACGAAGGACTTCTTAGTCTTACCCGTTTTAAAACCCCTGATCCTTGGGAAAAGTTTTTTGCCCGTGAGGCTTTGGGCGTGCGATCCTGGGATATTTATGATTACGTGATAGGGGCATTTGGAGGCAAATTCGAACAATTGTTCAGCATAGGTGGCGATGAATTTGTGTTTGCTGAAGATGCTAATCTGGCTAACAGGTTCAAACCTGTTGTGAAATTTTTAGGACCATTTACAATAAAACCAAAACAAAAACAGGAAATAAATATTGAGCTGCCGCAGTATATTGGTTCAGTCAGAACCATGGTGGTTGCGGGCAATCGTCAGGCGTACGGCTTTGCTCATAAACAGACCCCGGTACGCAAATCATTGATGGTATTGGCGACCATGCCCCGGGTTTTAGGACCTAATGAAACATTTAGTCTTCCGGTTACAGTTTTTTCAATGGATAGCAAACAGCGTAATGTAACAGTAAATGTTCAGGTGAATGATATGTTTGCCGGCAGGGTGGAAAGTAAAAATATTGAATTTTCTAACTCAGGCGATAAAACTGTGTTTTTTGAATTGAAAACTGCGAACCGGGCTGGAATTGGAAAAATAAATGTTACGGCTATTTCAGGCAATGAAACTGCCTCGCATGATATTGAAATAGGAGTAAGAAATCCGAATACTGAACAGGTTATCACCAGAAATATGCTTCTTGAATCCAGCAAAAATGGTACGCTGGATTACGCATTTTTTGGTTTGCCGGGTACCAATAGCCTTTGGATGGAACTCAGTACTATGCCACCAATTGATCTTACATCACGTCTGAAGTATCTTCTCGGTTATCCGCATGGTTGTCTGGAGCAAATAACTTCAATTGCTTTCCCGCAATTATTTTTAGGTCATTTAACCAATCTTGACGAAGCAGAAAAGCAACGTACAGAGAATAATATAAAAGCGGCTCTTAGCCGTTTGAAATCTTTTCAATTGCCGGATGGTAGTTTTTCAACCTGGGCAGGAGGGAGATTTACCGATGAATGGGCTACTACTTATGCCGGACATTTTATGCTTGAAGCTGAGGCGCTTGGTTATGCGCTACCTCCTGGAGTTAAAAAACAATGGCTTGGTTATCAGCAGGTTGCTGCTCGTGCATGGGGTAAAACAACTAAGTCAACACGTTATGCATACAGTCAGCCTGATCTGGTACAGGCATATCGCTTGTTTACGCTTACTATGGCAAAATCTCCTGAAACGGGGGCTATGAATCGTTTGCGCGAACGCACTGATCTGTCAGTGGCTGCATCATGGAGGCTGGCAGCAGCTTATGCACTTATAGGTCAGAAAAAAATATCGAATAATATTATCAATGGCCTTGACAGTAAGGTAAAAGAATATACTGAACTTTCTGAAACCTATGGCTCAGCTACCAGAGATCGTGCTATGATACTTGAAACATTGGTTTATCTCAACGAACGTCAAAAAGCCTTTGAATTACTTAAAGAGGTCAGTCAGGCTCTCAGCTCCGGCTTATGGATGAGCACCCAAACCACTGCTTACTCATTGATAGCTGTTTCAAAGTATAAGGCTGGTGAAACTACAAGTCATTCAATCAAAGCAAGTTATAGCCTTGATAACGCTAAGCCTGTGGCTGTAAAAGCAAATAATACTATTTCAGAAGTCAGTTTAATATCTGCGAAAGAAAGTGGCAGCATACTGGTTCAGAATGACATTAATGCTCCATTGTATGTCAGATTATTTACAAAGGGCATTCCCGCCCCGGGTGATGAGATTGCATCCGAGAACAATATCAGGGTATCAGTACGCTATCTTGGCCTGGAAGGTGGTGAAATTGATGTTCGCAGGATAAAATCCGGTACTGATTTCATTGCTGAGGTTACAGTTAGCAATTTAGCTACGAACTCTCAGTTGTCCGACCTGATACTTAATCAGATTTTTCCGTCAGGGTGGGAAATTAGAAATCAGCGATTGTTTGATATGGAAACCACAAAATCTTCATCATTTTTGCATCAGGATATTCGTGACGACAGGGTGCTGACGTATTTTGATCTGGGAGTGAACCAGAAGAAGGTTTTCAAAATATCATTAATGGCTGCTTATGCCGGACACTTTTATCTGCCTGCTCCTTCAGTTGAAGCCATGTATAATCAGAATATTCATTCGTACGATAAAGGAATGTGGGTAGAAGTGATAAGATGATCTTGAATAAAACCCTGTTGAGCTTTACTGCAATTTTCTTATTTGGCTAAACCGTTGTAGCTTATTAATATCTTTGTAGCGAATTAAAAAACGTGTTAATAATGACTTTAAACGGAAGTGAATTCCTGATATTTTAAAATCGTGATTTGCATTAATGTCAACATTAAAGCAATGAAAACCACATTAGTGTCATGACCTGGAAAAAGACAAAGGATCTTATTCAAGAAAATCAGTACAAATAAGAAGTGCTTTATATTAAATTTCAGAAATCATCATTAAAACCAATTCAATTATGACAAAGAACAAAACTTTTCCAATTTTTCTTGCATTCCTGGCTATGGGATTTGGCGATGTTGTTGGACCATTGGTTTCGCTGGTTGAGGAGACTTTTCAGGTGTCAAATTTTGTTGCATCACTTATGACTACCAGTGGATTTATTATGTTTGGTATATTGTCCATTCCTTTGGGAGTTTTTCAGGATAAAAAAGGAAAGAAATATGTGCTCTCAATGGGATTGACAATAGCTCTCATAGGATTAATCATACCTATTCTGTTTGGGATGTATGGCGCCCCGGTACAAGATGGCTCACAGTCAGCAATGAAGCTATATACCCTGTTTGCCTCGATTTTTCTGCTTGGGGCTGGTGCTACAACCTTACAGGTAGCAGGAAACCCAATAATGCGTGATGTTTCTACTGAAGGTAAATATTCAAGCAACCTTTCGCTGGCTCAGTCAATAAAAGCTATTGGGTCTTCGCTTGGATTCCTTGTACCACCGGCAGTAGCTTTATGGTTTGGAATGGACTGGACTGTTCTTTTTCCTTTGTTTGCTTTGATTCTTCTTATTACTCTTATATGGATACAATCCATTAATATTACTGAAAGGAAAACCGATGATGCAAGCCCTGCTTCATTAGCTTCCAGCCTTGCTTTACTGAAGAATCCGTTTGTGCTTATGATGGTACTCGGAATATTTTTATACGTAGGTGCTGAAGTTTCAATGAGTGCTCAGGTTCCAATTTTAATGAAAAAGGCTTATGGTATTAGTAATTTTGGTTTATGGCTGGCATGGGCATTATTTTTCCTGCCAATATTCATAGGTCGTTTATCAGGGGCATTTATTCTGCGAAGTGTAAAGGCAGGGAAGTTCCTTGTTTACACAGTTGTACTCTCAATGCTTGGTATGCTGATGTTATTCTTTGGAAGCCAATATATTGCCTTTGCCGGAATCTTCCTCATAGGTTTGGGATTTGCAAATATGTTCCCTTTGATCTTCTCGATCACAGTTGATGCTTTACCTGCCCGTGCCAATGAACTTTCAGGATTGATGGTAACCGCAATTGTTGGTGGTGCCGTGATACCTCCCATTACAGGTAAAGTGGCTGATATTAATGTTTTGCTCGGATTTTTGGTTCCGGCGGCATGTGTTCTTTACATTTTATTTATAGCTTTAAAAACAAGTAAAAAGTAATATGGTACCAACATTGAAACAAATTTTCATTTTTTTTATATTCTCAAGTTTTCTGTTTACAGCTTGTAAAAAAGAAGATGATAAAAAACTTGTCGAGAAATTTTCATTACACGACAACTGGCAGTTTCGTCAGGCAGATGAAGAGAACTCAACCTGGCATCCGGCAGTAGTCCCCGGCACGGTTCATACTGATTTATTTAAAAACAATCTGATTCCTGATCCATTTTATGGTTGTAATGAAAGGGATTTGCAATGGATAGGGCGTAGCAACTGGGTTTATCGTACAACTTTTAAGGCTGATCATAAACTTCTGAATAAATCTCACATTAATCTGGTTTTTGAAGGTCTTGACACCTATGCCCGAATATTTCTGAATGATGAAAAAATTCTGGAAACCAATAATATGTTCCGTAAATGGCAGGTAGATTGCAAAGAATATCTGAAAAAAGGTGAAAACCGGATTGAAATTGTTTTTGAATCTGCTGAAAACAGATACCTGCAGGATTCTGCTGCTCTGGGCTATCCGCTTCCGGATGGTCGCTGGAACCTTTCAAGAAAGGCAGCATATCATTTTGGATGGGATTGGGGCCCTAAATTTATTACGGCCGGCATATGGAAACCTGTTTATCTTGAAACCTGGGATAAACATCACCCTTTCGACATACAGCTTTTTACAACACAGGTAAACGAAAAACAAGCTGCTATAAGTGCTGAACTTATGGTTAATTCAGAAATTAACGAGCAAGCACGGTTTATAATTACTGAACGTAACAGCGGAAAAGTGTTGTTTAATGAAAAATTGCAGTTAAGCCCTGAAAAACAAAAATATGAAGTCGGGTTCTCAATAAATGACCCTGTTTTATGGTGGACTAATGGTTTGGGAAACCCACATATGTATGAACTGTGTTTTGAGTTGAAAACAAATTCCGGAAATATATGGAAGAAGCATATTCCTTATGGTGTTCGAACCATAGAAGTTGTAAATGAGAATGATGAGTATGGAAAATCTCTTTATGTCAGGCTGAACGGAGTACCGCTTTATATTAAGGGCGCTGATTATATTCCTCAGCACAGCTTTGTAACAGAACCAAACGAAGACGATTACAAAGAGATTGTTGAGCGTGCGGTGAAAACAAATATGAATATGCTTCGTGTGTGGGGTGGTGGTATTTATGAGAGAGACATTTTTTATGAACTCTGTAGCCGTAATGGTATTTTGGTGTGGCAGGATTTTATGTTTGCCTGTTCAATGTATCCGGGCGATGATAATTTTGTTGAAAATGTAAGGCAGGAGGCAATAGAACAGATAAACCGGCTGAGAAATAATACCTGCCTTGCTTTATGGTGTGGAAATAATGAATCGGATGAGGGATGGCACAACTGGCAATGGCAAAAAACATATAAAATAAATAAGGAAGACTCTGCAAAGATTTGGGAAGGTTATAAAAGAGTATTTCGCGATTTATTACCTCAAACTGTTGCTGATTATGATCCGGGCAGGTTCTATCAGTCTACTTCACCAATGTACGGGTGGGGCAGAAAACAGAGTATGACCCACGGAAGTGCACATTATTGGGGTGTGTGGTGGGGGCAGGAACCCTTTGAGAAATATATTGAGAAAGTACCACGCTTTATGAGTGAATTTGGATTTCAGGCTATGCCATCATTGGCAACTTTGAGAGGAATACAGACACAGGAGGATGTTTTTCTCTTTTCTGAGATGCTTCAATGCCACCAAAGGAATTCAGCAGGTTATCAGACCATAGACCTGTATATTAACCGTGAAAATCTTCGTTCATCATCATTTAGTGGCTATATATACAACAGTCAGTTGGTTCAGGCTCACGGTGTTGGAATGGCAATTGAAGCACAGCGCAGGGCTAAACCATATTGTATGGGCACACTTTACTGGCAGCTCAACGATTGCTGGCCTGTTGTGAGCTGGTCAGGAACTGATGTGAACGGCGACTGGAAAGCATTGCAGTACAGAGCAAGGCAGCTTTATGAAGATATACTTGTGTCGCTTATTTTAAATGAAGGTAATTGCGAGATCTACGTGGTTTCTGACAGATTGCAGGAAACGGGAGGGAAGCTTTCTGCCGCTGTTGTCAACTTTAACGGAGAACACAATGTTTTCTTCGATAAGGAAATAAATGTTCAGGCTAACAGTTCGCAAAAGGTTCTTATAAAACCATTGAATGAAATATTGTCAGGCAAAGATGCTGCTTCTCATATCATTGAAGTCGTTTTTACCGATCATGACGGGAAAGTATATACTAACAGTAAATTCTTTGAAAAACTTGGTTCATTGAAACTTGAAAAACCAAAAATTACAAAAGAGATACATAAAACTGAGGGAGGTTATAATATAAGCCTTACAAGTGATGTGTTCGTAGCTCATCTTCAGCTGTATCTTACTGATAGCCATACCTGGTTTGATGATAATTTCTTCCATTTATGGCCAGGCGTTCAGAAAAACGTTTTTTGTAATTCCACTCTGGATAAAAATGATTTTGAAGAACAGTTGAAAACGCATTCTTTAAATTGAGCAACATTAAATTTTACAATGATAGATTAGTAATTATTATTCAATCATTTAACATTTAAATTTTTAAAAATGAAAAGAATATTCCTTATGTTAATATTGGTAGTAGTATTTCTGAATGCCTGTCAAACAGAAAAAGAACCTGCTGCACCAGTATCATATGTTAATCCTTTTATAGGTACTGATGCTCACGGCCACACTTATCCCGGTGCAGCAACTCCATTCGGCATGGTTCAGCTCACACCTCAAACAAGACTTGACGGTTGGGATGGCTGTTCGGGTTATCATTATACAGACAGTGTTATATATGGTTTTGCTCATACTGCACTTAGCGGAACTGGTGTAAGCGATTATGGCGATATTCTGATAATGCCTGTGCTTGGTGTGCCTGTTTTTGATAATTCGGAGTACAGCTCACCGTTTAAAAAATCAAATGAAAAAGCTGAAGCCGGCTATTATAAGGTGTTTCTCGATAAGCCCAGTGTACTTGCCGAAATGACAGTAACTAGCCGTGTTGGTTATCATCGTTACACTTTCCCTGCCAGTGATGCTGCTAAATTCATTATTGACCTCAAACATCGTGACCATGTTCTCGAATCATGGATTGAAATATTGAGCGATACTGAAATACGAGGTATGAGACGTTCAAAGAACTGGGCTGACAACATGGTTTGGTATTTCCACATGGTGTTCTCAAAGCCTTTTTCACAAACAGGAATTACTGTAAATGATGTTATAGTTCCGGAAACTTCCAGAGCTGAAGGTCAGAATATTAAGGCTTTTGTCGAATTTGAAACTGCTAAGGATGAAGTTATAGAAATTAAAGTAGCTCTTTCGGCAGTAGATCCCGAAGGTGCATATAAAAACCTTGTAGCTGAGATCCCTGAATGGGGTTTTGAAGGAATTAGAAAAAGCAGCTATGATGCATGGAATAATGAATTGAGTAAAATCAGGGTGAAAGGTGGAACTGATGATCAGTACACTGTGTTTTATTCTGCGTTGTACCACTCTTTCCTGCAGCCAAATATATTTATGGATGTTGACCGCCGCTATCGTGGCATTGATAAGCAGATACATACAGCCGAAGATTTCACAAATTATACCGTGTTCTCACTTTGGGATACATACAGGGCGTGGCACCCATTAATGACTATCATTGAGCAAAAACGCTCCGACGATTTCATAAAAACAATGTTAAATATGTATGAAAAGGGTGGATTGCTGCCTGTGTGGGAGCTTGCCGCTAACGAAACCTGGTGCATGATTGGTAATCACAGTATTTCAGTAATTGCAGATGCGTGGATGAAAGGCTTACGCGATTTTGATGGCGAAAAAGCTCTTAAAGCCATGCTGCATAGTGCCACACAAGATCATTTTGGTTTGGATGTTTATCAAAAATACGGATATATACCGGGTAATAAAGAGCATGAATCTATTTCAAAAACTCTTGAATATGCGTATAATGACTGGTGTATTGCCGTGATGGCACGTGATCTGGGTCACGACGATATTTATCGTGAATATATACGCAGGGCGCAATCATGGAAAAATATTTTTGACCCCGAAACCCGGTTCATGCGTCCACGACTTAATGGTTCATGGCTAACCCCATTTGACCCCACAACTGTTGACTGGCATTTCACAGAAGCCAACTCATGGCATTACAGCTTTTATGTTCCGCAGGATATCAATGGTTTTATTGAATTTCATGGTGGCAAGGAGAAATTGTTAAATCGTGTTGACGAACTTTTCGAAACAGGAGACCGTATTTCAGGAAGGGATATGAAAGATATTACCGGACTTATCGGTCAGTATGCCCAGGGTAACGAACCGAGTCATCATATGGCATATTTGTATAATTTTCTGAACCAACCCTGGAAAACCCAGCAGCGCGTACGACAGATCATGGATGATTTCTATACCCCTCATCCCGATGGATTAAGCGGAAACGAAGATTGCGGGCAAATGTCGGCATGGCTGGTAATGAGTGCTATGGGTTTTTATCCGGTTACACCGGGTCAGCTTGATTATATTATTGGAACACCATGGTTTTCGCAAATAGAGATCGAACTTGAAAATGGAAATGTGTTTACAATTCATGCCAACAAGGTTTCAAAAAATAATTTTTATATCCAATCGGCTAAACTAAATGGACAGAATTACAGCAAATCGTTCATTACTCATAATGATATAATGAAAGGTGGAAATATGAGTTTCGAAATGGGCAAACAACCCGGAAAGAACTGGGGGACCCGCGATGAAGATATACCAATGACCTATATAAATGATGAGATTATCTTGCCGGTTCCGTATTTGATTGCCGAAGGGGCAATCATTCGCGAGCCTGTTACAGTTGAAATTAAAACCCTGATACCGGATTGTAAAATATATTATACCACTGACGGAACACTTCCGAATCTTGAATCTTTTGTTTATTCCGAACCCATTATGCTTGACAAAACAACTACTATCACTGCACGTGCCTGGAAAGAAGGATATGGTTTTAGTAGTCAGGTTGAAGGCAATTTCACAAAAATTGATATCAATCGTAGAATTGAAATCAAGCCTCCGCTTGATGCCAATTATCATGCTGGAGGACCTGAAGCCCTAATTGACGGATTAAGGGGTGAAAAGAATTTCAGACTTGGCGGCTGGCAGGGCTATAGTGGCGTTGATTTTGAATGCGTTGTTGATCTGGGTAATAAACAGGCAATACATTATGTTGCAGCAGGATTTTTTCAGGAAATACGCTCATGGATATGGATGCCAAAAGAAGTGACATTCTTTGTTTCAGAAGATGGTGAAAAATATCGTCAGATCGCACAAGTTCCCAGCGCTGTTGCATTTGATGACTATACTCCTGTACGGAAAGATCTGGGTACTAAGGTAAATACTACCGGACGATATGTGAAAATCATTGCCAAAAATTTTGGTACTATCCCCGATTGGCATCTGGGTGCAGGTGGTAAGGCGTGGTTATTTATTGATGAAGTGATCATCGAATAAGAAATATGAACTATGATCCCGGAATTAGGATATCCGGAATAAAATAATCAGGATACCGGATACTCAATTCTGACATGATATATATTCATCAGTTTGCGTTTCAACACCTTTTTTATCTTTGTAATATCACGCAGGGTTATTGGCGAATTATCAAACTGATTATCCCCTAACTGTTTGTTGATGATGTTTTCAACCAGATCATCTATTTTCTGCTGATCAGGTTTTTTAATACTGCGTGAAGCTGCTTCTACCGAATCGGCCATCATTACAACTGCTGTTTCGCGTGAAAATGGTATAGGTCCGTGGTATTTAAATGCATCTTCATTGATCATTGCATCCGGATTATTATTCTTGTGCATCTGGAAAAAATAAGCAGTACGACGCGTTCCATGATGAGTTCTGATAAAGTCAATCAATATTTCCGGAAGCTTATATTTACGTGCCAGTTCAATACCCTCGATAACATGCCTGATGATGATCCTTGCGCTTTCTTCATAACTGAGTTCATCATGCGGGTTCACTCCGGTTATCTGGTTCTCAATAAAATATTGCGGATTATGTGTTTTTCCAATATCGTGATAAAGGGCACCGGTTCGAACCAGCAAAGGATTTCCACCAACTTCGCGTGTAAGTTCTTCAGCAATGCTTGCAACCTGGAGTGAGTGCTGAAAAGTGCCCGGAGCTTTTTCTGCCAGTTCACGTAACAGTTTGTTATTAGTGTCAGAAAGCTCAAGCAGAGTTAAGTCGGTTGTAAATCCAAACAATCTTTCAAATATATAAATTAGTGGATAAGCAAGCAGAGTAAGCATAGCACTGCCTCCAAACATGATAAACATATTAGGTTCCAAAGCTAAAAAATTGCCCTCACTCATCAGGTTCATACCTGTATAAACAGCAACATAGGTTAGAAAAATCAATATTATACTTTTTACAAACTGCGAGCGCTTATACAGGTTTATCACACTCAGTATAGCAATTATGCCCGCTATCAGTTGCAGGAAAACAAACTCAAAACTGTTTGGAACCAGATATCCTGTTATGAAAATTGTAACCAGATGCACAAATAACGCCAGACGGGTATCAGTGAAAATGCTTATGATAATCGGAACCAGACATAAAGGCACAAGATAAATATAGGTAAGATGGTTTTTTGCCATAAAGCTTAAAACCTTAACCATTAAAACTATTATGAGTAGCATGAAAACTACCATTTTATTTTGATGGTATATTTCATTCCTAAAAAAAACAAGAAAAAGTAAAAATACCGTCAGAGCAATAATCACCAGGATGCTTTGTCCTACAATTATGCCAATATAAGCAGCTGAACCACCAACCTGATTTTCATATTCTTTGCGAAATGATTCCAGAATTTGATATCTTTCAGAGTTTACCAGCTCACCTTTTGAAATAATACGCTCACCTTTTTGAACCATGCCATGAGCAAGGGATATTTTTTTAATTAAGTTTTGCTTTCCTCTTTCGGTGATGTCCGGTTCAAAAAGTATGTTTTGTATCAAATGATTTTCTAAAACATTGATAACTACTTCAGAATCAGCTATTCTATTTGATACTGACAGATGTGACCTTAAGAAAGTATCAGCCGATTGGATGGTAAGAAAAGATCTTAATTCACGTTCTATGGCACGGTTTTCTTTTAACAATATTACCAGAAAATCATCAGGTTTATTCTCAATTACCGGGTTCATCTGAATAATTCCAATATTCATCACCGAGTCATACGCGCCTAAAACCCTCGATTCAATTTTTGCAAACTCATTTGAGTTCCATTCGTATTCACCGGCTTTTTTCTGAAGTTCGGCAATAAGTTTTTTTCTTGAATTATTTGAACCAGTTTCATCAATTACAAAAACGGGTTTGAGTGTTTTAAGCACTGTTTCCTCTTCTTGCAAAAGTTCAGCTTCGGTTTTAAGGATAGGGAAATCGAAAGGAGCAATCAGAGCTTCATGCATCCATGGCTTACCACGCTGATATTCATATCTGAATTTCCCTTCTTTTGGAAACATGACTACTATTATTGCTGCTGCAAGCAAAAACAGCGAAATACGGGATAGTATCAGTGAGTTCTTTTTCAAATACCTTATTAGGACCTTCATCTTATTCTAAATGGTTTGAGCTTGCGAAAGTAACTAAAAGTCGTTATTTATATCTATTGTTTTTTTAACAGTTAATGGGTGTTATACGATTTGTATTTACAAAATGTCCGGGTTTCATAAAAGATTTACGCTAAATATGTGAAATATCTAATTTATTAACATATAAACCAGACAAGAGGATATTTGTTAAAATTTCTCGTGATTCACCTGTATTATGACGAAAAAACTAATTTTGTAAATATTAAACGGGCGAAATGAAAATTTTATCAATAATAACATTGCCACTAGAAGATCCGGTTGTGATCTTTACACTGGTTTTGCTGATAATCCTGTTATCGCCGATAGTTTTCCGAAAATTACGAATACCCAGTATAATTGGTTTGCTGTTAGCCGGTGTCGTTATTGGACCCAATGGATTGAACATATTGTTGCGTGATAGCAGCATTATCCTGTTTGGAACCGTAGGTTTGCTTTATATTATGTTTATGGCTGCCCTTGAAATTGACATGGGGCATTTTAAGAAAAATAGCTATAAAAGCGGCGTTTTTGGTTTGTTTACTTTCCTTATACCGTTAAGTCTCGGGTTTGTGGTTTGTCATTACTTACTTGATTTTTCAATAACCACATCATTTTTAATTGCCAGTATGTTTTCAACCCACACTTTGATCTCTTATCCTATTGTAAGCAATCTGGGTATTTCAAAGGATGAGTCGGTTACTGTTACGGTAGGAGGTACTATCATCACTGATACTGCCGTACTGATGATGCTTGCTGTCATTGTTGGTTCTACAAAGGGATCGCTGGATATGATTTTTTGGATACGGATGATAGTTTCGCTTGTTGTATTTGCGGTTATCATTCTATATGGCTATCCTGCTTTGGCAAGGTGGTTTTTCAGAAATATGCCTGAAATCGGCTCAAATCAGTATGTGTTTGTACTTGCTCTGGTCTTCATTGCAGGAATTCTTGCTGAACTTGCCGGTCTGGAGCCAATTATAGGGGCTTTTCTGGCTGGCCTTGCTGTGAATCGTCTGATCCCTTCAAATTCAGTGCTGATGAACAGAATTGAGTTTGTAGGTAATGCCATATTCATACCTTTCTTTCTGATAAGTGTAGGTATGCTGGTTGATCTTAGGGTTGTGTTTCAAGGCTCACAGGCATTGATTGTTGCTTTTTCAATGACAATAGTTGCCATTTTTAGTAAATGGATTGCAGCATTTCTTACCCAAAAGATATTCAGATATAATTCATTGCAGCGAAAGATAATTTTTGGTCTGAGCTCATCGCATGCTGCTGCAACCCTGGCAGTTATACTTATTGGCTATGAACTTGGTATAATTGACGATAATGTTTTGAACGGAACCATTATTCTTATTCTTATAACATGTCTGGCAAGCAGTTTTGTTACCGAACATTCAGGACGTAAGCTTGCTATAGAATCAACTTTACAAAAGCCACCGGAAGTCAGCCGGGTTGAACGAATTCTTGTGCCTGTTGCAAATCCTAAGAACGTCAGTCGCCTTATTGAGCTTGCTATTTACATCAAAGACCTTACTTCGCCAGAACCTATTTACCCCCTTTCTGTTATCAAAGATTCAGAAGAAGCAGAAGCACAGCTTCAGGATGCAAATAAGCAATTGACTGAGTCAGTTGCTTTTGCGCGCGATGTTAATGCCAATATAATGCCGGTTACCAGAGTTGATCTAAATGTTAGCAATGGAATTAATCGTGCAATCAGAGAATTGTTTATTACCACTGTAATATTAGGGTGGAACGCTAAGATCACAACGCGGCAGTGGATATTCGGAAGTATCCTTGATCAGTTGCTTGAACGCATGAATCAGATGATTATGGTTTGTAAGATATTGGAACCACTGAATACTTTCAGACAAATAGTTGTAATCTACACCAAGGCAGCCCAGTATGAGCTTGGTTTTCCTGAAAGTATTGCAGCATTGAAACGGCTTGCGTTTCAAATAGGTACAACTATCAAAATAATAGCACATGAGGAAGATGTTAACTTCATTGTGAATTCTTATTCAAAACAGAGTCCGTATATCGAACTGAACAGCGAATCATTTACAAATTTCCCTGATTTAAGGAATATATCCAATACGGCAAAAACATCTAATCTATGTGTTTTTATGAGTGCCCGCAAGCTTACCATTAGTTATGAGCGCTTCCTTGATGAGATGCCATATTTGCTTTCAAAATATTTTGAGAAATACTCTTTTATTGTTGTTTATCCCCGTCAGTCGCCCAGAAGCTCTACTCAAAGCAGTTTGCAGTTAGATGAATATTCTGTATTTCCATATCATGAAAATCTGACTCGCATAAGCAGGATAGTGCGGGGAGCAAAACGTTTATTTGGTTTGAAAAAGTAATTTTAATAGAATATGGAAAATATTGATTTAAAGCCAATTGGCTACGGTATTGGTCATTTATCAGTCATTCCGCTGCGAAAACATCCGTTCCACACCGCCGAAATGACAAGTCAGATCCTTTTTGGCGAAACATTTGTGGTTTATGAGAAATATTACAATTGGAACAGGGTAAGATGTAGTTTTGATAATTACGAAGGCTGGGTGAACCAGATTGAATATCAAAGCATTAGCGAAGAAACTTTCGTTGCCTTAAGTAATCGCCAGGCTGCTATTGTATCGGATATGGTAGAGGTTATGTATGATCATACCCGTAACCGTATGTTTCCGGTACTCATTGGTAGCACATTACCAGGATATAAAGATCAGGCTTTTGAAATTGAGGGGATTAAATATTCGTTTGAGGGTGAAGTAACTATGCCTTCAATTGGTACCAATTGCCGCAAACTTATTGAAAACGCATGGGTCTTTTTACAAAGTCCTTATTTGTGGGGTGGCAGAACACCTTTTGGGATTGATTGTTCGGGATTTGTTCAACTGGTTTTTAAATTGTGCGGGATTTCTTTACAAAGAGATTCTTCACAGCAGGCAACACAGGGAGAAGTTGTTAATTTGCTTTCTGAAAGTCATCCCGGCGACCTCGCATTTTTTGACAATGAGGATGGACAAATTACTCATGTCGGACTTATGCTTGATAATCAGACTATTATTCATGCCAGCGGAAAAGTCCGCTCTGACAAAATTGACCATCATGGTATTTTTAATGAAGAAACCAAACAATATACTCATAAGCTGAGGCTTATCAGGCGCATACTTTAGTAATCAGGTAGAATGATAAATTGGCACATATTTTTCAGTCTTTTATTGAATTAAAACGGTTAAATTATAATTTTGCCGCCGCTAAAAACTGTTTCATTATTGCGTTTTATTGTTAATTCACAGTTAAGGGCATACTATGTTATGTTGTAATAAGTTGGTATTGTGTGTTTTATTGTTTAATAACTTTTAATAAGTTTATTTTTGAGACTGGTTTTACTTTTATATTTTTACCCACAAATTTTCAAGCTATTATATTTATTAATCAAAATTCTTAAAGTATGAAGAAAACAAATTTACTTTTCATTGTCATTACGGCATTAATGTTACTGCCTTCGCTGATGTTCGGGCAGGTTACAACCTCGAGCATGAATGGCCGCGTAACAGACCTTAATAAAAATGTGCTTCCAGGAGCTACTGTAATAGCCACTCATGGACCTTCGGGAACACAATACGGAACCATTACTAATACCGATGGTTGGTTTAACCTTCAGGGTATGAGAACAGGAGGACCATATCTGGTGGAAGTTTCATATGTAGGATACTCTACTGAGAAGTATTCTGATATTACCCTGTACCTGGGTCAGACTTTTGTTTTAAATGCTGCTTTAAAGCCGGGTTCGGTAGAATTGGGTGAAATTATGGTTATCGGGCAAAGAGCTTCAGCTTTTCAGGCTGATAAAACAGGTGCTTCCATAAATATCTCAAACCAGGAAATAAGTACAATGCCAACTATTAACAGAAGTATTCAGGACATAGCACGTCTTTCTCCATATGCTAACGGAATGAGTTTTGCCGGTGGCGACGGAAGATCTACAAACTTTACTGTTGACGGTGCTAACTTTAATAACAACTTTGGACTTAGCTCCAATTTACCGGGTGGTGGAAATCCTATTTCGCTGGATGCTATTGAAGAAGTTCAGGTAGTAGTAGCTCCTTTTGACGTTCGTCAAACAAACTTTATTGGTGGTGGTGTTAATGCTATTACAAAATCAGGAACTAACACTTTCAAAGGTTCATTATACACTTATTATAGGAATCAGGATATGCGCGGTAACAAAATCGGCGATACTGATTTTGGAGTCCGCGATGCAGAATCTGTTAAAACCTATGGACTTTCATTGGGTGGTCCCATTATCAAAAACAAAGTATTCTTCTTCGTGAATGGTGAATATGAATTAAAACCCGGTCAGGTTATTAACTGGAGACCTTCAGATGATGGAGTTGCAAACATAAATCTTCAGCTTTCACGCACAAGCAGTGCTGATATGGAACGTGTGAAACAGCATTTGATTTCAAACTATGGATATGACCCGGGTTCATATACCAGCTACCCGGCTGACGAAAGCAACAGAAAACTAATGGCAAGAATTGACTGGAACATAAACAAGGCTAATAAGCTGAGTTTAAGATATAATTATACAAAGAATCAGGCATGGTTCCCTACTAACGGAAACTCTACCGATGCCGGTTACCGTCTCAGTGGTCTTAACAGAATTTCCCAGCATTCAATGTCTTTTTCAAACTCAATTTACTCACAGGATAATATAGTAAACTCTGTTGCACTTGATCTGCATAGTCGTTTTTCCAATAAATTGTCGAATCAATTCCTGACAACTTATACCAAGATTGCTGACATTCGAGGTTCAAACTCATCTCCATTCCCGTTTATTGATATTATGTATGGATTAAGGGATGATGGTAGTCAGATTCTAGAACCATATATGTCAGCCGGTTATGAGCTGTTTACATGGAACAACGGTGTTCACAACAATATTTTTAACATTGTTGATAACGTGAACATCTATATGAATAACCATAAAATTACTTTAGGAGCTACATTTGAGCATCAGATGGCAAATAACTCATATATGCGTAACGGAACTGGTTATTATCGTTATGCAAGTATTGACGATTTCCTGAATCAGGCTGCTCCGACAGACTTTGCAGTAACCTATGGTTACGATGGCGAAAAGAATCCTGCTGCTGAGGTTGCTTTCAACCAGTTTGGTATCTATGGTCAGGATGAGTGGACCATCAATCCGGATTTAAAATTAACTTATGGAGTTCGTTTGGATTACCTTGCTTACGAAGACAATTTGATCGGGAACAATGCCATTAGTGCTCTGGATTTTGGTGGAAAAACAATCAACACAGGAAATTGGCCTGATGCAAAAATTCAGTTCTCTCCCAGGGTAGGATTCTCATGGGATATAAAGGGTGACAAATCAATGAAACTTCGTGGAGGTACCGGATTATTTGCCGGAAGACTCCCATTGGTGTTCTTCACCAATATGCCTACCAACTCCGGAATGGTACAGGGAAGTTATGCTGCTGTTACAAAGTATGATAACAATGGTAATGTAACCAGTGTTGATCCTAAACTTGCTTTGTTGGCTGGAAAGATGCTTACTGATATTGAAGAAATGATACGTATATTAGGCTTGCCCAGCACTATAACTCCTGAAGATGGAGCATTGCCGCGAGATATTAATGGTACTGATCCTGATTTCAAAATGCCTCAGGTATGGAAAACCTCATTGGCGCTAGAATATCAGTTACCCACTGATTTTCCGTTGTCAATTACTTTGGAAGGAGTCTTCACCAAGAATCTTAATGGAGTGATGCTTAAGAACTATGACCTTAAAGAACCCGATGCTACTTGGGAACGCTTCAATGGTCCGGATGACAGATATATTTATCCTGCAGGAGCTGATTTGTCATATAATAACAGGAATGCCTATGTTTTGTCAAACACTAACGAAGGATGGGGTGCAATTGCTAATATATCAATATTTGCTGAGCCTGTGAAAGATATGCATCTGATGCTGTCGTACACAAAGACTGAATCGAAAGAAATTACCGGAATGCCCGGAAGTAATGCAGCATCTGCATATACCGGACTTTTCACGATTGACGGACCTCATCTGCCATTGGTTCAGCGTTCACAATATGTTATGCCTTCAAAACTCATTGGGTCAGTTTATTACAAAATTCCATGGGGTAATGATGCTATGAAGTCTTCTACCATAGTTAATCTGTTCTATACCGGATTTACTCCTTATGGAAACAGTTTTGCCTATATTAATGATATGAATGGCGATGGAATTCAGAATGATCTTATATACATCCCCAAAGAAAAAGGTGAAATTAAATTTATAAGCCAGGAAGATGAAGATGCTTTCTTTAAATTCATGGAACAAGATAAATATCTCAGCAAACACAAAGGTGAATATGCTGAAGCTTATGCAGCCCGTGCTCCGTGGGTTAACAGATTTGATTTACGCCTTGCCCGTGAATATTACTTCATGGTGGCAGGACAACGCAATACACTGCAATTTAGCGTCGACCTGCTGAACTTTGGTAATATCCTGAACAGTGAATGGGGTGTATACAAAACCAATGCAAAATCAAACGGTGGCCGTATCCTGAATTATGAAGGCAAGGATGCTAACAATGTGCCAAGCTTCTCAATGGTTAAAGTTGGTGGCGAATATCCTACAGAAACATACTCACCGCTCTATAATTTTGGTCAGGCGTGGCAATTGCAAATTGGTATTAGATATTTATTCTAATATCTTGTTTTAATTAATTTATACGAGTCCCGCCCTTGAAAGCGGGACTTTTTATTTATTTTTGCGCTCACTACTCATTTTTATTATATCACGATGAAAAAAATACTGACAATTCTCTTATTGGCTGCCTTGTTTTGTTCCTGTAATAAAAAATCAGGAAAAAATTACCTTCTTGTGCTTTCTTTGGATGGTTTCAGATGGGATTATCCTAATATGACGGAAACTCCTAACCTTGATTCTATTGCAAGAGTTGGAGTTAGGGCTGAATCTGTACGTTCGGGTTTCCCTTCAAATACATTTCCAAACCATTATACCATGGCTACAGGTCTTTATCCTGATCATCACGGAATAGTGAATAACCATTTTTATGACCCTGAAAGCGGCATGACTTATTCAATGCGGGATAGCGCCAGCAGAATGAACCCGTATTTTTATGGTGGTGAACCAATCTGGGTAACCGCTGAAAAACAAAATGTAAGAACTGCTTCATATTTCTGGGTGGGAAGTGAGCTACCTATACAAGGTATACAGCCTTCAATATGGAAATATTATGAACATAAATTCCCGTTTGAGCAACGTATTGACAGTGTTGTTGCCTGGCTGCAATTACCCAAAGTCGAACGGCCACACCTTATAATGTGGTATATGCATGAGCCTGATGCAATAGCTCATAAACATGGGCCAGAAAGCGAGGTAACTCTGGGAAAGGTAAGGTATCTTGACAGTCTTGTCGGAGTTTTTTGCAAAAAAATACGCAGTCTTGATCATGCCAATCGCATTAATCTGATATTTACTTCAGATCATGGTATGGGAGCCATTTCGCCCGAACGTGTTGTTACGCTTAGCGATCATATACCCGAGCACTGGGTTGAGAAGGCAGTGGGCGGGAATCCGGTATATAATATCAAGGCTAACGATGGTTATATTGATTCTATTTATACAGAACTAAAAGCGGTAGATCATATTCAGGTATGGAAGCAAGGAGAAGTTCCATCAGAACTTAATTATGGCACCAATCCCCGCACACTGGACCTTATAGTGGCAGCAGATAGTTCCTGGAGCGTCAACTGGGCTCCAACGCCCGATCATTACAATTCAGGCGGCACTCATGGATATGATGTTCGCCAGTTGGATATGCAGGCAATATTTTATGCTGTTGGCCCTGCATTTCGCAAGGGTTATGTTCAGCCAAAGTTTGATAATGTTGATTTATACCCTCTTATAGCACATATTATTGGTGTAGAGCCGGCAAAAGTGGATGGAAAACTTGAGAATGTTAAGGGAATGCTGGTAAAATAATTCTGGTTTTAGGCTTCAAATTGTGTTTTATAATACGAATTGTATTTACAAAATAGTCCAAGCTGTTTTGTAAATTACAATCGTTAATGCCGGTGGTTAAAATATTCAGAACAATTGAGCGGAGCGATAATTGGTCTGTTATATTTTTCCATTCGGTATAAAAAAATGGATGTGCTGAAAGTAGCGCTATTGTTGCATTTGTTAAATTATGATGAACTTTATCGATTAAAAATTAGCATTTTCACACTTTTTACCTTATCTTTGTGACATTATTCAGGAATTTATCCTTTTGAATTAAGGCTAAAGTCGAAGATTTATTTCATTATTAAGAAAACAAACAAACCCATTTAATTAACACATTAAACCTTAAAGCCATGAACCAGAGTATACCGGTTAACTACCACATTAATGAACTTCATTTAAAGGAAAAATTATCAGAACGGGCAAAGAATATTTGTTTAGATAATGATATGAATAACCTTTATAAATTTCTTACTTTTTATAAAGAATATGGAAGTTTTCTGTCATTACGTAATTGCGGTGAAAAAACCAACAGTGAATTGATAGCTCTTGCTGAAAAATACATTGATGATTATGATTCTTTGCAGGATATGTTTATTGCTGGTGAACAGCATCGTACGTTTGAAGAATGCAAGATGTTATGTTTTGAGTTTTTCAAACTAAGCTCCGCTCAGGCTGAAAGTTTTCGTAATGCATTTCTGGAAGACCGTTTTCCGTTTTTTCAGTTTTTACTACTTGTTATTAAAAATCTGCTAAAAGAGCGTGAATATTTTATTTTTGAGCATAATTTCGGATTTTTTGAAGATAAGAAAAAGCATACTCTTCAGGCTATTGGTAATAAGTTCGGTATCACACGCGAAAGAGCCAGGCAAATTGTTATGGTCCTCTTACCACAGATAAAGGATTTCCTGATGCCTTTTGCTGATAAACTGAATTTTATTGAAAATCATTTGCAATATGAGCTGAAACGATACAAAGATTATATTCGTATTGACAATCTGACTAAAGATCATCTGAATGAAATTGAAGAATTAAATTGTACTTCTAGGTTTTATTGCTTTGGTTTTTCAATTTTGTATCATAATAATTATTCGTTTTTTCAGGAAGCATTTGAGCCTTATAAGAATTATTACTTGATACACAGGAAATTATTCGAACAGTTTAATTTTGCTAAATTTTATAACGACCTAAAGCTAAAAATGAATACCATGGTTCGCAAAAGTTATAATATTGATTTCAGGCATTATATAAGAACTTTTTACAGGCCAGGTAAGTTTTCATATTTTGAAAGAATTGTAGAAGTTTGTAAACAAATTGCACTGAACGAATTTGATTTGCGTTGTAATATAAATGATGAGATTATAATTCCTCGGAATACAAAGATCAGATTGCACGAACATGTTGAATATATTTTAGCTGAAACAGGACGCCCAATGCACTTAAATGAAATTTATAATCTGATCAGGAAACGTAAGATAAGGGAAAATATCATCCTTGAATCTCTAAGATCGGCTATAATCTCCTCGCCTGAAATAGCAACAATAGGTAAAAGTAGTACATATGCTCTTAAATCATGGCATCATGTAAAACTGGGGACTATTAAACAACTTGTAATAGAATATTTAGAGGAAAATAAAAATCCCATGCATATTGCAATGATAACCAAGCATATAAATCAATATAGGAGAACAAATGAAAAAAACATCTATTCAAACCTTAAGCTCGATCAGCATGGAAACTTTGTTTTTTATAAAGGTGGTTATATTGGTCTTTCATCAAAAGATTATACAGCATTTGAGCAAACAAACGTACAGCTTAAGTTGTTATAGTACCGAACAAGAACGAAACTATTTATAATAGGATATTATGGTTGCATTTGTAAAAATATTAGTAGCGGCAGTAATAATTGTAGGATTGTCTTTTATGGCGATTGCTATAAAAATGTTTATTCAGAAAAACGGTGAGTTTAAGAAGACTTGTTCAAGTATAGATCCTAAAACGGGTAAAACCGTTCACTGTTCGTGTAGTGCAGGTGAGCCAGTAAATTGTCATAATAAATAATAAAGAATCAATAGTAGAAATCCGGCAATTACCTGAATACTCTGCGTTCTTATTTTTAGTAATTTTACTCCTTTATAAATAATCCTTTGAATTAAAGGTTTTTACACCTATCAGAATATCATATCTGGCACCTGGTTCACGATAATAAATATACACTGTATATTCATTTCCGGTTTCGGTATGATTACCTTCAAAATATCCAGGGTCGGCATTTTGTGAACCCTTTTTAAGCAATGCATAATGATAATTGTAAAAGCCTTGTTTAAGGAACATTCTGAGTTCATAAGCTGAACGACGCGCATTATAGTACATTTTATTCTGATCCCTGAATTGCCAGTCGGCAAGCATTCCTGTAACGTATACATCAGCATCGGGGATCTGTTCAAATGGCAAAGAGAAATATACGTACACATATTCAGCGTCAATAGCCGGATCAGAAGAATTTTCTGCTAATATCTGATATCTTCCGTTCAGATCCTGTTCAAAAATATATGGCTTGGTAGTTTTGATCTGGTCAGGCCACAAATAAAAATGATAGCCATCAGTATCGCGTTCAAAATCCCTGATGTTTTTGCTTTTATATTTCAGACTTCTCAAATCAAGAGTTCTGAATTCATTTACGCCGTAAAACGTATTGCTTCCATCGGGAAATCTGAAATCAAGTATGTTGCCGTTTGTTTGATAGGGTTGCAGGTAAAGCTCATTGTCCCATCGACAATTTTGTTTAATAATGACTTTGAGATTGCGGCTGATATCGCTTAGAGGGTATTTATTTGTATTTACTGTAAAACCTATTTCCTGTTTTTGATTTCTTTCGCTTATAGTTTTTGGGGTTTGAATAAAACCGTCAATGCTTACCTTCATGTCAACTACACTGAAACGACGTGTCAGAACAACATCGTCGGGATTATTGTCATTGAAAACAATTAGCAGGTAATTACCAGGCAAAATGAAATTAAAATTATCGTTTGGAAAGATAAGTTCATAATGGGTATAAGGCTGAATAGTGTTGAACGACGACTGATAATTATGTATCATATCATCGGGGAATCCTGAAATATAATCTGATTGCCATAAATCAGACAGGTTCCATAAGGCATCGCAATGAACAAAAGTATATCTGAAGTATTTTATATCTCCGTCAAGGTCGTCGAAAGTAAGTTTTAACTGTTCGTCGGAATTGAAATTGATGACAGGGAATGACATTTCATATCCCAGACGCTGCAATCTTACGGTTTGAATGTTTTTAATATAAACATCGTCCTGAATCCGATATGCTTTATCGCTTTGTGCACTTGTAGTGAGAACCAGAAATATAAATATTGGGGATAAAACTATAAGGTTTTTAAAAGCCATGCGATTATTATTCATATAATTAATAGTGTTTTGACAAAAATAAAATAAAAAACATAATCAAATATAAAAGTATTTACTTTTCTATATACCTTTGCGCCCATAAAATGCTTAACACAAATATAACTTCCGATTATGAACAAAATTGTTAAGATCAAAAAAGGTCTTGATATTCCTCTTGTCGGGCATGCCGAGAAAGTGTTTAAAAATCTGGATTCAACCAATTTTGCGGTAAAGCCAACTGATTTCATTGGTGTTATTCCTAAGCTGCTTGTTAAAGAAGGTGATGAAGTTAAAGCTGGTACCCATTTGTTTTTTAACAAATATCAGGAGAGAATACTTTTTACTTCACCGGTTAGTGGTAAGGTGACAGAGATAAGACGTGGTGAAAAACGCTTACTGGAAGAGATCAGGATCGAATCTGATGATAAAAACAGCTGTGTGGATTTTGGAGCTGCCGATCCGGAAAAGATCAGCCGGGAAGAAATAGTTGAAAAACTGATTAACAGCGGGATCTGGCCTCTTATAAGGCAGCGCCCTTATGCTATTATTGCCAATCTTGATCATACACCAAAAGCTGTTCATATTTCAGCTTTTGATACTGCTCCGCTGGCACCTGATTATGATTTCATTGTTAACGGACAGGGTGAGCATTTTCAGACCGGTATTGATGTTCTCTCGAAATTGAGCAATGGGAAAGTTAACCTGAATATCAGTGATAAAACAAAGGCAAAAGAATTCTTGAGTGCTCGTAATGTTATCCTGAATTCATTTTCAGGTCCTCATCCGGCAGGAAATGTTGGTGTTCAGATCCATCATATTGACCCGATAAACAAAGGTGATATAGTTTGGGTTATTGATGTTCAGAGTGTTATAACTATTGGTCGCCTTTTCAGGCAAGGCAAATACGATTCCTCAGTTATTGTAGCTCTGACGGGGTCAGAAGTGATTAAACCCCAGTATTTTAAGACTAGAAGAGGTGCGTCAATAAGTAATATGGTTGATAATAATGTTAAGGAAGGTGATTTAAGATATATTTCCGGTAATGTACTAACTGGAACACAAATTAGAGCCGACAATTATCTGGGGATCTACGATTCCATGGTTACTGTTATTCCCGAAGGCAATTATCATGAGTTTCTGGGTTGGGCATTACCTGGCTTTGGCAAATACAGTACTTCCAGAACCTTCTTTTCATGGCTTACACCAAATAAAAAGTATGCTCTTAATACCAATCTGAATGGTGGAAATCGCGCTTTTGTGATGACAGGTGAATTTGAAAAAGTATTCCCAATGGATATTTATCCTTTACAGCTTATTAAAGCAATTATGTATGAAGATATTGATCTGATGGAAAACCTTGGTATTTACGAAGTTGAGCCTGAAGATTTTGCTTTATGCGAATTTGTTGACACTTCAAAAACCGAGATCCAGGGTATTATAAGAAAAGGACTTGAACTAATGAGAAAAGAAATGAGTTAATTCTAATGTGATACTAATTAATCAGATTATTTAAACAAGAATCAACATAAATTTTAATGAAATCGCTCAGAAAACAACTGGACAAAATCAAGCCTCAATTCCAAAAGGGGGGAAAGTTCGAAAAGTTGCATTCCACATTCGATGCTTTTGAAACTTTTCTCTTTGTTCCCGATAAAACGACTTTACAAGGCAGCCATATCCGCGACAGCATTGATATGAAGCGTACTATGAGTATTGTTGTCGCTTCGGTGATTCCTGCATTGCTGTTTGGGATTTGGAATGTAGGTTATCAGCACTACCTTTCTTTGGGTCAAACTGCAGGGTTTTGGAATAATATATTGTACGGCTTGGGTAAAGTGCTTCCTATAATCATAGTTTCTTATGTTACAGGGCTTGCTATTGAATTTATTTTTGCTCAGATCAGACACCACGAAGTGAATGAAGGCTTCCTGGTAACAGGTATGCTTATACCCCTTATAGTTCCGCCTGATATACCGTTATGGATGGTGGCTGTTGCAACTGCTTTTGCTGTTATTATCGGCAAAGAGGTTTTTGGAGGTACCGGAATGAACATCCTTAATCCGGCTTTAACAGCACGAGCATTTTTGTTTTTTGCCTATCCCGCTTTTATGTCGGGTGAAAAAGTATGGATATCTGATAAAGCAGATGGATTTTCAGGTGCAACTCCATTGGCAGAAGCCGCCGCCGGAATTGATACCGGTTCGGTTCATTTCACACATTCTTTTATGGATATGTTTTGTGGTTTTATACCCGGATCAATTGGTGAAACTTCTGTGATAGCCATTTTGATAGGTGCTGTTATTCTAGCCTTTACTGGTGTGGGTAGCCTCAGGATTATGATTTCTGTAGTTCTTGGCGGAATTTTTATGGGTGGGCTTTTAAATCTTGTTGCTGTGAATGCCTTTATGGAAGTGCCTTTTTATTACCATCTGGTGATTGGAGGCTTTGCTTTTGGAGCGATCTTTATGGCAACTGATCCTGTAACTGCAGCACAAACTAGCACAGGTAAGATCATTTATGGTTTCCTGATAGGCGTTTTTGCTGTACTTATCAGAGTTTTGAATCCGGCATATCCTGAGGGTATGATGCTGGCAATTCTGCTTATGAACGTTTTTGCTCCACTTATTGATAATTATGTGGTAGAAGCAAATATTAAAAGAAGGCTTAAACGTATGAAACCGGTAAAAGCCTGATATTTATACCAAATTAAAAATAATATATCATTATGTTCAGTAACGGTTATATATTCAGATATGCTTCTATCATGGTAATATTGGTAGCAGCAATGCTTTCGGCAGCAGCTCTTCTGCTTAAACCCGCACAGGATAGAAATGTAAAGATCGAGAAGATTCAGGATATGCTCAGCTCAGCTAATATTGAATCAACTCCTGCAACAGCAGAAGCACTTTACGACAAACATATTACCAGAGAAATACTTATTAACAGTGACGGTGAAGAGGTAAGCATTTATGCTGACGGGAAGTTTGAAATGGGAGACCGCAGGGCTTTTGACGTTGATCTCAAAACGGAATTAAAAGCCAAGCAGAATCTTGCTAAGGGCAAACAGGTTGAAGATCCGGTTTTCCCTTTATTTGTATGTGAAAAAGGAGAAGAAGTTATTTATATTATCCCATTGAGTGGTACTGGTTTATGGGGTGGAATATGGGGAAATATAGCGCTTAAAAGTGATTTTAATACTGTAGAAGGTGTTACTTTCGGTCATAAAGGCGAAACCCCGGGGTTAGGAGCTGAAATATCTACCGAAATATTCACACATCAATTCCCCGAAAAAACCATTTTTGATAAATCAGGTAACTTCGTTTCAGTACAGGTGGTACAAGGTGGAGTAGCAAACTCTAATATTGACCCTGTGCATGGTGTTGATGCAATTTCGGGTGGAACCATTACCAGTAATGGTGTTTCGGCTATGCTGAAAGATTGTATGGAAAATTATATTACTTACTTTAAAATCAGAAAGCTTTATGAATACAGCAAAAACTGAAAGAGAACCTTTATTCTCAGCTAAAACAAAAAAACTGTTATTGGGTCCCCTCAACAAAGAAAACCCTATAACTGTTCAGGTGCTTGGGATTTGTTCGGCTCTTGCTGTAACAGTTAAACTTGAACCTGCTTTTGTAATGGCTCTATCAGTAGTAATTGTTACTGCCATGTCCAACCTGACCATATCGGCACTTCGTAATACCATACCGCCAAGGATCAGGATTATTGTTCAGCTTGTTGTAATAGCAGCACTTGTTATCCTTGTCGATCAGGTACTTAAAGCATATATGTATGATGTAAGTAAACAACTATCGGTATTTGTTGGGCTCATTATTACAAACTGTATTCTTATGGGACGTCTTGAAGCTTTCGCTATGGCTAATAAACCATGGGATTCCTTTATTGACGGTATCGGAAATGGTGTAGGATATGGAATCATTCTGATTGTTGTTGCATTCTTCCGTGAATTGCTGGGCTCAGGAACTATCTGGGGGCTACCGGTTCTACCTAAGGTTTTTTACGATCTAGGATATGTAAACAACGGATTGATGATCTTACCGCCAGCAGCTTTGTTTCTTGTAGGGATCATTATTTGGATACAGCGTACTAAGAACCCTGATTTACAGGAAGAAAATTAGTCAACTATTTAATACGGATTGATTATGGAAAATATCTTTAACATCTTCATAAAGTCAATTTTTATTGAGAATATGATTTTTGCATACTTCCTGGGTATGTGTTCATATCTGGCAGTATCAAAAACATTGAAAACTTCAGTAGGACTTGGAGTTGCCGTTATTTTTGTAATGGTGGTAACTGTACCGGTTGACTATCTTATCCACAATTATCTTCTACGCGAAGGTGCATTATCGTGGCTTGGTGATAGTTTTGCCAATGTTGATCTTAGTTTTCTCAGCTTCATCATGTTCATTGCTGTTATTGCTTCAATTGTACAGCTTGTTGAGATGATAGTCGAGAAATTTTCACCTGCATTGTACAATTCTTTAGGTATATTTCTTCCTCTTATCGCTGTAAACTGTGCTATTCTTGGTGGGTCGCTTTTTATGCAGGAGCGTGATTATGGTTCAATTGCCGAAGCAACTGCATTTGGTTTTGGAAGTGGTATAGGATGGTTTCTTGCTATTGTTGCAATTGCTGCAATAAGGGAAAAAATACGTTATTCAAATATTCCTAAGCCACTCAGAGGGCTTGGGATTGCATTTATTGTTACAGGTTTGATGGCAATAGCCTTTATGAGTTTTATGGGAATAAAACTCTAAAATTTGTTAAGGAAATAATTATTAAATACTGAAAAATTATAAAATGGGAACCGGAACAATTATTTTGATAAGTATTGTGGTTTTTCTTGCCATAACCTTGCTCTTGGTTGGCATTTTGCTATATGTACGTGCAAAGCTGACTCCTCCCGGTAAAGTAAAAATTACTATCAACGATGACAAAGTTATAGAAGCAGATCCTGGTTCGACTCTTTTAAGCACTTTGGCACAGGAAAAGATTTTCTTGCCATCAGCATGTGGAGGGCAAGGCACATGCGCTATGTGCAAATGTCAGGTGTTTGAAGGAGCCGGAGAAATTCTTCAAACGGAAAAGGGTTATTTTACTCGAAAAGAACAACAAAATCACTGGAGGTTGAGTTGCCAGGTTAAAGTTCGTGAAGATCTGAAGATTGGAATTCCAAAAGAAATTTTCGGAATTAAGAAATGGGAATGTGAAGTGATTAGCAACCGAAATGTGGCAACGTTTATCAAAGAATTTGTGGTTAAATTACCAGAAGGCGAAATACTTGATTTTCAGTCAGGAGGTTATATTCAGATTGATGTACCCAAAACTCAGATAGATTTTAAGGATATTGAAGTTGAAGAAAAATTCCGTGAGGATTGGGATAAGCTTGGTATTTTTGATTTGAAAATGAAAAATCCTGAACCTATTTTCAGAGCTTATTCAATGGCGAATCATCCCGCTGAAGGTAATATTGTAATGCTTAACATTCGTATTGCAACTCCACCATGGGATCGTACCAAAAACCGTTTTATGAATGTTAATCCTGGCATTTGTTCTTCGTATATATTCGCAAGAAAGCCGGGCGATAAAGTTATGGTTTCAGGACCTTATGGTGATTTCCATATTAAAAATACAGATAAAGAGATGGTTTATATTGGTGGTGGCGCTGGAATGGCTCCATTGCGTTCGCAAATTTTCCATCTTTTCCATACTGAAAAAACAACACGTAAAGTATCGTATTGGTATGGAGCCAGGTCGCTGCGCGAAGTTTTCTACGATGATGAGTTTCATGAAATTGAAAAGAATTTTCCTAATTTTGAGTTTAATCTTGCTCTTTCAGAACCATTGCCCGAAGACAACTGGACAGGCTATACTGGTTTTATTCACCAGGTGGTATTGAATAATTATCTTAGTAAGCATTCTGAGCCTGAAGAAATTGAATATTACCTATGTGGACCGCCAATGATGAACGATGCTGTATTTAAGATGCTTGATAACCTTGGGGTTCCAAAAGAAAATATTGCATTCGACGATTTTGGCTCATGATAAAGTAATGTTCTGAAAATTACAAACGACACATTAAATATTGAGAGTTGTCAATGCAAATAATGTGTCGTTTTTTTATTTAATAGTATGAGAAATTTATTGATTTTCAATGTATTGCTCTTGGTTTTTTCCGCCTGCTCACATTCTGGCAATGAGAAAATGGTCAGGTTTCAGGGGGCAGCTCAGGGCACTTATTACGATATAAGCTATTTTGATAATCAAGAACGCAATTTCCAGAAAGAAATTGATTCCCTGCTTGATGCTTTTAATTTTTCAGTTTCAGTTTATGAGCCAAACTCGATTATTTCAAAAATCAACCGGGATGAAACTGATACAGAAGCGGATGACTGGTTTATTACTGTTTTTCGCAAGGCTTATGAGGTAGCGGAAGCAACAGACGGATATTTTGATTTTTCGGTAGGACCCCTGGTAAATGCCTGGGGATTTGGTTTTAGCGACAGGCTGCATCTTGACAGAAACACAATTGATAGTTTATTGAAACTGGTTGGTTACAGAAATTTTAAACTTGAGAATAACAGGATAATAAAAGCTGTTCCGGGCGCTCAGATTGATTTTAATGCTATTGCCAAAGGATATGCAGTTGATGTGGTTGCGCAATTTATTGAGTCAAAAGGTGTTAGTAGATATCTTGTTGATATTGGTGGTGAGGTGATAGCCCACGGACGTAAACCCAATGGGACATTATGGAAAGTAGGAGTGGAGAAACCATCAGAAGATCAGAATAGTTCACGTGAACTTAAAGCTATTGTGGAGCTTGAAAACATGGCAATAGCTACTTCGGGAAATTACCGGAGGTTTTATATTGAAGACGGTGTTCGCTATTCTCATACCATTGATCCATTTACCGGCTATCCGGTACAACATTCTCTGCTTAGCGTCTCGGTATTGGCAGAAGATTGTATGACGGCCGATGCTTACGCTACAGCTTTTATGGTTATGGGAGTTGAAAAAACTATTGAATTTCTTAAAATCAGAAAAGATTTGGAAGCTTTCCTGATTTATTCAGAGAATGGCGAAGAATTACAAACATGGATAAGTGAAGGCTTCAGATCAAAGATTGTGGAAAGAAAATAATCATTGGTTAATCGTCTGAGAATAAGGTTACTGTATGGATTTACTCATATCGTAACGAATCAACCGGATCGAGATTGGCAGCTTTTGTTGCGGGCAAGATCCCGGAAACAAGAGCAACCAGGAAGCAAAGAATAACACCTCCTATTATCCACAACCAGGGAATGATAAATCCGGAACCTATTATAGCGCCAAGCGCATTGCCGGCAAGTATTCCAAGAATGATCCCGATAATGCCTCCAAACTGAGCTATTACTATTGCTTCAGCAAGAAATTGGTTGCGGATGGTTTTCTTTGTTGCTCCTACAGCCTTTAGTATCCCGATTTCGCGGGTTCGTTCAGTTACTGATACAAGCATAATGTTCATCAGCCCTATAGCAGCACCTAAAAGCGTTATCAGCCCTATTATAGTAGCAGCCAGTCTCAGATATTTCAGGTTTTCAAATAGTATTTCAGCTATATTATCACTTTTTGATACATCAAAATTGGTTTCTTCACCTGTTTTAACCAGCCTTATGGTCCGAAACAGACCAATAGCTTCACTTTCGGCATCTGAGACCAATTCGGGGTCAACAACCATTACATTGATTGAGTAATTCATGTTAGCCCTTGAAAAATTACGCCTGACATTTTCAAGCGGTACAATACAATGATTGTCGCTGGTGATTCCTATTGAAGAGCCTTTTTCTTTTAAAATACCGATCACCATATATTTGTCAGAACCTATTCCAACCATTTTCCCCAGAGGATCAACACCTGCTTTAAATAGTTTCGAAACCACATTGCTGCCAATAATAGCTACGTTCGACCCAAGTTCAAGTTCAATTGCATTGAAATCCCTGCCTTGTGCTACCTCATTACCTGATGTTATAATGTATTCATTATCAGTCCCTATTACCGGTATGTTAGGGTTGGTTTTTTCTGAACCGTAATTCAGAGTTGCTGCCCCTGAGCCATATACATAAACCGAAGTATGAGCATTGAAGTCAAATTCGTTTTTAAAACGCATTGCTTCCTTATAAGTAATGTAACGATAGGTTTTCGGGCGTATACTGTGTGAACCTATCTGGATCCTCATCCCCCTGTTTTGGATGGTGAGGGTATTAGCACCCATCATTGAGAAATTCTCATTTAAAAAATATTTGATAGCATCAATTGAGGTTAAAATCCCAACTAAAGCAGTTATTCCCAGAGCAATGATCATTATTGTTATGATAGCTCTGAGCAAATGACTTTTGATGGAATGAACCGCCAGTTTTACATTTTCGCTGATAAAAAATAGTTTAGAACCCATCATTGATGCCCGAATTTAAATAAATGTTTTAGTCTTTGGCTCCAAAAGCCAGATCACCTGCATCACCAAGTCCGGGAACAATATAAGCCTGGGCTGTCAGATCAGAATCAACTGCACCAACCCAAAGAGTAGCAGAATTTTTGAATTTTCGCTTTAAATATTCAACCCCTTCGGTACTTGCCAGTACTGTAACAAGATGTGTATGACTCGGAGTTCCGTTGCTTATTAGTTCTTTATAACACAAATGCATTGAAATGCCTGTGGCAAGCATGGCATCGGACAAAATCAACACTTTGTCTTCAATGATCGGACATGACGAGTACTCAACTTTTATATTGAAATTCCCATCCTTATGATAACGACGATATGCCGAAACAAAAGCATTACTTGATTTATCAAAAATATTCAGCAAGCCTTGATGAAGAGGCAGACCTGCCCTTAGTATTGTTGCCAGCACAGGATAATTTTTCAGCATAGGTACATCAGCAACACCAAGTGAAGTAAGTACCTGTTTGGTTTCATAAACCAGCTCTTTGCTTATTTCATAGGCAAAAAGTTCACCTATCCTCTCAA
Source organism: Bacteroidales bacterium (assembly GCA_012522795.1). Taxonomy (GTDB): domain Bacteria; phylum Bacteroidota; class Bacteroidia; order Bacteroidales; family JAAYJT01; genus JAAYJT01. Next base: position 28,597 of record JAAYJT010000031.1, on the reverse strand, counting down.
GGTTATGTCTGAAACGCATATTATCTTGCTGAATATTTGCATCTCTTAGCTCGGCAATATACTGATCAATGATCGTGTTCTGATTGCCCAAAATTTTGATAAGCATGTTGGAATAATAGGTTTTGTAATCCTTCTATGTGGTTATGTAATACAGCTATATTTCGACAAAAATACATAAAGCTGAAGAATAGCAAAGAATAATAATAAAAAAAGCTGCGCTTTGATCTATTTTAGCCCCATTCGTTTCATAGCTTCAATTATCAGCTTTACGAAAAATGGCAGATTATTATACTGAAGTACAGGATAGCGGGTCTCAGCTGAACCAAAACTAGCATAGAACCTTGCCAATCCTTCTATTTCCGAACCTTCGAAATCAAGTGTAAGGGCTTGCCCGGCATATTTTTTTATTATGCTATCTATTAATAAATGCATAGAACCTGTATTTCGGGCAATGGAATTATTTGCTGAAAAAATCAATACCAACCTGTGATGACTTCTGATAATAAAAACGCCGGCGCATAATATATTCTCGTGTGTGAATGCTCCTGAAACTGTAGCTATATTCTTATATAAACTGCGGTATATAAGTTTTTCAAGGATTTTGTAATGGTGCTCACCCATCTTTCTCAGTTCCCGTCCTTTTTCCTGTCTGAATATTTTAATAATGCTTCTTGGATCGCTATTTTCTGAAATATTTATCCCTTCTTTAACGGCTTTTTTAATATTACGCCTAGTGTTTTCCGAATAATTGCCTTGTAGTTGTTCGTATGGTTTAATAAGATCGAGTTCATAATTTTTTCTGAAATTGATTTTGAAATTATTATTGTTGATCCTGTTGTAACGGTTAAGGTTTATTTCAGCAAAACGGTAATGATGTGTAAGTACTTCAAGAAAATCATTATTTGAATAACCAGATTCAGGGGTGGTTGAAAATATACCAAGCTGTTGTGTGAATGGTGGTTGATACAGATATTTTATGCCATATTTTTTACCTACCGTAACAGGCATGACTTGTTCATAATCTCCTGCGATTATTGCATCCCAGCCTTCACAAACCAAATCAAGATACCACGACCACGCATATAGATTGCCATTATATGAACGCTCAATGCAATCATCCCATTTGTTGTAGTCAATTTCAGAATTTATCAGGTATCTTATCATAGATCCGCTTAGTTAGTTTAAGGTACTGCATTTTCGATCAGCGATTCATATACCCGCAGCCATCCAAGCCATCTATCAGTTTCTGAAAGGCTTTCGTTATGCCACAGACTCGAAAAAACTCCGTTTACTGCCTTTACTTCTGCAATCAGATCATTAATAGTATCAATTGCTTTACCAGGGCTTAGTTTCATATAATCTTTCAGTGTGCCATCCATAACAGCAAAAGGTGTTACAGTAACAGGGACTACTGTTTCCATATCAATATCGTAAAACTGGTAGGGTGTGCAAATTCCTGCTCTGAATCCCGGTAGGGCAGCAAAGCCCATTGTATAATCCTTTGAAATACCAAAATTTGCAAGATTCCGATAAGTATCTGGCAGATGCAGTTTTAAATAATGCTGACGGCTATGATGAATTTCACGATTCAATACTTTCGATAGTTCTTTAATTTCTTTGCCAAGTATCTCTTTGCTCGAATTTGATGAGTATGATGGATGAATTCCGGTTTCCGAATAATCAGCAATATATTTTATCAAATTCCGGTAATGTATATTTGAAGTAGCTATATTTTTATCATACTCACCGTATTTACCAAAAAGAAAGAAATAAATAGGCTTCAGATGATATTTCATTTGCAGGTATAACTGATACTCATAGGTGTCGAATGGATCTTTTCTAAAGCCGGTAACAACCCTTATCTTTTCAATAACATTTGAGAAATCACCTTTGATCGCTGATTTAGCCAGAGTGCGTGTAACACGCAGGAAACCTTTGTTTTTATACGACCATGCCTGATCAATATCATAAGTTGGTAAAAAGCGATAATGCCTTGGTTTAATTTTTAATCCATTAAAGTGATTCTCAAGCGTTTTCCCTACTTTAAGCGTCCATATATTTACAACAGGCTTATGCAGGAAGCCAAATTTATACGCAATACTTTCCATTGCTGTGAACCTACCGAATTTATCTTTTCGGTAATGCAAGTGCTCTTCGTATCGGGAAACCATAAAAAATACTGCTGCAAACGGATCGTAGGGAAGTGCTACATCACGTTCATTAACCGGAAATAATACTTTGGTGCCATTATACTCTTTACTAAGCAAATCCAGATTATGAATTCCAGTTTTAAAAAGTAAATCTGTTGAAGCAAAATGCAGATTATTATCCTGTAATCGTTTTCCATAACTGAATTTTGCTCCTGCATACGATTGGAAATCATCAGCATTGGTAGTGATTGAAAAGTCAAAACCGAGCAGTTCCCTTAGCATCAGGTTTAGGGTGTAACGTAGGCGAGCCGTGGATTTTGGAGCAAAAACAAGGATCATTTATTCAAATTGCTTATGCAGATAACAAAACTAAATATTTTTAGCGTTCGCATAATGAATTATAAAAATAGTTTTCGTTTATTGCTCATATGATAATCTTTCAAACATTATGAGCAAAAAAAAACGGCACAAGGCCGTTTTTTTGAAAATAATCTGCTAATACTTTTTTCTTGATTTTAAATCAAAATCAAAAAACTCATCTAATAAATCAAACGATCCATCAGAATAAACAATGGCCAATGTTGGCATGTCACCAAAAAAAGGATGCGAAATAGTAACAAACTCAATACCTCCGATTTTAAGACCTTTACTTGTTTGTATGAGATCAAGGTCTATCTGAGCATTCAGATCCTTTAAATTATAATCACCGGTTTCATCATACTGGTCCATGAGATCATCCAGAGCTTTTACTTTCACTGAACCTTCTACTTTAAGAGGAGATAAAACATAGTTGCCTGACAGTTTTTCAATATCTTCCATATCGGAAGTATATTTTATGTCTATGTCATGCCCCATAATTGTTGAACCTCCTTTTTTTGATGTATGCTTGGTATTAAACGATTGCCCGCTGCCATTCAACGAACCGGTAACATTGTACGAATCTGCATTGAAGTTTACTGTTGCTCCAGTCGGGAAACCATTAGGGTTTAATTCAGCATCGTAGCTACCGGATACAGTAGTAACACCATCAATTTTTTGAGTGGCATCAAATTTAACAGGCACTTCTTCTTCATAAGTTTCTGTAACCCACTCATTATCCCAGCTATCATAATAGGTTTCAGTATATACTACCATGGCCAGTTCAATGTTTTCTACCAGAAGCTCAGCATTATTTTTCTGGTTTCCAAAAGCCGTTTCATCAGCAGGGTAAGTAACTTTAAAAACGGTTTCAGACTCCTGCTCAAGAGTAAAGTCTTCAATTTCAAAATTATATACATAAATCCCAAGATTGAGATCGTCAAGATCATTGGCTGATTTAAAGGAGTTTCGTGGCATAAAAGCTTGCTTTATCTTTGCAAGGTGAATTGTACCCGGCTGATCATTGATTTTGTTAATAACTGATTTCCCTATAACAATGTCAATGTCCATGAGTTGAGAGAGAAATGCTAAGGATTGAACCGAAGGCTCTGCCAAAAGCTCAAATACCTTATTATTTATTTCCTGGATACTGTTTTTCATTTCTACTTTAGCATCCTCAGCTTTCATTTCATCATCTTTTTTGTTGCATGATATCGCAGTCATTACTAGTACAGACGCTACAACAAGAATTGCTAAAAGCTTTTGTTTCATAGTCTAAAATTTTTTATTAATAAATAATTGAGTTTCTATAATGCAAAGGTATGACTATTTGATAAATTTCCAAACAATATAAAATTATTAACAGTTAACTTTTATTCCGGTGTAATTATTATTTATAGTTTTGAAGCCTTTCTATACAATTTTCAGAGCAATGCTTTTTAAATATCCATTAGCATATTTTCTGCTAATTATTGCAATATTTACTTTCTGTAACGAAAAACATCCTGAATTGTTTGATCTTTCAGATAAAAAAAGTGTAATAGATAATTGTGCCGAAGGAGTCAATGAGTTAAGGCCCGGGGATATTCTGGTTCGTCCTAACCTGAACTTTCTGCCGGGTTCAGCCATTGTGCCGGGCGGTTCAGGCTTTGGTCATGCAGCTATTGTCATAAGTTATTACAACCATGATAATCCGGATAGTCTTTTGGCCAACACTACTATAATTGAGTCCATTGCCAAAGATGTTCCTGTCGCATATCAAATAAGAGAAATAAAAGCTCTGGCTAATAGCAGGGTTCTTGCTTTCAGGAACCAAAATTTCGATAACAGATATTCAGGGAATAGATATCGGTTGCGTTTGAACCTGCCACAATCAACAATTGATTCAATAATTGAATTTACACGTAGTCAGAAAGGTAAGGCTTCCGCATGGAATGCTGCTAAACGATTTGAAGGACACTTATATGCCAATGAGCTGGTAAATAATGGTTTGCGTAAAGACTGGTCAGATAATACTCATTGGTATTGTTCACTTTTGGTTTGGCAGGCTGTTTTAAAATATACTGGTATAGATCTTGACCCCAACGGTCGATACATGGTTTATCCCAACGATTTAATTGCAAGTCCTGTTTTTGATAGTATTGGAGGAGATTTTATTGGTAGAGCAAGATTCTGAGATTGTTTGCTAGTGCCTGATTTTAAATTTCAATAAATATTTAATACTGAGCATTATATCTTCAAGTTCATCAGTTGACCCATCATTATACTGAACATTAATATTAAGGTAGTCCCGTTCAGGATGATCTTTTAACGAAAGATGCGCCATACTGTTTCCTTTATAATCTGTAATTCTCATTTTGCTCATTTGGTTAAAATCATAAGTAAATGTTTCTACGGGCATATTAATAAATGGATAGTCAGAAACCATATTTAGCTTTAAAGGGTATACGCTTAATTTAATTTTTTTCTTCCCAAAAATAAGTGTGTTATACTCTGATAAGCCTACCCTTGTAAATATATTAGCGCAAAGGAGTTGTTTTTCTCCTTCTTTGATTGAAGCGTTAGAATTAAGATGGGAAACGTGTTTCCTGAATTTTATATTTGATTTAAAATCAATAGAAAATGGGAAAGCGAATATTTCAAGCGAGATGTTTTCAGGAAACCCATATTTTATTGAGGTATTTAAATTAAGATCAAATATTGTTTTACCTTTTGAATAAATTAATGCTTCGGCTTTTATAGGCATTATATCGCCTGTTGCAGTTACGCTTTCTTCATATTTACTTAAGATAAAGCGTGTTTTGGTTTGTGGTTTGCCATCAGGTTTAAAATCAATTATAAGCGAATCCGATTGCCGCTGAAATTCTATCTCGCCATTAGTGTTTTGTATATAATATCCTGAATGTTTATTCATTTCAAACATGATATAAGTGTTTGATTCAGGTATATATAGTAATTTGCCGGGCAATGGTGCTGTTTTAATATTATATAACTGAGTGATAGCCCTGAACGCATCAGAATCCTCAATTCTCTGCCCAACCCGTATGATCTCATGGTCAGCAGCTTTAATATATTTACGAGCTTTTTCGGCAGGAAAAGGTTTGTTACAGCCGGCAGTCAGAAAAATCAGTATCAACAGCAAAGGCTTTGTTTTAACTGTTAATCTACAGTAATAATTTTTCAGAAAGCCGTTTAATCTTAATGCCATACTATTTTTGCTGTTCATTACTGTTATTTTCATAGCTAAAGTAGTTCAATTTTTTTTGCAATCCTTTTCTTTGACAGAAATTCATCAATGTTTTTAAGCAAACAAAGATCGGAATATTTATATTTCAGCAGGTGGTAGCGTTTTTTTTATTTCGAGCCTTTTATCTTAGTTACAGAGCCAAACTTATTTTAACATCAAAAACTCATTAGTTGAAAATGGTTGAATTGGAGGGATTTAGCCTGATAAGCTGAATCATATATAGTTTTTAAATTTCTTATTGAATTTTTATTGATGCATGGTTTAAAATCTACAGGGCTGGTTTCTTCCGGACTATCATATTTATTCAGCATAAATGTTTTCAATGATTTGGTTTGAAAGATTAAAGCTTATGAGAAAACCAACTGAAATAGTATTACATTTGCCAACTGGCTTCTTAAATATGGGTATATGTCTTACCATACATAATATTCAAACTTCTTATTCGGGATGAATAACTGGCAGCTAAAGGCTATTGACTAAAAGTCAATTTATAAATTATCAACTTACTATTAACTTATAATCAAATAATTAAGTCATGACTAAAAAGATTGTTTCAAAAATTTTATTCCGGTTTGCACTGTTTTGTGTTCTGATTGCTGCTTTGCCTGCTTTTTCACAAAAGAAATACGAGTATAAAACCGTTCCCAACGACCCATTACAGGCAAGGATTTATACTCTTGATAACGGACTTACGGTGTTTTTGAGCGTTTACCGGGATGCTCCGCGTATTTATACTGCTGTAGCTGTTCGAACCGGCAGTAAAAATGACCCTTCTGACAATACAGGACTTAGTCATTATCTGGAACACATGATGTTTAAGGGAACTAAAAATTACGGAACCATCAATTATAAAGAAGAGAGTATTTATCTGAATAAAATTGACAGTCTTTTTGAGGTTTACCGTTCGTTAACCGATACTGAGGAGCGCAAGGCTGTTTACAGGGTTATTGACAGTATTTCGAATATTGCCTCACGGTATGCTATTGCTAATGAATATGATGTAATGATGGCGGCGTTGGGAGCAAAAGGTACAAATGCTTATACCAGCGTTGAACAAACAGTTTATATTAACGATATTCCTTCAAACCAGCTTGAACGCTGGCTCATTATTGAAGCTGAACGCTTTAGTAATCCTGTTTTCCGGCTTTTTCATACCGAACTTGAAACCGTTTATGAAGAAAAGAACATGAGCCTCGACAACGATGGCCGTAAAGTGATGGAGGCTCTGATGCAAGGTCTCTATCCTACACATACCTATGGAACACAAACTACACTGGGTTCGCAGGAACACCTGAAAAATCCTTCACTTAAAAGCCTGAAAGAATATTATGATAGCAGATATGTGCCAAATAATATGGCTGTTGCCCTTTCAGGTGAGTTTGACCCTGATGTAGCTATACGGCTTATTGATGAAAAATTCGGTACTCTTAAACCACGTAAAATAATGCCTTTTGATGTTCCTGTAGAAAAGCCGACAACGTCTCCTTTGATCAGGGAAGTGTTTGGACCGGATGCTGAGAATCTGCGTATAGGCTTCAGACTGAAAGGCTATCAAAGTCAGGATGCAGATTTACTTAGCATTTTAAATATGATACTTAATAATCGCTCGGCGGGGCTTATTGACCTGAATCTTGTGCAGGCACAGAAAGTGTTGTCAGCAAGTTGTTTTCCATATATAAAACAGGATTATTCATCTCATATTTTTTCAGGTTCTCCAAAATCAGGGCAATCATTGGAGGAAGTTGGAAAACTGATTCTGGAACAGATTGAGCTTGTAAAAAGAGGAGAGTTTCCTGACTGGATGGTCAGTGCCATTATTAACGATTTAAAAATGAGAGAACTAAGGTCGTTTGAAAGTAATTCGTCAAGGGTAAGCACTATGCTTAATTCTTTTATTATGAACATGCCTTATGATTTTGTGGCTAACCGGCTTGAAAGGCTCTCAAGGATAACAAAAGATGATATCGTAAGATTTGCAAGGGAAAATTATGGTGATAATTACGTAATTGTTTATAAGCGTACAGGTGTTGATAATTCAGTTGCAAAGGTTGAAAAGCCTTCAATCACACCAATTGAAGTTAACAGGGTGGCACAGTCAGATTTTGTTAAAAAAATTCTTGATACACAAGTTCTTGATATTGAGCCTGTTTTCCTTAAATACGACAAGGACGTTCATCAATTCATGCTTGATAAAAAAGTACCTGTTTATTATATCCAGAATGTGGAAAATGATATTTTCAACCTTTATTACATTGCCGATAAGGGCAATAATAACGATAGACGCCTTGGCTTAGCATTAAATTATCTACGATATCTGGGAACTTCAAAATATAGTCCTTCCGAAATTCAGATGGAGTTTTATAAACTTGGCTGTTCGTTTAATATTTCTGCAAGCGACGATCAGGTCTACGTTTCTCTTACTGGCTTAACAGGCAATTTTGCCCAGGGACTTGAATTGTTTGAACATTTGCTTGCTGATGCGCAGCCTAACGAAGAAGCATTACAAAATCTTATAGCCGATGTGCTGAAACAGCGTAACGATAGAAAACTTTCAAAATCATCTATTTTGTGGGGTGCACTTTATAATTATGGCGTGTATGGATTAGATTCACCATTCCGTAACATACTCAGCAAAGATGAACTCAATAGTCTTAAAGCCGGTGAACTTGTTGATATAATCAGGGATCTGAATAGTTACGAACACCGGGTATTATATTATGGTACTTTGAATCAGAATGCGCTGGCTCAAATCCTTACCAAACTGCATCGCGTTCCTAAGAAATTTAAACCCATACCTGCTGAAAAGCAGTTTAAGGAACTGGAAACTAACACCAACAAGGTTTTTGTAGTGGATTACGATATGAAGCAGGTGGAAATTGTAATGTTATCAAAATCTGACGGATATAGAAAAGACAATACACCTTCGATCAATCTTTTCAATGAATACTTCGGCAGAGGGATGTCATCAGTTGTTTTTCAGGAACTTCGCGAAGCCAAAGGACTTGCCTATAGCGCTTATGCAACATATTCAATTCCTTCTCGCCCCGATCGTTCACATTATATTACCTCTTTCATAGGAACTCAGAACGATAAACTTCCGGAAGCAATGAGCGGAATGCTTGGTTTGTTAAACAACATGCCGGAATCAGAACGCAGTTTTAATACTGCACGTGAGGCTATTGAAGAAAAGATCAGAACCGAAAGAATTACGAAATCCAGCATATTGTTCAGCTATGAAAGAGCCCGGAAACTTGGTTATGATTACGATATACGTGAGGATGTATTTGCAGGTGTACAAAAAATGAATTTTGATGATCTGAAAGCCTTTCAGGAAAAATATCTGAAAAATAAAAACTATCATGTCCTGGTTCTGGGTAATAAAGATCAGCTTGATATGAATACCCTGCGACAATATGGTGAAGTGGAATTTCTGACACTTGAAGAAATATTTGGATATTGATCTTTGAGATCCTGATCAATTTCAATATATGCTAATTTTATGTATAATTGTTTCAAATGGATGTAAAACACGGTAATACACATGTATTGCACATTCCACGCTGGTATCCTCATCGTGGTGACCCTATGCTTGGGCTATTCGTGAAAAACCATATCGAAAGTTTACCGGACGCCTTTAATAATAGTGTTTTGTTTCTGCAATTTGTTGATGAACAAGATAGCGCAATAGAAATTGATACTCAAATAATAAATGATGTATATAATTGCACTGCATATATTAGAAAGGCATCATTCAGGATTTTGTCATTAAATTCAGTAATTAACCTGTATCGTTATTTTCTGGCTTTCAGACGGTGTTACCGTAAAATACGCCGTCAACAAGGTAAACCTACAATTACGCATGTACACGTGCTTACCCGCACCGGATTGCTTGCATTGATAATCAAAGTTCTTACCGGTGCGCCCTATGTAATTACTGAACACTGGACGCGATACTTACCAACAACTGACTCATATCAGGGAGCGGCTAGAAAATGGTTAACCGCTTTTGTTGTTAAGTATGCTGGAGCAGTTATGCCGGTTACTGTAAACCTGCGTGATGCAATGATCTCCAGAGGCCTGAGCAATGAAGATTATGTTGTGATCCCAAATGTGGTGGATGTTGACAAATTCAAACCTGCTGTAAAAGCTACAAAAAGAGATAAAAAAATCCTGGTTCATCTGTCGTGCTTTACCGATAAACAAAAAAACATCTCTGGTATTCTTAGGGTCATAAAAAAATTAAGTTCTGAAAGAAATGATTTTTTGCTAAAACTTATTGGTGATGGTGAGGATTTTGATGAAATGAAACAACTTTCTGATAAACTGCAACTTACTTACGAGTTTGTGATTTTTACCGGATTGAAACAGAACGAAGAACTTGTGGAGCTGTTAAGCAATTCTGATCTTATGATAATGTTCAGCAATTATGAGAACCTTCCGGTAGTAATACTTGAAAGTTATGCCTGCGGAGTACCAGTCATTTCTACAAGGGTGGGAGGGATACATGAACATTTGCATACTGGACTTGGAAAACTTGTTGAAAAGCAAAATGAAGAACAGTTTCTGGATGAACTCAGGTCTTTTCTTGATAATCCTGATATCTACAACAAGCTGGAGATAAGAGACTATGCCGTCAATCATTTCAGTAAGGAAGTAATTGGTAAATCTCTTGCTAAGGTTTACAATGAAGTCATAGATAAGAAATGAACACAAGCGATTTGTTTAATGGCTCTAATTGTATGTCACTGATCTTCAGCAATATATTAAAGTCGAACTTTATCACTAATAGGCTTAAATCAAGGCTGTTAGTTCATAATGATACCTGAAAGTTTCTATTATCCTTAAAGGCTTCTCAGTAGTGTATCCTGATTATTAACCAGCTTTGTTTTGCTGTATTATCCATTCTTTCTGAACTCCCAGCAAAGGATTGCTGCAGCCATAGCAGCATTTAAAGATTCGGGTCTATGCAAGCCGGCGCCTTCAGCAATAAAAGAAGGGATAAACAAGGGATGAGTGATAAACTGATGAAGGACCGGAGAAATTCCATGTGCTTCGTTACCTATGAGTATCACTCCGTTTTTTGAAGGATTTATTTCAGTCAGTGGTTTTCCGTTAAGCAAGGCTCCGTAAACAGGTACTTTAGTATTGGACAGAATGCTCAGAAGATCAAGATAGTAGGTACTTATTCTGGCTATCGAACCCATTGTAGCCTGTACGGTTTTTAGATTATAGAGATCAACGGTGTTTTTTGAGCAGACAACATGCTGAATTCCAAACCAATCGGCAGTTCTTAAAATGGTGCCAAGATTTCCGGGATCGTTAATATCGTCAAGCATCAGAACTATCTCTTCATTCAGGATTTTGGGGTTGAACTGAAAAGCCGGAATATAAAAAACACCAATTGCCTGATTTGCTGATTTTTGAGTGCTGATTTGCTCAAGTTCAGCTTCCGTAACAGCAAAAGCCTTTATATTTCTTTTAGCGATAATTGATCTATTCTTCTGTAACCATGCATCAACAGCCAAAACACTATGAGTTTCAAGCCTGCTTGATATAAGTTCCTCAACAAGTTTACTGCCTTCAGCTACGAATAGTTGAAGTTCTTTCCTTATCTTCTTTAAATGCAAAGACTTAATGAATTTTATTTTCTGACGGCTGAGCATAAAAAAACCCGGTATTATGAACCGGGCTAAATTAGTAAATATCTAAACGCAAATTATTCGGCAACCACTTCAAATTTAATGGTAGCTTTAACTTCTTTATGCAGAATAACTTCAGCTTCATAATTTCCAAGCTCTTTTATCGAATCACCATCGAGTTTTATACGTTTACGATCAACATCAAAGTTAAACTGATCTTTGAGTGCTTCAGCGATTTGAATAACATTAACTGAACCAAAAATCTTTCCTGTTGAAGCAGCTTTTGCCCCAATAGTAAGGGTAATATCGCTAAGTTTTGCTGCAAAGGCTTCCGCCTCACTGCGGATTTTAATTTCCTTAAATGATTTTTGTTTCAGATTTTCAGCATTTATCTTTTTGTTTTTTTCATCGGCAACGATAGCAAATCCCATAGGGATAAGATAATTGCGTGCATATCCGTCTTTTACGGTTACAATATCGTTTGCAAAACCCAGGTTATGAATATCTTGTTTTAAAATAACTTCCATGTCTCCCTCCCTTTATTTAAGTAAGTCAGCAACATATGGTAATAATGCTATGTGTCTGGCACGTTTAATTGCCTGGGCAACCTTTTTTTGATATTTTGTAGATGTACCTGTTACGCGGCGAGGTAAAATCTTTCCCTGTTCATTTACAAATCTCAGAAGAAAATCGGCATCCTTATAGTCAATATATTTAATACCACTTCTTTTAAAGCGGCAATATTTTTTCTTTTTAATATCTATTGCAATTGGCGTAAGATATTTTATATCAGCATTTCCTTGTCTACTCATTTTTTAACAGTTTTAAATTCAACAACACCTTATACTTCTTCAGTAACCGCCTCAGCAGCTTTGGGAGTGCGTTTTTTCTCGTTGTAAGCAATAGCATGTTTATCCAGTGCTACGGTTAGAAATCTCAGACAACGCTCATCGCGTTTAAACATTACTTCCAGTTCGGCAATAGCAGAACCTTCAGCTTTGAACTCGATCAAATAATAAAATCCCGTTGATTTTTTCTGGATAGGATAAGCTAACCTACGCATGCCCCAATTATTTTCAAAAATGATTTCTGCTCCTTTCCCTGTTAAAAAATCTCTGACTTTTTTTACCGCTTCCTTCATCTGATCTTCAGATAAAACGGGAGTCATAATGAAAACGGTTTCATACTGTCGTACCATTTTAACAAAAAATTAATTAATGATTATTTAATTGCTTTATTATCAGCGCAAAACGCTTTTTATAAAGTGAAGCGCAAAGGTAGATATATTTTTTGAATTACAAATATATAATTGATGAATTTCTGCCATTACAAATACTTATTTCCAATTTCTGAAATATTTCAACCAGTCAATAGTATTCTCCATATTTAATATTTGTATACTTTTGCGCTTCCATAAAATTAACCTGGAGTTCATACATAAATTATTTGTTCATGCTTAGTAGAAGGCTTATCAGGATCAAGGTAATGCAGGCATTGTATGCTTTTGTTCAGAATGATGATAATGAATTGCCTGCAATGGAGAGGAATCTGATAAAAAATATTGATAGGGTATACGAGCTGTATATCTGGCAATTATCGTTTTTGGTTGAACTGATCGAATATTTCAGGTTTCGTATGGATGAAGCAAGGCAAAAATTTCTGCCTACTGAAGAGGAATTAAATCCAAGTACGAGATTTGTTGATAACAGGCTTATACAGCAGCTTCAGGAGAATGAGGATTACAATCAATATTATTCACGATATAAAATAAACTGGGCTGGCGAACAGGAAATGTTTCGTTCTTTTTACAATAAGATCCGCAGCAGCGAAGAGTATATCAGTTATATGAATGCTGAAAAGAATTATTACGAGGACGATAAAAGTATTCTTATAAAGCTTATCCGGACTCATTTACTGCCTTCTGAGACTTTACAAGTGTTTTTCGAAGAGAAAAATATTTACTGGGCTGATGATTATAGCAATACATTGCTGATGGTTATGAGAACTCTGAAATCGTTTGCAGCAAAACAGGATGCTTTGGCTAAACTCCCGACCCTCTTTGAAGAAGAGGAGACTCAAATTGAAGATAAAGCCTTTGCAAGCGAACTTTTTGCCAAAAGTATATTATACAGCGATGAATATTCAGCTATTATAGCTCTGAAGGCAAAAAATTGGGAATTGGATCGAATAGCCATACTTGATATTATTATTATGAAAATGGCAATAGTTGAGTTGCTTCAGTTTCCGTCAATACCGGTTAAAGTAACTCTTAACGAATATATTGAGATTTCAAAACAGTATAGCACGCCTAAAAGTAAGATATTTATCAATGGTTTGCTTGATAGACTGATAGTAGAGTTCAGGGAGGAAAATAAGATAAAAAAGACAGGGCGTGGTCTCATTGATAATTAGCTTTTGGCCGTTTCGTAGGAAACAGGGATCAGATTAACAAAGGATTAAGCTAAAAATATTAAATTTGCAAAATTAAAATTTATATGAAAATTAGCAGCATACTTCAATCTTTGGTATTGGCTTCGATAATCGCGGTTTTGCTTGTAGTTGCCTCATGTGGAGGCAATTCGGGTAGGGACAATTTGCCTGTAGATATTATTCAGAACCCAAATACTGCTGAAGGTATCAATAAAAATGTAGAAATGCCGGCTTTTGAATTTGTAAAGGATTTTCATGATTTTGGCAGAGTTATTCAGGGTGAACAGGTGTCATTTGGGTTCAAGTTTAAAAACTCAGGCAATGCATTATTACTTATATCGAGTGTTAGTTCATCGTGCGGATGTACAGTGGCTTCATTTCCTGATAAACCCATGAAACCCGGTGAAGAAGGAGTTATAACAGTTAGTTTTGACAGCAGAGGAAGAATGGGTATGCAGATGAAAACTGTTACTATTCTGGCTAATACCCAGCCGGGTACAAAACAATTAATGGTTCAGGCTAATATTGTTGTACCTGAAACTATGAATTTTTAATTACTGAATCTCAAATAAGTATAATTAAATCGAATTATTAAATATTTTAAATTAATTCTATGAACTCAACGATTTTAAGCAGCATTTTACTTTTTGCACCACAAACCCAGGAAGGCGGTAGTGGCGGTTTCGGTTCTTTATTTGTACTAGTGGCCATAATGGTTATTTTTTATTTGTTTTTTATCCGACCACAAATGAAGCGTTCAAAAGAACAGAAAAAATTCCGCGAGAACCTGAAAAAAGGAGATAAAGTTGTTACTATTGGTGGTTTGCATGGTAAAATTACAGAAGTACAAGAAACCACATTTACCCTTGAACTTGCTGATAATGTTAAAATAAGAATTGATAAATCAGCTGTTGCAATGGATAGCCAGTCACAAATTGGCGAACAGAAATAGAATTATTAAGAACCTTTTGAATTGAAAACCGGTATTCCTGATAATGAACAGCCTGTGCAGGATTCTTTGATGAAAAGATTCCGAGATCAGTTTTCAATTTTTTTTGTTTTTCTTGTTTTTTCAAGTTTCATATGGGTTGTAATAAAATTGTCGAAAGATTTTACTTCGACAATCACATACAATATCAATTTTAAAAATGCTCCGAAAGGCAGGATTATATCCGGATCAAGCGACACAGTTATCAATGTTGGGCTTGATGCCAAAGGATTTACACTGATTAAGTATCATTTTTTGCAAAAGATTCCGGTTATTAATATTGATCTGACGGGTTTGAAGATCAGGTATTATGCCGGGAAAGAAGAAGGCTGCCTGCCATTGAATGACCAGATACAAAAAATTGCCTCCCAAATTGGAGTAAAGCGTGATCTTGTTTTTGTTTCGCCTGATACTATCAGGTTTGAGTTCCTGACTAAATACAAAAGACAAATACCTGTTTTGCCGCAGGTTAGCTATGAATTACGTCCTCAGTTTATGTTGTACGATTCTGTTCAGATACAGCCCGACAGTATCTGGGTTTTTGGGCCTGAGGAATTGATTGATTCAATTCAGTTCATTTATACCGAACAAAAATCTTTTTCTGATCTTTCTGAAAATCAGGAATTAGAGCTTAGGCTTATTAAACCAGAATCAAATCTGGTTTCATTATCAGAAAATCGGGTTAAAATATTGATTCCTGTGGAAAAATATACTGAAAGATCTTTTGAACTTCCTGTAAATATTGTTAATTCAGGAACTGAATATGCGCTCAGGATATTTCCGGAAAAAGTAATTGTAAATTGTCTGGTTGCGCTTAAAGACTACAACAGGGTTGATGAAGCCATGTTTGAAGCTGTTGTTACCTACGATTCAGTTGAGATGCAAGCGGCTACCAGGTTAAAGGTCAATCTTGTCAAATATCCTTCGTTTGTGCATATTGCCCGTGTTGAGCCGGAAAGAATAGAATTTATTCTCATTAAATCTGCCAATAAGCCATAAAATGTTGAAAATTGGTCTTACCGGAAATATTGGAAGTGGTAAAACCTTAATAGCTAAAATCTTTAGTACGTTTGGTGCAGCAGTTTTCAACTCCGATGATGAAGCAAAGCTGATAATGAAAGAAGTAAGGATGCAAAAGCTTTTAATTGAGCGTTTTGGCAGCCATATCCTCAATGAAGAAAACATTATTGATAGAAAGTTACTGGCGCAGCTCCTGTTTAACGATAAGGATGCCCTGAATTTTGTAAACCATTTGATACACCCTCTTGTAAGGCAGAATTTCAAAGATTTTTGTATAAAACATGCAAATGATCCCTGTTGCATTTATGAAGCGGCTATAATCATCGAAACCAGTTATTATAAAAATCTGGACAGGCTTATTTTGGTAACTGCTCCGGAGAAGCTGAGGATTCAGCGTGTTATTGACAGAGATAAAATAAACGAAGCTCTCGTAAAACAAAGGATGGAAAATCAGTGGTCAGAGGATGAAAAAATCCCTTTTGCTGATTTTGTTATTGTTAACGATGGTATAGAACCTCTTGTAAAACAGTGTGTTGATGTGTTTAATAAAATCTGTGCTGAGTAATTATTTACAACACTCAGAAGTATGCTATTTGAGTATTTAAGCAAGAGGAACGAGAAAATAAATTAAAAGCAATCAGGTTTTTATTCCTGGCTAACGCTTTGTAAACCAAGAAAATACTCAATTGGATTAAAAAGATTTTCAAAAAGATTATTTTGTGCTCCACTGAAAACTGAACCTGGATTTTGTGAGCTGGTAATAAAATAGTTATGAGTAATGTCAGCCGGAAAAGCAAGGATCTCAATTTCTTCGCCCGAATTTTGTTCTATGACCATTTTGTGTGATGCAAGAGTTAATTTACCTTCAGCATCTTCGTCAGCAAATCCGGTGCTTCGTAGTACAACTAGTTTCCTAATAAAATCAGTTGTTATAGCTGAATCGGCTGGCATTCCATTAATCGTCCAATTGTTTTCATCCCTGTTCAGTGTATAATTCAGATTTTCAAAGCTAACATTGATTCTTTCAATATTGGATTCTGAAGTATTTATTATTATTTGATTCCGGTAATGTTCAGCTCCCAGCGGGAATACAGAACCGAGAAAGCCCTGTACAGTATAAACATCATCTTTTCCGGCAAGACGCACAAAAGTGCTTATTATAGGCCTTTGCTGTCCCTGTATCATTTGTGACTGGTAATCCATTTTGCCATAAATAAATTCGTCAGTAATACGCTTGTCCTGATAAACCTTGATACGGGTTCCTTTTTCACCACTTATCTCATATTCATCAAGGTTTTCTTTTCCTCGCGAAACCAGTTGTTCGGGAACAAGCGGTGAAATAGTCTGGAAAATGCGGCTAATATGTTCGGGATTAGCTGGATACATTTTACCCGGTGTTCCTACATTCCATATTCCATCTGCTTTTTCCAGAATAATGGCATTGTCAGTTTCTCCATTTGGAATTATTACTATACTTGTTGTTTTATCAGCATTAGCATTAGCGAGTTCACGAACAAAATTTCCTTTCTGTTTGCGCGAATCCACTCGCAGAAGAACAACTGACAAGATTAGCAGCAATGCCAGTAGGGCAAACAAAACTGGCGATTTTAATTTTTTAAACATAAACATCCTCCATTCTTTTCATTCTAATATTACGGTTGCGGATCATTCTGAAAATACCGTAACCAATGATCAGTAAAATGGGTAGTGAAAAATTAAGCAGTTTTAAAAACAGCTTTTTACTATCTTCTATTTCGTCCAGTGGTCGGGCTTTAGCTCCTTTGGTTCTTAATTCAACCAGGCCGGTATCGTCTGATAACCAGTCAACTGCATTGACAAGAAGATTAACGTTCTCTTTCTGAACGCTATATCTTTGATCGGCGGCAACCGGGAAATCAGCATCACCAAAAATGACCATACGTGTATTGCTGCTTCCGGCAATAGCTCCCTGCAATGTAGCTGCCACTACAAGGTTTGGGTTAAGGAAATCGGCATCGCGCCACTGATGCTGTACATCAAAATATAAAGGAACGTTTCGTGCATCCGATTTATCGGAAGTGAAAGCAATAGGTTCGAAAATTAAAGTAGTATCTCCGGTATAAACAATAGGACTTGCAAACTGTAGCAACACATTACTCAATCCTTTGGTTATAGGGTGATCAGCAAAATTATTTATCAATGGAAGATAAGGGAATTTTATCTGGGTAGTGTATTGCATAAAGCCAGCCTGCTGGGTTAATCCAACGGTACCACAATTGGCATCAATTATAAAGCGGCTTTCAACTATAACACCTTTTTCTGTCAGCCAGGTTTCAATACCGGTTTCTACTGCAGTGCCCTGAAGGGTAGTGAAATCCCCCTGAACCCTGTTTAAGGCTACAAGTAAATTACCTCCGTTTGCCATGTATTCATCAAGCTTATGCAAATGTTCCTCAGGAATAGTTTCACTTGGACCTATCATTATCAGTGAGCTGTATTTTGATAAATTCAGAACGCTATCATAAAAATTAACTTCCTCCACGTTATTCAGAACAAGCAAACCTGCTACTGCCTGTTGCAAAAGATTAAGTGCTGGTTCTCCATGACCCTGAATAAATCCTACCAAAGGTTTTTCTGTAATTGATAATTTCTTAATTGCTGATGACAGGTCGTACTCCATTGAGGCTTCGGGTTGAATAAGAGGGATAATCTCTTTGTTTTTTCCCATCTTTATAATCGCGCCCATAAAAGCTCTTTGCTGTTTTACCTGATCCCGTTCTCTGATATTTACAATTACCGGCTGAACACCTGCCTGCATGGCAGCCATTTCATCTTCCTCATCCTTTGGATCATTCATTTCAAAAACAACCATGCCACGTGAAATATTTCCGTATTCAACTAGAAGGTCAGTAAATTCACGACGAACATTGATATATTGCGGTGGAAGATCGCTTGTGAAGTAGGCACTGATAGTTACAGGCTCTTTCAGGTTGCGAAGTATGCTTTTTGTTGCAGAACTGAGCGTATATCGTTTATCCTGTGTTAAATCAAGACGCAGAAAAAATCTGTCAGCCAAAATATTAACAAGAACAATTACCCCAACAATCATGAGCAACTGATATGTAGTACGGTTTTTACTTTTCATAACTGAAATGTTTTTTTATCCAAAACTAAACTGTATTGCGTCTGGCAATAACTGCCTCGGTTCCAACCAAACCAAAAAATGCAATAGATAAAAAATAGATAATATCCTTTGAATCAATAACTCCGCGCGAAATAGAGTCATAATGGTTCGAAAGACTGAGATAACTGAAAATTGAACCTAACGAGCCTTTAATACTGTACGACAATACATCGAAAATAATGTGAAAAAAGATACTGATAAGCAATGCAAGCAAAAAAGCTATTATCTGGTTATTTGAGATACTGCTTGCAAATAGCCCTATACCTACATATGCAGCACTCATAAAGATCAGCCCTATGTAACCGGTAATGATTGCTCCATGATCAATGGTTCCGAGATTTGCCACAGTAATGTAATAAGGAATGGTAAGTGCCAGTGCTATAATTATCAGCAGCATTACAGATGTGAACTTACCAAGTACCACTTCCCAGTCGCTTATAGGTTTTGTAAGCAGCATTTCTATGGTTCCGGTTCTGTTTTCTTCAGCAAGTAGCTTCATAGTAAGTGCTGGTATAAAGAAAAACAAGGTCCAGTAGGCAATTGAGAAAAATACCTGTAAGCTTGCCTGACGGACAAAGAAAATATCAGCACCGTATAACCAGGTAAAAAAACCACTAAAACCCAGAAAAGCTATGAGCATGATATATGCCATAAGTGAATCGAAAAATGATCTGAGTTCTCTTGTTGCAATTACCCAAACTTTCATAAATCCATTTATTTATTAATACTTTTAAAAAATCAGGTTGATAAAAATGATATCTTTAACTGATTGATAACCATTATTTTAATGTTAATTCTCTGAATACATCTTCGAGCTTGGTTTCAAGAGGGGTGAGCTCAGTAAGAAACCAGTTTTTATCACTGCAAAGCCTAAAAATTTCTCTGCGGGACGAATAATTTGTGCGACTTTGTATTTCATAATAATTCGGTTTATCTTTCACAAAATCAACAGTTTCTACTGTGTTTAATTCCTTCAGTGCTTCAAAAACAACATTAGGATCGGCATCTTCAATACATATATGTAAAACTTCTTTGCCCTGAGCACGCTTGCGTAGTTCATTGGCAGAGCCATCAGCTACAATGCGACCTTTATTAATGATCAAAATTCTATCGCAGGTAGCTTCTACTTCAGCAAGAATATGCGAGCTGAGAATTACAGTTTTTTCACGCCCGATACGTTTTATAAGTTCACGTATTTCAACAATCTGATTCGGGTCAAGCCCGGAGGTTGGTTCATCGAGGATAAGTACGGCAGGATCGTGTATCAGTGCTTGTGCAAGTCCCACACGTTGCTTGTAACCTTTTGACAACTCACCGATTTTTTTGTGTTTCTCAGCTCCCAGACCACATACTTCAATCATTTCATAAATCTTATCCTGAATTTTATTTGCAGGAATTCCATGTATTCGGGCAACAAATTTTAGGTAATCAATCACAGGCATCTCAGGATATAAAGGATTAGTTTCAGGCAGGTAACCTGTTAACTTCCTTACTTCATCAGGATCTTTGGTAATTGAATAAGGTCCCACTTTTATATCTCCCGCAGTAGGTGAAAGGAAAGTAGTAATGGCTTTCATGGTGGTGGTTTTACCTGCACCATTAGGGCCAAGAAATCCAAGGACTTCACCGGTTTTAACAGTAAACGAAATATTGTCAACAGCCTTTTGTGCTCCGTACTTACGAGTAAAATTATCAACTACTATATCCATATTCGATATGTTAATTTGTGTGCAAAATAAATGAATCACTCGTTAATAATCAATTAGATTAACATTTTTTAACAGCACTCTGAGGTTTGAGGTTTGATTTTTGTATACTATCTACTCGCTCGTATATGATTAAAGATAAATAAGTTAGAGCCTGATAAAAGCTATAAATATTAAGCAGTTGTGCATATGTTATTTGCTCTTTTTATAATCTTTTTAAAATAAGCTTAAAAAATGTGCTCAGCTAGATTTTTAAATTTTTAGAATTCTTTTTGTTTTTGCGTCAGTTTAACAAATTATTTCATTAAAGTTCAGGATTTAATTATTTTTTCTTTTTTTAAACTTTCTGCCAGGGTTTTGTTTGATAGAGATGATAAAAAATAATCAGATTCGTAAAACAATATCAGGGAGTCCGGCATTATCTAATGAATAACTATCTTTGCACTGGAATTGGAGATTTTCTTAATGATTTAGAGACATCCTTTATCATCTGTTATTGATCAAAGTATTAATTTGTTATGATTGAAAAATATTCTGATTTAATTATTTCCTGGCTGACAAGTATGTCAATCTCTGAAGTTACTGCACTGAAACTGAGTAATCTTATTATTTTTGGTTCATTAGTATTGCTTGGTGTTATTATATATCTGATACTGAAATATATAGTTCTGACAGTAATTAAAGCATTTGCAAAGAAGACTGCTAGCCAATGGGACGATATTTTAGTAGAGAACAGATTCTTTCAACGAATTATCCTTTTGATCCCTGCCATGATCATCTATAAGGTTGGACCTGACATCGTTAAAGATATTTCTGGACTAAGCAGGCTTGTTCAGGTTACATTGCAGGTTTATATTGTGTCTGTTCTTACATCCATTATTAATGCATTTTTAAATTCAGCTCATGATATCTATCAGCAATATGATATTTCAAAGGTGAAACCGATAAAGGGTTATATTCAGGTAGTTAAGATCATTATATATATTATTGTAGGAGTGCTGGTACTTTCAATTCTGATAGGTACTTCTCCCTGGCCTATTTTAACCGGAATGGGAGCTATTTCTGCAATCTTGCTGCTGATATTCAAGGATTCAATACTGGGATTGGTTGGTAGTGTCCAATTGTCGGCACTTGATATGGTAAGACCTGGCGATTGGATTGAAATGCCAAAATACGATGCAGATGGTTCGGTAATTGATATGAACCTTACTACCGTTAAAGTAAGAAACTGGGATATGAGTATAACCACCATTCCTACCTATGCACTTATAAGTGAATCGTTCAGGAACTGGAGAGGGATGACTGAATCAGGGGGCAGACGTATTAAACGCTCAATCCTGGTAAATATGAACAGTGTTAAATTCTGCACTCCTGAAATGCTTGAGCGTTTCAGGAAAATCCATCTGATAAAGGATTATATTGACAATAAGGAAGAGGAGCTCCTAGAATATAATACAGCAAATAATATTGATAGCACGGTAATAGTTAACGGACGTCGGCAAACCAATATTGGAGTGTTCAGAGCCTATCTGAAAGAGTATTTAATGAATCATCCATTGTTGAACAAGGATATGACATTGATGGTAAGGCAACTACATCCTAATGAAAAAGGTGTGCCTATGGAAATATATGTATTTAGTGCCGACAGAGCCTGGGTTAATTATGAACAGCTACAGTCAGATATTTTTGATCATATTCTTGCTTCTGTATCGCAGTTTGATCTTGAAATCTTTCAGGTGCCCGCAGGAATGGATTTTAGGAAACCTACCCTGGATACAAAATGATTTAGTATTAAGCTGTTTTAATAAAATAAATGCTTTTGTGAATAGTCAAATTTAAGAAGTGCTTTGCTGAATTAATATTATTTTTAATTTTGCAGCCGAAAATTAAGATTTAACGGTTTAATCCCGGTTAAAGCAAGTTCATTAAAATTCATGGCGAGGTAGCTCAGGTGGTTAGAGCGTCGGATTCATAACCCGAAGGTCGCGAGTTCAACTCTCGTCCTCGCTACATATTAGCCCTGTAAGTTGTTAATTTACGGGGTTTTTGTTTTTATGACCCTGAATTTTGCAACAATCCTGAAAGTGGATTGTTAACTTTAATATTTGAGTATTCCATGATTTATTAAAAACACATTACTGAAAATGAAAGTCAACTCTTTGATACTGTGGATTCTTACAATAGTACTGACACTTGGCACATCAGTTTATCAGCGGAGAACCGGACCTACAAAACCGGTAAGAGGTAAAGTTGAAATAGCAGGCGAACAAATAAAATATAAATTGATGAGAACTCATGAAACCGGTGCCGATGCTGCCATACGTATTAAGGCTTCAAACCGCGGTATCAATGGTATTGTAAAATATCGCCGTTATAAAAGTTATGATTCATGGACTGAAACACAAATGATAAGAGAAGGTGGGGAGTTGGTGGCTTATCTGCCAAATCAACCATCAGCGGGTAAAATTATGTATGATGTTGTGTTGCAATACACTGATCAGAACATAAAGCTTAATGATGAAAATGTAATTATACGTTTTAAAGGCGTTGTACCTGACGGTATACTTGTTCCACATATACTTTTCATGCTTTTTGCAATAATATTTTCAATACGTACAGGTCTTGAGGCTTTGTTTAGGCGACCAAAAACTTACATTCTGGCGTGGTTCACAGTTGTTTTCCTTGCACTCGGTGGTGCTGTATTTGGACCGATAGTGCAGAAATATGCTTTTGGTGCTTATTGGACAGGCTGGCCTCTTGGTACCGATCTTACAGATAATAAAACAGCATTAGCTCTGATTATATGGATCATAGCACTTATAAGACTACATAAAAACCGACAGGAAAGAACCTGGGTAATAATAGCAACTGTGGTATTGCTATTAGTTTATCTCATACCTCACAGTATGCTTGGTTCTGAGATTGATCATACTACCGGAGTTTCAGTTGAGTAAAGGATCGGGAGGGTAATTAGCCCATATAGCAAAGTCTTTTCCAAGTGTCTTTACTATATTACGCCATAAATTTTCAGGATTTTGAGTAATTAGCTGCTCAGTAGTAGCAGTAGCAACAACCCACGAATTTTCATCAAGTTCGCGGTCAAGTTGTTTGCTTACCCAACCGGCATAACCAATAAAAAACCTTATATTTTCAGGATTTAACTGTCCAAGAGTCATCATTTCTTTAACCTGCTCAATATCACCACCCCAATAAATTCCTTTGGTGAGTTTTAGGCTGTTTTCAATTGCATCACCCAAAGTATGAATGAAATATAAATTACTGGTTTGAACCGGACCTCCAAGATACAAAGGAGCATTAAATTTTGGAAATCCCTTTATGACATCATTAAAACGAACATCCACCCGTTTATTGACTATAATTCCAAACGAACCTTCTTCATTATGTTCAGCCAATAAAACTATTGAACGCCTGAAATAGAAATCCTGCAGGAAGGGCTCTGAAATCAGGATCCTGCCCGGTGCCGGAGGCATTAAACCGTATCTTTTATTTTCGCGTTTTACTGACATTTTATTTAATACTTCAGTATTTAAAACTATATGCAATTGCAATCATTACTTTTGCAGTGATTTTGAAAGCGTAAAGATAGTCAAAATTTTCATTTCTACCATGTCCAACTCTAATAAAAAGTATCTGAACCTGAGAAACGAATATCCGTTCATGGTTTTTGAGAAATATCATATCTATAAGAATATTAACTCGTTAAAGGTGCAATTTGTTTTTAATCTGGCTGATAAAATTAAATTTTCACCTGAATTTTATATTGAAAATATCAATAACATAAATGCCTTACCCGATACATTACTGAATAATCTGGTTTTTCATATTGGCATGGTTGAAATCATAAGTTACTGGAAAGCAGCTTGTCCTCCTGTACTTATTGTGAAACCTTTTGCTTTGAATGATTTTGCAGTTGCATGGTGGAGGAAATTGTTTTTTTATGGCTTAGGCGAGTTTTTTTATACCAATAAAATTGAACCGGATTTTAACCATTTTCTTGAGATCAGAAATAAAAACGATCAGGCTTTTGAAAAACAACAGGTCAGTCTTGATAATTCAGTTTTGATACCGGTTGGGGGAGGTAAGGATTCTGCCGTTACACTTAGTGTTCTTTCAAATCTGAAAATGCCACTTATCCCTTTTTATCTGAACCCGGTTCAGGCAGCTGTTAATGTAGTACAAAAGGCTGGAACAGAAAAAAATGTATTGATTGTAAAAAGGACTATTGATCCCGAACTCCTGAAAATGAATGAAGCAGGTTTTTTAAACGGTCATACTCCGTTTTCAGCACTGCTTGCCTTTTATTCCTTGCTTTCTGCTACATTGAGGAAAACCAGATACATTGCCCTTAGCAATGAATCCAGCGCCAATGAGCCTACTATACCGGGAACCGGGATAAATCATCAATATTCAAAAAGCTATGGTTTTGAAAAGGATTTCAGAGAGTATTGCAGAAAAAATATCAGTGACGACTTTAATTATTTCAGTTTCTTACGCCCTTTAAATGAGTTGCAGATCGCCGGACTTTTTTCAGGTTTTTCTCAATATCACAGTGTTTTCAGAAGTTGTAATGCTGGTAGCAAACAGGGGATATTGTGCGGTAAATGTTCTAAATGCCTTTTTACTTTTATAATTCTTTCAGCTTTTCTTGATCCTGAAGAACTTGTTAAGATATTTGGCAGTAATCTGTTAAACGACAATGAGTTATTGTTTTATTTTGATCAGTTGTGCGGCATCGAAGATGAAAAACCTTTTGAATGTGTTGGCACTTTGGATGAAGTAAATACAGCTTTGCATATGGCTATAAATAAATATGAAGAAAATAATATCCCTGTATTACTTCGGCATTACATGAATAGTAACAAATACTCAAAGATAGAATACCGAAGTGCTGAGAAGCTTTTATCTCAATTTAATGAACAGCATTTTCTTGAGGAACCATTTTTAAGCTTGTTGAAAAAGATTTTGTATGGAACAGGTTTTTAACAGTAAGATTGCTGGAAAAAGAGTGTTGATCCTTGGTCTTGGTGTTGAAGGCAAGTCAACATACAGATTTTTGCGGAAAATGCTTCCGGATCAGCAGATTACTCTTTCTGATCAGCGCACTGAGCTTCTAAATATTGATGAATTCCGGCATGTAAATACCATCATGAATTTTGGAGAGAATTATCTTCATGACCTTGGATCTTTTGATGTAATTATTAAAAGCCCCGGAATTTCTGAAAACCTGTTTCCTGCATCATTGCCTGATGAGAAACTTACTTCGCAAACTGAGCTGTTCCTTGAGGTATATCGCAACCAGACCATTGGAATAACTGGGACAAAAGGAAAAAGTACAACTGCCAGATTAATACATCATCTTTTAAGCTCAGCTAAATATAAATCCTTGCTTGTTGGAAATATTGGTCTGCCTCCTTTCGATGTAATAGACCAGATACAGCCTGAAACTCTTATTGTTTTTGAGTTGTCAGCCCATCAGCTTGAAAAGGTAAGAGTTTCTCCACATATTGCCGTATTGCTAAACATTTATCAGGAACATCTTGATCATTTCAATGATTTTCAGTCGTATCAGCTTGCTAAACTCAATATTGCGAAATGGCAGACCAGCAAAGATTTTTTGATTTACCCGGGTAAGGAAAACTCAGTTGTAGATTTAATAAATCATTCTACTCTGGTTTCAAACAAGATAACTTATGGTTTTGGAACAGAACCGTGTTTAAATACTTGTTTTAAGGATGATCAGATTTTTTTGAATACCTCAGGTGCTTTAAAAATGATTTGCGATCTTACTGGAATTGAATTTCTGCCAGGAAGACATAACCAATTAAATCTGATGGCTGCATTTTCGGCGCTTATTGGAGCCGGAGTAACTGATTTTAACTTTTGTAACTCACTGGTAGACTTCAGGGGCTTACAGCATAGACTGGAATTCATTGGTAGTTATAACGGCAAACGATTCTATAATGATTCAATTGCAACTATTCCCGAAGCAGTTATTTATGCCCTAGATACCATTAAAGATATTGATTGTTTGCTCCTTGGAGGATACGATCGGGGAATAGATTATTCACAATTAGTTGATTATCTTGCCAATTCTGAAATACCAAATTTTTTCTTTACAGGTGATGCCGGTAAACGGATGTTGAATATGCTAAAGCCACGTCTGACACGAAAGCATCAATGTAAATGGTTTAAAAATTTCGATGAAATGGTAAAGCAGGCAATTAAAAATACTTCTGAAAACCGTGCTTGCCTTTTATCCCCTGCAGCAGCGAGCTATGATAAGTTCATGAATTTTGAACACCGTGGAAACCGGTTCAGGAAATTGGTTAATAACTGGTTTCAATCCCTGAAAGATCAGAACACAACAAAACTATCCGGTAATTTATAATGCTACGCTCGATTGTTGTAAAATAAATATCGTAATATATTTATGGGTGTATATTTTTGAATATAATTGATTTTCAACAGACTACATTAATAAATCATTCAGCCTCCTTTGTATCTTCTGTTTTAGTCTCTTTTTTTTCCTTATCCCCTTCCTTTTCTTTTGTCTTCTCAGCTGCTTTCTTGCTTACTGTCTTTTTCTTCTTTTCCTCAGCAGGAACTTTTTCTTCATCAGCCTTTGCCTCAGTTTTAGTTTTCTTTGCAGTTGTTTTCTTTTTCTTTTCTTCAGCTGTTTTAACCTCTTCAATAGTATCCTTAGAAGCTTCAGCTTCTTTCGCTTTTGTTTCTGCAACTTCACTTTCTTCTATAATTTCAGCTACCGGCTCTTCTTTAATTTTCGGAGCTGCAGTCTTTTCTTTTACCAGTTCAGCAACTTCTTTTTTAGGAGATGCCTCTGCTGCAGAGCTTTCTGTTTTCTTTTTCTTTTTTTCGGTTACTTTTGTATCTTTAACAGCCTCCTTAGCAGTTTTACTCTCTTTTGTTTCTACAACTTCACTTTTTTCAATAACTTCAGCTACCGGTTCTTCTTTAATTTTCGGAGCTGCAGTTTTTTCTTTTACTAGTTCAGCAGCTTCTTTTACAGGAGATACTTCTGCTGCAGAGCTTTCTGTTTTCTTTTTCTTTTTCTCGGTTACTTTAGCTTCCTCAACAGCCTTCTTTGCAGCTTCAGCTTCGCTCGTTTTTGTTTCTGCAGCTTCACTTTTTTCAATAACTTCAGCTACCGGTTCTTCTTTAATTTCCGGAGTTGCAATTATTTCTTCTACTATTTCAGCAGCTTCTTTTTTAGGTGATGCTACTGCTGAGAAGCTTGCTGTTTTTCTTTTTCTTTTCTTTTTACGCCTTACCCCATAGGTTCCGGCAACTATTTTGCCTCTTCGGGTTTTTTTATCTCCTTTGCCCATAGATTTAAAGATTTTAATAATTTATGCGGTAAAATTAAGAAATTTTTTAATAATGAGTATCTTTTGTGAAGTAAGAAGAATTGTATTTACAAAATAGTCCAAGCTGTTTTGTAAATATAAAATCGTCAATGCCGTTGGTTAAAACATTCAGAACAATTGAGCGGAGCGATAATTGGTCTGTTATATTTTGCCAACCGGTAAAATTGGTCTATTATATTTTTCCAACCGGTATTATATCTAACCAATTCAATATTAAACGAATAATCAATACAAAGCTATTTACTACCTGAATAACAAATCAGATATTACAATTTTTCCTGAAAGTATATCTTCATCTATTATTAGTCTATAAAAATAAATACCTGCAGGCAATTTACTTACATCAATTCTGGCATAAGGTGTTGTAATTTCTTTGTTAACAACATATCTGCCGAAAATATCAAATATTATTAGATCAGCAGTTTTGAACATTATATTTTGAATATTAAACTCAATATAATCTCTTGCAGGATTTGGATAAATCTTGATTT
>JAAYJT010000030.1 GCA_012522795.1 Bacteroidales bacterium | reverse complement strand
TCAGATTGTTGCAAACCAAGCATATTGAAACATTTTAATTCCAAATTTTGATATTGCTGAGCGTTTTTAAATGTAAAACTAAGATGATCTTTTGCTGGAGAAGGATAAATAGTAATAATAAGATTTTTATCATTTGGCTTTAATTCTGAGAGATTTTCAGTTCCTAATACAATATCGCAATCATTAAGATAAATAAACCCACTTTGTGGAGGACCTGAAGGACAAAGACTATCGTAGGTGAAATTACCGGTATATGCTGTGTCGTACTTCAGGTTGAGGTTGCATCTTGCCAGATAAATATCATAATCAATTCGGGAATTTATATAAGTAACATTTCTAATGTATTTGCCTGGAGAAAGTGGTTTAATTATTGCAGTCATGAACTGAGGTGGATAATTGAAATAATTAATTAAACTCAAATCTTTATTAATTTCAAAACCATTAAACAATAATTCGCCGGTAAGAAAATCTTCCCATGATGTATTACCAAAAACCGAAATTATTATCATCATAGAATCCACTGGAGCCAAATAGTGGAATATTCCTACATTATATTGTTCATTTATATTTTTGAAATCAAATTTAATATGCCCCAATTCGTTGCCTTCTGCATTGAATTTCATCAACATCCCATAAGTTCCTGTTTCAGATAAAGAATATTTATAACCGGGACACCAGAAGTTTCCATCTAAGGCTTCTACCATGCCTTGTCTTGCTTCTCCTATAATTGTATCATTAATTCCATAAGGAAGTACCCTTTCTTCGTTTCCATCACTATCTGATAAAGCAAAAAAAGGTCTTAACCAATAAACTCCATCTGGTTCCCATGGATGTTTCCAGTAGCCATATCCGCTGATTAAGTATTTATTATCAGAAGTAATAATCAAATTTGTTGGATTGTTCTCAGCTGATTCCGGATAGTCATGTATTGTTGCGAAAGGTTTTATCCACAGTATTTCGCCATTAACATTGAGCTTAATAAGATGTATGGTTTCATATTGGGTTTGTCCGAAGTCATCAACAAGAACTACTATATCGCCGTTATCAAGCTCTTTTAAGCCTCTGGCAGAAGGAAGAAATATTTCAGATTGTTTTACAAAACTTTTACACCATTCACTTTCTCCACAAGCATTTAATTTCATTACAAATGCCGCAGAAATTTCATTTCCAGATATTCTGCCACAAACTAAAAAACCCCCATCACATGATTGTTCAATAGAATATGGTGTAACGTAAACCATGTCATCAATTGAGAGTATTCTATCCCATAAGATTTCACCATTTATATTTGTTTTGATCAGCCAGCCCCATTGTTGATCAAAATTATAATTAGGATAATAGGTTCCACAAATTAAATACCCCTTATCATAAGTTTCAATTACATCCCTGGCATAAACATATATATTATGTAGTCCATAAAACTTAGGCCAGGTTTGTCCGTACATCAATGAAATAGGTAGCAATATAAGACAAAATATTGTATATAAATTTATTTTTTTCATGTTTGTATGAGGTTAAATAAAATTAAATTAAAATATTTCCATTCTTTCGGTAAATTATAATTACACTAAGGAGGAAATAGGTTCTCATACAAAATGGTTTTACTTGTATGAACAGTAAATATATAGGGGAAGCTACTTTGAAATAACTGCGTAACTGCGTAACTGCGTAACTGCGTAACTGCGTAACTGCGTAACTGCGTAACTGCGTAACTGCGTAACAT
>JAAYJT010000029.1 GCA_012522795.1 Bacteroidales bacterium | reverse complement strand
GATAAAGCAAAAAAAGGTCTTACCCAATAAACGCCATCTGGTTCCCATGGATGTTTCCAGTAGCCATATCCGCTGATTAAGTATTTATTATCGGAAGTAATAATCAAATTTTTTGACTCCTTCATATGTGATTCCGGATAGTCATGTATTGTAGCAAAAGGTTTTATCCATAATATTTCGCCATTAGCATTTAGCTTAATAAGATGAACTGTTTCATAAGGAATATGTCCAAAATATTTAACAAGAACAACTATATTGCCATTATCAAGCTCTTTTAGGTCCATGGCATAAGTAAGAGATATTTCAGGTTGGCCTTGGCTTACAAAACTTTTACACCATTCACTTTCTCCACAAGCATTTAATTTCATTACAAATCCTGCATGATTCCCATTTCGCACTGTTCCTCCACAAACTAAAATACCACCATCACGTGATTGTTCAATAGATCTTGGTGTAACGTTATCCATGTTATCAAGCGAAAGTATTCTATCCCATAAAACTTCACCATTTATATTTGTTTTAATCAGCCATCCGCATCTTTGATTTTGATTAAAATCAGGATAGTAAAACCCACAAATTAAATAACCCTTATCATAAGTTTCAATTACATCACGCGCATAAGCCTTTCTATGATATAGTTCATTTCCATATATTTTCGGCCAGGTTTGAGCAACCGAAGACAATGAAATAGGTAGTAATATAAGGCACAATATTGTATATAAATTTATTTTTTTCATGTTTGTATGAGTTTAAATAAAATTAAATTAAAATGTTTCCATTCATTCGGTAAATTATAATTACACTAAGGAGGAAATAGTTTCTCATACAAAATGGTTTTACTTGTATGAACAGTAAATATATAGAGGAAGCTACTGCGTAACTGCGTAACTGCGTAACTGCGTAACATAAGTTAAAATTTGGGTGCTAAGATAATACAAAAAAGTGAGAAAACCACAAATCTGGCAAAAAAATGCAAATTAATTTATTATTGTGTTATTTAAGGCGGATTAGCCAGGAGGGAATAATAATGTATTTTGTTTTTAAGCTTATTGTATAAATCCTTGTTGTGTGCCTAAAAACCTGTTGAAACAAACTTTAAAAGGTTCTTATTTCTTGTAGAAATCAGTGCTTTCAAAGATTTTGTCAGCCGATTTTGCAATAAATCCTGAATAAATTTTTCCGTCAGCATCAGGATAGCGGCGTGCAAATTCGTAATAGCAGGAAGGAATATCGTGTTTGCCTTC
Organism: Bacteroidales bacterium; assembly: GCA_012522795.1. GTDB lineage: Bacteria > Bacteroidota > Bacteroidia > Bacteroidales > JAAYJT01 > JAAYJT01. The sequence goes on along the minus strand of JAAYJT010000029.1, from coordinate 132,147 downwards.
AATGAAATCAACAGTAAGAATACCGGCTTTTGTACTGCTTTGTTCCAGAAGCTCGGCAGGAGTTCCTTTAATTTCACCGCCTGAATCGTTGAGCATGAAGCCGTTATCTTTCAGGAACTGATTGACCTTTTCAATAGTATCGTAATTCTTTAATCCATTAATGCTAACTGTAAAATGGTTCGCACGGAATCCGTAAACATACAGCCATGCTGCATATTCCGATTCATCGCGGAGATGCTGATAAACCTCATACGAAGGCTTTCCCCACACATTGCCTGAAAAAACAAGCTCATCATTGTTTATAATGGTATCGGGAATTTTTGCAATTATTTCATTAACCTTTTCCTGTAGATAAGGCGAAAAATCGCTTGTCATCAGTTCACTGATAAAAACCCTTGGTGCATCGCGGAATGTTTTGTGTTCAAAATGTCTTGCTCTTAAGCGCTTTTGTTCAAAAACATAAGAATTGCGAAATTCATATCCGGCTTTAATAAAAGGGCGTGCAATTACGTCAATGTTTACTTTCGGGTCGTCGAATGTGCGGAATGCAATATGATCGTTAAGAACTTCTTCGCCTTTGGCAACAAATGAATCATACACTTTTTTTACTTCCGGATTCTGAGTGATATAATCGCTCCAGAGGCGGTCGAATATTTTTTGGGCTTCTTTCATAGCATTAAAATTTTTATTTGATACCGTATAACGGTATCAGCGCGCGAATGTTCATAACAAATGCTAACTAAATACAGGCTAAGGGTTTTAATAATGGTTCGAACCTACGAAAATGGGCAGATCGTATGTTAAAACAAAGCCGGGATCAGTTCTTCCAGAGTTATGTTTTTAAAATATGTCCCGATTTCAAAGCTGCCAAGAACTTTCAGAACCTCTTTTTCGCGGTGCGGGATGCCAATAAGGGCTTGTTCAAGATCATGAATGTTAGCCCGGCTGAAAAAGTCGCCGTAAATATTTGCTTTCTCAATGATCCCATCCTTTACATCAAAATTAAATTCAACTTTTCCGCCGTTTGTACGTATTGATTTTTTGAAATTATATTTTGGTGAATAACCATAATTCCAATCCCATGTGCCATATTTGGTCTGAACCAGTTCCTGGATAATCTTACGATCCTGATCGCTGAATTGATATAATTCCGCATTTGGATACATTTCAAGGATATGGTTCATTACAAGAGAAATAAAGTCCTCGATCTCAAGTTCTTCCTTCAGATGTTCGCTTATATTCGTAACTCTGCTGCGAACTGATTTTATTGCTTTGTCCCTGAATTTATCAGGATCAACATTTAGTGCGCCGGCAAGATTGTTAATAGTTGATCTGTAAAGCAGAGTTCCATGATGGAGGACGCGGTTTTTAAATACATGCTCAGCATTGCCCGAGAATTTCTTTCCATCAATTGTAAGGTCGTTCCTGCCTTCGAATTTTGCTTCGATATCCAGTGTTGCAAGTACATCAATAATCGGCTGTGTGAACTTTCTGAAATCAACCAGTTGTCCGGGTTGTCCATTCATTATGAATGTAAAGTTAATATTTCCGAGGTCGTGAAAAACAGCGCCACCCCCGCTGATACGTCTTACAACTTTGATCTTGTTTTGAGCGACAAAATCATAATTTATCTCTGCCAGCGTATTCTGATGTTTGCCAACAATTACTGACGGTTCGTTACGCCAAAGCATAAAGCAGTCGTCAGTGAATTCGTGCAATACATATTCTTCGGCTGCGATATTAAAATAAGGGTCTGTTTCGGTACGTCTTATACAAATCATAAAAGGCTATTTTTGCGGCTGCAAAAATAGCCTTTAACAAAATATCTGAGTGTTTTTTAAAGAGCAGTTCCCATTTTTTCTTCCCTTTCGGCGGCAATCTTAATCCATTCGGGCAAGGTAGTCTTTAAAAATTCTTTTTTGTTTGCTCTTATCTGATCCATAGGCAGCCCTATTACCTGCTGTGCTTTTTCCTTTGTACTTATGTCAGGAAGTTTAACAGGTACTTCAACTCCATGGCGCATAAATATTTCGGTGAGCAGGATACGTGCTTCATTTGATTTTTGGATTGAGGTTCCCAATACGCGTAAACACTCGGCAGTGGAATGAATGCCATGACCATTTGCAGCAGCCACCCAATCCCAGCGCCATTGAGCATGACGTATCAAAGTGAGTACAGGTTTCATTTCCTGTTCTGTTGCGTCATTATCCCAGGCAACTTTGGCTTCGAGATGTACTTTTGCAAGGTTAGCTTCGGCAATACGTCTGAGGTCGTGTACTTTATCCTGACGGTCGTAAACATTTTGGATCAATTTTTCTTCACTTTCACGATGACAAACAACACATGAACCTGCTACATTCTGGAGCGGACTTGCAATATGATGGTCAGTGAATTTTAAGCCACCGTCACGTTTATAGGGCATATGACAATCGGCACAGGCAACTCCGCGGTCGGCATGAACACCGGTCATGTAAATTTCGTAATCAGGATGCTGAGCTTTTATCATAGGTGCGCGGCTCAAGGCATGAGTCCAGTCGCTAAACTCAAAACTATCATAATATGCTTCCATTTCTTCGGCACTAAAGCCGTTATCCCATGGAAATGTGAGATATTTTCCTTCGCCTTTGAAATAATATTCTACATGGCATTGGGCACAAACCAGTGTACGCATTTCCTGATGGGTGGCATCTTCAATATTCTTTCCACGGCGGGCAAAAGCTTCAACCAATCCCGGGCGTGTAATACGCAGGTTCATAGTTTTAGGGTCATGGCAATCCTGACATCCTATATGGTTCGAAATCTCTGCTCCCATATCAAACCATGTTGTTTTATAGAATTCAGCTACCCCAATTTGATTCATAACTCTTGGAACATCAGTGCTTTTGCATGTCCAGCAGGTTCCCGGCTGAGGCATTTCAGTCCTTAAAGTATTATTTATATCTGTAATTGCATAATAATGCCCTCTTCCCTGATTATACTCACGCGAAAAAGCATATCCAGCCCACATTACAACAAGCTCAGGATATTTGTCGAGGTAATCAATCATTTTCGAACCGCAATATTTACTTTGAAATGAAGTGTCGGCGGTATTCATATATGTCTGGTATTCGCGCGGGAAATTTTGACCCCATACTTCATTGCGGGGCTCCCAGTCAGGGATCTCATGCATCATCTGGAAATATAGCTTTGTTTCGCTGCGGCGTTCAACAATTGATGAAGCAAGAAGACCGAGCAGGAATACTACTGCGATGGTAGTTAGAAAGATAACCCAGTTCAGCCAGGGTTTTTTTGCTGTTAGTTCTTTAATACTTGTCATAATGATAGTTTTAAAACTGTTTGTTATTTTTTATTTTTCAAATATTTGTTAAGCCAATCCGGTAATACTGAAGGTAAACGCGGAATCAGTGAATGTGGTGCTGCTGCAAGACTGTTAACAGTTCCGTGTGGTACTTCGCGATGACAATCCCAGCAAACCTTTCCCTCACCTTTAGCTGCTGAGCCAGCCGTTACTTCCACCAGCTTGGTCATGCTTACAAAGTCAATATGACAGCGTATGCAATTTTCCTGAACTGCTGTTTTCCCGGCACTTTTTATCCGTATTACATGAGGTTCCATACGTGCAGTGAAAATAGTAGCATGTCGGGCACCATCAGCAGCTTTGAAATAATAAGTTCTGAAAAAATTATCATGTGGCACATGGCAATCGCTGCATGTAGCTCTTTCACGGTGGCTGCTGTGCATCCAGGTGGAATATTGCGGATACATGACATGACAGTTGATACAGGTTTCGGGTTTATCTGAAAGATATGAGGGTGCTCTTGAAATATGTATCGTAAGAAAACCGAGCCCAAAAAAGATGCCCAACACAAGGATAACTGGCAGCCTCCAGGATGGCGGGGGAGATAATTTCCTGATAATCTTCATTTTATTTAATGTTTTTTTCAAAAAAGTTGTTATTTGATAGATATTGTTTTTCTGACAAAAATAAAACAAAAATATTGTTAAAATCAAGTATGGCTAAAATCCTGTAAAATTTATAAATAGTCTAAATAAGGGAACGGAAGCTCAAAAAAGGCGATTTGCTGTATATTTGTTTTGATTGATAAAAATTGCGGATATGAAATCCGGTATCAGAAAATATAAATTACCTGAGCATAATGCATACATTTGCAATATGATAAGGTGTGGAACAAAAATCAGGGAATAAATAAGATAAAACACAAAGCACTTTACTGCAAAGGAGTTTTAATTAATGTAAACATGTTGATATTCAGATCCTTGCTTAAAAAATACAGTCCGGTTTATAAACTGGCTTTCTTCACCATTCTCATATTTTTATTCAGTTTTCCTGAATTCACTCCTTACACCGGCACAGGGCTTGACAATTCCTATATATGGGCTTTAAATCACTTGTTTCACAACGATACTGTAATGCTTCGGCAATTGGTATATCCACTTGGAGTATTGGGATTTCTGAAATTTCCGGTTGCCGAAGGTTCTAATTTCCTGATTGCGCTTATTTTTTATTCTGTTCTGAAATTATGGTTTATTGTCGCTTTCCTTCACTATTCTTCAAAAGGCTTAAAATACAAAATTATGTCAGCATTATTGGCTTTTGTTGTGTGTTTGTTTTTACCTCTCGAATTGCTGATCACCGGAATTATTGTTATTCATGCCTTTGCGATGATCGAAAGCAGGAACCTGATGCACATGATCCCCGTTTCTTTGATAGCAGTTACAGGGTCATTCATTAAAGCTTCGATAGGAGTGCTTGCTTTCCCGATGCTTGCTATGGCGTTAATACTTGATTATTTCAGATACGGGAACCATAAACGATTAATACAGCAGGTTTTAATTTCGTTAGTACTTGTTTTGATTTCCGCTTCTTTTATTATGGGAGGCATAAGTCCGGGATTCAGATTCATCCTGCAAAGCATAAGGTTAACATTCGGTTACTCGGGAGCGCTGGCTTTGTTTCCCAACAATAACTGGTGGCTGATGTCGGGATTTTTACTTACGCTTTTTATTATCCCTTTTTTGAACAGCGGGAAAAGATCAGGTACTATGATAATGTTATTGCTGCTACCTTCATTTGCAATGTGGAAATACGGAATCACCCGTCAGGATATATACCATTATTCAATGATGATATATTTTTTTATCTTTTTCTGGGTATTCCTGATTGCATTTTCAGAAAATAATAAATGGAGGGTGTTTGCTATTGCATGTATTAATATTGCTTTGTTATTAGGTAATATGAAAAATGTAACCATACCTGCTTACCAGCCCATACAGGCTGATTTGAAAGGTTTACGACATTTTGACCACACAGTTTTAAAATATAAAGAATTCATATCTCAAAGTTCTGAAAAATCAAACAAGGAACTTGAAAAAAGCAGGCTGGATAAGGATGTGCTGAAGATCATAGGAAAATCTGAAATAGATGTATATCCCTGGGAACTTTCATATATTCCTGCTAATGCTCTGAACTGGAAACCGCGTAAAACCTTGCAGGGCGGAAGCTTTGCCCGTTGGCTCGACAGTTTGGGTGCAGCAGACTTCAGCCGCAGCGAAGCTCCGGAATTTTTACTGCTTCATTTTGTTAAGGACAGATGGAACGGAGGCTTTGGTTCTATTGACGGGAGATATTTGCTGAATGATAATCCTCTGACTATCATGAATGTCTTCAATCATTACTCGTTGTCTTTGAAAACCAATGATTTTATGCTTTTTAAGAAAAATCCCACGAATAACCTCAAAGAAACGATGACGGGCGAATTGTTGGTATCCGGTTGGGATAAATGGATTCAGATGCCGGAATCTAATTCTGATATTGTACGGGTTAAAGTAAGGATAAGACATACAATCCGTGGAAAGATCATGGATTTTATTTATAAATCGGCTCCCTGTTTTATTGATTACAACTTTGAGGATGGGAAAGTGCTTACATATCGCTTTATTCCTGAAAATGCCGAAGATGGGATATGGATACATCCTTTCGTGCAGTTTCCCGAAAGCAATAAGATTGAACCTGCTGTTACTGCTATCAGGCTGAGAAATGGCAGGTCAGCATATTACAAACAACAATTCCAATATCAGTTTGAAACTACAGGTGTTAAACCTGATGAGAAGAATGATATTTCAAATCCCTGGAGATTGTTTGGAAAGACTGACTCCAGTTCTGATTCGTTAATTGTTTCGCTTCATCATAGTTTTGACGACAAAAATATTGACGGAATTAATGACCAGCTTCCTGATTTTATCAGTCATGCCGGAAATAATAATGCGATTACAGAAGGCGGCGGGTTTTCATTTACATGGATTTGCAATACCAATTCATTGTTTGCTGCTTTAGACAGTTGTTATACGTATGTTTCAATAGAATCTGATCTGTCTTATTTTAATTCCCGTACCAAAGCCAGTCTGGTCGTTTCACTTGAAGATTCAGGTGCTGATTTCTGGCAGGCTCAGGAATTAAGCACCGGAAATACTGAAAAAATTATGTATGCGCATATTCAGACACGAATTTCACGATCCCGGCATAAGCCGGGATTGCTTAAGATATATGTATGGAATCATGGTAATATACCGCTTACGCTAAAAGAACAGGATATCAGGATAAGAGCTACGGTTGATTAATTGCCTAATGAATTGTTGCATAATGAGTTGGATTCAGGCGCAAATTGTTTTGAGCAACTTTTATGAATTGATACTTGTATCCGGTTGAAAATTTACCATTTAATGCATTGATAATAAGAGTATTGGGATTGTTGCTTTACCAAGGTCTCAGATAGTGTTTTATTGGGCGATGAATTTTACGATAGAAGCTAAAAACTCTATATGTTTTTTATTTATTGCTTCACAAATTTATGTGTTTCAACCACTCCTTTACCTTTCATTACAATGTTTAACAGATACATGCCCGGTTTTAAATCATGTACCGGAATAAAAGAGGCTCCCTGCTGTAGCGGATGCGAAGAAATCTCAGTGCCAGAAAGGTTAATCAAACGAGCTTCGGTACCAATCAAGCGGCACTCAACTTCCAAACGATCGCTTACCGGATTAGGACTAATAGTAACACCTAAACCCGGCTGAAGCGTCTGAGCATTTGTAGAAGAAATGATACAATCCGGTATTTCTGTAAACTCAAGCTGACCAAAATTATTCATCATACCACGCCAGCAACGGCCATCAGGCGATTTCATGATAATACCTCTGTTGATGTCTTCAATAAAAATATCGCCATCCTTAACCTGAAGTTTGGCAACAGGCTCTTCATTACCCACACCAATATTCCCGCTTTCAGCATTGATAAACATACGTGTGTTGCTTGTGCCGGTTACAAACGATAAAGAATGATTTTGTGAAACAGTGCCAATAACAGCTTGACCGCCTGCCATTAAAATACTACTTCTTTTATTGCTACCGGTTGCCTCAAGCAGGATACTTGCATCCTCATACTGATCTGCTCTGATATGTAGCTTTGCCTGCGGGGCGGTGACATTGCCTATACCGATACGACCTGTTCGGTTGTGATCTAATGAAAAAGGTGCCTTTTCAACAAAAAGCGTTGGCAATGTGCTTCCAAATCCTATCATTAGGCTGTTGGGTATGTTGTTGATAAATCTTGTTGTGTCAGCACTGTTTCCTATAATAAATGAGCCACGAAACCGTGCTTCAACATATGCACCTAATGCAAATGAAAAATAACCGCTGGCTTTTGAATAAGGCCCAAAAACAAAGGAACAATCATTTGTAGCTGATGAAGAGCTTCCAATAACAATAGAATGAAAGCCGCCATCTATTGTAGAATTACTACCAATTATGTTGCCATGATGACTTCCTTGATTAATAACTGATTCGCGACCCGCAACAAAAGAATAATTTGCACCGACAATATTACTAAGTCCGAATGCAGAAGATTGAATGCCGCTTACTTCATTTCCCGGGCAAGTGGAGCAAATTTCCTGTGCGGGTAAATGCTGTGTTGTGCCTAATATCATTAAAGTTATACTACAAAAAAGAATAAATTTGATTTTCATAATCGTAAAGTTTTATGGTTTTTTAATAAACTTATAGTTTTCAATAAATTTTTCTTTCGCATAAAGCGATAATACATATACACCTGCCGGAAGCCCGTTCAGGTTGATGGCGTTCTTACCCTTAACCCCACTGTATTGTCCAACTGTCCTGCCGTTAACATCAAATATCTTAATGGTGGATTCATCAAGATAGGTTTCCAGTACAACTTCTTGGTAGGCAGGGTTAGGGTATAACAGCGACATTCGCTGTTGTATATCGGGATCGTTTGTGCCTACAAGCATACCATCGCTGTTGAGTTTTAGAAACAATAATTCGAAATTACCGGTACCAAAGTCGAATTTTCTACTACCAACAAAGCACCCTCCATCAGATGTTGCAATGATATGGTCTACAAAATAGAATGAGTCGCCACCATAAAAATGCCTGTATCTTTCATTTAGTTGTCCATCAGTTTGCCTTATCATAAACCAGTTTGTATAACCTGAAGGAGGTGGGCCAAAGGCAAGACCAATATTAGCAGCATAAAAAATAGTATCGGGATGTCTAAAATCAAAACCTTTGACCCATGCCGGACAATCGTATGAGTCGGGTAAGCCAAATTGATCAAATTGCAGTAAATTGAACAATGTGTCATGGATTTGAATTGTAAACTCTTTATCATCGAATGGTGAACCTACTAATCTTTTCTGATAGGAGAAAATGAAATTAGTGTCATTCAGCCATTTTGCATGAAATGGGTTGCCACCTACTCCTATGCCTAAAACAGGTAAAACATGGCTGCTTAAATAAGTAAAAGTAGTATCAAATATTGTAACTGATAAACCATTACTATGTGGCGGCAAACCATTAGCAAACATCAGTATTCTGGTTTTAGATGAATTTAATAGATATTCATATCTAGAGCCGCAATAAGAATTATAAATTGTTTCACGGGTAATATTCCCATATTGGTCAATACGTACCAGGTACGGATAAATAAAAATACTTGGAAACTTAGTTACCATTCCGGCAAGAATAAAGTCATTGTCATCTAATGGAAATATTTTTGTGATACCCATCTCCCAATTCCCGTAAAGATAATAATGCTTTTTCCATTCAATCTCAAACTTATTGTTCAACTTAATCAGCAGCAAATTTACTGAATCTCTGGTAATAATAGCTTTTGATGCTCCGGCAACCAGATAACCATCATCAGAAGTTTTTATAATATTTTGAAAACTGAAAGCACTATCGGGTATTGTATAGTAATAGCAGCTTGTATCACCCTTTGGAGTTAATTTCATCAGAAAAGCTCTATCCATATCGCTTGGTGCCCAGGGTTTTCCGGTAAATAATATCATCGGCACAATGTAATTATTGTCACTATCTTCAACTGGTATAAGGCTTACTTTGTTTAGGCGCGATTTATACAAAAAGCTAAAAGTATTAACTTGTGCTTTCAGGCAATTTACTAATTGAAAAAAAAGAATTAGTAAGAAAATTATTTTTTTCATCTTTCAGGTATAATAAAGGGTTCGGTACATTCTAACATACGTTTCCTATAAGTAATTTGTGGAATATGCTTAATGACATAATAAGATGTTGAAACATCGTCATCAGCATTGCTTTCAATAAATGTTGCTGCAGATAAGTTTAAAATATGATTCTTCATAGATTTAAGGTTTTGGTTAGTTTTAGAAAAATAAGTATTAATTTTTTTATTCCAAATTATTTATTCTATAATCGTAAATAAAAGTATTTTGCTCTTGGTACTGCGGGATATTCATCACCTCTATGATATTCATAAAGATAATTTTCATAAAATTCATTCCAATCATAATCATAATCCAACCAGTAATACCCGCTTTTGTCAACCAGGTTAATAGGGTTGTTCATACAATAGGGATATCGGTTGAATGATTGGGAGAAATCCGGTGCCTGTATGTAATTATCCGGTGAGAGCATGCGCGAAACCATGGGGTTCCCGAAATAGCAGAGCCATTCGGGATTAACTCCATTACGACCGTTCATATTTATCAGGTTGAAGGCGTACAAAGGCTCGTGACCGGTAAAGCCGCTAACATCCCTGCTATTTAGACTCACAGAGGCAGCTTCAAGATAGTTAGCAGTTATTTTATATGTATACAACCGGCTCATTTGTTTTCGCTCTTGCATAGCCTGATTTAATAGGGTAAAGATAGGATTTTTTGGGTTGAGAGTTGCTTAGTAGTAATTTTTTAGGCTAATAAAATAAATATTGAATGATTCATGTTCTGAATTTTATAAAGTTTAGCAAACTCAGATTTAATTTTAGATTTCTGATTTTAAATATAGGAATGTTCAGAAAAGTGTGTAAGGGATTTTTGTCCGCTAATTCCATAGCTTTTGCTTTGCTAGGTATGATGTTGATAGATGGTGAGTTACAAATAATGAGCTTTTTTTTTGAAAAAGATGTAGTTCACCGCTTGCTTACATATAAAGAAATAGCTTTTAAGAGATGGATAAGTCAGAAGGAAACAAGGCTTACAGCCGATTCTTGGCTATTGTTAATAACTTTTCTGAAAACGACCTTTGGAAGCCTTGAAAACGGAACAAAAAAAGCGGCAAAGCCGCTTTTTAAAATTCAAATGGGGTGGCTTCGCCACTCATTTTTTGCTCATCTGTGTTTTTAATTTTTTGACTACTTTATCAATGGGTATTACAAATTTACTCCAATAGACAATGGCAGCATCATATCCGCCACTTTCCGCTTTTTGAGCAGCATCGAAAATATACAAACCACTACCACCAACAGGCGTACTATTACTATGGTATCTATCTTTGACTTGGTTAAAGTATTCTTGTTTATCGCTCTTTGCACCGCTATAAATAAACCCTACTTTTTTTCCTGTCAAATCAAATCCTTTTAAACTGTCTTTGAAAATGACATTTAAGTACGCAGCTTCGTAATTATTCAATAAAGACGAAGCATCAACTCCCATTTTGCCTAACTGCTCCAAAATATCATTCGGAATGTCGTTGAAATTTCGTATTTGTCCGAATGAACCCATTGTTGAAAGTAACATAATTGTTATTACTAAGTGTTTCATAATCTCGTTATTTATCGCATTTGATAAAGATACGGACTTGAATAAATCCCTATTTGCCTGATTGCTAATTGAAGATTTAACATGTGTGGATGAAACGCATATACATTTGGGATTCCCGCTGTCCATAAAGCCCTTGAAGTATGCCCCACACAACTGTTAAGAAGCAAATCCCACCGACTTACACCTGACGCATATTTACTTATGGCTGTTGCGCTGACGTTATTCATCTCTACTGACCAAGTTCCTTTTTTTCCTAAGTATGTACTCCAATCCGTATCTGCAACTTTAATAGAGTTTTGCCAAGTTTCTGATAAACTTGCGGATTTTTGAACTTGACCGTCTGGACCGACTGAAACTAATGAGTGGCCATTTTCGTCAGTTATAGAACTGTGTCCCCACCATTCGTTTCCATCTTTTGTACTCGCAGAATTGACTTTAACATTTTGCCCGCCACCACTAAATAAAGAAACAAAATCTCCTAAGTTCGCCAAAGCACCAAAACTATATCCAATATTTTCAAGTGTGGGGTTTCCTTTCTTACCTAAATATCCCCATTCGTTTTGGTCAAAATTGTATGAAGCTACACCAAAACTAATGCTCACATCCGTTTGCCCGCCTGTGTAAATGTGCGTACCCACACTATTTACAAACGAAGCACTTGCAATCCCCGCAGTATTAGCCATTGGCATACCCGATGCGGCAACTGCTCCGCCAAAATATCCGCTTGCTGCACCGACAACCATACCGCTCGCCATATAGCCCCAAGTCTTACCAGAACTGTAATCCCACTTAAAGGGATTCATTGTTCCGTTTGCAAGTAAACCACCTTGCCACATTCCAATATCAGCGCCAATTGTCATAGGCAAAGCCCACCATTGACCAGTTATAATAGCAAGTGTCGTAAAGATAAACTCTCCATCCGGGTCAGTATACACTAACGGATTATTCCATGCATAGCTATACCTGTTAAAACTCTGTGAAAAATCGGGCGCCTGCATGTAATTATCCGGTGAGAGCATACGCGAAACCACGGGATCATACATCCTGCCGTTCATGTTTATCAGGTTGAAGGCGTACAAATGCTCGTGGCCGGTAAAGCCGCTAACATCCCTGCTATTTAGACTCACAGAGGCAGCTTCAAGATAGTTAGCAGTTATTTTATATGTATACAACCGGCTCATATGTTGTTTCTACGGCATTGCCTGATTTAATTAGGCAAAGATATGATTTTTTGGGTTGTGTGTTGTTTAGGAGTAATTTTTTAAGTTTTACAAACTCAGATTTTGGGGGAATTGTACTTTAGGCAATTTTGGTGATAGATTTTTTTATCCTGTCGTGTCTTTAAAGTTTTTGACCGCAAATTCCGTAGATTTGCTCAATTGGACAAGATGTAGTTGGCCGGTGGCTTACGACTTTTCGGAGGGGACTCAATATAGATTCTTCTTTTTTACTTTGATATTGCTTTTTTCGAGTAGATATAAACAAAGTTCCCCTATTTCTTTATGTTTGCCACAATTTCGATGCACCATATGATATGACATATTATTCTTGCCTTCTAGAATCCAAACAGAGCCATCCATAATAACCGTTTCCGTTTTTTCAATTGGGGAGATACTCCAAAAATTTATGTTGTCTATATTATTTTTAAATATATCCCAATCTTTTTTATTTAAAATAACCGTATCTGTTATTAATTCTTTCTGGTGCTGCTTATTCTTAGTATTAATGTATTTAACATATAAAAAAGCGGTATCATTAACAAACTCTACTCTTAAAGAAAATGGATTATGTTTTTGTGATATATATCCGAACCATATAAAACGATAAACCTCATGAGGGTATTCCTGACATAGCTTAGGTTCTCTCAAACTCAACAACTGCTCAGAGTACCTTGAATTTAAAAAAGTAGCAATCTGTTTTCGTCTATCATTAAACTCATTTCCGCTATTTATACCATCAACTTGAGGGTTTATAGTATCAAGAAAATATTTATCTTGAAAAAATAATTTATTATTATCCATACAATGCTTCTCCTGTGCTTTCAATGAAAAACAGATAATTAATAAATTACTCCAGATTAGTATAGCAAGTTTTGTCTTCATACGCATCGCCATAAAAATTTTTCAAGAATGACAACTACCAAGTCCATGGATATATATAATATGGCTTGCCATAGTTCCAAAAATTAATTCTATGTGTAGAAATAGGTGTCACTAATTCAGCTCCATGTTTATTTAAAACAAAAGAAGAAAAGTGTGTTGTGTTAACATTTTGAAGGTCTGTATCACTATGCCATAAATTACCTCCAACAACTTTATTTTCATTATATGGATGAGGATGAAAAGTTGCCCATGCATCCTTTGGCTTTTGTGAAAAATCAAATTTTACAACATTTCCATGCTTTGAGTCATAGCTAACACCTTGTTTTGAAATGCCGTTTTTTGTCAACCAAAATCCACCACCAGCACGTTCAGACCCCCAAAATTTTCCACGTGTGTAAGATGCTTGCATTTTAAGGTATTGATTGAACTTTATAATTCTTCCATAAAAATCCTGGTTTTTAACATTGCTTCTCCAATTAGCATATGATGAAACATGGTACACACCTAAAGAAGTAACTCCGCTAACACCAACGGATGACCAGTTTACATCTTTAAATGAAAAATCATTAGAAATCAATTGTCCGGTTAGATTTGAAGTAGCACCTCCTGCTAAAGCACCCCATCCACCACCTATGGCACCACCAATCATACTTCCAATTCCTCCGGTTACAGCTCCTCTATACATTCCTTTAAATCCTGCATTAAACAAATCACCACCTCTTAAACCAGCAGCATATCCCCCCAAAGTACCAAAACCAGTACCACTAACTGCACCGCCAACTACACCACCGATAACAATGCCTGTAGAGCTTGTAACCGCTGTCCCCACTCCTGTAGTTGCAGAACCAATAACCGCTCCTCCTATTGTGTACCAGAATTTATTCCAGCCTTTATAACCTAAATTATCAGCCATCATATAACCGTTAAATCCGCCAATTATAGCTCCAAAAATGTATTGAATAAACTCCCCATCCGGATCCGTCATCACCAAAGGATTATTCCATGCATAGCTATACCTATTAAAACTCTGCGAAAAATCGGGCGCCTGTATGTAATTATCGGGCGAGAGCATGCGGCCTATTATGGGATCGTACATGCGGCCGTTCATGTTTATCAGGTTGAAAGCGTATAAGTGCTCGTGACCGGTAAAGCCGCTAACATCCCTGCTATTTAGACTCACAGAGGCAGCTTCAAGATAGTTAGCAGTTATTTTATATGTATACAACCGGCTCATATGTTGTTTCTACGGCATTGCCTAATTTAATTAGGCAAAGATATGATTTTTTGGGTTGTGTGTTGTTTAGGAGTAATTTTTTAAGTTTTACAAACTCAGATTTTGGAGGAATAGTATTTCAGATAATTTTGGAAATAGTATCTTTTATTTACGTTTCATTAAAGTTTTTGCCAACAATTTTCGTGTCTTTACTTTGATGAGCAAGATGTAGTTCACCGCATGTTGTCATAAAATGTTTAAGGAATTCTTTCAGGAAAACGTGGCTACATTATAAAACAAAAGCCGGATTGCTCCGGCTTTTGTCAGATTTTTATTGTGTAAATTGACTCTACCCTTTTATCATGTATTAACGCAGGTTTAAAACGTAACAATTTCAACTTATCAGTAAGCTTAACCCTAATCACTTGCTCGATTTCTTGCTTAAACCTAAAACAGATTGGAACACCTTCAGAATCAATTATCATATCAATTAAGATGTACTCGTAGTTTATCTGCTTTCTAGCAAATTTCTCAAGCTTATCTACATACTTTTGAGAACACTCTTTCAATGAGGGAGGAGTTTCCCATATAACAATTAGATTTTTTCCTAATAAAGTATCAAAATAAGTAAATGACTCCTCACATTTTATAGTATCTACTTGAGCATTAGTAAGGAAATTAGTAGATAAAACACAAAACAATGCAACAATTTTTACCATCTTCTTGGAGTTTTATACATAAAATGCCACCATTTAGCACTATAATACTGCGATGGATTAAGGTTAAAAGACTGCATTTGATAAAAACTAATATTTGACATTAAACCTTTACCTGCTGATGGATACAAGCCTTGGTTTTTATACGCATGGATAAATCCCAACCTTTCTTCTGGGTAATATTTTAAATGTTTACCAAATTCTGTTCCTTGTGTTTCTAATGGTATGCCATTTTTAACGCGTAAACTATGATACATTTCTTTATTATAGGTCATTTTTAATTTATCATAGGAATCAAATGCAAGGTCTCCATATCTGATATTACCTGTTTGAGAATTCGTACTACCAAAAAAACTTGCGCCTTCCCCACCACCATCAACGTAGCTAGGCCCTTTAGTTGTACCTGTGTATGTGCCTTCAAAACCAAAATAATCAAGTATTGTCTGTTTATCCATTCCTCGCTCAATCATATTATTAAAAACATTCTCATTGGTATAGAAACCTTCCCTTTTCAACATATTACTAAAATTCTCCGAGAAAATAGTTGTAAAAACAGCCCCTGCAGCTGCACCCCACAACATGCCTTTTCCAATATCATTACCCCATAAAGCTGCATCCAGACCACCAGTAAGAGCTCCTGAGCCGGTACCAATTGCAAGGTTGGCTATAAAGGGCATTCCGGCACCTCCAATCATGGATAAACCACCTCCAACTGCCCCTACAAGGCCGCCTCTCCATGCTCCATCCCAAAAAGTCATGTCGGGTGTATTTTCTCCTCTGATGCCTCCTGAAATCCATCCAATATCTGCTCCAATTGCAACAGGTAATAATGGGGGGCAGAAGATAGCAGCAAGTACTGTAAAAATAAACTCCCCATCCGGGTCAGTAAACACTAGCGGATTATTCCATGCATAGCTATACCTGTTAAAACTCTGTGAGAAATCGGGTGCTTGTATGTAATTATCGGGTGAGAGCATACGCGAAACCACGGGATTCCCGAAATAGCAGAGCCATTCGGGATAAGCTCCATTACGGCCGTTCATGTTTATCAGGTTGAAGGCGTACAAATGCTCATGGCCGGTAAAGCCGCGATCATCCCAGCTATACAGACTCACATATGTGTCTTCTACCCTAAGATAGTCAGCAGTTCGTGTATATGAATACAACCGGCTCATTGGTTCGCTATGGCAGTACCTGATTTAATTGTGTAAAGATAGATTTTTTTGGATTGAGTATTGCTTAGTAGTTGTTTTTTTGTTCAAACATTTAGTCTGATCTCAGAATGTATTTCTTAGTATGCAATTCTCAATTCTGCTTTCAGCTCAGCACATTTGCAGATACTTTTTAGCTTTTACTGCATATTCAGGTTTGTTGGAATATTTTTATTTTTGCTGAAAATTGCTGAACAGTACGGATGTTTCTAAAATGGCTGATGCTAATCCTACCTGAAATCCGGTTTTAAAGATGTTTATTAAGTAATTTTATAGGCTTGAAGATAATTCAAAAACGATAATACAGATTTTAATTCACAGAAAAATGAAAAAAATATCTATTGCAGTTCTTGCTCTAACATTGTCAGTATTAATGTCCTGTTCGCCGTCAGGTAAAAAGCCGAAAGAACTTCCGCGTGTTGCAATTTGCGGGCTGGCAATAGAATCAAGTACATTCTCACCGGCTCAGTCAAACGAAGAATCTTTCCGTGTTCGACGCGGCGAAGATGTTTTTACGTATTATCCTTTTATGTCGCCCGATTCAGCGGACAGGGGCAGGGCTCACTGGTTCCCTCTGCTGCGTGGTCATGCTATTCCGGGAGGTATTGTAGTTCGTGAAGCTTACGAGAAGCTGGTTAATGAAACTCTTGAGCTTTTAAAGGAAAATATGCCTTTCGATGGTATTTTCTTTGATATTCATGGGGCTATGAGTGTGGTGGGGCTGGATGACCCTGAAGGAGATTTTATAATCCGTATCCGCGAAGTGGTTGGAAAAGAACCAATCATATCAACTTCTATGGACTTACACGGAAATGTTAGTGAAAGACTGGTTGAGAATACTGATCTTATAACCTGTTATCGTCTTGCTCCCCATGATGATGCCTTGGAATCAAAACAGCGGGCGCTTGAAAATTTGCTTGACAGATTGGAAAGCGGAAAAGGTAAACCTGCCTTTAAAGCCTGGATTCCTGTACCAATTCTGTTGCCGGGCGAGAAAACCAGTACACGAATTGAACCGGCAAAGAGCCTGTATGCTAAGGTTGAGCCTATAACCAGGCGCAAGGGTATTATTGATGCCGGTATATGGATAGGCTATGCATGGGCTGACGAGCCACGTAACCATGGAGCAGTAGTTGTTACCGGCGATGACAGGGATGCCGTTTCGGGTGCGTCAGAAGAACTTGCAACATCATTCTGGAAGGTTAGAAACGAGTTTGAATTCGTTGCTCCGGTTGCACCTTTGCACGAATGTCTTGATAAAGCTGTTTTGGGTACAGCACAACCTTTTATAATCAGCGATATGGGCGATAATCCGACTGCCGGAGGCGCAGGGGATGTAACCTGGACCCTTGCTGAAATACTTAAGCGTAAGGAGTTTAAGAACGAAAACGGACCTTCGCTTATCTATGCATCGCTGCCGGGACCTGACCTGGTTCAAAAAGCCATTGAAGCCGGTGTAGGTAATAAGGTTGAGGGTATGGCAGGTGCAGTCATAGATGATCGTTATTCGCCGCCTATTAAATTGTCAGGGGTCGTAAAAGCAATTGAACATGGCGACCTTGCTGCAGAAACCGAGGTTGTGGTTCAAACGGGAAGTATTAATGTTATAATTACAAAAAAGCGTAAACCTTATCATTATGAAAAAGATTTTACCCATTTGGGCCTGAATCCCAGGGAAACAGATATAGTGGTTGTAAAAATCGGTTATCTGGTGCCGGAACTTTTTGATATGCGTGCTGACTGGATTATGGCTCTTACTCCCGGTGGCGTTGATCAGGATTTGGAACGACTTGAATATAAGCGTATTAAACACCCGATGTTCCCGTTTGACAAGGATATGGCTGATCCTGATCTGAGCGTCAGACTCATGCGATCTTCTGATGACGTATAGGTCAGGAAATTTATTGAGTTACAGCACTTTCCGAAAAAGATATATCCGAACAGAGAGGCTATAACAAGCAGAATAATCAGAAAAGGAACAGAGTTTTGAAGATATACAGTTTTTTGTAACAGAAATTCTACTTAAAACCGGGTCCGGTATTATTCTATTCCGGCGAAATGCTTCATAAATTGTACTCTTTCCCAGGCAGCAGGATTTTCGGTTTTTTTAAGGCTAAGTTTACCAATGAATTCATCAGTGGATTTATAGCCATGTTTAACCATCCATTCTTCCAGATATTTCAGCATTTCGTCAATACGACCAAGTCCGTTAATATAGAGGGTGGAAGCGATCTGAACTGCTTTAGCTCCAGCAAGTAATTGTTTTACCACGCTTTTCCCGTCATGTATACCTGTTGATGCTGCAATATCGCAATGGAGATGGTCGCTAAGCATGGCTACCCAGCGCAGGCTAACGCTGATCTCATCAGGAGTGCTGAATACATGAGCAGGAATAACTTTCATATTATCCACATTAATATCTGGCGAATAAAAGCGATTGAACAACACCATTCCATTAGCGCCAGCCCACGAAAATTTTAATGCAGTTTTGGCTAATCCTGAGAAATGGTAACTGATTTTCATTGCAACCGGAATATCCAGCTGTTTTTTTACCAGATCGAGGATATCAAAATACATTTTTTCATTTTCCTCGCCTGAAATATTTGGATCAGCAGGCAGGATAAAAATATTAAGTTCCAGAGCATCAGCGCCTGCATCTTCAATACGTTTTGCAAAAGCAGTCCATTCATCGGCTGTTACACAATTAATACTGGCAATTACAGGCATTGAAACCGCTTTCTTACAATCACTTATTAATTTTAAATAATTATCAATATGATGGGTGCGTGAGTAATTGCTTATATAGTCATGTGCTTCAGGGTAATAGCTGTCGCTTAAATTAGTCTGATGCATTGACTGATGTATCTCAAATCTTATTTGCTCTTCAAACAAGGATTTAAGTACTACAGCACCGGCATTCTGTTTTTCTAATTCTTTTACTTTTTCTACTGCACTTGTTAAGCTCGAACTACCAATAATGATTGGATTCCTGAGTTTTAACCCCATGTAATTTGTTTGTAAACTTACCATGATTGTGAAATTTTTGTAGTTCTGATAATTGTTTTTTTAGGAAGCAAATGTAAGTATTCCTCTGTTATTATTAGTTAATATTGGTTTATAAATCTCAAATTATTATTTCCACTTTTTTTTAAGCTGTCATCAGTGCTTCTCTTTTGAAATTTTACTATCTTTATTTACTTGTTTGTTCCTTATTATGAGCAACCCGGCAAAAGTAAATAATCCGTTTAGTATGAGCAGTTCAAACCCAAATTTATAGCCATTGAACCACTCCATTGAGTTAAAGCTAATTATATAGCATAAAACCGGAGAAAGTACCGCAATCAGGGGTATCCATTTATCCTTTACTGAATATTTTGTGAGCAAACCGAAAGAATATAGTCCAAGCAATGGTCCGTAGGTATAACCGGCTATGGTAAAGAGTTTCTGTATGACTGACTGGTCGCTGATTGCCCTGAATACTATTATCATCAGAATCAATACTACCGAAATCGACATGTGTGTTGTTTTTCTGATGCGGGTTTTTTGTTTCTCAGTTAATTTATGGTTCTTATCAATTCCAAGAATATCGAAATAAAAGGAGGTTGTTAAAGAAGCAAGAGAACCATCGGCGCTCGAAAAGGCAGCAGCAATAAGCCCAATGAAAAAGAGTATGCCGGCTTTTGCTCCCAGATGCTCAATTGCAATAAGAGGAAAAAGATTATCGGTTATCTGAGGGATATCAATTTGCTGTGATTCAGCATATAAGTAGAGAACAATGCCAAGAAACAGAAAAATAAGATTAACCAGTACCAGCGACCAGCTCATCAGATAAACATTTTTTTGTGCCTCACGCAGATTGCGGCAGCTAAGGTTTTTTTGCATCATATCCTGATCCAGACCCGTCATTACAATTGCTATAAATGCACCGGAAAAAAATTGTTTGAGAAAATGATGACGATGGTTCCAGTCAGTAAAAATCATTTGAGAATATTTACTTTCGGAAGCAGCTTTTATCAATCCGCCGAGTGACAGATTCATTTCATTACCAATCAGATGGATGGTGAAAAGAACAGCCAGGATCATAAATGTAGTCTGCAGGGTATCAGTCCAGACTATAGTTTTAATTCCTCCCCGGAATGAATAAAGGATTATAAGCCCCATAAAAAGCATGACCGTACCAATGAACGGAACATTCCAAGCATCGAATACAAACACATGCAATACATTTACAACAAGATAAACCCGGAATGAGGCTCCAATACTACGGGATAGCAGGAAAAAGGATGCTCCTGTTTTGTATGATGAAAGCCCAAAACGTTTTTCGAGATAGGTGTAAATTGAGGTAAGATTAAGGTTATAATAAAGCGGCAGCAATACTTGTGCAATTACTGCATAGCCAAGCAAATAGCCGAAAACCAGCATCATATATGAAAAATATGAATTTCCTACATCGCCGGGAATAGATATAAATGTGACCCCCGAAAGCGAAGCTCCGATCATTCCATAAGCCACTACATACCAGGGCGATGCACGATTTCCGACAAAATAGGTTTCGTTGGTTGATTTTCTGGAAGTAATAAAAGCAATGCTGAAAAGAATAGCAGTGTAAGCCAGAAAAATTATGAGGGTCGTTGTTGGATTCATAGTTTGAAAAAGTTCAGGTAGTCAGTGGCTTTGAAGAGTTTGCATTTTTTGCGAACACATTCGGATATCTATTTTTTTAGTGAGGTTTCTGCTATTTGTTTTGCAAACGTATAAAGATCAGTGAAATGATAATCAACCAGAAAAGGATATTTTATTGCTATTCTGTTAGTTTCGTTAATAAGCACTGTTTTCATTTTCAGATTTTTGCCAAATTGCATATCGCTAAGTGTGTCACCAGCCATAAAACATCGTTTGAAATTTATTTCAGGGAATGTTTTTCGTGCTGCCAAAGCCATTCCCGCGCCTGGTTTTCTCATGATATTCTTCTCTGTGTGCAGCATAGGAGCATAAAAAGCTTTGTCCAGCCTGCCTCCGGCTTCTTGGATAAGGTTATGCATATGAAGATCAATTTTTTCAAGATCGCCACTGCTCATCAGCCCTTTTCCAACACCCTGCTGGTTGCTGACAACTATCACCCTTCCGAAATATTCATTAAATATTTTTATTGCTTCAGTAACTCCGCCAAGTAATTCAAATTCTTTGTGATTCTTTACATAATCACCGGGTAATCTGCGGTTTATGACCCCGTCACGATCAAGAAACAGAGTCCAGCTTTTATCAATATTTAAGTTTCTGAAACTCATGTTGTGCTTTTAAAAAATCGGCAGGAATGCCAATATCAAGGAAATAAGCGTCGTATGTAAAGCCTGCAAGCTGGTGGTTTATTGTCCATTTTTCAAAAATATCCCTTTCTACCGAGAATGCCGAAGGGTTTGTGTTTTCAAGAAAGAACTCACGCTGAATAATATAAATTCCTCCATTGATCAAACCCGGGAAATTAGCGGAGGTTTTCTCACCGAACGATGTAATATACCCATCCCTGTTAACTTTAATTTCTCCGTATCTCGATAAATCAGCTACTTTGCGCAAAGCAATACTTATTACGGCATTTTTTTTATGATGCAGTTTGTTAAAGTCATGTAAATCAACAAGGAATAAAGTATCGCCATTGAGAACAAGCACATTTTTCTCATCGCATTTTGTCAATGCCATCCTTATTCCTCCACCGGTTCCTAAAGGCTCATTTTCAATAGCATAAATAATTTCCAGTTCTTTGTATGAAGAACCAAAATGAGAAATTATGCTTTCGCTTTTATAACCTACCGAAAGCACGATTTTTTTATAGTTGTTTGAGATGAGATAGTCAAGCAGGTATTCAAGAAAAGGTCGTCCATTGACAGGTGCCATTGATTTGGGAATATCTTTGACCACAGTTTGCAGCCTTGTTCCAAAACCACCAGCTAATATTACTGCTTCATGCATTTTTATTGATTTTGATTTAAAGGTTTCAATGGCTTATTTACTTTTTACTCTGCTGCTCAGGTTTCAAAAAGTGTTTCTTCAACGCCCTGACATATAATATGACCAAGTAGTATATGCATTTCCTGAATCCTTGGTGTATCAGCGGAAGGTATCTTAAAGATAAAATCGCAGAGGCTGTCCATTTTGCATGGTTTCATACCTGTGAAGCCAATAGTTATGAGTTCCTGAAGTTTCGCCTGTTCCAGTGCTTTAACAACATTGGGGCTATTCCCTGAAGTGGAAAAAGCAAAAAGGATATCACCTTTTTTGCCTTTGGCTTCAACAAGGCGGGAATATATTTCATTGTAGGAGTAATCGTTGGCAACAGCAGTAAGATAAGATGTGTTTGCATGAAGTGCTTCTGCATCAAGAGGTTTGCGGTCGAAATAAAAACGCCCCGACAATTCGGCTGCCAGATGCTGGGCATCAGCTGCGCTGCCACCATTTCCGCAGAACATGGTTTTTCCGCCATTTTTATAACAGGCGGATGTTACAACAACAACTTCCTCAAGACGTTTTAACATTGATTCATTGTTGAGTAGCTCTTGTTTGAGTTTCAGCGATTCACGTATAATGGATGATATATTCATGAAAAAATAGTTTAGGTGCAAAGATACAGGAATTTAAATATGTGATTGAATCAACACTTTGTGCAAAATAAATAAAACTTCTGGCGTTAGACAATTAAATTTACTTTTGCACTTTCTTCATGTACTGAGGAATTTATTTCAACTGCGATGAAACGATTTGTTTATCTGCTCCGATATATTGTTCCATACTGGCTACAGGCGGTACTGCATACTGTTTTTAGCTTTCTTAGTGTTGTGTTCTCATTATTCAGCCTTACTATGGTGATCCCTTTTCTGGGAATTTTGTTCAATACTCAGGAAAAGGTGTATCAATCGCTGCCATTGAGTTTTGAATTCATGAGGCAAGAGGGTTTGGGATTACTCACAATTCTGAAAAACAATTTTTTTTATTACATCACACAACTTATTGATAACAAGGGCAGTATCTATGCCCTGATTTTTGTTAGTGGTCTTGTTGTTGTAACTTCATTGTTTAAAACCGGTTTTAAATATCTGGCTTTGCATAATATGGCTACGATCCGTAATGGAGTGGTTAGGGATATACGCAATGCGCTTTACAACAAATCAGTTGACCTCCCATTAGCATATTATTCAAACGAACGCAAAGGGGATATTATCAGCCGTATGACAAACGATGTCATGGTAGTGGAATGGAGCATAATGAGTTCGCTTGAAATGATACTCAGCGATCCGATTACGATCATTGTTTATATGATAGGATTGGTAGTCATAAGTCCTCATCTTACTTTGTTTGTATTTATTCTTTTACCTGTAAGTGCCTTTATTATAGGGAGGATAGGAAAAAGCCTGAAAACTTCGGCTGCAAGAGGGCAGAAGAGAATGGGTGAGATCCTTTCAATGATGGATGAAACCCTTGGAGGTTTACGGGTGATCAAAGCTTTCAACAGTGAGGAAAGACTAAAAAAACGATTTTTTGACCTTAATAATATTTATACCCGTATTATGATAAAAATTTACCGCAGGCAATATCTGGCAACACCTTTAAGTGAGTTTCTGGGTACTGTTGTGGTGGTTTTTATAATGTGGTATGGCGGAACTCTAGTACTGGGAGAACAAACTACCTTGTCGCCCGAGAATTTCATAGGCTATCTGGTCGTTTTTTCGCAGATAATAAATCCTGCAAAATCATTTTCAACAGCATGGTATAATGTTCAGAAGGGTATGGCTTCAGCCGAAAGGATTGATGAGATACTGGAAGCCGAAAATACTGTGGTTGAAAAGCCTGATGCCTTGTCGGTAACAGGTTTTAATGAAAGCATAGAGTTCAAAAATGTGGGATTCAGATACGAAGACGATTGGGTTCTGAAAGATATCAACCTTAAAATTGAGAAAGGAAAAACAGTAGCAATAGTAGGGCAGTCGGGAGCTGGGAAATCAACATTAGTTGATCTGATCCCAAGGTTTTATGATACTGTTGAGGGGGAGGTGCTGGTTGACGGAGTGTCAGTAAAGGATTGTAAAATAAGGGATTTGCGCAATTTAATGGGTGTGGTGAGTCAGGAAGCTATTTTGTTCAACGACAGTTTTTCAAATAACATTGCTTTTGGTTCTGACAATGCAACTAAAGAGCAGATAATCATGGCAGCCGAAGTAGCCAATGCTCACGATTTTATTATCAACACTCCTGAGGGGTATGAAACCAATATCGGCGACCGGGGAAATAAATTGTCTGGAGGGCAGCGTCAGCGTATCAGCATAGCCAGAGCTGTACTGAAAAACCCTCCAGTCATGATCCTTGATGAAGCTACCTCGTCACTCGACACTGAATCGGAGCGCCTGGTGCAGGAAGCTATTACAAATTTAATGAAGAACCGGACATCAGTTATTATAGCTCATCGTCTTTCAACGGTGGTGAACGCTGATATGATATGCGTTATGCACGAAGGAAGAATAGTGGAGCAAGGCACTCATCAGGAATTAATGCATAAAAACGGCATTTATACCCGTTTGCACAATATGCAGATGTTCAGTTAATGTTCCTTCATTGCAGTTGATTGAAAATTAGCAGATTACAAATAAATATCTTGAATGAAGATCAGTGGTTTTACAATAGCAAAGAATGCTGACTCACTTTATTACCCTGTAAAGGAATCAATACAGTCGTTACTGCCTCTTGTTGATGAATTCGTAATAGCTCTCGGTGAAGGTTCTGAAGGTGATAAAACCCGTGAACTGATTGAAAGTATCGGAGATCCTAAAATTAAGATCATAGAAACAGTATGGGATATTGAGCGTTATCCTCACGGTATGGAGTATGCTCATCAGACTGATATTGCAAAATCATACTGCAGCGGCGACTGGCTGTTTTATATTCAGGCTGATGAGGTGATACATGAAAAAGACCTTCCGCTTATACGTGAAGCGTGTGGGAAATATCTGAACGACAAAGAGGTAGAAGGCTTTCTTTTTAAATACTATCATTTCTGGGGCGATTACGATCATCATCACCGGTCGCATGGATGGTATCCGTTTGAAATTCGGATTATACGCAATGATCCTGAAATTCATTCGTGGAGGGACGCACAGTCTTTCAGGTATATACCTGATTTTGATGGTTTTAATTACCGGAGAGAGCATAATACCCGGAAACTGAAAGTTATAGAACTCGATGCCTTTATTTATCATTATGGATGGGTAAGACCGCCACAAATGATGAAAAAGAAAACAAGAGTGTTTGAAACTATACAGCAGGGCGAAATGAAAGTGAAGGAGCTTGAGAAACAGCGTTATTTTGAATTTGATTACGGACCGTTGGATCTTTTAAACGTTTTCAGAGGAACTCATCCGGCTGTGATGAATGAATGGATAAGTAAATTCAACTGGCAGGATGAGCTTCAATACAGTGGTAAACCAAATAGTATGCGCAAACCAAATAAGCATGAGAAACTTAAAAACAGAGTTTTTAGTTTTATTAAATACAGAATATTAAATATGCCTACTCTCGGAGAGTTCAATAATTTCATACGCCTGAAAAGGTGAGGTTTACATGGTTTTATGCAGACCTCAAAAAATATTCGGTTTTATGTTTATGAATTCTGATATTTTGAATTACAAAAACTTTGTACCTTTGCCTGCTAAATAAGACTGCGGACGTGGCGTAATTGGTAGCCGCGCCAGACTTAGGATCTGGTGCCGAAAGGCGTGGGGGTTCGAGTCCCTTCGTCCGCACAAACAAACCAAAAGCAAACAACATCTCAATTTTTTTTAATTCCGGGCATTATTGCTTTTAAAATTCACATCAATTTAATTTTTTGAATATCTCAACACAGTATTAATATGAATATTACTCAAGAATCTACCGGTGAATTAACTGCTACTTTGAAAATTGAAGTCAGCGAATCAGATTATATTGAAAGCGTTAACAAAAAACTGAAGGAATACCAGCGTAAAGCAAATATGCCGGGGTTTCGTCCGGGAAAAGTTCCTTTTGGTCTTATTAAGAAAATGTATTGGGCTGCCACCGTACTTGATGAGGTAAATCATCTGGTTGCCAGGGAGATTACTACATATATCAGCGATAATAAACTGGAGATAATTGGTTATCCAATTCCTGATAATGAGAAAGTCAAAGATATTGATTTTGGCAGCCAGCAGAATTTTGAGCTTTATTATGAAATGGGGTTCAGACCCGATTTTGAACTCAAATTTTCTGATGAGATAAAACCGGACTATTATAAAATAGTTGGAACCGAGAAGGAGATCGAGGACGAAATTGCAATGATCGCCAGAAATTACAGTGAGGTGGTTAATCCTGAAAAATCGGAAGCAGGAGATTGGATTGATGGTAAGTATGAACAGTTGGGCGAAGATGGAGAACCACTTACCGGTGGCTTGAATGCTGAAAGTTATGTTAATATCAACTCTATTCAGAACGAAGAGAAAAAAGCTATTTTCATAGGATTAAAAGAAGGAGATCAGGTAAGTTTCAATATCAGGGAAGTATTTGATAGCAGCATAGAAATTGAGAGGATATTCAAACTGAAAACCGAAGAAGCTTCTGCGGTTGATGGAACATTCAGGTTCACTGTTAGCAAGATATCCCGTATGATACCTGCTGAAATAAATGAGGATCTATTTAAAAAATTGTTTCCCAACGAAGAGAATATTGACGAGGAAAGGTTTCGCGAATTGATCAGTGAAAGTATAACCTTTAGTTATGAACCTGAATCGGACAGTAAACTCTATGATGATGTGAGGGAAAAATTGATGGAACTCCATGATTTCAGACTTCCGGAAGAGTTCCTGAAGAAACTTTTGCTGGACAGAAATGAAGCCTCTCTTACGAAGGAAGAAATTGATACTGAATTTCCGGAGCTTGTTAAAAGTATGAAATGGGATATGATCAAGAAAAAGATCTATGATAAATTTGATATTATAGTTTATGAAGAAGATATAAGGAATGTGGTAAGAAGTTATTTTAAAAACCAGTTTGGAGGTCAGATTGATGAGCACAAAGAATTGGTTGAAAGTACAATTGATAAAGTTTTGAACAACCAGGAAGAGAGTGAAAGAATTGAAGATCAGTTATATTACGGCAAATTAATTTCTGTGATGAAGAGCAATCTGGGATTGCAAATAAAGGAAGTAACCCATGATGAATTCCATGTGCTGACCGGAAGTCCATCAGCTCATGATCATGAACATGAAGAACAAACTCATGAAACAGATGTTTAATAAAATGATTATCAAAAAATAAAATCAGGATATATGAATCAGAACGAATTTTATAAATATGCAGTCAGACACCGTGGTATTAACAGTTTGACTTTAAATCGTTACACATCGGCGGTAACAAATTATATTTCTCCTACCATTATTGAGGAACGTCAGCTTAACATTGCTACTATGGACGTTTTTTCTCGCCTTATGATGGACAGGATCATTTTTCTTGGTGTTCCGATTGACGATTACGTTGCCAATATCATTCAGGCACAGTTGCTTTTTCTTGAATCGGCAGATGCTAAAAAAGATATACAGATTTATCTAAATACTCCTGGTGGTTCGGTTTACGCTGGTATGGGCATTTATGATACCATGCAGTATATCAGACCCGATGTTGCTACAATATGTACCGGTATAGCCGCATCAATGGGAGCTGTATTGCTGTGTGCCGGCACTCCTAAAAAGCGTACAGCATTGAAACACAGTCGTATATTGATACATCAGCCTATGGGAGGAGCACAGGGACAGGCTTCGGATATTGAAATAACTGCCAGAGAGATCCTTAAACTTCGCGGAGAACTTTACCAGATAATAGCTGATCACACAGGGCAACCCTTTGAAAAAATTGAAAAGGATTCTGACCGCGATTATTGGATGACAGCCGGAGAGGCCAAAGAATACGGAATGATTGATGAAGTTCTTGTTAAACATAATAAAGAATAAATTACAGTCTTGGGAACAATTAAACACTGCATATCTGAAACGGGATACTGAAAAACAGATCATGTCTCACAATAAATTGTTAATTTTGTTAAACCCTTAAATCATCAGTCTGTAAATTTATAACCATAAGCCATGGCAAAGAGTACGGATAAATGTTCGTTTTGCGGCCGAGACAAGCGCGATGTAAACATTATGATCACTGGTATCAGTGCTCATATCTGTGATTATTGTGTGATGGAAGCAAACGAGATCATTAATTATGAATCTACAGGTTCAAAAAGTAAAAAATATCCTTCACGTCTGGAGCTTGTTAAGCCGGTTGAAATAAAAAAATATCTCGATCAGTATGTAATAGGACAGGATGAAGCTAAAAAAGTAATAGCCGTTGCTGTGTACAATCATTATAAGCGTATTCTTCAGCCTAAGGGTAAGGATAAACCTGAAGATATTGAAATAGAAAAATCAAATATAATAATAACGGGAGAGACTGGCACGGGTAAAACCCTATTAGCCCGTACCATTGCCCGTTTGCTCAAAGTCCCGTTCTGTATTGCCGATGCTACCGTGCTTACTGAAGCAGGTTATGTTGGTGA
Organism: Bacteroidales bacterium; assembly: GCA_012522795.1. Classification (GTDB taxonomy): domain Bacteria; phylum Bacteroidota; class Bacteroidia; order Bacteroidales; family JAAYJT01; genus JAAYJT01. The sequence continues at coordinate 103,199 of JAAYJT010000029.1, read as the reverse complement.
AGATGTTGAGAACATACTTACAAGGTTGTTGCAGGTGGCTGATTATGACGTAAAAGCTGCCGAACGTGGTATAGTCTTCATTGATGAAATTGATAAAATAGCACGTAAAAGCGATAACCCTTCCATAACCCGTGATGTATCAGGTGAGGGGGTTCAACAGGCTTTGCTGAAAATGCTTGAAGGCACTATAGTAAATGTGCCTCCTCAGGGAGGGCGCAAGCATCCCGAACAAAAAATGATACAGATAAACACCCAGAATATTCTTTTTATAACTGGTGGTGCTTTTGACGGCATTGAGAAAATAATTGCCTCGCGCCTGCAAACCAATGTTATAGGTTTTAAAAAAGAACAGGAACGAATTGAAATCAACAAGGGTAATTTGTTGCAGTATGTGGCTCCTCAGGATTTGAGACGCTATGGTCTGATACCTGAACTCGTTGGGCGTATGCCAATTGTTACTTTCCTGAACCCGCTGGAAAAGGATGTTTTAAAAAGGATACTTACAGAACCTAAAAACTCACTTGTAAAACAATACAAGCGTCTTTTTGAGATGGACAACATAACACTTACATTTGATCCATCAGTGTTTGATTTTATTGTGGATAAAGCCATTGAGTTTAAACTTGGCGCCCGTGGCCTGCGCTCAATCCTTGAAGCCATAATGACTGATGCAATGTTTGAAATGCCATCAGAAAGTACTCAGGCTCAGGAGTTACATGTTACTCTGGAATATGTCAAAAGCAAACTTGAGCGCTCAGGGATTTCCCGTTTAAAAGTTGCCTGATTCAGTTTGGTATAATTATTGACGGTCTGTTTACGTTTTTAATACCAGATTCAGGTAGAGTTATGAAAAGGATTTCATCTGTTTTTGTTTTTCTTGTTTTGCTGACTTTCGGAGCACGCTCCCAGAGCTCATGGCCTGTGGTTACGCAAGCCATAATTGATGTTAATGGAGATACTCTGGCTGTCATTACTTTGCCTGAATATGTTAAATATGCCCCTCCCGTATTTAAAAATGCTGTTCAGGAATTTCGCTTCAACCGTTTGGTTCGGAATGTAAAAAAAACATACCCCTATGCACGTTTAGCCAGTATCAGGATGATGGAATATGAAAATCAGCTTTTAAACCTTAGTTCTGAATATGAAAAACGAGAGCTGATGAAAAAGGCTGAAGATAAGATACGTCTGGAATTTGAGGATGACCTGAAGAAACTTACTTTTACTCAGGGCTGGATATTATTAAAGCTCATTGATCGCGAAACAGGATATTCAACATACGATATTGTAAAAGAATTCCGTGGAAAGATCAGGGTGTTTTTCTGGCAGACTTTTGCCAGTATTTTTGGATTTGACCTGAAAATCAAATATGATCCTGATGGAGAAGATAAAGATATAGAACTGATCGTGAGGATGATAGAAACAGGCTCAATTTGATCTTTTATTTCCCCCTGCCGGTAACTACTATGAGTACAGTATATATCATTATCTTAATATCCATAGCTATTGACATATTCTCGATATAGAGAATGTCGTATTTAAGCCTTTCAATCATCTCATCCACATTTTCGGCATACCCGAATTTTACCTGTCCCCATGAAGTAATACCCGGTTTTACTTTTTGCAGTAGCATGTACTGGGGTGCCCTTTGTACGATCTGGTCAATATAATACTGACGCTCAGGGCGTGGACCTACCAGCGACATGTCGCCGATAAGTACACTGTAAAATTGTGGAATCTCATCCAGACGGACTTTACGCATAAATCTGCCGAAAGTTGTAATTCGGGGATCAGCTTTTGACGATAACATTGGTACTCCCTTTTCAGCATCGGAATACATTGAACGGAATTTATGCATCCTGAAAGGTTTCCCGTGCAAACCTATTCTTTCCTGTGAATAAATAATTGGTCCTTTTGAGCTGAGCTTTACTCCTATTGCTGTGAAAACATAGAAAGGGATCAATACTATCATTGCTATCAATGAAAGTATAACATCCATCGCTCGTTTGATGCTTTGCTGCCAGGGCGGCATCAGATCAGGAGATATCTGGATTAAAGGTGTGTGGAAAATAGATTGTACTTTCACAGTGCCCAGCAGAAAATCCTGCATATCAGGGATTATTTTTATTATCACATTCAGTTCTTGTAACTGTGTGATTATCATCTCTATAGTTTTGTGTTCCGATCTTTCAATGGCAATAATAACCTCTTCAACCTCATATTCCTGTACTATGCTTTTCAAATCGGACAGACTTCCGAGATGCGGGAGAAATTCCTCTATCTTATAGTCTTTATATGGTTCTACATTAATAAAACCAATGAACTTATTACCTGAATGTTTTTCCTGGTTCTCAATATCAGTATATACTTTTACTGCATTTTCATTGCTGCCGATTATCAGGGTGTTGAAGCCTATTATTTTATGATGAATTTTATATGCGGTATGAGAAGTGATGATCAGTCGTAAAGTATAGGTAAAGCCGAAATGCAATACAAAAAGAACTATAAGTGAGTGATAATAAGTTTTATACGAAATTATTATATCGTCAAGGATGAGTGCAAAGAAAATAGTAACAATGCCGATAATTGTGATTATAAGGGTTTGACCAAGTTCTTTCAGCCTCGATTTTCGGTAAATACGCCTGTATGTGCCTGCCATGGCGTAAAGTGCCAGCCAGAATAAAGGAATAATAATAACCCCAACGTAATAATTTGCATCAGCATATACTTTGCCCAGATTAACCTGTATTTCAGGATCATATACTGATTTCCGGTACAGAAAGAACAAACTCCAGGCTAGCGCTGCTGAAAGCAGATCGGCTATTACGTATTTAGCAACTTGTTTCTTTTTATTCATACTTAAATGGCTTAATGATGGCGGTTTTCGGGCTGGTAAAATTAGTTTTTTTTGATCAGTTTTAGTGTTTTTTTTGATTATTTTAATAAACCAGTTTAAGATTATCCAGATAAATTGTTGCAGTCACTGATGGATCGTTTTTCATCATACCAATAAATACTTTAAATTTTTGCGCGAAAGGAAGAATGGATATGGTAGGTGTAAAATTAATATACACTTTGTTCCATTCTTCAGTAGGATTCAGAATAAGAACTGAATGTTGATGAACTTCATGTGTTGATGTGATATAAAACAACCCGACAGTTAAATTGAAATCGTTTTTGTAATTCATTTCAAGAAAAACCGGAGTTCCGGTTTTTGGTAATTCAAAATATTCAATGGAGGCACATTCAAAAAGTGTTGAATCGCCACTAAGCGTTGCCATTGCCGAGTAATCATTTCTCTCGTTTTTATATTTGAAAATCAGAGAGGGATCTGAAATACGGTGAAGTTTGGTTGCGCTTAGCTTAGTAGTGTCAATGCTAAGAGCGCCTGAATCAAAATCCTCAAGCCATTCAAATGTGGTGCTTTGCTCATATGTTGTTGTCAGGTTACGCAGTGTGTCAATCCTTTCGGGTATCAGATCAGCAGAAACAAAAATTGGTTTATAAAAGGGATAGGGAGAGCGTACTGCCGCAATCCCATTTATTTTGATGCCTGCATAGATCTTTATTTCAGTATTTCCTGATCTAAGCACGGGAAATGTTGTTGGCAACTCAAAAGCACCTATTAGCTTGTCGTCAATGTAAACCCAGGCATCAACGATTTTATGTGAAGCAGTTCCCTGAAGAGGCGTTGTAATAAGATCAATTTTTTCAATGTGAATATAGGAAGGAATACCCTTGTCATTATCAGGATTGCATGAATTGAACAGTAATATTATGAAAATGAGCAGGATAGGATAGATAAGTCTATAATTGATCATGTTCAAACCTGTAGCTGAAAAAAGAGGGATATTCAATGGATTATGAACGTTTACGAGTGTGGTATATTGCTTAAACTAGATTTGCTGGCAACTGATTTATTTTGTTGATTATCTGGTGGGCAACTTCAAGAGCTGCATACCCATCAAAAATAGTAACCGGAGGAGTTTTATTGTTCATTATGGCATGATGAAAACTTTTTAATTCTTCAACAATGGCGTTAACATCAGGAACTACCGGCTTTTCAAATAACAGTTGTTTATCAGGTTTTCCTGAGCCCATTTTTAATACCAACGCAAACGGATTGTTAGTTTCTGATGGAAGGTCTTGTAAACGTATGATCTCAAGTTCTTTATCCAGGAAATCTACTGAAATATAGCTATCGCGCTGAAAAAAACGTGATTTTCTCATATTCTTCATTGAAATACGACTGGCAGTAAGATTTGCTACACAGCCGTTTTCAAATTCAATACGTGCATTGGCAATGTCAGGGGTATCGCTCACAATTGAAACACCGCTGGCATTTATCTTTTTAACATTTGATTGAACTACATTCAAAACTATGTCAATATCATGTATCATAAGATCAAGAACAACTGGTACATCAGTGCCGCGAGGGTTGAATTGCGAAAGACGGTGAGCCTCAATGAACATAGGATTACTGAGGTAGGGCTGGGCAGCCAAAAAAGCAGGATTGAACCTCTCAACATGTCCTACCTGAACTTTTACATCTGCCTCAGTAGCAAGGTCAATGAGCCTTAATGCCTCATCAGGAGTTGCAACTATGGGTTTTTCAATAAAAACATGACGGAATTTCTTTAAAGACCTTTGAGCACAATCAAAATGCGAAACAGTAGGCGTAACAATGTCTACAACATCTACTTCGTCAATCAGTTTCTCAATATCGGTAAAACGTTTTACATTTTTATCAATTTCTACTTGTTTTGCAATTTCTTCATTTGGATCATAAAACCCAACTAATTGATAATCATTAATTTGCTTAATGCACTTTAAATGTATTTTTCCTAAGTGCCCGGCTCCAAGAACACCGATCTTCAACATTGCTTTTTTTTGCAAAGCTATCAATTTTAATAGATTGAATGCTTACATTTGCAAAATCTCAAAATTTTGTTTAATTGATCTGCTTTTTACTTTGTTATGGCTATTACCCTCGAAGATAATTACCGGCATAAAGGAATGCGCAGAAAGTTAGTAGAAATTATCAGAAGCAAAGGAATTACATCAAAAGAGGTACTTGCAGCCATTGATGCCGTGCCAAGGCATTTTTTCTTTGAATCTACTTTTCTTGAATTTGCATACGACGATAAACCTTTTCCTATTGGCGCAGGACAAACTATCTCACAGCCTTTTACTGTAGCTTTTCAAACCCAGTTGCTGAAGGTTGAGAAAGGAGATAGGATCCTTGAAATAGGAACAGGTTCAGGATATCAGGCTTGTATTCTGGCTCAGATGGGTGCCAGGGTCTTTACCATTGAAAGACATAAATCATTGTTTAAAAAGGTAAAAGAATTTCTTCCCAAAATAGGATATGGAAGCATTAAAGTGTTTTATGGCGATGGATTTGCCGGTCTTCCTACTTTTGCACCTTTTGATAAAATACTCATTACCGCAGCAGTTTCTCATGTTCCTAAAATTCTGGCAGAACAACTGAAACCCGGCGGACTGATGGTATTACCCATGGGCGCCGATGATGTTCAGATTATGACAGTAGTACACAAAACTGCTGATGGGGAATTTACAACTGAAAAACATGGAGCATTCAGATTTGTTCCGATGCTGCCCGATAAATCAGAAGAGTAGAGTCATTTGTAATGTGGCTTGAGCTTTTCGGTTCTGAAGAAAATGAATTTCAGCAAGCACAAACTGATTTTACTGATTATCAGCAATAAGCCATATTAGTATTTTGGCGGCAATACTCTTCCTTTTCTAAACGCATTTCCAACAGCATAAAAATCAACTCCATATAAAAACTGAAAAGCGACCTTATTCAGATCATGCAAATATACTGTTCGTAAGCCAAATTCAAAAGGCATTGGCAGGCGCAGTAGATGTGCATCAGCAATTATATCAAAACCTGCTGAAACAGTTGAATGTTCTGGTAAATCAAAGATAGTCCTACTGTGATCGGTAAACATATTGCCTCTAAGTCGTTTTACATAAATAACTGAACCAAGGGCAAGATCAGGATACGCAAATGGAAAAGAATAACTTGCCGATAAAGTAAGCATTTCATTATTTAGTGGGACATCGTCATAACCACGGGCAAAACGGATTTTATCGTTAAAATAGGCATGTATGTTCGTTTTTTTCTGTATCCCTGCATATAACCTCAAACTATGGTGTTTCAACAAACCGGGTAAAAATACAATGGCAGCTCCATATGCGATATCCCCTGCATCTATATCAGTGAAATATTTTGTGTGATTGAATGGGGTATGGCTGAAACCTGCCACAGTGGAGATCCCAAATTGCGGATATAAATCGCGCATTGCCATTCTTTTATGTGCGTATAACGACAATGAGTATGATACAGGACTCAGCCTTGCAAGATATTCGTGAGATAACAGGAATGTGTTTTGATTGCTTATCTGAGGGAGAATTCCGTAGATGGTAGCATTGTGATTAAAAGCAAGAGGCAGGCTTGCTGAAATGTTCACAAAAGCATAATTTGACTTTGAATCCACTTTTGCAGCCGGATTCTCGCTGCCAATACCAAATCCAAGATCAAAAACAGGGTACCATGATTGTAGTGATAAATCATACGAAACCTCATGCCTTTTAACTTTTGGGTCATATTCATATCGTATGGCAGAAATGACAGTTCCCAGGTAGTTTTGTGAGAATGCAGAAGCTCCGGGTTTTAGGGTCATATCTTCCACATCCAGAAATGCCGGAAGCCAGCTATGGAAATTCATGCTGTTCTGTCTTTTGATAAAAGGCATTGATCTGAACAAAGTATCAGTTGCAGCAATGGTATCGGTAATCATTTGAAATGATCGGGCTGCAGAGCTGTACAATGGCAAAAGGTTGTTTCTGATATCTTTTATTTCAACCGGTGTTTTTTTAATGTTGGTACATTCAGCAATTTTATATCCTTCGGCAGTAAATTCTGAGAACAAAAACCTTGTTTCGTCATCAGATAAAACAATATTAGTGGCTCCGTATTCTGCTGCAAGAATATGATAAAGCTGTTTTTCTTCAGTGTTCCATGCGTAAATCTCATCGCGTCCGCTCCATGTGCCGGTGAAATAGATAAGAGAGTCGTCAGCAAAAGCCGGTTTGCTGATCTCAGTGAATCCGGCATGAAACAAATCTTCGAAACGGGGTTGATAAATGTTTGTTTTAACTATAGTTTTCCCTGAACCCTCATTAAAGGCAACAGCGATGATACATTCACTACAATGGCTCCATTCAGGCTCAAGCAGAAAATCAATTTCAGGATCGTTTATTCTTTGTATTTCTTCCCCGGTTTTTGTATCAAAAATTGTAAGCGCCCATTCGTTTTGCTCATCAACTTCGATAGCAGCAATTTTCGATGCGTCTGGCGAAAGTACAGGCGACTGCAGACGTGCTTTTTGGGTTATCATGCGGCTTTCGCCAGTTGTGATATCAAAAATCCTGATATTACTCCAGTTACGGTATTCCCAACGAGGATCTATGGTGATCTCTGCCCATACGGCAATATCTTCAGCAAAGCACAGAAAGTCATAAAATCCAAAACCGGGTGTAAAAATGATTTTCTCCGACCCATGTCTGTCAATCAAGACCAAGCGGGGGATATCTCCCGGAGCAGTCCGGAAAGCTATGTAGGTGCTGTCATCAACATAGTGAGGGTTTATATATTCAGCGTAATCAAAGCCGCTTTTGTCTTTTATTCTTTTGAATTCAGAAATATCAAAGTTTTTGTTTTGTTCTTTCCACTGTCTTTTAAGGCTGCTTATTGTATGCCGGTATAAACCCGCTGAATTCATTCCTGTTGTTTGTTTAAGTCCCCGCGAAAATGAACCGGGAATAATCGGGAGTCGCGCAATATTTTTCATGGATTTCAAAAAAGGTTCGAACCCAAACTGATTATGCGTCATTGCAACCATGTGATAACCAAGGGTGTAATAATCAGGAGTCATATCACGGTATGAACCCATGATAGCTTTATCATAGCTGTATTCACCTTTTTCAAATAATTGAGCAGTAAGTGGATAAATAAATTCAGGGATATGCCCGCGCCCGCTGTTAGTCATAGCAGTTTCAACAAGTACTGCATCTCCTTCAAGGAACCAGAGCGGCAAGTGCAATCCGGCTACTGCACCCAGTATATGCTGTCCAAACAATTTTGATAGAAACCCTGTGGTTAACTTGTTTAAGCCTTCTATTTGTGCAATATGACGATATTCGTGTATGGCAAGATGTTTCATCCAGTCAGTTGCAATGTTATCATCGGGGATTGTAGTTATCATTTCTATTCTTTTTGGTGCCCACATTGCAAACCCATTGCTGAGAACTGATTGATTATGAAGGATTACAGGGATTTTTGATGGTTTGGAATCCAGTGAATTACTTATAGGCTCCTTAATGGTTTCAAGAAAGCCGGCCAGCTTATGTGCTTTATTTTCCCATGTTTCAGGATATATCAGCTTAAACGAACTGGTATTGATTTGCCGCCATCTTTGCGAAGCGGGATCCTGACCTGCTGAATAGTACTGGGCATTGGAATAAAATGAAAAGATCAAAAGTAAGTTTAGTAAAGAGATAGTTTTAAAAAGAGTCCTGAGCATTGTAAAAAATAATTTTCGGCAAAAATACAATTATTAAATATGTTGTTCAGCTTAATTTGTTCAACAGAGATGTTAAGCCTAAATTCTGCGTTTTAATTTTATTAGGATGAACTTTTATTTAGAAATCAATAGTTGATCATAGTTTCTATTATTAATGGAATATATTGCATGCATAAAACCTTTTGGCTAGTTTAATGTTAAATTCTCTGCTAAAATAATCAGTGATAGATGAAAAGTTTTTAATTTTGAAGTTCGCAGGCAGTTTAATTATAATTTTAACAAGGAATTTTAATGTCATCAAAAAGTAAGAAAGAGAGAAGAAAAAAATATAGCGATAAGCAAAGCAAAAAGGAAGCTTATCGCAGTTTCCTAAAACATTTCCTACCGTTGTTGTTCGCTGTTCTGCTATGGCTGATAACCAATGCAGTTTTGCATCTACCATCAATTCGTCCGGCGGTGGAAGACTTTTTTGTGAAGTTTACATTAGAATCAGCCGTGAAATTCGGGAAGTTGTTATTTATACCTGTAGAAAGTCCAGCTTTTCCAAAAATTACGGTAGCTGGCTACACTATGGAAGTAATAATGGAATGTACAGCATATACTTTTTATATTTTCGTTTTTTATCTTAGTATTCTTTCGCCAGTAAAGTGGTATCAAAGACTTATAACACTGATAGTGTTTATGTTATCAGTCTTTATTGTCAATAATTTCAGGTTTTACACTATGGGATTTATTGGAAAGTATTATGTTGACATCTTTCATCAGGTACATGATTATGTCTGGAATATTCTTTTTGGCTTTCTTGTTTTCCTGATATGGATGTGGCGTTACAGATCGATTAAAATTTAAATTAATATCCTGAAACACAATGTTATGAATAAGCTTCCGGATTCGAAACAGTGGATATATGGATGTGAACAATAATTCTAAATTTCAATAATAATGTCATTACTGACTTCAACACGCAATAAAATAATAACTCTTATCCTCATTACCATCATTGTGTTTTTTGGATGGCAAAACGGAATTGAGGTTTTTTACGCCAGAGTGGTGACTTTTGGTTCCAATGTGGTTTTAAGTACCATTAAAAACGATACAAGTGTTGAAGTTGAAAAAGTAGAAACAACATATCAGTTCAAGGTCAGGACTTTGATTGACAATCGTAAGGCTTCTTATCCTCAGGCGTTTGGCGGTATTTTGCAGCCTTTTGTTATTGTACTGTCGTGGCAGTTGTTTCTTTTTCTTGTATTAAACCGAAAATCAGCTTTAAAATCACTGCTTGTTAATTTTGGAATATTTTATTTATTTCAGGTTATCTTTCTCATACTTCTCACTGCATATCACAGCTCTGAATTTCAGAAATTTTTATATCTGTTGTTAATGGACAGCTTTTATATCATTGCTCTGGTTTTGGTAATTAAGGACAATATGCTGTATCCTGTTTTCAGAAAACGATAATTTGCTTTATAAAAGACATTTTTTTAGAACAATACTGACTTTTACGATTGCTTAGCTGGTTTAGGAAATTTTAACAGCTATCGGAGCATTTAATGCTTTGTATTTTAATACTTTTGCACTATCTAAATAAATCCTGTCAGTTTATCTTTATTTCTATCTTATCTTAAATCCTTTTATTATTATGAAATTCAAACAATTATGGTTTTTAACGGCATTATTGCTGTTTACATTCATGCTGTCAGCACAACAGCGTAAGATCGCTTTTGAAGAGTACGATCTTAAAAACGGATTGCATGTTATTTTACATCAGGACAATTCTACTCCGGTTGTGGCTGTAACTGTTACCTATCATGTAGGTTCGAAGAACGAAAGAGCTGACCGCACTGGTTTTGCTCATTTTATGGAACATCTTATGTTCGAAGGTTCAGAAAATATTCCTCGTGGCGAGTATTTTAAAATCGTACAGAATGCGGGTGGGCAGGTCAATGCCTATACTTCGCAGGATAAAACCCATTATTATGAACTTTTGCCTTCAAACCAGCTTGAGCTGGCTTTATGGATGGAATCTGAACGCATGTTGCATCTTGTTATTGACAGTGTAGGTGTTGAAACCCAGCGCAGTGTGGTAAAGGAAGAACGTAGCCAGAGCTATGATAACCGTCCTTATGGTTCGATAATTGAAGAAGTGTTCAAACATGCATATACCAAACACCCATTTAACTGGTTGCCAATAGGTTCAGTTCAGTATATTGATCAGGCTCAGCTTAAGGAGTTCCAGGATTTTCATAAAACTTATTATGTTCCGAATAATGCAGTGCTCGTGATTGCAGGTGATATTGACGTGAAAGCCACAAGAAAGCTTATAGAAAAATATTTTGCCGATATCCCAAAAGGCAAGGCTGAGCTTTATCGTCCTCAGATTGTTGAACCTCCTTTGCAGGGTGAGATCAGAGATATTGTTTACGATAATATTCAATTGCCTGCTGTTATTCAGGCATACCGTATTCCTGAAAAAGGCCATCCGGACAGCTATGCTCTTGAAATGCTCACAAATATACTTTCGGGCGGAGAGAGTTCGCGTATGTACAAAGCCATTGTTGACGATGCACAAAAAGGACTTGCAGTTTTTTCTTTCCCTTTCCCCCTTGCCGATCCGGGGCTTTATCTGGTCTTTGGAATAGCTAATATGGGTGTTGAAGCAGGTGATCTTGAAAGGGCAATTGACGAACAGATAAAAATCGTTATTAATGAAGGAATTAGCGAACGTGAATTTCAGAAAACAAAAAATATGCAGGAAGCCAGTTTTATCACTTCCAATGCTCGTATGTCGTCAATAGCCGATAATCTGGCCGAGTATCATATTTTTTATGGCGATGCCGGGCTGATAAATACCGAAATTGACCGCTATATGAAAGTTACTCGTGACGATTTAAACCGCGTGGCAAAGCAATATCTGAGAGAAGATAACCGTGTGGTTTTACATTATTTACCTAAATCACAATAATAATAGGAGGTATGACAATGAAAAAGATATTTTTTACAATACTGGCAATTTCGATATTTTCAGCAGCTTATGCTCAGATTGACCGTTCAAAAATGCCTGAACCGGGTCCTGCACCACAAATTAAAATTGGTGAAGCAAGATCATTTACCCTGGATAACGGCTTGCGTGTTTTTGTGGTAGAAAATAGCAAAGTCCCTCGCGTAACCTATTCACTCGTATTTGATTACGACCCTGTGTTTGACAAAGAAATGGCAGGTTTGACAGATATTACAGGCGGAATACTGCGAACAGCTACAGCAAACCGTACTAAGGAAATGATTGATGAAGAAATTGATTTCATAGGAGCTTCCATGAGTGTGTATGCCGGTGGGTTATATGCTTCCGGACTTTCAAAATATACTTCAACACTGGCTGAGCTTATTGCTGATGTTATAATCAATGCCCGTTTTGAAGAAGAACATTTTAACAGAGTAAAAACCCAGACTTTGTCAGGACTTATGGCTGGTAAAAATGAGCCATCATCTGTTGCAGCACGGGTTAACAATGTGTTGTTGTATGGCAACAATCATCCCTATGGTTTGAACATTACTGAGAAAAGTCTTGAAAACATTACTCTTGAAAGCTGTGAGAGATTTTACAATACTTACTATAAACCCGAAATTACCTATATGGCAGTTGTAGGTGATGTTAAGTTTGATGAAATAAAGAAGATAGTTGAGAATTATTTTGGCAAATGGGAGCGGGGCCTGGTACCGAAGCATAGTTATCCAACTCCTATGCCGCCAAAAGGTGTACGTGTGGCTGTTGTTGATCGTCCAAACGCTGTGCAGTCGGTTATCAGGGTTGGCTATCCTGTTGATTTGAAACCGGGTGCTGAAGATATTATCAGCGCAAGAGTTATGAACAGTATTCTGGGCGGTGGCACCTCACGATTGTTTAATAACCTGCGCGAAACCCACGGATTTACTTATGGAGCATATTCCAGCCTGAGCAGCGGTAAACTTGTTGGATCGTTTGTAGCCAATACTGACGTTAGAACCATAGCCACTGATAGTGCTGTGAATGAAATCCTTTTTGAGATCAGACGTATGCAAAACGAGCTTGTTCCATTAAATGAGTTAAATCTGTTCAAAAATGAAATGAACGGGAATTTTGCTCTTTCGCTTGAAGATCCTCAGACCATCGCAAATTTTGCATTGAATATTGCCCGTTATGATTTGCCTGCCGATTATTACACAACTTACCTCCAGCGGCTGTCTGCCATAAATGAAAATGATATACTTAAAGCAGCAAATAAATATTTAATGCCAAATAATGTCAATATTCTTGTAGTTGGAAATGCTTCAGAAATTGCTGAAGGCTTAAAAAGATTTTCTTCAACAGGGAAGATCCTTTATTTTGATGAAGATGGCAATGAATATGATCCGGCTAAAAAACTTAAAGCTGCTCCGGAAGGTATGAATGCCGATGAAGTCATTGGAGCTTATATAAATGCAATTGGCGGTGAGAAAAACCTTAAAGGGATAAAAGATGTCAGTATTTCGGCTATTTCTGAAATCCAGGGGATGTCGCTGAATATTGACACCTATTTGAAAGCTCCGGATAAATACAGGATGGAAATGGGAAGTGGCGGAACAATATTCTCAAAACAAATTTTTGATGGTACTAAAGGAACAGTTACCTCTCCTATGGGTGAGCAGCCAATTGAAGGAGAATTGCTTGAGGATTTAAAGTTTCAGTCCGTTATGAATATTGAACTGTATTATGATAAATATAATATCAAACGCGAATTGAAGGGAATTGAAACTGTTGGAGAAAAGGAAGCCTATAAGGTTGAGATTACATATCCTACCTCAAAGACTGAAACTCAGTATTTTGATGTTGAAACGGGTTTGAGAATCAAGTTAATCAGTGAAAATGGCGTAACTGAAATTGCTGATTATAGAGAGGTCAGCAAAGTGAAGTTCCCCTTTTCAATTAAACAGACAAGTGGTCCTCAGTCTTTTGATATGAAAGTGCTGTCAGTAAAAGTTAATTCCAAACTTAAGGACGATCTGTTCAAGGTGAATTAACCTTATTCCGGTTTATCGGCTATAGATTTAAAGAAGATTTTTGGGGATATGATTCAGTGTATCATCTGGTCATATCCCTGATTATCCCTTTTTTCAAGAGCTTCATAAAAAACCTGATGAATATTGGTTCTGATATTTAGCTTATTGATTTTGCCATTATTGGCTGAAGGATAAACCCGGTTCGAAAGAAAAATATAAACAAGCTCGTATTTTGGATCAGCCCAGGCATAAACTCCTGTAAAGCCTGAATGCCCGAAACTTGAAGCTGAAACCGAGATGCTGGTAGGACCATTAGCCTCTTTCACCAGTTGAGGTTTGTCAAATCCCATTCCACGCCGATTATCGTTGAGCGGAAACTGAGTGCGTGTGAATTCTGAAAGCACTTGTGGGGTAAGAAATTGCTGTCCGCCATAATAACCTTTATTCATCATCATTTGTATTAAAACAGCCAGATCATTGGCAGAAGAGAATAATCCGGCATGTCCGCCAACACCTCCCAGCAAGGCTGCTCCCGGATCATGAACATAACCCTGCAACAATTGCTTTCTGAATTCACGGTCATCTTCGGTAGGAATAATTCTTTCAGTATCGAATTTTTTAAGGGGATTAAAAGCTGTATTGTTCATTCCCAAAGGTTTGTAAAAATTCTCATACACATATTCGTCAATGGTAACTCCTGCAATTCGTTCCACTAATTGCTTCAGCCAGAAAAACCCAAGGTCGCTGTAAAGATATCCTCTGCGTTTTGAAAATGGCGACGCAGCAATACTATCATAGATCTTTTCTATCTGCGATTTGTCCATGTACAGATTTCTTGCAACTTCTACAACAAAATCCCCTTTTTTAGTATTACTGAAAAATGCCGGGTCAGGGTTACCGTTTTTAAGGTATTTCTTGTAAAAAGGTATCCAGGATTGTAATCTTGCCTGATGAGCCATAATATCGCGGATCACAATATTGTTTTTATCCGTGTTTTTTAACTCCGGCAGATAATATGAGAGTTTTTTATCAACATCAAGCTTGTTATCCTGATATAATTTCATGACAGCCAATGTAGTAGCTGCAATTTTTGTGATTGAAGCAATATCATAAATATCATCATTCCTAACCCTTCTTTTTCTGTCGTAAGTGTGGTGCCCAAAGCTTTTATCGTAAATGACCCTTCCTTCAAGTGCTACAAGAACCCTGCAACCCGGATAGGCTTTCTCAACAATACCTTTCAATGCAATGGAGTCAGCTTTTTGCAGCCATTCCGATCTGATGCCTGTCTCTTCAGGAATTGAATATTGCAACCTTTTCAATTCTTCAGTTTTTACCCCATCACCGGCTTTATAATTTTGCGAAGGACTAACCGGTAATTCACCACTTACCTGAATGGCTCCAAACAACGCCTGAGCAGTAAGATCAACACTGAGGTCGGTGTCATGATAAGTAACCATGATTGCATTAAGATTTTCAGCATTTTCAAATAACCTAAGACTGTATGGGTTGCCTGCCAGTATCATCACTGTTTTTACTTTTTCCGAAAGGTTCCGGACAAATTTTCGGGTAAGGCTGTTTATGCCGTATTCAGGAGGATTTTGTCTCGTGTTTCGCACACATACAAATACCAGATTGTAAGCTTTTAATTTATTCAGTAGTTCATTAAAACCGGCTACTGAAGCCGATTTCTCAATAGTAAACACATCAGCATGAGCATAATTCTTTAATCTGTCAGAAAAGCTTGTGTTTTTTGAATATCCGATCTCTACTGAAGCTAATTTGAGGGTATCAAGACTTCGGATTGGAATCAGATTGTCATTATTGTTCAGAAGCGTCAGCGATGATGCCGCGAGACGCCTGTAGATAAGTTCGGTTTCAGGTGTGTTTAGATCGTTGTAAAGATTTTCAATTGGTATTTCTTCATGATTGGCAAGTCCTACTTTATATTTCCAGCTAAGTACTTTCCTGCATTTTTCTTCAATGAGGTTTTCGGGTATAAGCCCGGTGGTAATAGCCTTTTTAATATTTGTAATTGCTCTTGGAACATTCAGAGGTAAGATCAAAACATCGATTCCGGCAAGCAGGGCTTTGATTTCAACTGAATCTGCAGAAGCAAAGTCAACCACTGCTTTCATTTCCAGCCCGTCAGTAAAAACCAGACCTTTAAAACCCAGTTTCTCTTTTAACAGATCATTGACTACCAGAGGTGACAGACTTGAAATTGATCCTGGGCGAGGATCAATGGCAGAAACTGATAAATGAGCCGGCATTACCCCTGCTATTCCATTTTCTATCAGATATTTAAAAGGGAAAAGGTGTATGCTGTCAATTTCGTAAAAAGGCTTATTTATCTGTGGTAAAATATAATGCGAATCTTTATCGGTATCGCCATGTCCCGGAAAGTGCTTGGCTACGCTTATTACACCCATGTTTTGCAATCCTTTCATATAGGCAAGAGCTTTATGGGCAACAAAAATCCTGTTTTCACCAAACGAACGACTGTTTATCACAGGGTTCAAAGGATTCACATTCACATCTGCCACAGGAGCAAAATTTATATGCACTCCAAGCCGTTTAAGCTGCCTTCCAATCTCAAACCCCATATCAAAGATCAGCATATCGTCTTCAATAGCACCCAGAGCAAGTTGTCGGGGGAAACTGATAACACTGTCGAGGCGCATTGCCAGTCCCCATTCAGCATCCATGGCAATTAACAACGGAGTTTTAGCTGCATTCTGGAACCTATTGGTCATCTGAACCTGTGAGACTGGTGTTCCTTTAAAAAATATAACCCCGCCAATATTATATTTTGCCAGCATTCTGGCGATGGAATCGGTATATTTCTGATTGCGGTTCGAAAACGAACGCACCATTATAAGCTGGGCTATGCGTTCATCAATGGTTAATGAATTATAAACCGAGTCAACCCATTGTTTCTCCTGCTCTTCTTCATGAATAAATCCATGTTTGGTTTGGGCAGTCAATTTAATTGAACCACAATTAACTAAAGCTATCAGCAGAAATATCCTAAAAATAAGTTTCATTACAGAGCAAATTTGAGTTTTGGGGTATTTAACGGTTTAATATAACGATTTCGCAAAGTTCTTTGTTTTGTATGAATTTCAAAGCATTTGCAAAAAACTATTTGCTGGGCTTAAGGTTTGTATTGTCAAAAACTTTCCGTCATTCTGATTTTAAAAATTTAGAAAAATATTAAAATCCAGATAGTTTAGGCATAATTACCAGAAGTTCAATTTTAAAAAGATAACCTATCCGGATAAAATATATATTTTTGAACCCTCATATTTACGGTTTATAAGTAATTTATTCAATTTTATGAACTCAGAAAAAGAGATAAGTAATCTTGCATCGCAGATAAGGCGGGATGTTTTAAGGATGATTCATGCCGTACAATCCGGACATCCCGGAGCGCCATTGGGTTGTGCTGAATTTTTTGCTGCGCTTTATTTAAGAATTTTAAAACATGATCCTGCCAGTTTTAAAATGGATGGCATGGGAGAAGATGTTTTTTTCCTGTCGAACGGACATCTTTCAGCGGGCTGGTACAGTGTTCTTGCACGAAGCGGCTATTTTGATATAGCTGAACTTGGAAGCTTCCGTAAGCTAAATTCAAGGTTGCAGGGGCATCCTGCCACTGCCGACGGGTTGCCCGGAGTGAGGGTTGCTTCAGGCTCGCTGGGACAAGGGCTTTCAGTAGCTATTGGATATTCTTTAAGCAAAAAGTTGAACAAGGACCCTTACCATGTATATGTACTTATGGGAGATGGAGAAATACAGGAAGGTCAGGTGTGGGAAGCAGCTATATTTGCAACTGCAAAAAAAGTGGATAACCTGATAGCTGTAATTGACTACAATAAAAAACAAATTGATGGTCCTTTGCATGAAGTTATGCCGTTAGGAGACCTTAAAAATAAATGGGAAAGCTTTGGCTGGCAGGTACTTGAAACTGACGGAAATGATGTTAAAGAGCTGCTTGCGGCAATGGAACAGGCAAAAGCACTTACTGGCAAAGGAAAACCGGTAATGGTACTCATGCATACAATAATGGGAAAGGGAGTAGATTTCATGGAAGACCGCCATCAATGGCACGGCTCACCGCCCAACGATGCACAATTGCAGTCAGCCCTCTCACAGCTTGTAGAAACTATAGGCGATTACTGAAGTGTAACGCATTGTAAATCAGTTGATTACAATGCTTTTTTATTTTTATATAAAAAAGAGATTATATGAATCAATATATAAATACCGGAAATAAGGATACCCGTTCAGGATTTGGAGCTGCTATGCTGGAACTTGGAAAAACCAATGCTGATGTTGTGGCTCTTTGCGCTGACCTGACAGGCTCACTGAAACTTAATGAGTTTGCCGAGGCTTTTCCCGAACGCTTTATTCAGACAGGAATTGCGGAAGCCAACATGATGGGAATTGCTGCCGGACTTGCCATTGGCGGTAAAATACCTTTTGCAACCACATTTGCAAATTTTGCAACAGGGCGGGTGTACGACCAGATAAGGCAGTCAATTGCCTATTCAAACAAGAATGTGAAAATTGCAGCTTCACATGCAGGAATAACCCTTGGCGAAGATGGTGCCACACATCAGATGCTTGAAGATATTGGGATGATGAAAATGTTGCCCAATATGACCGTTATCAATCCCTGCGATTATAATCAGACAAAAGCTGCAACAATAGCAGCTTCAAAATATTCCGGACCTGTGTATCTACGTTTTGGGCGACCTAAAGTCCCTAATTTTATCCCGGAAAACCAGAAGTTCATAATCGGAAAAGCAATATTGCTTCAGCCCGGGAACGATGTAAGTATTTTTGCTGCCGGACATCTGGTTTGGAAAGCCCTGGAAGCTTGTAAAGTTCTGAAAGATAAAGGAATAACTGCCGAGATTATTAATATTCACACCATCAAACCCCTTGATGTTCAGGCTATTCTTGACTCAGTAAAGAAAACCGGTTGCGCTGTAAGCGCTGAAGAGCATGAGATGAATGGAGGACTTGGCGACAGTATTGCGCAGACTCTTGCCCTTTATGACCCCAAGCCACTTGAGATGGTTGCGGTCAAAGATAAATTTGGTGAAAGTGGCACTCCTGAAGAACTAATGCGGAAATTCAACCTTGACACACCTGATATTGTTGAGGCTGCATTGAGAGTGGTGAAAAGGAAAAATAAATAAAACAGCAATTGCTGATATTTTGACAGCAGTATTATTAAAAACATGAAAAATTAGCTGCTTTCAGATGAGAAGATTTTGGAACCATTAAGATAGAATATATGGAAAGAGTTATTCTGGTTGATAAAGATGATACCCCAATCGGGGTGGAGGAAAAACTTAAGGCACATGAACTGGCTTTGCTTCACCGTGCTTTTTCGGTTTTTATATTCAATGACAAAGGCGAGCTTATGTTGCAAAGGCGTGCCTTACATAAATATCATTCTCCGGGATTGTGGACAAACACCTGCTGCAGCCATCCCCGTCCGGGAGAAACCACCCTTGAAGCTGCGCATCGTCGCCTTATGGAAGAAATGGGCTTCGATTGCGATCTGGAATGGAAACTTTCATTCATATATAAAGCTCCATTTGATAATGGTCTTACCGAGCATGAATTCGATCATGTTATTTTTGGTTATCATAATGATGACCCTGTAATCAACACTGAAGAGGTAGCTGAATGGAAATGGATTGACATGAAAGAATTGTTCAGCGACGTAAAAAAATATCCTGAAAATTATACTGTGTGGTTTAAAATAGCTTTGGAAAAGATTGAAAACAATGTGTAAGCCGCAGGAGGGACTTTTAGCCGGTTAATTGTTTTTAGTGGAGCTGGAGGGAGTCGAACCCTCGTCCAAACAAGCAGCAATAATGCTTTCTACATGCTTAGCCTTTCATATTTTGTAGGGATGAAAGCCAGTGAAAGGCAAACCTACTTCATCCTTAGTTCCTGTTATTTCAAAAAAGCTCCGGAACAAAACTTTTTCTATCCAAACTTTTTCGATGCTTCATCCACAACACCGTTTGGAGAGGTTTTGCGGGAAACAGAAAGCGACTTAATCTTCTTGATTAAGCAGCTAACGAGAAATTGTAATTGTTGCCATTTATTCTGGCGTATGCATTGTTGTTAACGGGTAAACACACAACACCCGGCATGCTTACAATACCACTTCCTTGCTGTCAAAACCGGTCAGCCCCATATGAATATTGTGTTGCAAAACTACAAAAATTTTTCCATTTTGATACAATTTCGCATTTTTAACTTAGGTTTGTATTCTAAAACTCAAAGTATGGATAAGATCAAAAGGATAATGGCAGCCAGGTATCATTTTAAAGATACTGCATTTGTCGGGCTGATGAAGAAAAGGATTTATAATGTGCTTCTGATAGCAAGCGAATACGATATATTTATTCTGGAAGGTGATGGAAGAGTTGACGAACAGATTTTCAATGAATATGTATCTCTAAATCTTCGTTATCCGCCTCAGTTTCTTATTGCCAGTTCAAGTAATCAGGCTTTTCAAATACTTAAAGAAGAAAATATTGACCTCGTTATTTCAATGTTGAGCGAAGGAGGAGAGGATATATTTGATATGGCAAAAAAAATCAAAGTAGAGTATCCGAATATTCCTATTGTTGTGCTTACAGCTTTTTCGCGTGAGGTTTCAATAAAAATAGCACAGGACGACCTTAGTGGTATTGACTATATATTTTCATGGCTTGGGAACTCTGATATTTTGCTGGCTATAATCAAACTGATTGAAGACATGCGAAATGCCGAGCACGATATCAATGAGGTAGGAGTGCAGGCAATCTTGCTTGTTGAAGATTCCATACGTTTTTATTCGGTCTATCTGCCTTTGATATATAAAATCATTTTCAAACAAAGTCAGGCTTTTATGACCGAAGGTCTTAATGAACACCAGATGATGCTTCGTATGCGCGGCAGGCCTAAAATCCTTCTGGCTACCAGTTATGAAGAGGCTATCAGGATGTATGAAAAATACAAACATAACCTGCTGGGAATAATCAGCGATATAAGCTATAGTTGCAATGGAGTTCAGGATAATCAGGCAGGCATTAAGCTGTTTCAGAAAGTTAAACTTGATGATCCGTTCATGCCCATGTTGCTGCAATCGTCAGATATTGAAAATCAGCAGTATGCAAGAGAAATGAAAGTGGGCTTTATTTATAAGCTTTCAAAAACACTTACACTGGAGTTAAAGAACTTTATTATTCAATATCTTGCTTTTGGCGATTTTATTTTTGTTGATCCCGATACTCATGAAGAGATCACCCGCGCTTCCGATCTTAAAGCCCTGCAACAAAAGATTTTTGAAGTTCCTGACAGATCGATGACTTATCATATATACAGAAATCATATTTCCAAGTGGTTGCGAGCCAGAGCCTTGTTTTCGCTGGCTGAGCTTTTCAGAGATCTAAAACCTGAAGATTTTCAGGACCTTACTGAGGTCCGGCACTTTGTTTTTGATGCCATTGCATTGTATCGTCAAAACAAATCGCGTGGTATTATTGCCAGATTTAACCGTAAAAGCTTTGATGAATATCTGAATTTTACGCGTATCGGCGATGGTTCGATAGGTGGAAAAGCCCGTGGGCTGGCTTTTCTCGACAGTCTGATAAAGCAGAATCATGTTTTTGGCGATTATCCCGATATTCTGATCACTATTCCGCGAACTGTTGTGCTCTGTACTGACGTATTCGATGAATTCATGGAAGAAAACAGGCTTCATAGAATAGCCTTATCCGATATTCCCGACGAAGAAATACTTCAGGCTTTTATAAAGGCACGGTTGCCATTGAGAATCCATGAGGCACTTTTAACTTTTGTATCTATAATTAAGAACCCTATTGCGATCCGCTCGTCAAGTCTGCTTGAAGATTCCTATTATCAGCCGTTTGCAGGTATTTATAGCACCTATATGATACCTAATGTGCGAAACGACAAGCGACTGATGATAGATATGATCTCCATTGCGATAAAAAGCGTGTATGCTTCGGTGTTTTATAAGAACAGCAAGGCTTATACAAGTGCAACTACCAATGTGATAGATGAAGAAAAAATGGCAGTGATATTGCAGGAAGTGTGCGGGCAGCAATACAAGGAAATGTTTTATCCAACTATTTCAGGTGTAGCCAGGTCAGTGAATTTCTATCCTATTGACCCTGAAAAGCCTGAAGACGGAATTGCCAATATTGCATATGGTTTGGGAAAATACATTGTTGACGGAGGGGTTACCCTTAGGTTCTCACCAAAATATCCTAAAAAGGTATTGCAGTTGAGTTCAGTAAAAATGGCTTTAAAAGAAACCCAGAATATTTTTTATGCCCTTGACCTCGACCCTCAGAGCTTTTATCCAAGTACTGATGACGGGGTGAATATTTTTAAACCCGGTATCTCGGAAGCCGAGAGTCACAATGCCCTGCGGTTTGTAGCTTCTACTCTTGATTTTCATTCAAACCAGCTTCGTGATGGCATGTTTGATGAAGGTAAACGTGTTGTTACTTTCAGCAATATTCTGAGTCACAATGTTTTCCCTCTTGCGCAAATACTTGCCGATGTCCTTGACATGGGTCATAAAGCGATGAATAAACATGTGGAGATTGAATTTGCCGTGAACCTTGATCGTCCGCTTAATAAACCTAAAATCTTCAATCTGCTGCAAATTCGTCCTATTGTTGAAAACAAAGAAATAGTTGATATCAGCCTTGAGGATACTTCTTATGAAGACACCTTGCTGTTTTCGCATAATGCTATGGGGAATGGAATTATAAATGGAATTTATGATGTGATATACGTAAAACCCGATGCGTTTGATTCAGCAAGGAACAAGGAAATGGCTTTGATGATAGAGCAGTTGAACCAGAAAATGATAACTGAGAAACGGTATTACATTCTTGTAGGTCCCGGGCGCTGGGGTTCGAGCGATTCATGGCTTGGAATACCTGTTAAATGGTCGCAAATATCAAATGCCCGCGTTATTGTTGAATCAGGTCTTGATAATTACAGGGTTGACCCAAGCCAGGGCACGCATTTCTTTCATAATCTCACATCCTTCAGGGTTGGATATTTCACTATCAATCCATACATTCAGGATGGATTTTATAATGTGGACTTTTTATCTCGTCAGACAGCAGAATTTGAAAATGACCTGATACGCCATATAAGGTTCAAAAATGAGTTATCGGTAAAGATTGACGGGCGCAAACACGTTGGTATTGTGTTCAGGCCTGACGAATAGGTTCAGAATTCAAAATAGGATTATTTCTTCGACATAATCATTCTGGGTTTGATCATGTTTTCTGGTAGCAGTACATTATCCAGATCCTTTTTTGACATCAGTTTCTTTTCCAGAACCAGATCGTAAACACTGCGTCCTGAATGTAAAGCCTCGGCAGCTAACTGGTTTGAAGCTTCATAACCTATATATGGATTTAGTGCAGTTACCAGCCCGATACTATGCTCAACCATTTCGCGGCATCGTTTTTCATTGGCAGTAATACCTGTAATGCAACGGTGGTTAAGTGTTTCCATTCCGTTCTTAAGCATTTCAATTGATTCAAACAGGCTGAAAACCATAACCGGCTCCATGACATTAAGTTCCAACTGACCAGCTTCAGTGGCCAGGGTTACTGTCAGGTCATTTCCAATTACTTTAAAAGCAATCTGGTTCACTACTTCCGGAATAACAGGATTGACTTTGCCGGGCATAATGGTACTTCCTGGTTGCATAGGAGGCAGGTTTATTTCATTAAGACCTGCACGGGGTCCTGACGATAACAGACGAAGGTCGTTACTTATTTTTGAAAGCTTTACTGCAAGCCTTTTTATAGCCGAAGAATACATTACAAAGGCACCTGTGTCCTGTGTAGCCTCCACCAGATTGGATGCCAGTACCATATTCATTCCGGTTATCCTGCGTAGATGCTGTATGACCCGTTCGCTATAACCCGGTTCGGCATTGATACCGGTTCCGATTGCAGTTCCTCCCATATTTACTTCCAGGAAAAGATGAGAATTCTCAATAAGTCTTTCCACTTCTTCTTCAAGAGTTACGGCATAAGCTTCGAAACTTTGACCCAGGGTCATTGGAACGGCATCCTGTAATTGAGTACGTCCCATTTTTATTATATGAGCAAACTCTTCAGCTTTTTTCCTGAATGCGCTGACGAGATCCTTTAGAACAAGAACCAGACGTTCATTGCTGTTCATAAGAGCTATTTTCACAGCAGTAGGGTAAGCGTCGTTGGGTGATTGCGAAAGGTTCACATGATTATTGGGATGGCAGTGTTCATATTGCCCCTTTTCATATCCCATAATCTCCAGAGCACGGTTGGCAATCACTTCATTGGCATTCATGTTGGTTGATGTGCCGGCACCGCCCTGCATCATATCAACAACAAAATGATAAATATATTTTCCGTTGATGATCTCATTACATGCTGTACCAATTGCATCGGCAACAGTACGCGACAATAGCCCCAGATCGGCATTGGCTTTGGCTGCAGCAAGTTTAACCATTGCAAGAGCTTCTGCAAGAGCAGGATAAAAGTTAAGAGTTACACCCGTGATATTGAAGTTTTCAAGCGCTCTCAGGGTTTGAATCCCATAATAATATTCATATGGAACATTGCGTTCGCCCAGCATATCATGTTCTATGCGTGTACGACCCGATTCGTACTGAGCTGATGAACTTACTGCTTTGGCATTGGTTTGCCTCATTCGTCTGGAGATGACTCTTGCAATATTTGAGAAGATCTTCAGGGCTACGGGACCATGAGTTGCAAAGAATACTTTTTCAAGACACAACACTGTTGTTTTGGTTCTTGAACGTGCTGATGTTGAATGTGGTGAATCATCAGTAAGAGAGCCTTCGCCCAGAAAGTCGAAACGCCCGAAATAAGAAAGAATGATCTCAGCACCTGAGGGAGCTTTTTTTAAAAGCTCAACTTCACCATCATAAATCATGAAGATACATTCACGGGGACTGTTTTCTGAAAACAATCTTACACCGGCATTAAAATCCTTTACTGCTAAATTTTCTGCAAGTATCTCAAATTCAGCATCATCGAGTCCACGAAAAAGTTCGATCTTATTTAAAAAATCTATAATAGTTTTCTGATCCATAATCAATAAATGTTAATTTTAACAATGTAACGCAGAATATAGCAATTTGGTTTAAACGCTGATTAATAAAAATTGAAACAGCGGGGAATTCTGCGATTCAATTATGCGTTGCACTTTCGGTCTCGTAAAGCAATCAATTTGGCCTTAAGGCCGTTCAGCTCTTTTATGAAAGTCGTAAAACATTTTGTGCTGTTCTAACATGTCGGGGCTTATAGCAGTACGGAAGGTAGCAATTCTGTCTGCTGGTTGCCAATGCCGAAGCCTCAGATCAATTCTGACAGATTTCGGAACTTAAAACGCAACTCCGTAAAATGCATTGAGTTTAAGCCCTTATTATTATAGACAGTGGTTTTATTCTTCGTCAATTTCAACTTTCGTAAACTTTAGACTTGTCTGTTTTAAAAATGGTTTTAATCTCCTTTCTGCTAAGTCAATATATTCTTGCGAAATGTCGTATCCTACAAATTTTCTTTCGGATTTAAGTGCCGAAACTGCCGTTGTTCCGCTTCCCAAAAAAGGGTCAAGGATTATGTCTCCTTTAAACGAATAAAGTTGAATTAGTCTGTAAGGTAGTTCTTCTGGAAATGGTGCAGGGTGTCCAATTCTTCTTGCACTTTCTGCGTTCATTGTCCATATTGATTTTGTCCATTCCATAAACTGTTCTTTGGTTATGGAATTTTCTTTTTTTCCTTTTTCCCTTTTATAGTCGCCTTTTGAGAAAACCAAAATATATTCGTGTATGTCTCTTAAAATTGGGTTCGCTGCACTTTGCCAACTACCCCAAGCTGTTGATGGACTTGCACTTGCTGCCTTATTCCAAATAATTTCTCCACGCATATTAAAACCAATTTCTATCATCATTTTGGAAATATAGTCAGAAATTGGTATGTATGGTTTTCTTCAAAGGTTGGCTACATTTATACAAGCCCGTCCACCGTTCACTAAAACTCTGTATGTTTCTTTAAATGAGTTTTCTAAAAGTTGTAAATGCTCTTTTAGTGATAAATCTTCGTCATATTCTTTCGAAACATTGTAAGGTGGCGAAGTAATCATTAAGTGAACAGAATTGTCAGGCAACTCTTTCATATTCTCTGCCCACTAAAAATGTATTTCTTTTTCAAATTCTTTAGGCAAATTGTCAATTATTTGAAACACAGTATATTCATTTTGGTTGAATTTTACTTTTCTTAACCAACCTTCGTTATCAAAATTTTGTTCAAGATTTGCATAAGTAAATTGAGCGTGTGTATTTGGACTGACGACAAGCAAGTTTTTAAAGTGATTTCCTTTTTCTTGGTCAATGTGATGCAATTCAAAATAAGGACTACCGTTTTTTGTTAAGAATGTAAAGTTTGTAATTTGACATTTCCCTTTGTATAACTCAAGTAAAATCTTACGAATTGAAATAGGAACACTCTCTCTTACAAAGGTTGTGCTTTTTTCTATTTTTTTTCTATGTTCTATTTCTTTATTTGAAAGCAAAATATATTCATTTTTTAGAAAGTCATTTCTTGATAGATTGGTGATCTCAGAAATTTTAGATAAAAGATTGTCAGTTTCATTATCATCAGTCGAATTTTCAAATTCAAATATATTGATGCTCAGAATATCTTTAAATAATTTCTCAGGTATTATTCTAAATTTCTTATCATCAAGCAATTGAATAACTAATTCATCTCCATCTGAAATTTTATAGAAATTGTAAAATGATCTTAATCCTCCAATTCTACATTCACGGCTACTACTATTGTATGGTGTAAAAGATTTAACTTCAGTGTTTCCTTTTTCATTGACTAAAAATATTTTATTTCCAGTTTTGGGAAATAATTCAATTAATGAAACAGGGATAGCCAATAAGCCTTTATCAATACGGCTTTTTGTAGTCTTTACAGTTATGTAATTTAGTGGTAGTTCAGATTTTGTCTTCTTCATTTTTAATTTCTATTGCAGTATCAGCATCTCCCCAATTTTCTAAATTACTTATAACTTCATTTTGAATTATAGGAAGATTTCGTGCTTTTATAATTGCTTCTGCTTTATCTTGCGCTTCAATTTCATAAGTGCAAAATCCTGTATAATAAATTTTAATTTCAAAAGATTTTGTTCCCATTATGCTACTTGTTTTATTGAATTTAGAATTGTTGAAGCAATGCCCGAAACACGAATATTGATTGACTTACCTATTGCTTTAAGCATTGAGTCGGAACGTAATAAAGCTGGATTTCCCTTATGTTGTTTGTAATCTCCAACATATTCAACATTGTTTGGGTATGTGTACTTTGTAGTTGGAAACGACACTCATTTTGATTTCAAACAGTAGCTTTATGTTTTCAGGTTTTTGAACGGTATTGTTTGTTGTGCATAATGCAAGGTCGGCACTTGACTGTCTTGAAAGCCCAAGTTCATCACATACAACACTGTTTACTGCGAATAGTCCTAATTCTTTTGCAATGGGCTCAAAAAGCGTTTTACTCCATTTTTCAGTAAATTGTCCAATGAGCGAATTTCTACTTTGCAAAGTTTGACCTTCTGCATCTGAACCTTTGGGGACATAGGCAAAATACCCACTTTTCAAATTGTAAAATAGTTGTTCGGGCGAGACAAAATTCTTTAATGCCTCTGTGAAAAATTGTATTTCAGTATCGTTGTTCCAAAATATCATTCTGTCTTATTGTTGTAATTTTTTAAAGTTTTAAAGTAATTCATTTTTTTGTTTGGCTTCGAGTGTTGGAAAATTTTCACCATTGCCTCTAATTTACTAATAGTCCAACAAAACCTTGGCTTATGCAACATGTAGGTGTTTATAGACACAAGGTTTTGCTTGCTTCTATGTTTTTACAAAAATACAAGAATTTATTTATAAGTCATCAAAAAGACTTTATTCAATGCTTTTGGATAGGTGAGGGTGATTTCTGTTACTCACCTACTATGCGATTTATATTTACAAAATAGTCCAAACTGTTTTGTAAATTACAATCGTTATAATTTTAAGCTACCTGAATATTAGTCAGATAGGATGTTTGAGCAAGAAAGGACAAATAAAAATGAGAAAAATTTGACTTTTAATGCTCTGCGAATTTCATTCAATTATTGTTTGATAACATCATGCTGATGAATTCACCGTCAAGGGTAAGATACTGTTTTATCAGATGCGCTGTGAGGCAGGAGTGAATGGGTATTACAGCCATTAAACCTCCGGGAATGAAACTGTCATAAAATTCCTGCTGTAGTTTTACAATTCCATGTTCCTGTGAAACCGAGATCACCTCATTGCCTTCGGGAAGGATTTGCCAATGGTTTCCGTTGAATATGGCTATACGTCCGAAACTTGCCAAACCGTTGGAATACCGGATTGAATCCTTGCTCAAATGTATAGCTCCGCCATAAATAACATGTTCCGAGCGCTTTGGATAGCTTGCAACTACAGGGCAGATAAGTGCAACAGCAATCTGCCCGGGTGTACAGCTTCCTGCTTCAGCCTGCATCATATCGTAAAAGGCAAAATTTCCGGGACGGATCTCATCCGCACCTGAAAAATCATCTGCAATACTGCATGAAGGCGTATCGCCAATTGATATCAAAGGCTGAAATTCTGAAAAAGCATTCTTTAATCCTGCCATCTGATCAAGAGATTGCCGGTGTATGATAAGAATATCATTCTTGTTTTTTGAACCATAAGTATGCCCGGCATGGGTCAGAAATCCGCGAAATATCATCTTGTCCGACTGCTGAATTGCTTCAATAATCTTCTCAATCATAATCAGATCAGCCGGATCAATGCCACTGCGATGCAGGCCGGTATCAATTTTAATAAAGATACCTGCTGATGAGGTGAGATTGTGTTTCAGAAAATGAACAACTTCAGGCGACTCTACCAGAAGATTCAAATGAATCTGAGCCACAAGCTGGTTAATTTCTGAAATTTCACGGATATTTACCGGAAATGAAATTGTGATGTCCTGCCAGCCGTGTAAAGCGAAATATTGAGCCATTTGCACTGATGAAACAGTAATTGCTTCCACACCCTCATTTCTGAACCATTCGCCGATAGCAGCCGATTGATGGGTTTTGAAATGAGGTCTGAAGATAAGGTTGTGTTTTTTGGCTTTTTCAGCCATTAATCTGATGTTTGATAGACATTTGGCACGATCGAGTAAAAGTGTGGGACGTTTTATATTTTGTAGCATAATGTTCTGAATTGCGGTTGTAATGAAGCAAACAGATATTATTGTCCGGATTTATTACAATAATTGTTCAGCACTTCTTTGGTTTGTCCGAACCCTAAGTATGCAGCCTGTTGCCAGTCTTTGCAGGCATCTTCCTGTCTGTTTAGCCTATAATATACTATTCCACGATTGTAAAAAGCTTCGGCAAAATCGGGTTTTAAATGTATAGCCTCATTAAAATCATTCAGGCTACCCTGAAAATCGCCTTCAATGCCCAGCATTATACCACGGTTGTTAAGAGCCTGAATATGCCTGGGATTCATGTTTATGGCAAGGCTGTAATTCTTTATAGCCTGTTGGTTATTACCTTCCCGGTCGCTGATATTTCCCATAAAGAACCATGCAAAAGCCTGATCGGCTAGAGAGCGCTTTTTGTCAATCACATCTTCCATCAGGCTTCGTGTATCACGCCAAACACTGGTTCTGACAAAAGAAGAAATACCAAATACCAATATCCATACTGAAATCACACCCAGAATCCATGTCCGGGTGGAGGTTCTGATTTTAATTTCATTTTTTAGCAATGCGTTGAACCAAATGCCTCCGATACAAAACAGCCCGACGTAGGGCAGGTAAACATAACGCTCAGCAACAATGAACAATCGCGACCAGAATAATGGTAACACCATTGAGATACTTAGCAAAAAGAAAAGCACTCCCAGCAATGTTTCGCGGCGGTAGCGTTTCAATCTGTAAGCCCCGATAGCCAGTAACAATATTAGCAGTAGGCTGAGATAATATTCTGCCGGCAACCATCCTGCGGTTTTATCAGGGTAAGCGTATATTGCCGAAAGGTTTACAGGAATAAAAAACTTTACTAAGTAAAATGCTGCACCGTAACTGAGCAGGAACAGCCTGTCAATAAGTGTGTAATCAGCTTCGAGTACGGTGATATGACCAAAACTTGCTGCAGCTCGTATCGAGATAAGTCCGAATATTATAGATAATGCAAAAAACGGGATTTTCTCAAATATCATTTTTTTATTCACCTTGCGTTTTTCCCAAAAATCAAGAACTACCAGCACCATTGGTAACGTAGCTGCCATTGATTTGCAAAACAGCGCTGTTATGAAAAACGTCAGCACTAATAGTAATTGTGTGGTTTTTAACCCTTCGCGAATATATTTCAGATAAGCTGTTAATGAAAGCAGATAAAACATTGAGAATAAACCGGTGCTACGTGCCGAAAGCCAGCTGATGCTTTCCACATTCATTGGGTGTACTGCTAGCAGCAAGGCTGCTAATATAGCTGCCGGGTTGCTGCCGCTAAGCTTTTTAACCAGATTGAAAACCAGTAAAATATTTATAAAATGGATTAAAAGACTGAATAAATGAAAACCTACAGGATTTTCTCCGCCTAAATAAATATTCAGTGAAAAAGTCAGTACCGGAATGGGCTGATACATACCCAGATAAAACGAACTGAAATATTTACCGATATTGGTAATCGAAAGATCTTTGATATCAGGATTAGTAATATACTCACCATCGTCCCAGCCAAACAAAAAAGTTTGATTGTAACTTCGGGCGTAGATCAGTGCGGTGATCAGCAAAATGGCAATCAGTATTTGCAGTGTACGGTCTTTAACCATGCATTGCAGTATGTGTATGATACTGCGCTTTTCTGATTTTTTCTTATTCCTTTTTTTGTTCATATCCGGTATGGATTGCCAACAGCAAAAATAAAATAAAACCCGGTTGATATAATCGCCCGGGTTTTAATAAGTTCCGATAAAAGGAGTTGTCTGATTTGGTTATATATCAGATTTTTGTCCTACTATTTTACTGCGTTCAATGGATTGCAGAGCAAGATAATGATCACCGAATTTCTTCAGATTATCCATTTCTACATCAAACTGGTCAAAATGACGTTCTTCATCAGCCACCAGAGATTCAAAAAGTTTTTTGGAAACTGAATCGGCGTTCTGTGCACAAATATTTGCCCATTCATTGTAATCTCTTGCACTGGCTTCTTCCATTTCGCCGGCTAATTTGAGCATTTCCCTTACATCATGAATCTTTTTTGTTGGACTGCCTACCACCATTTCTACTTCACCTTTGAGGAAAAGAATACGTTCAGCAAGATCTTCTACGTGCACCATTTCTTCAATTGCAGTTCTTTTAAAAAGGTTGGCAAGCAGGTCATAACCCTGGTCATCGCAATGAAAATGAAAATACATATACTGATGTACAGCAGTTAACTCATCGGCTACAGCCTTGTTTAGCAATTCAATGCTTTTTTCACGATTTTTCATAATTATTAGTTTGTTATTTAATTTATGTTAATTATCTGACTTGCAAAAATACGAATAATCCTGAAAGGATATGTTTTTAAAGTTTTGTAGTATGGAAAAACTGAATTTTCTGAAAACTCATTTTTAGTTTTCTATTATCTATCCCAATTGTATTATTATCTTTGGCAGCTAAATTTTAAACCTTTACTTCCATGACTGATGTAAACAAAGACTTGAAAGAACTTCCAGAGAATGCTTATCGCGAATTAAAGCCAGGAGAGGAATATATTCCGGTATTATCGCCTTTTAAAGTTTATCCGGAAGTTAACCTTCGCTCAGTACTTCTGGGTTTATTAATGGCTATAATTTTTTCGGCTGCTGCAGCTTATCTTGGATTAAAAATAGGTCAGGTTTTTGAAGCTGCTATTCCAATAGCCATTATTGCAGTTGGATTATCATCATTAACAAAACGCAAGAATGCTCTGGGTGAGAATGTAATTATTCAATCTATTGGTGCAAGTTCAGGACTTATTGTTGCCGGTGCTATTTTTACACTTCCGGCCCTTTATATTCTGAACCTTGAAGCTCATTTTTATCAGATATTTCTTTCATCATTGCTTGGTGGCTTCCTTGGCATTTTATTATTGATCCCGTTTCGAAAGTATTTTGTCAGCGATATGCATGGCAAATTCCCGTTCCCTGAAGCTACAGCAACTACTGAAGTTCTTATCTCGGGCGAGAAGGGTGGGAGTTCTGCTAAATTATTGCTGATTAGTGGCTTAATAGGCGGTATTTACGATTTCATTATTGCAACTTTTGGCTGGTGGAATGAAGTCTTTACTACAAGGGTGTTCAGTTTTGGAGCTATGTTAGCCGATAAAGCCAAAGTGGTTTTCAAGATAAATGTGGGTGCTGCAGTAATGGGATTGGGTTATATAATAGGTTTGAAATATGCTGCTATAATCTGTGCCGGTTCGTTTGTAGGCTGGTATGTACTGATACCTTTGATCAATTATTTTGCCGCAGGTATTACGCTTCCGGTTGGCGCCAATATTACCATGTTGATTGGTGATATGTCAGCTGAAGAAATATTTACAGCCTATGTCAGACAGATTGGTATAGGTGGAATAGCAATGGCAGGAATAATCGGGATATTAAAATCATCAGGTATCATTAAAAATGCAGTTGGGCTGGCTATTAAAGAAACTTTCAGCCGTAAAACCGAAGGAAGTGTTGAACTGAGAACCCGTCGCGATATTCCTATGAATATTATTCTTTTCGGACTGATAATTTTAACTATAATTATATTCATTTTCTTTTGGGCTGGTGTTGTTTTCAATTTGGTACATGCCCTCATTGCTCTTGCTATTGTAATGATTATTGCATTTTTATTTACAACCGTTGCAGCCAATGCAATAGCAATTGTTGGTACCAATCCTGTTTCAGGCATGACTCTCATGACTTTGATAATCACTTCCCTGATCATGGCTTCAGTAGGCTTATCAGGTGAAGCGGGTATGGTTGCTGCGCTGATAATTGGTGGCGTTGTATGTACTTCTCTGGCTATGGCTGGTGGTTTTATCACTGACCTGAAAATAGGTTACTGGCTTGGCTCATCACCTTACAAACAGCAAACCTGGAAATTCCTTGGAACTTTTGTTTCGGCTCTTACAGTGGGTGGAGTAATTATATTGCTAAACAAGACATACGGATTTGTGGGTGAAAATGCACTTGTAGCACCTCAGGCAAATGCGATGGCAGCCGTTATTGAACCAATGATGTCAGGTAAACCCGCACCCTGGCTGCTTTATCTTTCAGGAGCATTTTTGTCGCTGATACTCACTATGATTGGTGTTCCTGCTCTGGCTTTTGCATTGGGAATGTTCATACCGCTGCAACTGAATACTCCATTGTTAATGGGTGGAATAATAGCATGGTTTGTAAGCACCCGCAGTAAAGACGAAAAACTTAACAGTGCAAGAAAAGAAAGAGGTACGCTTATAGCTTCTGGCTTCATTGCCGGAGGAGCTTTGATGGGAGTGATAAGTGCGCTTCTTAACTTTTTTGGAATTAATTTTGTTAATAAAGAATGGTTTGAATCAAATGGCGCTGAAATACTTGCTCTTGTGATGTTTATTGTTATCTGTTCCTATCTGATCTGGGAATCGCTGAGAGCCAAAAAAGAATAGTCCTTTGATAACATTCAGGCTGTATTAATTAAAAATGTCTGACATAGTTTAGCTCTGTAAGTGTTAAATCCTTTTGATTAAAGGTGTTATAAGAACCCTGATTACTGAAATTAACAATAATAAAATATATAATATCATGAAAAATAATGAATTATTGGAGCGTTTTCTCAGGTATGTAAAAATTGATACCCAAAGCGATGATACGTCCACTACTTTCCCGAGTACTGAAAAACAATGGAATTTGTCACGTCTGCTCCATGACGAACTGAAAGCCATGGGTCTTACTGATGTCAGTATTGATGATCATGCCTATGTGATGGGTACTTTACCTGCAAGTACTAACAAAAAAATACCTGTTATTGGTTTCCTTGCTCATGTGGATACCAGCCCGGAGACTCCCGGCGGAAATATTCAGCCAAATATTGTCCGGAATTACAAGGGTGGCGATATAGTTTTGAACAAGAGTAATAATATGATACTTTCTCCTAAAGAATTCCCTGAACTTAATAATTATATTGGGCAAACCATTATTACAACTGACGGTACTACTTTGCTCGGAGCGGATGATAAAGCCGGGATAGCTGAGATTATGACTGCTATGGATTATCTTGTGCGCCATCCTGAAATACCTCATGGTACAATAAAAGTAGCTTTTACTCCTGATGAAGAGATTGGTAAGGGAGTGGATTTCTTTGATGTGAAAAAATTCGGCGCCGAATATGCTTATACCCTGGATGGCGGAGGGATCGGTGAACTCGAGTACGAAACTTTTAACGCTGCCGGTGTTTTGATCAAAGTACAGGGCAGAAATATTCATCCGGGTTATGCCAAAAATAAGATGATAAATGCAATGTTGCTGGCTATGGAATTCAACAGCCTGCTTCCTGAATTTGAAAAACCTCAGTACACACAGGATTACGAAGGTTTTTATCATCTTGTGAAAATGGAAGGCGGAGTTGAAAATTGTACTTTGCAATATATTGTTCGAGATCATAATAGGGATGTTTTTCAGAACCGGAAAAAATTTATTGAAACAATAGCTGCTTTTATGAACCAGAAATATGGGGAAGGCAGAATAACTGTGGAGTTGAAAGATCAGTATTTCAATATGCGCGAAAAAATTGAGCCTGTAATGCATATTGTTGATATTGCCAGTAGAGCGATGGAAATGGCAGGTGTAGAGCCTGTTATCAAGCCTATCCGCGGCGGTACTGATGGAGCTAGACTATCGTATATGGGATTGCCCTGCCCGAATATTTTTGCGGGAGGTCATAATTTCCATGGCAAACATGAATTTGTGCCACTTGAAAGCATGCAAAAAGCTGTGGAAGTAATCCTGAATATCATCAAAATATATGCTGAGGAATAATCATTGCCATTTTGCGTAATGCGGTTTTTTATTTAGTAATGTTTAGCTATTGGAATTCAGATATTTATTTGTCTGTTTTATAAATGGTTAAAGCAGATATTGGCTTGAACCTGCTATTGTTCAACCTTGATTCAAAGGTTTGAGGATATTGACGTAAGAATTCAAGATGTACTAAAACATCTTTTCTCTTTTAAGCAGATAGGGCAATAATATCTGGCGGAAGCCCTGTTTAACATCAGCTTCAACAAAATCAATCCCATATTGTCCGCAGCGCATTTTAAGCTCATGGCTGAACTGCTGCATGGTTTTCAGATATTCATTTCTTACTTCGCTTGGAAGAAGTTTTATATCGTCTCCAGTTTCAAGATCAACAAAGCGGTAAGGACGATTGCTGAACGAAAAATCTATTTCAGTACTCCGGTCCACGGTGTGGAAGAGTATGACTTCGTGTTTGTTGTGCTTTAAGTGCTGTAAAGCTGAAAATACAACATCAGGATTGCCCTGGCTCTCCATCATATCGCTAAAAATAACCACCAGTGAGCGTTTATGCATACTCTCAGCAAGCTGATGCAGTATTTCAGCGGCTGATGTTGTGCGCTTTTCTTTAACTGCATTTTCTTTCAGCAACCCGCCAAGCAGGGTCATGAGGTATTTATGATGAACTGAACTTGACCTGGGCTGAATATGATTTTCGATTTTATCTGAAAAGATACTCAGACCAAATGCATCGCGCTGTTTTTTAAGCATATAAAGCAAAGCTGCTGCTGCATAAACTGAGAAGGTAATCTTATCAGGATTATCCAGCCCAGGTTTTTCAATCAATGGATAATACATTGACGATGAGTGGTCAATTATTATCTGACAGCGCAGGTTTGTTTCCTCTTCGAACCGTTTCACATACATGCGATCAGTACGCCCAAACAGTTTCCAGTCAATATGCCTTGTTGATTCCCCGCTGTTGTAAAGTCTGTGTTCGGCAAACTCTACTGAAAAACCATGGAAAGGACTTTTGTGCAAACCAATGATAAAGCCTTCAACTACCTGCCTTGCAATAAGTTCAAGGTTCGCATATTCCTGTAAATGTGTGCTATTAACTCTGTTTTCCAAAATAAGTTTATAATAAAAAAACAGCAGGCAGATTAAAAAATCTGCTTACTGTTTTAAGGGTTTGGATTTTAATTATAATAATTTCTCAAGTTTTGCCACCAGCGCTGATTTTGGTACTGCACCCACCTGTTTGTCAACAATTTCACCATTTTTCAGAAAGAGTACAGTTGGGATATTGCGAACTCCAAAACGTGCTGTGGTTTTTGGATTGTTGTCTACATCAAGTTTACCTATTAGAGCTCTTCCGTCATATTCTTTTGACATTTCTTCAATATGTGGCGCAATCAGGCGACAGGGCCCGCACCATACTGCCCAAAGGTCAATTACTACAGGTTTGTCAGATTTGAGTACAAGTTCCTCAAAGTTAGAGTCGTTAAATTCTAAAGCCATTATTTATGATTTTTAAGATTAATTATTGAATAAAGCGCAAAAATATTGATTTATTGTTCAGGTCAGAAAAAATTAATCCTGTTGTTCGTTAAATTTATAGCGTATATCACCAAAGCTTTTTAAAGATTTCGTGAATTCACTGCACTCAACTCTATATTTCGGAGTGTTCATTTCAATGTAAATATTTTCGTCAGGGTCAAATATCCTGAATTTAACGGGGCAGGTACCTTTATGAGACCTCATGAGTTTGTAGAGCTTATTAATTCTTTCATTATCAATGGTGTTGAGCGGTATTTCAATTGTTATTTGATTTACCAGTTTATCCATAGCTTCGGCAAGCAGGCACATAAAACTGATCTTCAGTTCAAAACGATTCTGATCCCTAAAACTCTGCATAAACTTTCCTTTTATTAGCAATGCAGTATCTTCAATAAGAAAATGTTTGTATTTCAAAAAATCTTCTGAAAATAGCGTTATGCTGTATTGTTCCTCAAAATCTTCAAGAATGAATGTGCTATACGGCTTCCCTTTTTTTGTTATTTTGCTTTGAACCGATGCTACAATCCCTGAAAAGGAAAGATCCAGATTTTTCAGGTAGTGAACATTATTGATTAAATCACTGAGTTTTACATTGCAAAACGATGATATTTCTTCTTTATAATCATCCAGTGGATGCCCCGACATATAAAAACCAGTTACTTCCTTTTCCTGCCTAAGTTGCTCCATTTTGGTCCATGGCTCACAAACCGGTGTTTTTATTTCGGGCAGCATAGTAGTAATATCATCACCAAAAAGGCTTTGTTGCGCAGCCGATTGACTTTGCTGGTAATTAGCTGCATATCGGCTTATTTTTTCCATGAAGTTAACGTCTTCTCCCGGTTCGCAATAAAAATACTGGGCACGATGAATATTTTCAAAACTATCAAATGCACCCGCCTGAGCAAGCGCTTCAAGGGTGCGGCGGTTTATAGCCCGCAGATTTATTCTTCGTGCGAAGTCGAAAACATCATTAAATAATCCCCCTTTGTTTCGTTCTTCAATTATGGAAGCAACCGCATTTTCACCTACGCCTTTGATTGCTGCCAGTCCAAAACGAATTGATCCCTGGTCGGTAACAGTGAAATTAGCTTCACTTTCGTTAACTTCAGGTCGTAAGACAGAGATCTGCTGACGCCTGCATTCATCAATATAAAATGTGATCTTTTTAATGTCGGAAAGATTATGGGTAAGCACTGCTGCCATAAATTCGGCAGTATAATGTGCTTTAAGATAGGCAGTTTGAAAAGCAATAAATGAGTAAGCAGCTGCATGAGAACGATTGAAGCCGTATTTGGCAAAATCTTCCATGACATCAAAAACCTTTTCAGCATCTTCTTTTTCATATCCATTTTCAATTGCCCCATTAATAAAATCCTCACGAACTTTTGGCATTTCGCTAACAACTTTTTTGGACATTACTTTACGCAGATGGTCTGCATCTGACAGTTTAAATCTTCCGACTCTTTGTGCAATCTGCATTATTTGCTCCTGATAAACCATAATACCGTATGTGTAATTCAGGATTTCCTCGAGTACCGGGAGTGGATATGAGATTTCCTCCCTGCCATGTTTGCGTCTGATGTAATTATTTATTGATTCCATTGGTCCAGGACGATACAAGGCATTCATTGCTATCAGGTCTTCAATTTCAGTGGGTTTTAACTCTCTCAGGTACATGCGCATACCTTCCGATTCAAATTGAAATGTACCTATTGTATCGCCCTGTTGAAAAAGTTCAAAGGTCTTTTCGTCGGTAAAAGGGATGGAATCAATATCAATTTTTACATTATGCCTTTTATAAATTGTGTCAATAGCATCTTTCATTATTGTAAGGGTTTTAAGTCCTAGAAAATCAATTTTCAGAAGACCTATCCTTTGGATCATATTGCCTTCGTACTGTGTTAACGGCAGATTTTTGTCTTTTGCCGTACATAATGGAAGAAGATTTATCAGGTCGTCAGTACCAATTATCATTCCGCATGCATGTTTTGCAGTATGCCGCATCAATCCTTCAAGAACAAGAGCATTTTCAAAGGTTTTCTTAATCACTTCACTTCCGTTTATTGTCAAATCCTTTAATTCCGGAACTGCATTTATGGCTTCTTTAAGGGTAATTCCCGGTCTTTCAGGGATCAATTTTGCAATCCTGTTAGCTTCAGCCTGAGGAACTTTCAATACACGCGCAACATCGCGTACAGCAAGCTTTGCTCCAATAGTTCCAAAAGTAATGATTTGAGCTACTTTTGAAGCGCCATATTTTTCCGCTACATAATTAATTACTTTATCACGCCCTTCATCGTCGAAGTCTATGTCAATATCCGGCATACTGACCCGGTCAGGATTCAGGAAACGTTCAAAAAGCAATTTGTAACGTATGGGGTCAATGCGGGTTATACCAAGACAGTAAGATACTATGGAGCCGGCAGCAGAACCACGCCCCGGGCCAATTATTACATCCATTTCACGGGCTTTTGCGATAACATCCTGTACAATCAGAAAATAACCGCTAAAACCCATCTTTTTTATTACAGAAAGTTCATAATCAATACGCTCCCGAAGTTCAGGAGTGATCTCACCATATAGTTTTTCTGCATTGGTATTTGTAAGATGTCCGAGATACTCATCTTCATCGTTGAACCCTTCAGGTAAAGTATAATGAGGCATTAACGGTGTGCTCCTTTCAAGCTCATAATCTTCGATCTTATTCACGATTTCCATTGTATTGGCAACGGCTTCGGGAACATGGGCAAACAATTCAGCCATTTGCTCAGGCGATTTTAAAAATTCCTGTCCCGTATAATGCAAACCATGATCATCGTCACCATCTTTTCCGGTATTTATCCTTATAAGTATTTTATGAGCCTCGTATTCATCTGCATTAATGAAATGAACATCGTTGGTAGCGATCAGCTTTATGCCGGTTTCTTTTGAGAGCCTTATCAGTTCGCTGTTAACAACTTTTTGTTCTTCCAGCCCGTGGTCCATAAGTTCAAGATAAAAATCTTCACCAAAAATATCTTTGAATTCATTGATCAGTTCAAGAGCTGTTGAAAGATCGTTTCTAAGAATTGCCTGAGGTATTTCTCCACCCAGACAGGCTGTACTGGCAATCAGTCCTTTTGAATAGCGGCGAAGTAGGCTTTTATCAACACGTGGCGTGTAGTAGAAACCTTCAAGATAAGCTATTGTGGAAAGCTTTGAAAGATTATGATAGCCTTCGGTGTTTTTGGCAAGTAAAATAAGGTGGTGACCACTGCGGTCCTGTCGTCCTCTTTTATCGGTATGTTTTGTTCTTGAAACATAAACCTCACAGCCAATAATTGGTTTTATATTTTGTTTCCGGGCAGAAACAAAAAAATCAATTGCACCAAACATGTTTCCATGATCGGTGATGGCTAATGCATTCATACCCAGTTCTGCTGTACGTTTCAGCAGTGCGGGGATCATTGCAGCCCCATCTAATATTGAATACTGTGTATGTACGTGTAAATGAGCAAATTCAGGCATGATCAGTGTGTTTTGAACAGTGTTAATATGCTTTGTAAAAATAGGCATTCACAACGTATTGGGAGGCATTGTTAATAAGTTTTTAAAATGAAGTGAGAGAAAAACAGAGCCTTCTGCATTCCTGAGGGCTCAGAATCACAGCCTTAGTTTCAAATAATTGATAAAAAGTTCCTATTTTATGACTAATGCAGACCTATGCATTTATCATTGCATTGAACTGAGCTTCGTCAATTATTGGTATTCCAAGTTTTTCGGCCTTTTTCTTTTTCTCAGGTCCCATGTTTTCACCGGCAATTACGAAATTGGTTTTCGAAGAAATAGAACCAACGACCCTTCCGCCATTTTTTACAATAGCCTGTTTTAAACCATCTCGGGAATAACCTGAAAAAACTCCGCTAACAACAAAAGTCCTACCATCAAGAAGTGTTGAAACAGCTTCCTGCTCTATATTGGTTTTAAATTGCAAACCATGCTCCTTCAATCTTGATATCATTTGCAGATGTTCAGGTTTTGAAAAATAATCCTTGATTGAGTTAGCAATGCGGTCTCCAATATCGGGGATTTGAGTTAATTGCTCAGTCCCGGCTGCTATGAGTGCATCAAGATTACCAAAACTGATACATAGTTTTTTAGCAATTGTTTCACCTACATGTCTGATGCCCAAGGCATATAGTACACTGTGAAAAGGAACGGAACGGGAAGCTGCGAGAGCATCAAGAATGTTTTCAACAGTTTTTTCCCTGAAGCTGACTTTCCTTTCTTTTCCACCTTCTTCCGGGATAATGGTTTTTTCCAGCCCTAAAAGATCATCATACTTAAGGTCATACAAATCGGCAGCATTTTTAACCAATCCTTTTTCGTACAGAAGTTCGATCTTACCTTCGCCAAGACTTTCAATGTTCATGGCGCGCCTGCTGATGAAGTGTTCCAGCCTTCCTTTTATCTGAGGAGGACAGCCGTCTTCATTTGGACAAAAATGCCCAGCTTCTCCTTCATTTCTTATTAGAGCAGTTCCACATTCAGGACAATGACTGATAAACTCAAGAGGTTCAGAATTAGCGTGGCGGAGCGAATGATCCACGCCGGTTATTTTTGGGATAATCTCGCCGCCTTTTTCTACAAAAACGGTATCGCCAATCCTTACATCGAGTTTTGAAATAATATCAGCATTATGGAGCGAGGCTCTTTTTACAACAGTGCCGGCAAGTAATACAGGTTTAAGATTGGCGACCGGGGTTATAATCCCTGTTCGTCCTACCTGAAAATCAACAGTCTGTAAGATCGTTGCTGCCTGCTGTGCCTGATATTTATACGCAATAGCCCAACGGGGAGATTTGGCTGTAAAACCAAGTGCCTGCCGTTGTTCATACGAATTCACCTTTACTACCACACCATCAATATCAAAAGGCAACAAGGTGCGTTGAGTTTCCCATTCAGCAATGTAACCCCAGACATCTTCAATGGTTTTACAACGTACCATATATTCAGGTATATGTAATCCCCATTCTTTTGCTGCCTGAAGGTTCTCATAATGAGTGTTATATGGCAGATTGTCGCCAAGGATATCGTAAAAATAGCAATCGAGTCCCCGTTTGTCCACTGCTGCCGGGTCCTGCATTTTAAGACTGCCTGCTGCTGCGTTACGGGGGTTTGCAAAAGGCTGATCTCCTTCTTCTTTCCGAAGTTTATTAAGTATCTCAAACTGATTTCGGGTTAAAAAAACCTCTCCTCTTATTTCGAACTCTACCGGATAGTTGTTTCCGCGCAATTGAAGCGGAATGCTGCGGATTGTCTTTGCGTTCGCAGTAACATCATCGCCCTGTATTCCATCGCCACGGGTTACAGCCCTTATCAGCCTGCCATTCGTATAGGTAAGGCTAATTGCTACTCCGTCGAATTTAAGCTCCGATACAAATTCTACGTTTCCGGAAATTGCTTTTTGAACCCGGTTATGAAAGTCAAATAACTCCTCTTTTGAATAGGTGTTTGACAATGAAAGCATTGGGTATTTGTGAACTACGCTGACAAACTCCTTTATCAGATCGCTGCCTACCCTTTGTGTGGGTGAATCGGGCTGAACCAGATCGGGATATTGAGTTTCAAGCGCTTCGAGTTCCTTTACAAGCATGTCGTAGCGGACATCGTCAATAACAGGCGAATTCAATATATAATATCTGTAATTATGTTCATTGATTTCGCTGATCAGCTCACTGACCCTTGCCCTAACTGTGGTTTTATCCATTGTATCCTGTGTTTTTCAGTATTAACCCGTATTGTTCTGATCCGGCTTATATGTAATAATCCTAAACTGTAATCTGTTTTTTTATAATTGCTGATACAGATCGTTACCTTTGTCGTCAACAATAATGAAAGCGGGGAAGTTTTCGACCTTTATTTTCCGAACCGCTTCCATACCCAATTCTTCAAAATCAACAATTTCAACTGATCTGATACTATCTTTGGCAAGAATGGCAGCAGGACCACCTATTGAACCCAGATAAAACCCTCCGTATTTTTTACATGCATCAGTCACTTGCTGACTGCGGTTACCTTTTGCAAGCATTATCATTGATCCTCCAAGGCTCTGGAATCTGTCAACATACACATCCATGCGTCCGGCAGTAGTAGGTCCGAAGCTTCCTGATGCCAATCCTTTTGGGGTTTTGGCAGGACCGGCATAATAAATTGGATGGTTTTTGAAATATTCAGGCATGGGTTTCTCTTCTTCGATCATTTTACTGATACGTGCATGGGCAGCATCGCGGGCAACTATAAGTGTTCCGTTAAGATTAAGCCTGGTTTTTACCGGATATTTGCTAAGTTCGGCAAGTACTTCCTTAATTGGGCGGTCGAGGTTGATGTTTACAGCAGGTGCCATTTCAGGAGCGGCTTTAGGCAGAAAACGTGAAGGGTTTTTCTCAAGTTCTTCGATGAAAATACCTTCTTCGATGATCTTAGCCCTGATATTGCGGTCGGCACTACAACTTACCCCCATACCTACCGGACAGGAAGCAGCATGGCGTGGTAAACGGATTACGCGCACATCATGCACAAAATGTTTTCCGCCAAACTGAGCGCCAATACCACTGTCTTCACAGATCTCAAAAATACGTTTTTCCCATTCCAGATCGCGGAAAGCTTGTCCATAAGCATTTCCCTCAGTTGGCAGATGGTCATAATAACCGGCAGAAGCTTTTTTCACGGCTGTGAGGTTGGCTTCGGCACTGCTACCGCCAATGACTATTGCAAGGTGATAAGGCGGGCACGCTGCTGCTCCCAGTTCTTTTACTTTTTCCCTGAAGAACTTTGTGAGATTTTCTTCAGTAAGCAATGATTTGGTTTGCTGAAACAGCAGGCTTTTATTTGCCGAACCGCCTCCTTTAGTGATAATAAGAAATTCGTAAGAGTTTCCCGGAACGGCAAAAATATCAATTTGAGCAGGCAGGTTTGTACCTGTGTTTTTTTCTTCGGTCATGCTCAGGGGAGCAATAATAGAATAACGAAGGTTGTTTTGCTGCCAGGTATCGAAAATTCCTTTTGTTAGAAATTCGGCATCATTTACGCCGGTATAGATATCTTCTCCTTTCCATCCTATTAGAATAGCAGTACCTGTATCCTGACAGGTGGGTAATTCGCCGTCAGCGGCAACTACCTGGTTCATAAGCATGGTATGAGCCACAAATCGTTCATTACCGCTGGCTTCAGGGTCGTTTAAAATTTGGGTCAACTGGTTAAGATGCGATGCTCGTAAAAAGAATGAAACATCAGTAAATGCTGTACGGGCAAGTAATTCAAGAGCTTCAGGAGCTACCCTGACAATCTTGCGCCCATCGGCTTCTGTTACGGTAATGTGATCTCTGGTAAGCAGGCGGTACTTTGTCGTGTCTTTTTGTACCGGATAAGGATCTTGATAAAAAAAATCTTTCATTGCGGTAGGTTTTTAATGGTTAGAAATAATTGTTGTTGTTAGCGCAAATTTAAAGTTTATATTTCAAACAGTTATTAAAAAGGTGTTGCAAAAATGAACGTGGTAAAAATGAAATAGCCGGTCGTAAAGGTGCAGTTCAATATTCATATCCAATATATTGCAGCTAAAGCTGGCGGGGTAGGGGATTTAATATTCACTAAACGGGCTAAAGCTCGGTTCTATTCATGATAATTTGACAATCAACTGCTGCCAGCGAATCAACGCAGAACCATTGCTTTTTTTCGGCTCCACCATATATTGCCATAGCTGTCTTCAAATTTTACTGAAATTATATATGTTCCATTATTCCAGTTGGACACAGAAATATGATTGTAAGGTTTTGTTAAATTATTTGAATTATAAACAGCTCTGCCTAAAATATCAAAGATTTGAACCTGTGCTTTATGTATGTTTATTTCATAGTCGAACAACAATATTAAATAATCTGATGATGGGTTCGGATAAAAATCAAATCCATAGTGATTGTTTTTATGTGGGGCAGAAATGCCATGAGCTTCAGGCGTTACGCCTTTGTGGTAGGTTAAGCCACCTCCATAATTGCCAATGATCATATCAGGGTAAATACTGTCAGTTAAATATGCAACTGCCGGGGCTGTTCTTATTCCCTCATTAAGCGAAGTGAGCCTTTCGTCAACAAGAGTGAAATTACCCGTCAGATTATTCTCAATATCCTTGAAATAAAAAACCCTTCCTGATTCCGAACCAACAAATAGTTTCAGTTCCTGTTTTGAATCCCGAAAAAAACAAGGTATGCTATGCCCTGTATACGACATCTGCTCATCAGT
Organism: Bacteroidales bacterium; assembly: GCA_012522795.1. Classification (GTDB taxonomy): domain Bacteria; phylum Bacteroidota; class Bacteroidia; order Bacteroidales; family JAAYJT01; genus JAAYJT01. Next base: position 58,568 of record JAAYJT010000029.1, on the reverse strand, counting down.
AACATTTATCCCGCCAAGGGTATCAGTTATCTTCACAAATAAAGGATTATAGGCATCTCCCTGATTTTCATAGTAACTTAGCCTACCATTCTGCTGACCTAATACAAGGTCAGGTAATCCATTGTTATTCAGGTCAATAAGTTGTGGTACACTAAAAGCATTTACCTTTATTTGCTGATAGTTGTCATCAATGAGTTCGAACTCAAAAGGTTCATTATGTGCTGCTGTATTCTTAAAAAGTAAAAGGTTCCCATCTTCATTTCCAATTAACATTTCAATTTTGCCATCATTATCAATATCACCAAAAGCAGGATAGATTCCCCGCAGATTATAAGCAGAAAGATCCGCAAAATCGTCAGTCATCAGTTTAAAAGAGGGATTGCCCGGAGTTCCTGTATTTTTGAAATAAGCCAATTTTGAACCGTACTTACATCTCATAATATAAAACTGATCATAATAGCAGGTGTCGTTATATCCAAAGTTGCCAACAAAAAGATCAGGAAGACCGTCTCCATTAATATCATAAAGAACAGGCATAGCATTGGCACCAACATCAATCATTCTGTGCTGAAACAGATCTTCTCTTTCAAATTCAAAAACCGGATGACTGTTAGTACCGGTATTTTTATAATACCAAACGCAATTATGATGTTTTGCCCGTTTCATACCCGGTTCAAACGGTGAAACTACCAAGTCGTTAATCCCATCGTTGTCAATATCAATAAAACAAGGCAGCGGGAAAGAAAAAAGATTTACCGGACGTGTATTTGAAGGGAAAAGTGTATCGCAATCAACAATATAAGCCGAATCAGCTGTGCCTCCATTTTTTAGCAGAAATAGTCCCGGGAAGTCAATATCTCCCAGGATGAGATCATAAAGCTCATTTCCTGTCATATCAAGCATAAGTAAAGTAGAGCCGGTATGTCTCTCTTCCCTGTTTTTCAGTACTTCAGGTAAAAAGCTCATGTTTTTTACATCTATGCAGGTGTCAAGAGTTATTATATTTGACTCTTCACTTTCGGCAAAATAGCCCCAGCAATATTCTGTCTTTTTGAATATTAGTGAATCGCTATGCCCATACAACTCTACCGACTGATTGCTGTGTTTCTCAAGAAAAGTTCCCAGACCCCAGAAAGTAAGTATGTCAACATCGCTGTCGTTGTCAATATCTACAATTGCCGGATAATCAACACTTGTAACAAAAAGATTAATGAACTGATTATTGCTTAGTTGTGTGTAAAGGTAAGGATCAGTTATTTTTTTGAACCTGATGCTTGTATCCGATATGTTTTTATAAACTTTCATACCACCGGTTACATAGGTGAAAATGTCTTTTTTTCCATCGTTATCATAATCAACAAACTGTATCCATTGCTCTGTTTTAGGAAATTTATCAATATATTCAGGCGCAAAACTGTATGCATATTCGCTGTCAGAACCATCGTTAACGAAAGTCAATAACCTGTTTCCATGTCTGTCGAAAATTATAAGATCTTCAATTTGATCAGAATTCAGATCGAATTTGTGGAACTGACAGGTGTTTAACCCGCCAATCCATGCAAGATCCAACAAGTTATTGCTCGTGTCAAAAACCAAAATGTCGTGTTTCAGTACAAAGCCAAATTCATAATATGTCTGACTTCTTGAAGGTAATCCTGAAATCAGATAAGTTATTAAAATGATAAAATGAAATCTTTTTTGTAAGATTGCGGTAAATTTTTTCAATGCTTTGGTAAATCGTATCATTGTTGTAAAAGCTAATAGTAAAAGGGTTTAAAGAATAGTGATTAAAAGAATTTGAAAAATTTTAGATAATAATAAGTGTGTTATTAACGGCTATAATTCTATCTTTGCACCCTCAAAAAAACAAAAGTAGTTATTTTAGATATTTTAAACCAATTTTCAAATGCAAAGTAAAGGAGCTATTAAATTTTTTGCCATCGCTTTTGCGCTAGTATGTCTTTATCAATTATCTTTCACATTTGTAACCAAAAGGGTTGAGAGCAAAGCGCGCAATTACGCTAATAATGAAGAAGCCCATGAACAGGCACAAAGACTCTCGGCAGGAGATGCCCTGCTGGAAACATTTCTGTTTGACTCTATTTCAAAGTCACGCGAAAGATATTTCCTTGATTCAATGTCAAATCAGACTGTTTATAATATTCTGGTCAGAAAATACACTTACCGTGAAACAAAAGAACGTGAACTTAACCTTGGACTCGACCTCAAAGGCGGGATGAACGTTACGCTTGAAATTTCAAGTGCTGATATTATCAAAGCTCTATCCGGTAATAGTCGTAATCCTGTTTTTGTTCAGGCACTCGAAAAAGCGGCAGAAAAAGAAAGAACAAGTCAGACTGATTTTCTGACTCTTTTTGCTGAATCCTTTAATGAGATTGATCCCAATGCAAGCCTTGCCGCTATTTTTATCAATGCACCTGAGTTCAAGGATAGGATACGTTATAATTCAACAAATTCAGAAGTTGTCAGTCTGATTCGCTCCGAGGTTGATGGCGCCATTGATCGTTCGTTTAATATTTTACGAACACGTATTGACCGTTTTGGTGTAGCACAGCCCAATATTCAGAAATTGCCTGCTTCGGGCAGAATTCTTGTAGAGTTACCAGGTATCAAAGAACCGGAACGAGTAAGAAAACTTTTACAGGGAACCGCTCAGCTTGAGTTTTGGGAAACATATCAGTTTAACGAAATAGCACAATATTTCACTGAAGCAAATAATAAGCTTCGCGTTTTGCAGGAGCGTGAATCATTTTTGTTTGATACAATTTCAGAGAAACAGGCTGAAACTATTTTTGAACAGGATCAGGAAGAAATAAAGGAAATACTGGAAACAGTTGAAACTGATACTGCTGACACCTTAAAAACTTTGGAAGATATTTTGGCTACTGATACTACCGGCATTTCAATTGATGAAGATATTTCGCGCAGTGAATGGGAAAAAGAGAATCCTTTGTTCGTGTATTTACAACCTGCATTCTATCAGGCTGACGATGGAAATATATACCCGCGTGAAGGTGCTACAGTTGGTTACGCAGCAATTAAAGATACTACAAGGGTGAATCGTATGTTAAGACTTGTTAGCGAATCGTTTCCCAAAAATCTAAAACTTGCCTGGACTGTTAAACCTGAAAGTTATGCACCCAATGTGTTGGAATTGGTTGCTTTGAAAATCACTACCCGCGAAGGTGATGCTCCTCTTACAGGAGAGGTTATTATTGATGCCCGTCAGGATTACAGTCAGATGAATCAGGTAGAAGTAAGCATGACCATGAATGCCGAAGGTGCAAGGATATGGAGAAGGCTTACAGGTGATAATATTGGAAGACAGATAGCTATTGTACTTGACGATTATGTTTATTCAGCACCACGTGTTAATGATGAGATCCCCAGCGGACGTTCTTCAATTACTGGTAATTTCACAATTCAGGAAGGTCAGGACCTTGCCAATATCCTTAAATCAGGTAAAATGCCGGCACCTGCCCGAATTATTCAGGAAGAAATAGTTGGTCCTTCATTGGGAAGTGAAGCTATAAGAGCAGGGCTGATCTCATTTGTGATAGCTTTTTTGCTGGTTATTATATATATGAATATATATTACAACAAAGCTGGTCGTGTTGCAGCTCTGGCTCTTGTTGCGAATATTTTCTTCATCTTCGGGGTACTTGCATCTCTTGGCGCAATTCTTACCCTGCCGGGTATAGCTGGTATTCTGCTTACAATTGGTATGGCGGTTGACGCTAATGTTATTATTTATGAAAGAATTCGTGAAGAATTGCGAAATGGTAAAGGTATGAAACTTGCCCTTGCCGATGGTTATAAGAACTCATATTCTGCAATTATTGACGGTAACGTTACAACACTTCTTACCGGTATTGTTCTTTTCATTTTTGGAACCGGACCTGTTCAGGGATTTGCTACTACCCTTATCATAGGTATTGTTTCTTCGCTTTTCACTGCAATATTTATTTCACGCCTGATCTTTAACTGGCAGCTTAATCGTAATCTTCAGCTTTCATTCGACAATAAATATACCCGTGATTTATTTGTAGGTAGTAAGTATAATTTTATTAATTTCAAGAGAATATCCTATGTGTTATCTGGTATTGTAATTGCTTTGGGTATTATTTCTCTTGTTGTCAGAGGATTAAATTATGGTGTTGATTTTTCAGGAGGTCGTACTTATGTGATTCGTTTTGATCAGGATGTTAAAACCACTGATGTTCGAAGTGCATTAACCAGCGAATTTGGTGAAGCTCCTGAAGTAAAGACTTTCGGACCAAATAATCAGGTGAAGATTACAACAAAATATTTGATTGATCAGGATACTCAAGAGACCGATGATATCATCGAAGAAAAAATTTATGCCGGAGTAAGCCAGTTTTTTGACAATCCTATATCATTTGAAGAATTTATTTCTGATGATGACAATAAGATAATAGGGCGTCTCAGTTCTCAAAAAGTTGGACCTACCATTGCCCGCGATATTAAACAGGCTGCAGTAGTAGCTGTTATATTTGCCTTGATCATAATTTTTGCCTATATAGCTTTCCGTTTCAAACGCTGGCAGTTTGGGCTGGGTGCTGTTTCAGGGCTGTTCCATGACTCAATGATAATTATATCACTCTATTCAATCTTTTATGGTATATTGCCATTTAGCCTCGAGGTGGATCAATCATTTATAGCCGCTATCCTTACTATAATTGGGTATTCAGTAAACAATACCGTGGTTATTTTTGACCGTATCCGTGAAAATATGACTCTGCATCCAAAGTGGGAAATGAAACTGACCATAAATGATGCGATCAGTAACACTCTGGGTCGTACCATTAATACTGCGGGCACAACAATAGCGGTGTTGTTAGCCATATTTATATTCGGAGGTGAAGTTATACGTGGATTCTCTTTTGCACTACTTGTTGGTATTATGGTTGGAACCTATTCGTCATGGTTTATTGCTACTCCAATAGCCTATGATATGATGATGCGTAAAAAAACACCAAAACAACCTGTAAAGAAATAATTGTTTTAATAGTGAGATGAATTTTGTTGCTCATAAATTAAAAACGCCCGGTTTACGGGCGTTTTTAATTTATACAAATTTGATTTTTATCTGATGCTGTTGTTACCGACGATATGTCGATTTTAAAACCATAATCAGATAAATTCCGGGATTTGGATTAGAACTCAAGCAATTCAACTACTGCATCATAGATTTTATCGGCATTAGGTAGTATAGCTTTTTCAAGTATTGTGTTAAACCCAACCGGAGTAAATGTAGATCCTACTCGTTTTATGGGTGCATCAAGATATTCAAAAGCTTCCGCAGCAATGGTGGCAGCAAGCTCAGCTCCAAATCCGGCAAATACTTTATCTTCATGCACAACAAGCACTTTGCCGGTTTTCTTCACTGATTCAATAATACTTTCTTTATCAAGAGGGATTAATGAACGGATATCTACTACCTCAATGCTTTTGCCTTTCTCTTTCTGTATTCTTTCTGCTACCTGAAGGCTCATATGTGTAGTATTACCATAAGTAATAATGCTCATATCGCTTCCTTTTCTTCTTATCCTGGCTTTCCCAAAGGGAACTTCGTAATCGTCAGGTACTATGGTTTCGGCTACCGGATCGTTGTATAATGCCTTGGGTTCCATAAATATGGTAGGTCCTTCTGAACGCATTGAGGTTCTTAACAACCCTGCAGCATCATCGGCAAAAGACGGATATACGATCCTGAACCCAGGTAATGTTGCAAGTGCACCTTCAATAGTTTGGGAGTGATACAATCCTCCGCCAATATATCCGCCCGAAGCAAGCCTTATTGTAACATTAGGAGAGAAAGCGCCGTTGCTGCGCCAGTAATCGTGGCTCATTTCAACTGCCTGTTCCATTGCAGGCCAGAAATAGTCAGCAAATTCTGCTCCTTCAATGACAATACGTATTTTAGGATTGAAACGGCTCATACCATTGGCGGTTCCCATTATAAAATCTTCGGCTATAGGTGCGTTGAAAACTCTTTCGATACCAAATTCCTGCTGCATACCTTTTGTAACATTGAATATTCCTCCTTTGTCACGATAAGCAATATCCTGCCCCCAGATAAAAGTATCAGGATTATGGCGGAATTCAGCTTTGAGAGTTTCGTTAAGGGCAGTGATGAGTTTCATTTTCTCACCACTTTTCTCGTCATGGATTCCATCAGGATATTTTTTTGATTTATAAGGTTCCGGGCTAACAAAATTGAAGATTGATTCCGGTGAAGGATTAGCAGCTCTGATAACTTTTTTATGAGCCGCCATCACTTCTTTCTGGGCTTCTTCTTCAATTTCAAGCAGTTCGGCTTCTGAAAATCTTCCTGAACGGATTAAAACAGTGCGCAAACGATCAAAAGGATCAGATATTTTTACACAATGTCTTTCAGTTTCGTCACGATACAACTCATGGCGATCAGAGTTGGAGTGGCTGTGTATGCGAACTGTACTTGCGTGTACGATCACTGGTTCCTGCTTTTCAAGTGCATGGCGCTTGGCTTCAACCATAGCATTCATCGAGTCGAATACACTTTTTCCATCACAATAAATTATGCGAAGGTTCATCAATCCTGAGAAATTCTCGGCTACCATATAATTGGCTGTCTGATCTCTTTTTGGAACAGAAATTCCATATTTGTTATCTTGAAAAACAAAGATCACAGGTAATTTTTCTCTGCTTGCGCCATTAATGGCTTCATAAACAAAGCCTTCGGATACTGATGATTCGCCCTGAGAACTGATAGCCACACCTTTATGATTATATCTTTTCATAGCTCTTGCAACTCCAACAGCATGCAAAGTATGATTGCCTGTTACTGACGAAACATTATGAATATTCCATTCAGGTTTTGCAAAATGATTACTCATGTGGCGGCCTCCGCTTGCAAGATCATCCTTTTTTGATAGCCCGTTGAGTAATATTTCTTCGGTATTTAGCCCAGCTGATATTACTGTGAGCATATCGCGGTAATAAGGAAAAAGATGATCAGTTTTGCGGTCAAACACCTGACCTATTGCCAGTTGAATCCCGTCGTGACCTGCATAGGGAGCGTGATACGACCATCCAAGAGCCTGGCGAAGATAATTTGGCGCGCGGTCATCAATTTTGCGGCCTAAAGCCATAAGACTGTACCATTTCTTCAAAGTTTCCTTATCAGTGGTAAGCAGACTATAAGATTGTTGTAATGACATATTTTGTTAATTTAAAACTGTTGTAATTTACCCCAATTTCCAAACGTTAGAATCTTTGTTTTGTTCATTTAATATTAAACAAACAGATTATTTGAACGCAACCTTATGACCGGATAATTCTTAATTTTGTAAAAAATCTGAGTTAGATCATGACCGAGAAATTTTATTCTAAAGCACTGGAGGCCAACTTAGCTGAAACACGATATAAAAACATTGTTATTCCTGAACATTTGCAGGCGTTCATTGACCTGTCAAAAGAGTATTACGGAATTAACAAGAGAGCGCAGGAATGTATTATTGAGTACTTACATCCTTTCAGTAACCGGCTTTTTGTAGTGGAAGAAGCAAGAAAGATATTACTGTCGGATTTCTGGTTTTATGCTTCAACCCCAAATGCTGTTAATGCTTTTCGCGAACCAGTCATGCTTTACGGTAAACTGCTTGAAGAAGATATAAAAGATGAACTTGGGGAGCAAATAGTAAAAACATTGCTTGAGCTTATTGAGCAAATAAAAAAAGACAATAATGAAGCTCTTTTCCCTGTGATTGATCTATGCTTAAATGTATTGGCAGATAATCTGGATGAAAATATCAGAGCTTTTATAAATAGCTCAAAGTTTTTTGTCAGACGGCTTGATGGGATATCGAAAATGTCGGAATTCAGCGATAAAATTGTCTCATTGTTTAAAAATATTTTACTCCGTAATATTGATTTTTGGGAAGAAACTACTGATATTGAAAATTGGTTTGAAGAGAAAAAAGAATTTTTAAGCGACGATCAATACGGAATATTTAATAAGGTAGGCAGCCCCTGGTTCAAAAAAATAAAAATGGAGGCTGAGAACCTTACAAACTGGGAAATGCTTAGTACCAATATTCCTGTTTTTGATGATATTGCTGAACGCTTCAGTTCAATTACTGATGAGTTGCCGAGTTTTGTTGATAAGTTCTTTTATATCTTTTATCTGCTTCATCTTCCGGGCATGCAAAGTAAGAAATACCGGCTGGTATGGAGTGTTAATAAAGTGTTGCGAAATGCCGTTGATGAGCTTAAAACCGAAAATCTTGGAGGGTTTATTGATAATATTTTTGAACTCTGCGAAGAATTGCGCAAGGAGCATATGTCGGCTGTCCTTGATTGTATTCTTACCCTTGGAAAAAAGATAGTTGACCGTGATGACACCGAGGAACAGCAATATGTCAATTATTTTGAAAGAACACTGATTGATTTTGGGTTCGAAACCCCGGGAATAGTATATGTGAATAAGGACTGGCAGGTTAATGTTAATCCAAACCATATTAAAAATATCAGGGTATGGCTTGAATTAATCGAGTATTCGCATTCAGGCATGGAAAAGCTGCTGTCGGCGCTTATCGTTAATCTAAGGCTTGGTGGAATATTCATCAGCGATACCGATCTTTTTCAGCGTGAGATCACAAAGATTTTAAATTCAAATATTGCGCCATATTATAAAAAGGTAAAACAGCTTACACGTATTTTTCCGGTTTATTTTCATGAAATAGGTGCTGAAGGAGAAATACGGAATGTAACTACCAATATGGACGAGGTGAATGGAAGACATGACCGTTTGGTTCATTTCCTTCGTAAACAGGTTCATACTGAGAGTAATAACACACTTATTGATTTGACTTACCGAATTTTTAAATTCTGGTATAACGGTAATGTTGATGCACTTGAACCCATATTGCCGGATGACGTGTTCAAATCAATTGACCTTGAAAGCGAATATTTTACAGTGGTGCATTCGCTTGTTAACCAGTTGATTGAGGATTCGGAGCTTAGTTTTGACCAGTTGCTTGAGCTGGATAATGATCATTTTGAGCGTTTACTTAAGAAACTACCCGGCGAGCATGAAAAAGATATACACCGGCTCACCTGTATTCATGCACTTTATGCTTTGCTTAAAGAAAAATATTCGTTTGAGACTTTGAATATAGTTTCAATCCTTAGGCGCTATGCTTTTATTGAAGCTATTGAGATTGACCGCTTTGAAGAAGCTATGCAAAAAGAATACTTCGATGAGGCATTAAAGCTGATATATAGTTTCATGGAACGATTGAAAAAGATCATTTTCAATCCTGAACATAGCCAGAGTTGGGAAAATATTTATCATAAACGACATATCGCCATTGGCATACCTTCGATGTACGGGACTTATAGGGAATCGAAATTCGAGGCGCTGGGACTTACTTTCAGGCTGGAGAAAATTGCTACCCGTTTAATGGAAAAAATAGTTGATAATATTAATTTAGATTATATATCGGCAAAAACCCTGGACAGGGTTTATCAGGTTCTGGAGTTTTTTCGTTATGGTCTTGAACTCGATGGTGTTTCAAATCAGGGCTTTAATTCAAACCTGGATATGCTTCGCTATTCATTGGCATCGCGAAGCTTTTCACTGCATCAGCATATTAATATATTTCAGTTTATTGCTGAAAACGTTAAAATAACCATTGACAATTATTTTCTGCTTTCTTATGAGTATCCGCTAAAAGTTGTTATTCCACAGCTTTATGAGCGCGATATCAGAGGTACTGAAAAGGAAAAAGATCAGCTTGTCACACGCAAGTCCGAAGAGTTTTTCCGTGATATAATCAGTGCAGCATTCTTAATACAACCACTTGACAATCTTGTATCGCGCATTTTAAATTCTTTGCGCAATATGGTTGATAAATATCCTGCAGAACTTATAAGTGATGTAATGTCGTATAATTCCGACCTTGTAATAAGCCCTTTGTATGAAGCAACACTTCAGGTTGATAATCAGATCTTTCTTGGCTCCAAAGCATTTTTCCTTAAAAAGCTCAGTTTGGCTCATATTGCTGTTCCACCCGGTTTTGTGCTTACTACTGAGGTGTTTCGCAGGCGCTATGCCATTTCAAACCATCATGAAATAAAAAAGGAATTTGATAATCTTATCAGACGTAATCTTAGAAAGCTTGAACAGGTAACTAGGAGGCAGTTTGGAAAACCATCTAACCCTTTACTGTTGTCAGTTCGTTCAGGAACAGCTATTTCCATGCCTGGCGCTATGGATACTTTTCTTAATGTTGGTATGAATGACCAGTTGGTTGAAGGTTTGAGCAAACAGCCAAATTATGCATGGACATCATGGGATTGCTACAGGCGTTTTCTTCAAAGCTGGGGTATGGCGCATGGCATTCATCGCGATGTGTTTGATGGAATAATTCAGGATTACAAGAACCGCTATGGAATAGATCTGAAAATGTATTTCCTGCCGGATCACATGAAGCAGATTGCAAAATCATACAGGCAGGCTATAGCAGATCATAATGTGTATTTTGAGCAGGATTTGTTCAAGCAACTTAATACCACAATAAATTATGTTTTTGATTCCTGGGATTCAGAACGTGCAAAAGTTTATCGTAAGCATATGCAGATTGCCGATGAATGGGGAACAGCGGTCATTGTTCAGAAAATGATACTTGGTAATCTTAATTATACTTCAGGTACTGGAGTTGTATTTACTCAAAATCCACTGATCAACCGACCCGGAGTACATCTTTACGGTGATTTTACTTTATGCAGCCAGGGTGAGGATATAGTGGGCGGACTGGTCAAACCTTTGCCCGTTGGTGAAACTCAGCGCAAACAGCTTGATCTTGAGGGAGGCTCACTTCAAACCAGTCATCCTGAAATTTATAAGCGTATTTATCAGATTGCTACCCAATTAACTGAAGAACTGGGTTATGCCCCTCAGGAGATTGAATTTACCTTTGAGTCAGAAGATCCTGATGATTTATACATCCTTCAAACCCGTGACCAGGATATGCAACAGCCTGCAAAGGTTAATATGTTCAGAAGTTCGCCGGAGCAGATGAAACTTCTTGGTCGGGGAATAGGTATAGGTGGAGGTGCAATGAATGGACTTCTTGCTATTGATATGGATGATCTGAATTTTTTACAACAGAAATTCCCTGGCCATCCCATCATTCTTGCCCGTCCAGATACTGTTCCTGACGATATAGCGATGATTTTTGAATGTCAGGGTTTACTTACAGCAAAGGGTGGAGCAACATCTCACGCAGCAGTTACGGCTGTTAGACTTGGAAAAACCTGTATAGTAAATTGTAGCGATCTGCTGGTGTATGATTCGCGGAAAGAATGTATTATTAATGGTGTTACGTTGAAGCCGGGAGATAAAATAGCCATTGACGGTCGTTTTGGCAATGTTTATCTTGGACATTATCCCATTGAGACTACTACCTATCAGCCAACAGTTTGATAAAACAGCGAATAATTTATTTAATTTTGCATCGCATTTCTTAAGCTGCTATGATTGTTTGAAAAAAATTATATTACCGGATTGTTAAACAAAATAATAATTTTAGATTATCTTAAGAATCTGAAAACCTGAGTTTTGATGAATGAAATATATTAGAAATTTTTGTATTATAGCCCATATTGATCACGGAAAGAGTACTCTTGCCGATCGCCTGCTTCAGATTACAGGAACGGTATCAGAAAAGGAATTACAGGAGCAGACCCTGGATAATATGGACCTTGAACGTGAACGCGGCATTACTATCAAAAGCCATGTAATCCAGATGGAATATAAAAGAGAAGACAAAAAATTTCTTCTTAACCTTATTGATACTCCCGGACATGTTGATTTCTCGTACGAGGTATCCCGTTCTATAGCAGCCTGCGAAGGCGCGCTGCTTATGATCGATGCCACACAGGGAATTCAGGCACAGACTATTTCAGTGCTTTATCAGGCTATAGAGCATAATCTGGAAATAATTCCGGTGATGAACAAAATGGATATGGAAAGTGCCATGCCCGATGAAGTTGAAGATCAGATCATTGATTTATTAGGCTGCGATAGAGAAGATATTATCCGGGCAAGCGGTCGTACAGGCCTGGGAATAGATGATATCCTTGAAGCTATAATACATCGTATTCCGCCTCCCAAAGGCGATCCCAATGCACCGTTACAGGCATTGATCTTCGATTCAATGTTCAATTCCTACCGCGGAATTATTGCCACTTTTCGAATAATGAATGGCACTTTACGACATCAGGATCATGTAAAGTTTTTTTCAACTGATCATGATTACCATGCTGATGAAATCGGGATCCTGCGTCTGGAAAGGCATCCAAGAAAAGAATTACGAGCCGGAGACGTTGGATATATTATCTCCGGTATTAAAAGCTCGTCAGAAGTAAAGGTGGGTGATACGATTACTCATGTTGAGAACCCCTGCAACTCACCAATTGAAGGTTTTAAACATGTGAAACCAATGGTTTTTGCAGGTATTTATCCGGTTGATGCCGATGATTATGAGGAATTACGTGTTTCAATTGAGAAACTGCAGCTGAATGATGCGTCCTTATCCTTCGAACCTGAATCATCAATGGCACTTGGTTTTGGATTTCGTTGCGGATTCCTTGGGCTGCTTCATATGGAGATTATCCAGGAACGTCTTGACAGAGAATTCGATATGGATGTGATCACAACGGTTCCAAACGTATCTTATAATGTTTATACTACTAAAGACGAGATCATTGAGGTACATAATCCGAGTGGATTACCCCCTGTCAACTATATAGATTATATTGAAGAACCAATAATCACTGCTCAGATTATATCTAAAACAGAATTTGTTGGTGGAATTATGAAACTTTGTATTGACAAGCGTGGTATTCTTAAAAATCAGATTTATCTTACCAGCAACAGGGTAGAGGTTACATTTGAATTACCTCTGGCTGAAATTGTTTTTGACTTTTATGACAAGCTGAAAAGTATCTCAAAAGGTTATGCTTCATTTGATTATCAGATAACCGGCTATAGAAAAGCCGATCTGGTAAGACTTGATATTTTGCTGAATGGTGAAATGGTGGATGCATTGTCAACTTTAATTCATCGTGATAATGCTTATAGTTTTGGTCGTCGTATATGTGAAAAACTAAAAGAGCTGATCCCGCGTCAGCAATTTGAAATCGCTATACAGGCTGCAATAGGGGCTAAAATTATTGCCCGCGAAACTATAAGACCATTGCGCAAAGACGTTACTGCCAAATGTTATGGTGGTGATATAAGTCGTAAACGTAAACTTCTTGAAAAACAGAAAAAAGGTAAAAAACGTATGCGCCAGGTTGGAAATGTTGAAGTCCCGCAAACTGCATTTCTTGCCGTACTCAAACTTGATTGATCTTTCTATCATTGTGAGTATAGCGTTCCCACTTTTCAAGTACTGCAGCCATATCATCAGGCAAAGGAGAATCAAAAAACATATATTTATTTGTGACAGGATGGCTGAACCCAATAGATTTGGCATGTAATGCCTGTCGGTTGATAGTCGAGAAGCAGTTTTGAATAAATTGTTTGTATTTTGAAAAGGTAGTTCCTTTCAGTATCTGATTCCCGCCATATTTTTCGTCGTTAAAAAGCGGATGCCCTATAAAACGTAAATGCGCCCTGATCTGGTGGGTTCTGCCTGTTTCAAGCTTACATTCTATCAAAGTAACATAACCAAAGCGTTTAATTACCTTATAATGTGTTATGGCAGGTTTCCCATGTTCGCCATTCTTATATACGTACATTACGCGCCTGTCTTTTGCACTGCGCCCTATATTACCTTCAATGGTTCCCTCATCATCAGCAATATCACCCCACACCAGAGCAATATAGCGGCGGTCAACATCGTGTTTAAAAAACGCATTTGCCAGACTGGTTTGAGCAAATTCATTCTTGGCTACAATTAAGAGTCCGGAAGTATCCTTGTCAATACGATGGACAAGATAAGGGTAATCCTTTGAGTCTTTTTCCTGAAAATAGTAAAGAAGTGCATTAACAAGAGTTCCCGTGAAATTTCCATACCCCGGATGAACTACCATACCAGCATTTTTATTAATGATAATTATATCATCATCTTCGTAAACCTGATTAAAAGGTATATTTTCGGGTATGAGCTCAAATTCACGTGGTGGCTGTGCCAGAACAATAGTGATAATATCATTGGGCTTAACCTTATAGTTAGGTTTTGCATTTTTACCGTTTACAAGAATATTGCCGGCACGAAGAGCGATTTGTACACGATTGCGCGTAACATTCTCAAGCCGCCCGATCAGGAATTTATCAATACGAAGTAAACTCTGACCTTTGTCTACAACCACCCGGTGATGCTCATAAAGATCAGTTTCTTCTTGTAAAGGTTCTGGAAAATCAATCATTGAAAACTTGATTTTACCGGTGCACTATAAACCGGGTATATTCAGTTTTGTTTTTGCCGGTTAGCCGTAATACATAAACTCCTGACGGCAATTGTGATATATTGATATTATCGATGGTTTTTCCCTCCTGAATAATAATTCCTGACACATTGAAAATCTGAAAACGGCTGTCGTTCATCATATCCTCATCAGTCTGCAGGCGGATCACATTACCATTAACCGGATTTGGAAAAACATTCAGGCGTACGCTTTTTTCATCTTTCGGCTGTATGCTTTTTGCATTGCCAAATACTGGTCTTATCATTAAAGCACCGTCATACATTGTGTTTCTCCACATATTGGCTGTATCAGAATAGAAATAATAGAAAGTATTTTGCTTTTTATTGTTATTGCGGTCGAAACCTACATTCAGCAAAGAGCTGGTAGTTTGTTCAAGTCCAATATAATATCTTAATTCTCCGAATCTGGAAGTTGAAATTACCTGAGGTTCATCAAGGAAATAACGGTGAAAATCGTTCAGCCCGTCATTTCCATATTCAACCCTGAAATCCTTTTCTTCATGAATCAGATTTTTGGGTTTACCGTTATAATCATTCCACAACTGGATATGGAAAAATTTTTGATTTTCGTTGTTAAGTGCCCGGTTGAAAAATATATCAACTGCTGTTAAAGTGTCAGGGGTATTCAACCGGAAGCGATATGCCATTTTGCCACCGGCATTTGTTAGTCCGTAACCGGCTTCGGCTGTGCCATCGTCGTAGGCATAATAATCAGAAAATGACTGAGCGTATTTCAACGTGTCATTTGTTCCAGGTATAAATGTATCCCCTGTTAAAATATGGGTTATAAGAAAGGAAGCAGAGTTTTCCTGCAGATCAATTGGAAAAGCAAATTCAACAGGTGGTTTTGCTATTGCTGCTTCAGTTACATACCCCGATTGTGAAAAAGGAGCAATTAAATATGTGCCACTCTCGTATCTTTTCAGCTCGGTACCATTCGGACGGCTGACTATATATTTATAAGAACCAGATGCTTCAGTGTTATTTAAGTTGCTCACCATAACATTAAGATATTCAGCCATTTCATTAACGAAATTCTGTTTGTATTGTTTGTATGGCATTGAATTAAAGTTTTTTAAAAAGCTTCCATGTTTATTTACAAAAGCAAGATCATTATAATAGATATCATTAATAGTACGATTATAATTCAAATAAACATAATCAATATTCCACTGGTCGCGGTTGCTCTGATGGCTTGGAGCATTAGGATAACGGATACTGGCAATATTGTAAAACCTGAACCTGAACCCCTCATTAAGGAATTTTTCGTCAGTAATGGGTATCATCACTCTTTTAAAATACGTCTTGTGTAAAGCCAAAAACTCATTAAGTGTCATGCCTGCTGCAGACCATACTTTAACCCAGGTTTTTAATGAATCAACAGGATGGTTGTAAAAAAACTCAAGTACTAATGAATCACCTTCTGAAGGTGCAAACCCCAGTCCTTCTGGTTGATAGTAAAAACTTAAATAAATTGAATCCTTTGGAGTGAGTGCTTTTGGTTCAGGAGAGAGAACTGAATCGAGGCGTATGGTATGAGAGATCAGATAATCAGCAATAAAACTGTTTTTGCCTGCATCAGAATGTAGTTTTCCATTTTCATCAAGAGCATCAAAAGTAGCAACACCGGCTGTTACTGGGAAAACAGGGTAGTCGTTGTTAATGAATACATCATTGTTAGCCCAGTTTTTGCTATCAGGGAAAATATCAGAACCTGAAAAGTCATCAAAAAATGGTAGTGTGAGAACCTGAGAGTTTTTTAAATCTGGTTTTCGACCTTCTTTAATAGCTTTCAGGATTTGCGGATTCGACTCAAGACCTGTCAAAATCTCCTGAGCCTGTATAACAATGCTTGTTAATATTATTATGAGAATGGTGATATATCGGATCATAATTAGAAATTCTGTTCAAAATCAAAATTATCTTCAAAAAACAGTGTGTCTGGTTTATTTATGTTAAGCAACGAATCAAAATTAAATGTTTTTGCTGAGCAATACCAAAGGTCAATTTGTTGTCCGGGGTTTATATATGTTTCAGGACTATATGCTGGATGTTGCCTGTAAACTCTTTGGTCAGGGTCAGTTTCATCTTCATCTTCAATGATATTGGCTCCTATATTAAGCAGGTGGTCCCTGATAAGTTGATGGGCTTCTTCCTGTGTCAATCCAAGCAGCAAAGGAATTGGGATTTTTGTGCTTCCCAGACCTTGCCCCAGAACCAGATCAATTGTTGAACCTTTGATTATTTGAGTGCCAGGTAATATCTCTTCTCCTTCAAAATTTTGCTTAAGTACAGCATTTTTAGCAATATCAGGTTTATAATCAATTTTTCCTATGCCAAGTCCGTATGTTTCAAGAGTTGATAAAGCCTGCCTGTATGTAAGGTCCACAAGATCGGGCATGCTGACACATTCAGGTAAGGAGGCAACAATAGTAAAATATATCTTTCGATTTTTTTTCACAAGCGAGTTTGGCAAAGGATCCTGCATTACAATAGTGCCGGGTTCCAGATTGTTGTCGTAAACCGAATCAAGCACAACGAATTCAAAATCACGGGCTAAATTATATAGTTTAATGTCATTTAGGGTTATTCCCATGTACTCAGGAACAATATAGTTATTACCATGACGGGTATAAATTGCTAGCCCTTTATATGCTAACAATAATAATATCAGCGCAATACCAATGGCTATACCTAGATGTCTTAAAAATACTTTACTAAAAAGAAACCTCAACAAATTCATTGAAAGGTGATTGACTGATTTAAATGGCTAATAACTATCTAACATTATAATTATTTATAACATAAAAACGGTCTTGTTTATTGTAATATGGTATAAAAGGCAATGATTTAAAGTTCTATCGTTCAAGGCTAATATGATTCTGAATTAACAAGACATGTTTTTACATACCGATATGGTAACAATGGTTGCTGATCCTATTACAATTTGTGCGAAATAAACTGATCCTTGGATATATAGCTGTCAAACGGGACACCGTCAGTTAAAATATCTTTGAGTATTAACCTAATTAAGTACCTGATACTTCATTCCTTTCATTTCAAGTTCATTTGTTATTGCAGGCAACTGAGTTGTATCCTGTAAGTTAAAGGTTAAGGTAACCTGAACATGCCCGACCGGAACACTTGCGGCTGAACGTTCATGTTCAATATCATGTATATTGGCTTTCATTTTTTCAAGAATTGAAAGAATGGATTTCAACATACCGGCCTGATCAGGAATAAGCACTTGTAATCTTGCCCTCAGCCCTTCTTCCATAACTCCTTTCTCAAGTATCTGTTCTAGAATGCTCATGTTTATATTACCACCGCTGACTATTGGAACCACTTTTCGTCCTTTTATATCAGTCTTTTGATAAAGAACTGCAGCCATAGCAGCAACACCTGATGGTTCAGCCAGGATTTTTGAGCGCTGCATGAGCAGATAAGCAGTATGAGCCATTTCGGTATCATTAACTACTACAAATTCATCAACAAGTTTCCTGGCAGCTTCAAAAGTGAGATTGCCGGGAGATTTGACAGCTATTCCGTCAGCTATGGTGTTCACAGAATTTAAAGTAGAATGTTTCCCGTTTTCAATTGATGTTTTCATTGATTGCGCGCCATCGGCTTCAACGCCAATGATACGAATTGCCGGATTAAGCTGCTTAAGTGCAATGGCAATACCTGAAATCAGACCACCGCCTCCAATAGGAACCAAAACTTTATCAACTTCACGTAATTGTTCAAAAATCTCAAGACCAACAGTTCCTTGTCCGGCAATAATATGAGGGTCATTAAACGGATGAACAAAAGTTGCACCTGTTTGCTTCTGGAATTCTAAAGCCGCTTTAAAGGCATCGTCGAAAGTTTCGCCGGTAAGTATTACTTCTGCTCCGTATGAGCGGGTAGCAATAACTTTTAGAGGCGGAGCAAATACAGGCATGAAAACTGTACTTTTTACACCAAGACTGGTGGCGGCATACGCAACACCCTGAGCATGATTACCTGCCGAAGCACACAGAACACCTTTTGAAGATTCTTCCGGAGTGAGATTTGCGATTTTATAATATGCACCCCTAACTTTAAATGAACCGGTAGTTTGAAAATTCTCAAGTTTAAGGTGAACATCAGCACCAGACATTACCGAAAATGATTTGCTTCGTTCCAGCGGTGTGTGCTTTACAACTTTGCTAAGCAAGGACTGAGCATTTATTAAATCCGAAAATTTCGGTAGAGATTGATTGGTTTCAGTTATTGACATATTGTTCTCTTTTAAGCGTGCAAAGTTATGAAAAGCTTTAAGGCAAACAATATTAGACTATTAATATGGCGAAATACTTTATTAAGGATACGGTTTGTAAACATGGGTTTAAAACCTGATAATTCATTTATCAAACAATACTCAGATAACAGAAAACATATTTATTTAAAATCCGAAATATATCTGATATTTGCTGCAGTGTGTCGAAAGAACCATTTGACAATTTATAATGTCTTTTCATTAATTTTGCATAAAAATTGGATTTCTTGAATACTCAGCGAACTATAATCAAGGATTTTGTCTGGATCACAGCTATGCTGGTTATTGCTGGCTTTATTCGCTTTTTCATGAGCTCGGCTGGGTTTTTTGAGGATCGTTTATGGCTTTCCGGTTTTTTAGTCATTGTGGTTTATTTTTTTGTTGCATTTTTTATTGTCCTAATTACCGGTAATTGTCTGCTGCAAAAGCGTAAACTTTTATTGTGGACTTTGATAATATTGCTTACTCATGCGTATTTGATGGAGTTTCTGATAAACTCTTTTATTGTTTCTGCCAAAGTTCATTACTGGATGGTTATTTGTGCCGGCGCCGGTGGCTTTGCAGGCATTCTGATAAGTCTTAAACATTCCGGTCTGAAATGTAATTGTAATCTTAACTTTAACTCATTGGAGAACAGTGGTTTATCTGATAATTTCAAGCCCTTCACGGGAATACCCGGCGTTCCTGCACTTATAACACATCATCCGCGTATACCTGAAATTATTTCAAAAGCTTTTGGCTGGAAATCAATATTAATAAAAACAGATAACGATTTGCAACTGGCGCTGGTTTGCACAGGAAATAACCTAGTTTCCCTGCCACATTTCAGCTATGGTGCTTTGTTTGTGCGTAATGGAGATGAAGATCCGAACCGGAAAATTGTTTCCTGTTTACACAAACTACATCTTGAAAAAAGATTTAATGGTTTTGAGTACCGCTATCCGTTATTGAATCAGGATGAGAAGGCAATAAAGGTGGTTTCCTGGCTGAAATTAAGATCAAATCCGACAGAACAATTACAGATCTTTTCAACAAATCTTCGTCATAAAATCAATAAAGCCGGGCGTAACGGATTAACAGTGGAAAGAGGAGGAGTGGACTTGCTGGATGATTTTTATAAAGTATATTCCCGTCATATCAGGAGCATTGGCTCAGGAGCATTGCCACGGCGTTTCTTTGAAATAATGCTTGCAGAATACGATAATGCCTGGGCAGGAATATTTCTTGTGAAGTATAAGGGAGAGGTTATAGGCGGTGCTTTTAACAATGCCTATCAGGGTTTTTATGAAAATGGGTGGTTCGCAACACTTAAGCCCTGGCAGCGTTTATATCCATCATATCTGCTGCATAGTGAAATGATTACTCATGCCATTGAACTTGGTTGCCATACATACAGTTTTGGACAAAGTACCCGCGAAAGCGGAGTACATAAGTTTAAACAACAATGGAAAACTTATGATGTTGCTTTACGCTGGATGGTTCATCCCCAGCCAAGGGTTAGTCTTAGAAAATATGATTGGATACGAAAAATATGGAAATATTTACCTTATCCTTTAGGAAATAAATTTGGGAATTATATAGCTAAATGGGTTTATTAAGATAGAATATTTGGATGACGAGGGTTAATATTTTAAGTTTTGATATTGAGAGTTGGTTTTTGAGTTATGAATCTTCTCAGATTGATATTTCACAATGGTCTCAGATGGAAAGCCGGATTGAGAATAATCTTGATATTATCCTGAGGTTCCTTGCCACGAACAATACGATCGGTACATTTTATGTTTTGGGATGGATAGTTGAGCAATATCCGGAAGTAATCAAACGTATTGCCGATGAGGGTCATGAAATTGGTTATCATTCTTATTATCACCATTTACCAGAGAGGCAGGGTCCACTTGAGTTTGAAAAAGATCTGGCAAAGGGTCTGGAATTATTGCAAAAAATTACCGGAAAAGAAATTGTGCAATACCGTGCGCCGCGATTCTCATTTAACCAGAATAATGGCTGGTGTATCCCAATATTGTTAAAGCATGGTATTACAATAAGTAGCTCATCAAAATCATTACGAAAAATAGGTTCGGAGAAAATACCTCAGACACCATTTCATTTTGAGTACAAGGCAAAAAAAATCCTGGAACTTCCTCTGAACCAGGTGTCTAGCATGGGACTGAAATGGGTATACACTGGAAGCGGGTATTTCCGTGTGCTACCTTTCAGATTAATAGATCATCTTTACAAAAAGCATGAGTATAATATGGCGTATTTCCATCCCCGCGATTTTGATACTGCCGTACCCATGACTTCAAAGCTGCCATTTTATCGGAATATTATGGGAAGGCTTGGCAATAGTACTACAATTCCTAAGTTGTCAAATCTTATGGCAAGTCAGAGATTTATTCCTGTTGGAGAAGCAGCCGGATATTATCTTGAAAAATCCGAAGAACTTCCTATAATTAAATTAGGCTAAGATGTTGTAGCTGCGGCTTTACTTGTTTTTCGGTTTTTGAATTTTTCAACCCACCAAACCCAAAGCATAAATATTACAACATAAAAGAAGGGACGCAAAACCCATACATGAACCAAATCCCAATATTGAGGTTTCCAAACTACTAAAACCGATAGGATAACTATGCGCAAAATATTGACGCCATGCATAATTATAATACTCACAGGAATAAACCATAGTTTATGCTTCCATGGTCCCGGGAATAAAATGAACAATACAAGGATCTGATAAAATTGTTTAAGTCCTGAGCAGCTTTCTACCACCTGAACAAAGCCTCCATTACTGAACCACATGATATTAACCTCCTCAATGGAGATTTGCAGTCCCAGTAAATTCCGATTGATCCACAGACTGGACAAGAACACCTGTTTTGCAAGCCAGTCGGCAGTTTGGTTTACTGCTGAAAATGATTTGATGAAAGATTCAAAGCTCCACCATATATTGTGAAAAAAAATGGTTATTACTGAAAACAACAGAATGTCAATTGCAAATCCATATCTGCCTGAATAGAACGTCTTAAATTGCAGCCAGAATTTTTTCAGCATTTTAAAAATTTTAAGTTAAACTACTTTATTGCTGTTCAGAAACAGGTAAGGCTTTTAAAAGTATTTACGGATGATCATGGATTTTCCCATTTTCTGAAAATGGTTCGGAAGATTATCTTAAAATCAAGCATCATTGTATGATTTTTAACATATTCAACATTTATCGCAACTTTTGCAGGCCACAATACTTCATCGTAATATTGCTGAGGATCTTCCTGTTTATCGAGGATGATTTGTTCATCGGGGTAGGTGAGGGAGTCGAGCCCTGTAAGCCCTGGTTTTACCGTCCATATTAACTGATCTTCGCCACTTAGTTTATCAGAGTATCCCGGAACATCAGGACGGGGACCAACAACACTCATATCTCCCTTTATAATATTAAATAACTGAGGCAGTTCATCCAGTTTTGTTTGCCTTAAAAATCTGCCAAATGGCGTAATGCGTTCATCATTGCTAAGTGTTATTGAAACATTTGAAGTGTTCACACGCATTGAACGAAATTTATATATGGTAAATGGCTGTGCATTATAACCAATACGGATCTGACGAAAAAATACCGGTCCCGGCGTAGTTGTTTTTATTATTAGGGCAACCAATATAAAAACCGGCAAAAGCAGAATTAAACCTGCAAAAGAAAAGATTATATCAAAGATTCGTTTTATGATCATGCCTGATAGTGTATTTCACCATTGTTCAAAAAGCAGATAGAATATGATCTTTATGTACTCAAGGAATACATATTTAGCATTTTCTCTGTATTTCCACCATTGTTCGGGGTGAAAATCAGAATATTTGCTTGGTGCGCTTATTACTTTAACATCCAGATTGTGTTTTTTGAAAGAATTTTTAAAAATCATTGAACTTCGGCGCATATGTGCCGGAGAAGATACAAGTATCACAGATTTTATGTCAAATTCGTTCCGTGCAATAGCTTTAGCAAGCGTATCAGCTTCGTCGCGTGTTCTGACTGCGCTTCCCGGAAGAATAAACATCAGGCTGTCAGGAATATGCATTTTTGATAATGCTTTTATAGCCAGTTGTGCCTGAGTGGGAACAAAAATGCCTTGAGCTTCAAGTTCTTCTCTTCCAAGCTGTATGTTGTTTATAATTAAAATTTTTTCAGCCATACCGGCTTTATATACATCATTAGCTTCAAGTACCCTATCCACAGTGCTTCCCATTAAAATGACTATGGCGTCAGAACTTTGCAAATGGTCGGTTTTGACCAGATAGTTTCCCGCATGGCGAAATAAAAAGAGTATTAAAATGAAAATTGCGAGTAACAAACCCGCAATGAACCAACGCCTGCTCCTTTTTTTAATCATTTAAGCCTGATTTGATGATTTTTGCTGGAACTCCGGCTACAACCACATTATCCGGAATATTCCGTATCACTATCGCACCAGCCCCGACAATTGACTTATTACCAATTTTTATTGACTGGATCGTAGAAGAACCTATTCCAAGAAAGCTTTCTTCTCCGATAACTGTAAAACCTCCACAATTGACTCCCGGCGAAAGTGTTGAAAAATCGTTTAATCTACAGTTATGTCCTACTGATGCATTCATGTTGATAGTTACGAAATCATCAATCTCGGTTTCATAATTTATAGTTACACCCGGATAAATTATACAGCCTTTTTTAATTATCACTTTTTGTCCGATCCATACAGAAGGATGAATGAAACTAGGAAAAACCACCTGCTTGTTTTGCTTAAGCAGCTCTACTATATTTTTTTTATTGATCGGATTTCCTATTGCAACAGCAACAGCAAATGGTTTGTCAATGTTTAACAGAATATCCACCTTGCCTATGACAGGTAAGTCGTAAATATACTTTCCATGTTTACTTTCATCGTCATCAATAAATCCTTTAAGAATATATTTGCCAAACTGGTTTGCATGGTAAGCCAGAAAACCGCCTACATTCCCTGCACCTATTATATATAAGTCCATAATATAAAGTTAATTATTGCCATTAAAAGCTTCAGTAGTTGCGTGACCCTCTTTCGATATACCTTCACGTTTAAAAACCTTTTGAACAGTCATTACTATTATTTTAGTATCCAGCATAAAGGATACATTATCAACGTACCACACATCATATTCAAATTTTTTTGCCCACGAAATAGCATTACGTCCGTTTACTTGAGCCCAGCCGGTAATACCGGGTCGTATTTCGTGACGACGCTTTTGTGTTTCATTGTAAAGAGGTAAATAATATGTTCTCAGAGGCCTTGGTCCCACTATACTCATGTCGCCTTTTAGCACATTGATTAATTGTGGTATTTCATCCAGCGATGCCTTGCGAACAAACTTTCCAAAGCTTGTCAGACGTTCAGCATCAGGAAGTAATTTGCCGTTTTCATCTGTTTTATCATTCATGGTTTTAAATTTGATGATCCTGAACAGATTTTCATTTTTGCCAGGTCTTTCCTGAATAAAAAACGGATTGCCTTTATTGTTGAAATACAGTATAATGGTAATCAATATAAATAGCGGCGATAATGCCAACAGGCCCGACAATGCTACAATTATATCGAGAAAACGCTTTATACAGCTTTTGTACATTATTAAAGAAAATATTTAAAAAACTCTTTGATTTTTTGTTAATCGGAATTGGATTGAACTGTGCTAAATTATTCTGGTCAATTATTCCTTATGAACCGTTTAAAAATCCGTTGAAAAGCTTCTAAATGGTGTTTTTATATAAGTTTACTGTTTTCCTTCTCTTTCCCGAATCCAGGAGCACTATTTCATCAACATATTCAATCTTGAAATTACTGTCTGAACCCAGATACTCCTTGAATTCTGACGTGAGCTGTTCTTCTTTTTCAAAAGGACGCTTGCAATTAATTTTAAATAAGTAATCCTTTTGCCCGGTCTGAATTAATTGATACTGCATGATCTCAGGATACTTCCACATATTCTTATACATAATATATGACGACACAATATTGCCCTTACTGTCAAAAAGCACATCAAGTTTTCTGCCTTCTATGGTTTTTAGTAATAAAACACCATTACTGCTATGTTCAATACTCCCGATATCACCGGTATCATATCTTAGCATTGGCATTGCGTAGTTATATAAGTCAGTAATTACTATCCTGCCTTTTTCCCCTTCCTTTAATGAGGTATCATTGTTAAGGTCAAGTATTTCAATAAAATAGCTTGCAGAATTAAAAACAAAAGAATTGCCGCCATCAGAAAGTTGCTGGGCTAAAATTCCATTTTCCAAATTACTATATCTGGCAACTACCGGACATTTAAAAAGTTCTCCAAGTTTGTCTTTTGTTCCTGTATCTAAAGATTCAGACATTGTGATTACTGTAGAAAATTTTGCTTCGAGATCAGTGATATTATTTTTATCACAAAACCTTATAACCTGCTCTAATGCTGAAACATAACCAATTACGCAATGTGTTTTGTTTTTGTTCCTTTTTATGTCGTTAAGAATGTTGGAAATCTGATTATCGTCAAGCTTAATAGCATCAATCGGGATCATATTCTGAGCCCAATAAATCAGGGGATGAGACATTTTTTCTTTTGTCCATATTTTAACATACAGCATTCGGTCCCCTAACCGGTAGCCGGCATTTCTTTCAAATACCAGAGTATCAGCAAGGTTTCGTAATTTTTTATTTTTATTCTGATAAACGGTAAATGGAGTCCCCGTAGAACCACTTGTTGTTATTTTTTTCAGCTTTTTCCTTTTGTATTTGTATGATATAAAATCATTTATGTTCGATTTAATTATCACTTTATCCACAACAGGAAGATCTCGAAATTCTTTAATGTTCAGTTTTTTATAGAACGGAACGTTTTCATTTGAATATTCGAGTATTTGTTTGACTTTATGAGCGTTCTCACCGGTTTTAAGCGATTTTTCAATCTCTTTTATATGCCTGTGAATTTTAAAACCATTCAAAGCATCTTTCCCGATAAATAAAAAATCTCGAAAATTCATTCCTGCGGTTAATTATTCGTATACAATCCTGCCCAGTTGTTCAACAGATATAAATTCTACATCCGGCCAGGTTCTGACTATTTTTTGCAATAAAATTTTCAGCATATCCAAACCTTCTTTTCGGTTGTTGAGATCAATATGCCCGCTGAAATTAACCCGGTGTGAACTGATGTGTGCCGGTTTGCCCCAAAAAAATGCAGTTCTGATTTGTTTTAAAGTAAAATTAACCCAATCTGATGTTAAATTTTTGGTAGTTGGTTCAAAAGGGATATTCCTGATAATGACAGGCAGTGGTTTCCTGTCACCTAATTTATATATCTCTCTCCGGTATTTTCCATTCTCCAGCATTCGGTTCTGATATACCGGCATATCAAAATAATCCAGACCAAATGAGCTCAGTTTCTGTTCTATACTTACAGGAAAATTTCGTGCGGGTGGTGTAAAACTGTTAGGCATATAACCATATACCTGTTCAAACTTACTTATTCCATCCCGGATTATATCAGCCATTGGCTCTATTTCGTCAATAGTTTCAAAATCAAAAGCTGAAGTCCATCCCTGACGGTAGTTTTTATGTTCCGGTAGTGAAACATAGGAGTGATGCTGCAGAGCAGTCAGCAGATTTTTATTTTGCTTACTAAGCAAATCATTAAAAACATACAAGTTGAAATGCTCCCGTCCGTGAAACTGCGGGCGCATCAATCCTTTTTCAATCCCTTCCTTCCATAATGCCCATGTTCCTTCATAAGCACCAGGATCTTCTGCAGATAATTTCTCAAAAGTTACGGGAAGTAATTCATTGATATATATGCTGTTTCCCATATCAGCCATTGCTTCAAAGCTGATGTTGCATGGTATTGCGTATGGCGTGAAAACAGCCGGATTACCATGCTTATCTTTCACTGAACTTAATACTTCAAATAATGCTTCCAGGTCTTCATGGGTTTCCAGTGAGTCGAAACGGTCGAAATGAGAAGCTGGTTTTATTCCTGCTTTTATAAGTTCATCTGATGCTTTGCGGGATGCAATACGAACATTTCCGTAATCATCAACCGAGAATACAATAAGCTTTCTTCCGGTTTTCCAGCCCGGAATATTTTTTAGGTGGGAAACAAGAGTATATCTCCAGTTCATTTTTTGCTTACTTGTTGTATTATAGTGTTATATGCAATGTCGGGCAACAAATATTTATTAAAATATGCTTTGCCATTTTTTCCCATTGTTTCTCTTAATTCTCTGTTGTGATATAAGTCTAACAGCTTCTCAATCAATTCCTTTGGTTGAGTTGCATATACCCATAATCCAAGATTATACCTGTCCAGGATGCTTCCAAAATCTGTTGCTTTGTCAAGGCTCGCCAGTATTGGTAGCCCTACATTGAGATAATCAAGTGCTTTGCTTGGAATATTTGGAATTGTGAAATCCTGATGAAGACTTATCAGCCCTATGTCACAAATACTTATTAAATCCTGATATTCCTGTTTTGGAATGGTGATGTTCAGATATATATTGGAGATGTTTTGTTTTTCTACTAAACCTGAAATCCGGTTCATCTGTACTCCTTCACCCAGCAGAAGAAAAACAATATCAGGATATGCCATTGCAGCTTGAGCTAAAGTTAAAACATTTTCCAATTGCTGGGGTTTACCCATATTTCCGCCGAAAACAACAACAAATTTATTGTTTATCTTGTATTTTTCCTTCAGGAATTGCCTGGAATTGTTGGTGCTTTTATAAGGTTTCTGAAAATTTTTTAATTCATGGAGCTTGCCTGAATTAACAAAATTGTTGTGCTGAAGCACATAATCAATATTACCTTCCGACATGCAACCTATGAAATCAGCTTCTTTGTAAAGTTTCTTTTCTTTACGTCTAAAATAATTATACAAAATGCCACCTTTTTTCATAAACCCCAGATCAACAGCGTTTTGAGGGAACATGTCTCTTAAAACCAGATATAAACTTGCATTGAATTTCTTTTTTAATTTAGCAGCAAGGTCTACTAAAGTAATTGGTGGCGTGGGGATTATGATAAGATCAAAGCTTTTTTCTTTATAAAATTTATTTAACGCTGTAGCGTACTGATAAGGCAATATCAGGTTTGAAATCCCTTTTAAATAGTTTGGAACATTCTTAATAGGCAGAGTTTGCACTCTTAATACTTCTATGTTTTTCTCAACACTAACAAAGGTTTTTGTATTCCCCGGGGCAAGCACCACTACATCATGCCTGTGGTTCACAAATTCTTCAACAAGCGTAGTGTACATGTTGAATGATTTATTCATGTCAGGAAATACAAACATGAGAAATAAAACTCTCATTTTCAGTGGGGTGGTTTGTTTGGGACTTTAATT
This sequence comes from Bacteroidales bacterium, assembly GCA_012522795.1. GTDB lineage: Bacteria > Bacteroidota > Bacteroidia > Bacteroidales > JAAYJT01 > JAAYJT01. Next base: position 30,371 of record JAAYJT010000029.1, on the reverse strand, counting down.
ACGGTTATTAATCAGACGATTGTATAAATCAAAATAATCCTGATATTGTTTTTCCTTGTCAAAATATTTTTTAACGCGATTAATACAGGCTTCACTGAAATGCGATTTGCCAGTATCTTTCATTTGTTTGATTGCTGAAACCAATTCTGCTATATTGCCTTTTTCAACGATCATTCCTGTGGATTTATCAATTAATTCCGGACTTGCAGTGGCGTTGTATACAATACCCGGAGTACCACAGGCAAAACCCTCAACAGTGGTTAAACCAAATGATTCCACATATGAAATATTTAGTATCAAATCTGCGTCACTATAATATTGAGCCAATTCAACGACATTTTCTGTTTTCTCTATGCCAATAATATTTTCAGGCAACTCCCTTATTTGTTTCTGACTTAATCCAATCAATACGATTTGGTGGTCGTTGTCGAGTTCTTTGCTTAATTTTATATAATCCTCTAATCCTTTGCGAACCGACCATTCGCTGGCAACACCCAAAAGAATGAACTTATCGTTTAAATTATATTTTTTTCGTAAAACCTGTTCAAAATAAGGTTTGAATATTTTAGTGTCAATTCCATTGTAAATAACACTGGTGGGAATTGATTTCAGAAAGGACTTTTGAATTAAATTTTTAAGCCAATGAGAAACAGGGATTAAAGTTAGGTTTTTTAAAGAAGTAAAAATCTCTTTTTTTTCAGAAAAATTCTTTTTTGAACGATCTATCAGATAACTTGCCGGATATTTGTTGCTAATCGGGCAGTGGTGACAATGTGTTTGCCATTTGTTACAACTGGCTAATTCAAAATATGTGCAATGCCCTGTGAAAGCCCAGCAATCGTGCAATGTCCAGACTGCCGGTGTAGAGCTTGTTTTTAAAAAGTTAAACAAAACTTCAATATTGAGATAATAGCCATGTAAATTATGCAGATGAATAATATCTGGACTAATCTTTTCAATTTCGCTAATCAGTTTTTTGGTGGCAAGTCGTGATGACTGACCAAGTGAGTGGTTATCAAAAATGCGGGTACGCACACCATGAAGTTTTATATCCAGATCATTTCCAATCCTGATTTTTTTAGAGTCACTCGGTCTATTGTGTTCACGGCCATAGGCTATGAAGCTCTCCCATCCCAAAGCCAGTGCTTTTTGACCTATTTCTTCAGCTATTCTGCCGGTTGAGCTAGTATTTATTACAGAGTTAATTTGAAGAAGCTTCATTGTTTATCTGGTCTCCAAGGATGAAATAAAGATATTTTTCTGCAATCTTGTTAAAACTAAAGGTGTCCCTCACTTTGAAAGCTTCTGCAGCCATTTCTTTTCTGAGGTTACTGTCATTTATCAGTTGCTCCAGAATGCCAGCAAGTTCGTTTATATTACCCGGTTCGAACAACAAACCATTTCTGCCATGTTCTATTATATCAGAGGGACCTGCAACACAATTGCTGCTCACGCAGGCAAGTGGTACTGACATTGCTTCGAGTAAAGCATTGGGGAAACCTTCATTAAAGGAAGGGAGAACGAAAATATCGGATTCGGATAAAATATTGCTGAAATCTTTTAAATGACCATGGAAAACCACCTTATCTGAAATACCTGATTTTATAGTTTCTTCATGCAGGTTTTGTTTTTGAGGTCCATCACCAACAAGGTGAAGGGTCCAGTCATTATTTTTTAGAAGTACAAATGATTTGATCAGAATGATATGTCCTTTTGCTTCCGATAGCCGCCCAACACTCACTATTCGATTTTTTGATGTCCTTGTTTTAGCATTAATAGGTTGAACAGCATTTGGTATTACAGTGATATACTTATTAGGGCTTTTTTTCTTAATTATTTCCTTTGCTGCCTGCGTTTGTGCAATAACTCCATCAGCAAATCTATAAAGTATCCAATTAGCAACGGTTTGAGAAATTCTTAGCCTTAATGTTGGCCACATTCTGTTTGTCAGAATCACCCTGGTCTTTAAAAACCGGGTTGCTAAAACGGAATAAGCGTTGAAAGTCTCACCAAAGCTCAGAATCGAATCCGGTTTGAAATTAACTATCTCTCTTCTTAAATAGGGAATCAGTCTAATAACATAAAAGAGCTTATTGTTTCTCTTAAATTGTGGCCATATCAATTTTATTGAGGGATTTAGATCAAAAAACACACCTGTACGGTAAATATTAATTATAGCTATCTGATGGTTTTTTTCAGCAAAATAGTTGGCCAGTGAAATCAAAGCACGCTCCATACCTCCTCCTTCAAGCCCATGACTTATAAAACAAATTTTTTTTACTCTACTCTCTGTCATTTCGATATGTTTTCCACAAAATTATTTTGTAGAACCAGTCTTTTTTCTTTTATACCATTACTTACCTGTTTTATCAAGTCTTTTTATTGTTGGGAAAAATGAGCTAAGAATTTATTGAGTTAAATGTTGTTACTACAAAAACCTAATAATCATTCTCATTAATAATTCCCAATAAATCGGCACTATTCACAAATTCAACATCAGGCCACTTTCTTAAAATCTCTTTCAGTAAAGTATTCAATCCCACTAAATTGTGTTTTCTGTTGTTTTCGTTTAGGGAGCCTATGAAATTTATTCTGTGAGATGAAATTATTGCTGGTTTTTTCCAGAAAAAAGCTCTTAGAATACCCCTCAAACAATTGTTTATGTCATCATATTTACTATTGGTCTGAGAGGGTTCGAAATGACAGTTCCTGATCGTATAAATTTGCTTATATGCATTTCGTTTCCCGGTAAAAGCCCTGTTTAAGCCGATTTCCCTGTTATTTTTTGGAAAAATATGGTAATGCATACCCTGAAGTCCTTTAACTTTCATTTCAGAAAGGATTTCATTCAGTTCTAATGACCAGATGAAATTATTGGCAATAAATGTTTGGGATTTATAACCAAACAGTTGTTCAAACAATCTTAATCCCTCTTTTATCGTGGTTTTATATTCTGCCAGATGCTCAGGTTTGGCTGAGTTGAAAGATGCCTGAATTGATCTTGTAGGCGAATAGAGTGTTTGAGGAATCCCCCAAAAGCCAAGTTCAAAAGCATCTAACAATGGTTTGTTTCCGTTACGGAGCAATTCTAACCATACAGGCACATTTACATGTTCACGGCCGTGAAACTGCGGATATATCAAACTTTCGTTCATTCCTTGTTGCCAGAGAGCAAACACATTTTCATCAGGATAATAACGTTTTAAGGTTTCAGTAAAAGGTTCATAATAATATTCAGTATAATCGGTTGCCTTTATCCGACTAAAATCCGGATTTGCCACCACTGTATTAAAAGTTATTATCGGATGATTCCCTGACCGGTCTTTATATTTCTTTAATACTTCATATAAAGCATTTAAGTCAGTTGAGTTTGCTAAGGTGTCAAAACGATTATATGGATCGGAACTCAAATCATAACCTAAATTTGAATATTTTTCAAATACTTCTCGTGATGGCATTCGTATGCTTCCCCAGTCATCGCTTTCGATTACGATAAGCTTCCGATTTGTACGCCATCCACGAAAGTTGTTATAATGAGAAGTGAGTATTTGTTTGATGTTGTTGATCAAACTGAATGCTTTGTTTTTAATAGTTAAGTTCTTCCTATTGTATGGAAAGGAGTATATAGCCAGGAGATTAGGACTTTACAAACTCAATAAAAAATTGTATAGGGTTTTTGCCTGAATTTCTTGATTGAAATAAGTTTCAGCAACTTTAAGCCCATTACCACCGATTTCTTTTGCTTCTTCCGGATTATTCAATGCACGTCTCATCGCTTTGGCAAAGGAATCAACATTGCCGGGTTCAGCAAAATAAGCTGATTTCCCATCTGTCAGGTAATCAGGTATCTCGCCAACAGTTGTAACACAAACGGGATTTCCTGTTGCCAGATATTCACCAAGTTTGGTGGGAAAACCACCCTGAGCCTGTTTAGAATCAGGACGAGGAAGAGCTAATAATGATGCGTTCTTTATTATGGTGGGAATTTGATCTCTATTATAGACACCTTTCCAGAAGATCCTGTCTTCCAGTTTTAAGTTTTTTATCAGCTTCAGATGACTGGGTGTGTCATAATTCCAGCCTCCTATAAGATACAGGTTGTAGTCCGGGAAATCTTTGGCAATAATTGAAAATGCCTGAATCAATATATTTACTCCGTCTTTATTGTCGTTCATCACACCTATAAAAGCTATGTAAGGCTTTTGAAAATCCTGTAAAGGAGCCTCGGCGTTTTTAAACCTATCAAGATCAACAGTCATAGGTAGATGAAGCAGTTTTGGTGAAGGTTCGGAAAAAGTATTGTAATGTTTTATTAATGTTTTTGTCATTAAAGCAAGCCCGTCATATTTGTGAAAAGCTTTCTTCTCAAAATATTTTTGTTTGGAATCGGCTTTCCATCTTTGAAGAAAATTCCCCTTATTGTATTTATGAATGTCCAGAAACTCACTCATTTCCAGGAAAAGTTTTGCCTCAGGTATATGTTTTCTTATTTCAGTTGCAATTTTAAAACTAGTTTCGGTGCTATCAGTCCAAATAATGGATTGATTCAGACCATTGATTGCTAATATTTTGGATTTGAGATTCTTATAATAAAAATGATATCCTAAATAATTGTAATATCTAGTATAAAAATATCCACTTACCACTTTATTAATTAAGTATAGATATTTTATATTTTTAAATGTTCCTGAAATATTAAAGATTTCCTTTTCCTTCAATGAGTTAAATCCAGAAATAATATAAATTTCTATTGCAACGCCTGATTCACTTAATCCCTCAATAAGTGTTCTCCAACGGTTAGAGGTGGCAGATGAATGAGCAAAAGGATTTTCTGAGATAATGATTTTAATTGTCTTTTTTAGCATTTGAATATATGAGCGACATATATGTTTTATAAAAATGACCTGATATTCCACCAATAAAAATAAATACTATTCCTCGAATTGTTATTTTATCCAGTCCTCCAATGAAACCGGCGATCATAAATATAAAGATATATGAACTGAATAATAGCCAGTAATATCTGTTTATGTTGCTTCCAAACTGCGATTTGTTAATTATTGAAAATCGGCGCTTGCTCACACGATAAATATTAATAAGGTATAACAGATATACAGAAAGTCCTAAAAATCCAAGAGTTAAAAGATAGTGAGCATATTGGTTGTGAACCCTCCATTTATCAATAGAATGTCTCATACTACTAACACTTAATGTGCTTTCTGATTTATTGCCTATTAATAAATCCTGAGGGGAGTTTTTAATTTCATTAAATGCATAACTTATTTCAAAAAGTCGTATGTCATTTTCAACTGACTCAAGTCCAACCCCCTTTGCACCTCCGCGAGCAATATAACGTTCAATGGCCAGGTCTCCCAGATTGGTAATAAGTACCAGAATAAATAATACTATTGCAGAGCTGAGAGCAATTTTTATTTTTGTTGAGAAGCTTGATAACGTACTGAATAAATAAGCGATTAAACCCAATAGTACTATAACAAAAGCAAATCGCTTAAATGAAAGAACCATAATAATTATAACAAATCCTAATACAATGAAAAGAAAATGTCTTAATTGTAATTTAAGTAAAAAGAAAAGAGGAAAGAGAGGAACTAGGTATCCAATGTAAGTAAATCCACCTCTGACTCCAATATTCCCAAAGTATAAAAGTCCACCCATTGCTTTGGAGCTCATCCATATTTCACCAGAGGCAAGTTCATAGTTTGAATCAATTTTATAGATTGTGAAAATTATAATTGATAATACAAAGATATAGGTGAACCTTAATGCATTTACAAATAAATTCCTAATATTTCCGCGTGTTGCATAATGATAAAATGCAATTGGCAAAATTGAAAATGATGCAAATATTCTGGTAGTTTCAACAATAGAAGCTTTTAGTTCTGTACCATGAAATATTGGTAAAGTGAAAGATATAAAAAGAAATAGTAGGAAATAATTAAACAACCAACCCTCAGCTTTTTTGATGGAACTATAATTATTTAGTATATATACTACTCCAAACCCAAGTATTATAATGTATTGTGAAAAAATGAAGCTTGTCTTTTCACTGTCAATTAACACGTCCGTGATGTCAAAGTATAGGCAGAAAAGTAAATAGTAATCAACAAATCCAATACTCTTATCATTTGAAAGGTAGGGTAATACTAAAAATATTAACCCAAAACCGAAAACAATATAATTTATCATTTATATATTTTGATAATTATTTAGCAAAATATTTTCTCAAGGCTTCAGTAAATCTGACTTTATCTTGCGCTGATATAATGCCTGGCAGAAAATAGAGAATAACCAGATAAACAAACAATAAAACCAGTTTTATAGTAATACTTAGAATTAGACTATAATTAATACTTAAAGCAATCTGATTAAATAAGATAAGTAATATGAAAACTTTGATAAAACTAAAATAAGGTAGTTTGAACGGAAATATTCTAATAGCTGCTACTATGTACAATATAAGAATGAACCCTACAGAAAACATTGTTGCATAAGCAGCACCAATTCTTCCATATAATGGTATCAGCCAGATATTTAAAAAAATATTTGCTATGGAAGATATTACCCAGGTTAAGGTGATTATCCAGGTTTTACGGGTAATGTGGATAGCTAAAACTATAATTGATGCCAATCCAAGTAATAAGTTTGAAATACCCAGTACAAAAACTATATTACCACTACCGTGGTAACTTTTATCTGCCATAATATAGATCAGGTCGTTAGCAAAAACTGAAATTGCAAGAACGAAAAACGAAAGACCTAAAAAAAAATACCGGATGAAATCAGAAAGGACTGATTTACATTTATCCGGCTCATTTGACAAATTAAAAATATAAGGTGAGAAAGCTTTTTTAACTGGCTCAGTAACCAATAATGGTATTACTGCAGCTATTTTTGCCCCCAGTGAGAATAGTCCTACGTCTGACAGGTTCTGATATTCACTTAAGAAATAACGATTACTCATATTTAATATAAGCGACGATAGATTTGAAGGTATTAGAAACACGGAGAATGCAAGCATAGGCCAAAGTTGCTTCAATGAAAAGCGCAAATGAAATTCATTCCATGTTAGGAAGTATAGGCGTAATAACATGACAGAGCTTCCTATGATTTTCCCGTAAAGAACGCCGGCAACTCCATATCTGAGGAACACCACAAATATAATAGTGCTGCTTACCGTTGCCAGAAGATTTAATAAACTAACACCGACATATTGAACAGACTTGAAACGTAACCTTAAATTATTGTAAGGAATATATGTAAGCACTTCAATCATTGTTGAAATGCAGATAAGCTTCATGAAAAAGCTACCATTTTCAAAATTTAAAATTAAGCCTGATACTCTATCAATATTGCTGAATATTAGAGCTATGAAAATTATTGAACATGAAAAATTGAATCCTTGCCCGGTAAAAAATAAGGTCTTCCTGAATTCTTTGTCATCTTTTAAAAAATAAATTCTTGTATAGCCAAGTTCAACTTTTAAACCGTATAATATGCTAAGTATCGCTGCTACCAGATAAACCAACTCAAGCTGGCCATAATCAGCGGGTTGTAAAACCCTTGTATAAACTGGAAGCAATAAAAAAGATACACTGGTAGTTAAAATACTTCCGATAGTATATACCGAAATATCTTTAAATAACTTTAGCAATGCTGATTGTTAGGTTGGTTTATTTTCTTTGAGAAAACAGTTTTCACAGGCTTGTAACCAATTTTACGTACTATCTTTTCCAGATGAGGCATAAAACACATTATTATCATATATATGTAGCGGTAGTCCGTATTCTGTTTTAACCAATCAAGCATTTGATAATTCATAGTCTTGTGCAATCCTTGTTTTCTGTATTGTGGAGAAGTATAACTATCAAGGGTCAGTAATTCATCCGGTTTTAGCAAGATTTGTTGTTTCATTGCCTCGCTGTAAAACTGGTTCTTACAAACCCAACGCGTATAAGCAAACCTTCCGTTTAGCTTGTCGAAATAGGCGAAACATTGATAATTACCTTCAGTATAGCGATTTCTTATAATATTAATTTTTTCTGTATTATTTTCATAAAGCGTTTCGTGTAAGCCCATTGTGCCAACATCAGCAATCATAAACTCAAACCTTTCCGATTTAGATTCATAACTATTCACTTTAGCTTTTTGAAGATCTAATTTATACAAACGACTACAATCAAAAACAGATCTAAAATATTTATTGTAAAATCTTATGAATAGTGTTTTCATTTGTTGAAGAAAATAGCCTTTATATTTAGTATAGACTTATGAATGAATGAACGTGGCTTTTTTATCTGGATCTGATATAGTATGTTAAAATCAGATGTCCATTCAAATTTCCATGGATAACGACCTGTACCGGTATCCATAACACTGAATAAATTTTTGTCCTTAGCCAGTTTCAGCATTTCATAATACATCACTCTTCCTAAAGAAAATTCAGAATATGAAGGATCAAAAGCAGTATTAACAGAATAGTAAATATTGTCTTTTATGAAACCCCAGTTGTATATTAAAAGTTTGTTATCCTCTTTTGAGATTAAAGAGAAAGAAGTGATTTTATTTAGCGATGCCAATTCATTTATAAACGCAACTTTGTTCTTATCCTCATATAGTGAATGACGATATAAATTTCCTTTATTTTGTAAAAAATCTCTCTCTTTTTTATGAATTTGGCTAAATAACTCAATATCAGTGCTATTCAGCTCTAATTCATAGTTGATTTTATTCCTTAATCTGCTAACATATTGTTTAGCCTTTGACGGCGCATTTATTTTACTGAATGAATCAAATGAGTCATATAAACTAAGGTTTATATAAGGACTTTCAATGAGATAAGTGAAATGCTTATTGTATTTCGATTTGAAAAGGAAATTGGAAAAGGGTGATTTGTAATTAATATGAGATAGATGCAAGTAATCCCAGGATGAGCCATTTTCTTCGATGATAGAAAAAATATCCTTGAAAATTGAATCGGGGTTAATGTTTAAATCTATGTTTATCAGGATGTCATGATAATCACCGTCGGCAATAAAACGGAGAACATCTATTTTCAAACCTAATCTGTAATTACGTCTTTCTATTATGAATGGGGCAATCCCTGCAATTTGATTATTATGAAGTACTATTATAATCCAAAGTTTCAGTTCAGGCTTATGCTGATATACTTCCCACCACGTATAGCAATAATCAAATGTTGAAAATATAGTAACATCATGTGATTGATTTTCCATGCGTTGCCAGTCAGTTTTTAACGCAGTGAAATCCTCAATAGTTGTAATGATTTTATATTCCATTTATAATGCGCGGTAACTTCCTGATTTTAGATTGTTAAACACCCATCCGTCTTTCTTTCTAATGCCTTGTATGAAAATGTTTTCATCTAAAAAATGTAAACGGGCAGATGCTGTTCTGATCGTAATATTTATTGACCTGAATGGCTTGTTGGAAATTATATCAAATGAATCATTATCCGTTTTCTTAATGCTTGTATTTATGTAGTTAAAATAGTAATCAGCAATCTCACCGCAGGTTGTGTACCAGATATCCAGTCCCCTTAATAAGCCAAATATTTGATCCAACGACCAAATATCATCGTAGATATTGATTGGTTGACGGGTGCCTTTAGTAGTCTGATTTTGAAAATGTTCCTGGATAGTAATCGGGATTCCATTTTCATAAAAATATCGTAACAGATCTATCGGATGTGATAATGTGTTAAGTTTCAGTAAATTGGAAAGTATCCTTCTTTTTGAATTTCTCCAGTAGAAATTCTTAAAAATATCTCCGGTAATATTTGTTGGTATTTCTACAATATTAAGTTCTGAATTAAACAAAGGCAGATTTTTATTGCTTTTTTTATTCAGCATATCTTTACTTAGAGCCCACCAGTTATATTTTACATCTTTAATAAAATTTAAAGCTATATCATTATACTTGTAACCCGGAAATTTTCCACCATTAAAAACTATACCTTTTGAACCTGAGAAATCGCTCAGTCTTTGTTTGATTTCCTGTATTTCAGTACTTGTTATATTGTTAAACTCGTGGATGGTATGATTCTCTGCATTTTCCCAGGCATGTTTTATTCCATGAAATGCAAACTCAAATCTTGAATAGATCCTTTTAAGAAATTCGAGGAATTCCTGATCAAAGCCACTTTTGATTACTTTATACCCTTGGTTTTCCGGGATATATAATTGAGAATCAATTGGCAAAAAAATAGTCCCCTTTATTTCCGGATATTTACGCAGTAAAAACTCGGTAAAATAAGCATATAAAGAACTTGGTTTGTCAGTCAGATACCCCCAGTCATTGCACGATTTGAATTCTCCATCTTTACTTACTGCAACCGGAACCAGATCATCAATCATCAATGAACAGGCAGTTTTATGATCATTATAGTAGTTGCAAACCTCTACTTTCATTTATTATTTAATTAATGCAAGAATTTTATCAAACTCATAAGAATTTCCTTTGAAATTCATTTGTAAATATTCTGCAATTGCTTTTCCTATTTCCGGATTCTCAAAAAGTAATAAAATACTTTCAGCAAGTGCATTAGCGCTTATTTCTTTTGAAATTATGCCGTCTTTCATATGAGTAACATGCTCATTTGCAGTATTAAAGCTGGTAATAATTACAGGCTTAAACAATGCCTTTGCTTCCTTCACTGCGTTTGACTTGCCTTCGTATCTTGATGGCTGAACATAAATATCGCTTTGTTTTAAAAAAGGATAGGGGTTATGAACCGGATCCATGAAACATATAAATTTATCTATTTTGTATTCGTCAATCATTTTCAGGTATTTCGTTTTATCTCCTCTGCCGAAGATAAACCACCTAAAATTTGATTTTCCTTTGTTTCTCAGAATATTGACTGATTCAATTATCAGATCAACCCCTTTTGTGTCATCAAGTCTTGCTAATGTTGTGAGCCTTTTACCTTTATAATCATCCTGAAATCCGTCATGCTGGTCTGCTAATTTATGCAGTTGTTCCGGAATAACAATAGTGTCAACATAAAGGAATCTGTTCTTAATGTCTGGAAATACTTCGCATAAATAATTATGATTTATCAATGAGTTTGTTACTATATAGTCTAATAGTTTGAAATACTTCTTGTCAAATCCGGCTCTGTCAGTTAAAACCCTGTAATCTGTAGGAATCCTTCCGATTTTTATTCTGGCGTTTACAAACTTTGCCAAATAATAGTTTGAAGTGCCTTCAATCAGGGACATTGTCAGATCATAACTTTCAGTATCTTTTTTAATGAATAATTCAGTTAAAGCCCAGTTCACCTCATCTTTTTCACCAGTAATAGTCTTTATGATTTTTGATAAAATTCTGATTAACAGTTTAATTGCTCTCCAAAATATTATATTTAACCTGTTTTTGTCTTTCTCATTATTAAATAATGATTCGGGCTTAGCATATTTTATTCTGACATCAGCAGGAATTTCATTTTGCAGTTGCCCACCTTTTTGAATTTGTATCAGGGTGATACTGTATTTGTTACGATCAAGTAACGAGCAAATATTTAAAAAAACTCTTGACGGTCCACCCTGATTCATCTTACCTATTATGAAAGCAATATCTTTTTTTTCTTTTTTAAGCTCTTTTTCCTGCATTGTGATGTTTTTTCAAATTATGGCATTAGTTCAGAGCGCTTCAGTACAACATTTATTCTCCTTAACCAAAAGCCTGTTTTTATAGACTTAATTGCTTTTTTTATCATCACAAGTAGTTTTGTTTTGCATTTAACCACAATTCATGTTTGTCGCAACTGCTTGAATCACAGATAAGTGCTCCAATAGTTAAACTAAAATTCATTCCAAACAGTTCGTTTAATGTAATCGGTATAACTTAAAATAATTCGAACCACTTTGTCGCTGACATTTGGAATATTGTAATCTTCAGCCAATCTGAAATTTCGTTTTTGATTCTCCATGCCGGCATGCTGATATTGCAACTGCACTAATCCCTGCATGATGCGTTCAGGATTTAGCCCTGTCATCATCACCGATGCTTCTTCCATTGCCTCCGGTCTTTCGTGTGCTTCGCGTATATTCAATGCTTTAAAATTCATGATAGAGGATTCTTCACTTATTGTCCCGCTATCGGAAAGTACAGCAAAAGCATTGATCTGAAGGGCGTTGTAATCACTGAATCCAAGCGGTTTCATCCATTCTATAAGTGGATGAATGGTAATTGACGATTGGTTTCCATTTCCTGTCTCCGGATGGGTGAATTGATCCAACCTTTTACGGGTTCGTGGATGAGTACTTACTATGATGGGATATCCATACTTATCGGCAATAAGGTTCAAAGAGTTTATTAAGCCAAAAAAGTTTCTATCGTTATTGATATTCTCCTGGCGATGAGCTGACACAACGAAATACTTGTCTTTTTGAAGATTAAGTCGTGAGAGTATATCTGAAGATTTAATTTTTGGCATATAATGGTTTAAAACCTCAAACATAGGGCTGCCTGTTTTAATGATACGATCCGGCGGTAATCCTTCCTGCAGAAGATATTCTCTGGCTATACTGCTATATGTTAAATTTATATCAGCAATATGATCTACTATTTTACGGTTGGTTTCTTCAGGAACACGCTGGTCAAAACAACGGTTCCCGGCTTCCATATGGAAAATGGGTATATGACGTTTTTTTGCCGGTATTGCACAAAGACAACTGTTTGTATCGCCAAGAACCAAAAAGGCATCCGGTTTTTCTTTCTCCAGTATTGGATCTATTTTTATTATTACCTGTCCGATAGTTTCAGAGGCATTAGCACCTGCAGCATTCAGAAAATAATCGGGTTTGCGGATCCCAAGGTCATCATAAAAAACCTGGTTTAATTCATAATCATAGTTCTGACCGGTGTGAACTGTAATATGATGAATTGCTTCAGACTCATCAAGTTTAGCCATCACCCTCGAAAGTCGTATTATTTCCGGGCGTGTGCCCACAACGGTTATAAGTTTCAGTTTTTTCATTATGCTGATTTGTTTTTTTGTTTTGAGATCAACTTCAGTTACAGTGTTAATAAGCTTATTGGTTTAAACCGGTTTAAAAAAGTGGTATTCATAATTATCGCAAAGGAGAGGTAAGACTCTGATATGCGCTTGGGATTTTTATGGAATAAATCAGAATAATCTTCGGGTTCATAACTAAACAACCTCAAAAAAGGTATCTGCATTCTTTGCATCATAATGCTCACTTATCCAAAATATGGTATAAACATCTTCATCTCCGATATTTGTTATATTGTGGGTAAACCATATAGGCATATCAACAAATGAAGGTTGGCTGCCATCAAGTTCAAAACTTAGAATTTTATTGGTTCCTATACGCCGAAGTTCAATTCTTGCTTTACCCTTGATTACTGCAAACCTTTCGGCTTTTCGGGTATGAAAGTGATTACCTCGGGTAATGCCCGGTTTGGTGGTTGAAAAAGATACCTGACCTCCGCTGTTTAATTTGATGGTTTCTACAAAAACACCACGATTATCAGTATGAAACTTCAGATTAAACGGAAAAAATGAAGCATGATCAATATAACATACAAAAGTGTTAAAAAGATTGCGATTGAATGGATTTGTCAAATCCGGCATAATACCGTTTTCAAAATACAGCTCCTTGTACTCAGTTAATTGCTTTAACAGATTTGATACACTTATTTCAGCGGTGTGATTAACATATACTTCATCAGCAATGCCGGAATAATCATCACTATCTGACATTGCTCTGATATGTTCAATTATTTCATTAATTAGTTCACTTACGTATATCAGTTTCAGATTCCCATCAACATCAATTTTGGGAGCTTCGTTATGACTAAGTTGATGGCAGAAAGTAGCAACTACTGAATTGTAAAATGGCAAGCCAAAAGGTCCGAATACGTTCGGAATTATGAATCCGGTAAAACATCCATTATTCTCTAAAGCCCAGTCACTTAATAGCTTGCGGCCTTCTCTTTTTGATTTTCCGTATAAATTATCGCGTTCTTCCTGTGTTGAAGATGAGAAAAGAATATGAGGTCTGGCTTTTGTGTTTTCACAGGCTGCAATTAGTTGCTTAACAAGCCTGATATTTGTTTCATAGATAATGTCGGGATTCTCATGCCTGTTCATCGCTGCAAGATGAACGATTGAATCGCAGCTCTTTACAAATTCATTCAGTCTATTCTCATCGTCAAAGAAATTATCCTCAAAAGGGATGCGCTTGAATTCCTCAGGGAACAATCCTAAAGTATTATATAAATGAGTACCAATAAAGCCGGCCTGACCGGTGATTCCTACTTTTATCATTTATTTTGTTTGTTTATGTAAGATAAGGCTTTACTAAATGTTCACATAAAATTGGCTATTGCTCTAATAACCAGTAGTCTTGCGGAAAGCGATATTCATCATTTTTTGACTCTTCCAGGCTCATATTTGAAAAACTTATCAATATTGAATCCGGCTCAAGTGCTTTAAGTCCGTTTACATGGCCAGGCGGGATAATTAGGATTTCACTTTTTTGGTCTGATAGAACATGCTTGTTTTTCTTTAAATCTTTCGAGGGATTATCCCAATCATCTATTTTGATCCAGTTAATAAGGAAACTCCCTTTGGAAACATAAAAACATTTTGTTTCAATTTTATGCCCCTGCCAGGCTCGGATAATACTAGTGTCAGCATTTTTTATTGAATAAAATCGTTTGATGTCTTCAAATTTAAAATCGTTGACAAAACGGAAGCTTCCGCGATGGTCAGTGTAAGAATTGCCTTTAATTATATTATCGTTTTCCATCATAGTCCTTTATAAGAATGATTACAGATGTTTTTTTGATCATTTGGCATCCTGAAATATTGCCTTAAATTATGAATAATTGTTAATCAGGATACTGAATCGCATTCATGTCTCCAAGAATATCACGGCGTATAATCGGAAGTTTTAGTAATAATTGCTTCATCTCTTCAATATTAAGCTGATGTGTGTTGTGAGAATGATATTCACTATATTTTGTAACATCCTTTATGCCTTCACTGAAATATCTTTCGTAGTTAAGATCCCGGTTATCGGCAGGAATTCTGTAATAATTACCAAGATCCTCAGCTTTTACCATATCTTCACGATTAACCAGTGTTTCGTACAATTTTTCGCCATGCCTGGTGCCAATAATACGAACCGGCAGATTCGTTTTATAGAGCTGTTGAAGAGCATTTGCCAGTGTTTCTATAGTAACTGCCGGTGCCTTTTGAACGAATATATCACCATTATGTCCGTGTTCAAAAGCATATAATACAAGGTCAACAGCATCTTCAAGGGTCATCATGAAACGGGTCATATTCGGATCAGTAATGGTAATAGGCTTATTTGCCTTGATTTGTTCAATAAAAAGAGGTATTACCGAACCTCTTGATGCCATTACATTTCCATAGCGGGTTCCACAAAAAACGGTTATTTTTTCATCAAGATTCCTTGATTTGGCTATCATAACTTTTTCCATTAATGCTTTTGACATTCCCATTGCATTAATAGGATAGGCAGCTTTGTCGGTACTCAGAACCACTGCTTTTTTGACCTCATGCCGTTCAGCAGCGGCTAAAACATTGTCAGTTCCAAGAATATTGGTTTTAACAGCTTCAACCGGAAAAAACTCACAGGAAGGTACTTGCTTTAAGGCTGCAGCATGAAAAATAAAGTCAACTCCCTTAACAACTGTATCCACTGAGCTTTGATTTCTAACATCACCAATGTAGAATTTAACTTTCTGGTTATTAATGCGCTTACGCATATCATCCTGTTTCTTTTCGTCACGCGAGAAAATTCTTATTTCACTGAAACGTTCATAATTTATAAAGCGCTGTAATACAGCATTCCCAAATGAGCCTGTTCCTCCGGTAATGAGAAGTGTTCTTTTTACTGACATTTATTTGTTGTTTTAAATGTAATGTAAAAGTTAGAGACTTTAGATTTTTGTGCTTATGATGTTAAGTCCTGAAGTCTTTATTTATTTAATATTTTGCAAAACTACTCTTTTGCTAGTCTGAATGTTTCTTACAGCTTCGCCTTCTCACTCACATTAAATGAGCAAGAAGTACGTGTAAGCCAATATGTTAGCCGGAATTACCCGGCAGTTTTTTCCCATAGCAAGAATGCTTCCGGGCTATTCATTAAATAAATTTTTTCTTCTTCAGGTTTAGCAATTATATATCTTATTTTGCGATTTATAAGACCCTCTACTTTGTCAATAAGCTGAGCAAGATAAGTGCGTTCAATACCATCACCAATCAATAATATATCAATTAGCGGACTATCATTGCCTTTTGCAAAAGCTCCTGTAAGATATGCGCTGTGCAACCCACCTATCTGAATTACAATGCGTTCTATAACATGGTCAATCCCCGTATGCTTTAGTAAAAGTTTGTGTATCTCTTCAAAAAGCGGGTGATTTGTATTAGCACGATACATTTTTTTATTACCGTGCATTTCGGATTTAAGCATGCCGGCTTTTTCAAGATGTATCAATTCCTGACGAATAGCATTTGTTGATTCGCCAAACTCCGTTTCCATATCCCGAAGCCAGGAACGATTGTTGCTATTCAGAAAAAACTTCAGCAACAGGTTAATTCGTGTTTTTGATTTAATTAGCGTTTGAAGCACCGCTTGGTTATTTTTGAGTAACAAAAGTACACAAATATTCAAATGAGCAATAAAAGTGAATTTATTTAACATTTTCTGCTCCACAGTTTGTATTATACTATTTGCATTATCTTGTCCGTTTCAATGATATTAAAATTTATCAATATCTTTTTATTATTAAGAATTCTGATGCTCAAAGTAATTAAAGGCTCCTTGAGTATTTTATTAATACTTGTTTTCAATACCCTATACTCTCAGGATAATTATAAAAATATCTCGAGAGAGGAATATATTAAAATGTATAAACCTCTGGTAGTGGAGAAGATGCGTGAATTTAGAATTCCCGCCAGTATTGCAATGGCGCAGGCAATGATAGAATCGGGCAATGGAAATAGTGAGTTAGCCAGAAATTCAAATAACCATTTCGGTATTAAATGCCATGAATGGACAGGTGAAACATTTAATTGGGATGACGATAAAAAACAGGAATGTTTCCGCAAATACTCATCAGTTGAAGAATCATTTTACGATCATTCTTTATTCCTGACAAGCCGACCCAGATATTCTTCATTATTTGAGCTTGAGATCACAGACTACAAAGCCTGGGCTTTTGGGCTTCAAAAAGCCGGCTATGCCACCAATCCTCAGTATCCTCAGTTGTTGATTAAAATGATTGAAGAAAATCGTTTGTATGAAATTGATACGGAAGCTTTGCACGGGGCTGTTGTGGTACAGGCATTTGAAAGTACAACTGAAATTTTAGAGAATGAGCCTGTAGTTTTTACAGAAGTTGGACCCGGCCCTTCACATCGAACATTATTGTTAATGAATCGGCGTTTGTTCATATTTGCCCGTGCGGACGATACATATTTTAAAATAGCCAATGATTTCAACATTCCTATGACCAGGCTCTGTTACTTTAATGATGTAGAACCGGGTTCGGAATTAACTCGGGGAGAGCCTGTTTTTATTGAAACAAAACGAAGACGTTCAAAAACTAATGTTCATTTTGCTCAAGCCGGAGAAACTATGCATGATATTGCACAAAACTATGGAGTAAAACTTAAAAGTCTTTACCGGATGAACAGCATGATTCAGGGTGAAGAACCCAAAGCAGGACAAAGGCTGAGGCTTAGATAATATCCTGTTGTACAGTTTATAAATAGTATTTCTTTTGGCTCGATAGTGAGATCCTAAATGGTTTAAATTCAATTATGTAGATAATGCTGAATCAGCTAAAATCATGGAATTTTTATGGTGCTAATCTTTCTCTTATCCATTTGCCATCATCAAGGCGATATTGTATGCGATCGTGAAGGCGATGCTCACGTCCCTGCCAGAATTCAAATAACTTAGGATATAATTTATAACCTCCCCAATATTCGGGACGCTTAAATTGTTGGATTTCAGAGTCTAAAAGGTTCTTAAATTCATCCTCAAGCGATTCTCTGCCTTCAATTATTTCACTTTGTTTTGAAACAATGCTACCAGCCTGGCTTTCGCGGGTTCGACTATGAAAATAATCATCAGATGTTATTTCATTGGCTTTTTCAATCATGCCTTCAATCCTTATTTGGCGCTCAAGTGCTTCCCAGAAAAATAAAAGAGCAGCCTGATTATTTTCTGAAATTTGTTTTGCTTTACGGCTATTGTAATTAGTAAAAAATATGAAACCATCATTCTCAATTTCTTTGAGCAAAACAATTCTTATTGTGGGCATTCCGTTAACTCCTGCTGTTGCAAGTGCCATGGCGTTTGGTTCTGAAATATTAAAACCGGCTGCTTCCTGAAACCATTTATTAAATTGATCGAAAGGATTAATATAAGTATTTGGTTCAGAAAGTGAAAATCGCTTGAATTCTTTTCTGAACTGCTTCATAAAAGTCATAATTTGGATGTATATATAATTTTAGAGCCTGAATCTTCACATAAGTCTGTTTAATAAAACAACAAGGCTTTTGTTAAAATGTTGAGCTTCAGTAATTAAAATAAGCTGTCCCAGCATTATACTGAGACAGCTTCTTTTCATCTATTGGGAGAGAGTTTATTGTTTAACTTGTTCCACAATACTTTTGAATGCTTCGGGATTATTCATAGCTAAATCAGCTAATACTTTACGGTTTAAATCAATATTATTCTTTTTCAGATAACCCATGAATTCTGAATAGCTCATTCCATATTCACGAACAGCGGCATTGATACGGCTAATCCATAAACCGCGGAATGATCTTTTCTTATTACGTCTGTCGCGATAAGCGTACAACAATCCTTTTTCAAGAGAGTTTTTTGCAATGGAAATTGCATTTTTACGACGACCAAATTGTCCCTTTGTTTGTTTAAGAATCTTTTTTTTACGTGCCTTTGAGGCAACTTTATTGATTGATCTTGGCATTTTTAGAATTTTTCACTTGAGCGTCTCTTTTTAACAGAGAACTTTACTGGCTACAAGTAAGTTAAACATAAATTATTTACTATTAAGCATGAGTTTTATATTCTTCTCATCAGCCGGATGAACAGTTGCCGAATAAGTAAGATTTCTCTTACGCTTAGTCGACTTTTTGGTTAGAATATGACTTTTGTAAGCATGCTTTCTCTTTACTTTACCACTACCAGTTAAAGTAAACCTTTTTTTAGCAGCGGATTTTGTCTTCATTTTTGGCATTACAAATCGATTATTAGGTTTAGTTAAACATTAATATTGTCAAAAGGTTTTATTTTTTAGGAGTAATTATCATAAACATTCGTTTTCCTTCGAGCCTGGGTAATTGCTCAACTTTTCCAACTTCTTCCAGTTCCTGAGCAAAACGTAACAGTATCAACTCACCTTTATCTTTATATACTATTGTGCGACCCCTGAAAAACACTTCAACTTTGACTTTAGCACCTTCCTTAAGGAAATTTTCCGCATGTTTTAATTTGAAATTAAAGTCGTGCTCATCGGTATTAGGTCCCATTCTTATTTCTTTCACTATAACTTTTGCCGATTTAGCTTTAATCTCTTTTTGTTTCTTTTTCAAGTCGTAAAGAAACTTGCGGTAATCAATTACTTTGCAAACCGGTGGGTTTGCAGTAGGTGATATTTCTACCAGATCAAGATTCTGACTTCGTGCTATTTCAAGAGCTTCCCGAAGATTAAAAATACCTTGCTCCACATTGTCTCCAACAACTCTAACAACAGGTGTTGTAATTTCCTGATTTATCCTGTGAGGGTCTTCCTGTTTTTTTCTGGGTATGTATCCTCTACCACGAGGGCGCTTAAATGGTGTTGCTATAACTTTGTCCTCCGTATTAGTTAAACATAAATTTTATTGATTCATTGCATTATCAATTTCATCAGTCAGCAAATCTATAAAATCTTGTATGCCAAATGTTCCCATATCACCAAAACCATGTTTACGTACTGATAATGTTTGAGAGCTTTCCTCTTTCTCACCTACTATAACCATGTATGAGATCTTGCTCAATTCGGCATCTCTGATCTTTTTTCCGGTTTTTTCATTCCGGTCATCAATTTGGGCGCGAATATCGGAATTATTCAGAAACTCCAATACTTTTTCGGCATATTCCTGATATTTTTCACTGATAGGCAATATAATAACCTGTTCGGGAGCCAGCCATAACGGGAACCTTCCGGCACAATGTTCAATCAGTACAGCTACAAAACGTTCCATACTGCCAAAAGGTGCACGATGTATCATTACAGGACGGTGTTTTTCGTCATCGCTTCCGGTATATTCCAGATCAAATCTTTCTGGAAGATTATAATCTACCTGAATAGTACCTAATTGCCAGCTTCTTCCAAGTGCATCCTTAACCATAAAGTCCATTTTGGGTCCATAAAAAGCAGCTTCACCATATTTTATAACAGTGTTTTTAAGCCCACGCTCTTCTGCAACTTCAATGATTGCCTGTTCAGCTTTTTCCCAATTTTCAGAAGTTCCTAAATATTTTTGTGGATTTTCGGGGTCACGTAAAGATATTTGAACGGTAAAGTTTTCAAAATCAAGTGCTTTAAAAATTCTCATCACAATATCCATTACACCCTTGAATTCGTCCTTTACCTGATTAGGTCGGCAGAAAATATGTGCATCATCCTGAGTAAACCCTCGAACGCGTGTTAATCCATGCAGCTCCCCACTTTGTTCGTAACGATATACTGTCCCGAATTCTGCAAGACGTATGGGAAGGTCTTTGTATGACCGGGGCTTACTTCTGTAGATTTCGCAATGATGAGGGCAGTTCATTGGTTTTAGGAAAAACTCTTCATCAGGAACTGGAGTTTTTATCGGTTTAAATGAATCTTCTCCGTATTTATCGTAATGCCCTGATGTTTTATAAAGATCTACATGCCCAATATGCGGACTTATAACTTGCTCATACCCTGCTTTGTGTTGAACCCTCTTCAGGAACTGCTCAAGTTTATCACGTAAAATTGCACCCTTTGGAAGCCATAAAGGTAGCCCCTGACCAACCCTTTGTGAGAAGGTGAATAATTCAAGTTCTTTGCCCAATTTACGGTGATCACGCTTTTTGGCTTCTTCAAGTAATTCAAGATAATCGTTAAGCTCTTTTTGTTTTGGAAATGTTATACCGTAAATTCTGGTTAATTGTTTTCGGCTAATATCGCCACGCCAGTATGCGCCGGCAATATTTAACAATTTCACTGCTTTTATCGGGTTGGTATCCGGAAGATGTGGACCGCGACATAAATCAGTGAAATAACCTGATTCATAAAAGCTAATATGCCCGTCTTCCAGTTCGTTTATAAGTTCTACCTTATATTCATCATTCTTGCGTGTGAAATATTCCAATGCCTCTGCTTTAGAGACTTCACGTCGTTTAAAAGTTTGTTTTTCACGGGCAAGCTCAAGCATTTTCTGCTCTATTTTTTCAAAATCATCGGAAGATATTGAATAATCCATGAAATCAATATCATAATAAAATCCGTTTTCAATATCAGGACCTATTCCAAATTTTACACCCGGATAAAGTAGCTCAATAGCTTCAGCCATCAGATGTGCTGATGAATGCCACATTGTAGCTTTACCTTCCTCATCGTTCCAGGTTAACAATTGCAGAGTGGCATCAGTATTTATTGGAAGTGTTGCATCCTGAACCTCATTGTTTACTTTTGCAGCTAATACATTGCGTGCCAGCCCTTCACTGATGGTGCCGGCAATTTCAAGAGAAGTTATTCCCTTGGGGAATTGTTTAACTGAATTATCAGGTAATGTTATATTTATCTTGGTCATTAATTGTCTTTTCAAAAGAATTTGCAAAAATAAACAAAATTTCTGTGTGCAAATGTTTTTACATACTTCAAATCGCTAATGTGATCTCATGTTTTCTAAAAATATAAATACTTAAAAGCAAAACCCGCAGTGTGTGCGGGTTTTGTGTGATGTTGTTTTAGGAAGGGGGAAGGGAAGGATGGAATGAACTTTGTAACAAAAAAACTTGTTCGACATCACTCAAACAAAGTTTTTACCAAAATCCCAGTACAAATATAAAGATAACAAATCTGAACGTGTAGCTGGTTTATGTGAACGTTGGTGTTTATTTAATAAACGTGCAGGTTTATGTGGTGAACGTGTCTGATTTGATGTTAATAATTAGAGCATTTAGTGTATTTTTGCAGAATAATGATCTTTTAAAATGTTGGAAACTTCTATTGACGCTATAATAAATAAAGAAATCCTGACCAAAGAAGACCTTGTCAGGTTATTGAGTTCTTCAGAAGAAGAGAGTGCTGTTGTTTTTAAAAAGGCTGCTGAGATCAAAGCTAAATATGTAGGACGTAAGGTTTATTTTCGTGGATTGATTGAATATTCAAATCGTTGTAAGAAAAATTGTTTTTACTGTGGAGTAAGGGCTGGAAATACACAAACTGGTAGATACGAATTAACTGATGATGAAGTACTTGAAGCTGCTAAATTTGCCTGGGAAAATAAGTATGCTTCACTTGTTATTCAATCGGGCGAAAGAAATGACAAGGCTTTTATAAAAAGGATTGGAGGTTTGTTGCAAAGTATTAAACAACTGTCGGGGGGTAAATTAGGAATTACCTTGTCAATGGGTGAGCAAACTGAGGAAACCTACCGTTATTGGTATGATTGTGGTGCCCATCGTTATTTGTTGAGGATTGAAACATCAAGCCGTAAACTTTTTGAAAAACTACATCCGCATAATGCTTTACACTGCTACGACCGAAGGCTTGAAGCTTTGCACAGTTTGAAAAAATCGGGATATCAGGTTGGTACGGGAGTAATGATAGGACTGCCTTTCCAGACAATTGAGAACCTTGCTGAAGATCTGATGTTTTTTAAAAATTTTGATATTGATATGGTAGGGATGGGACCATATATTGAGCATGAACAAACTCCTTTATATAAATATAGTGATCAGCTTTTGTCCCGCACTGAACGTTTTAATCTCAGTATGAAAATGGTTGCCCTGCTCAGGATTATTATGAAAGATATAAATATTGCAGCAACTACTGCAATGCAGACCCTTGATCCACAGGGGCGGGAAAAAGCAATACTGTATGGTGCTAATGTCATCATGCCTAATCTTACATCGCTAAAATACCGTGAAGATTATATGCTGTATGCTGATAAACCCGGTATTACTGAAGATCCTGAAGACAGCCGGTCTTACCTGGAATCCCGGATTAAAATGATTGGTGAAACAATTGGTTACAATGAATGGGGTGATTCAAAACATTTTGCTGCAAGAAATATAAATCATACTGATTAAAATCCGTAAAATGGCAAAAAAAAAGCTTCCTCTTATTGAAAAAGCAGAAATAATTAGTGTTGGAAACGATGGTAAAGCTGTTGCCAAATATGATGGAATGGTTATTTTTGTTCCATTTGCAGCACCCGGAGATATTGTTGATATTCAGATAGTAAGCAAAAAGAAATCCTTTAGCGAAGGGAAAATAATAAGGTTTCATAAATATTCTCCTTTTCGTGTGAACTCTTTTTGCGAACACTTTGGTATTTGTGGCGGATGTTCGTGGCAGCATGTAAATTATCAGTATCAACTGGAATTCAAAAAACAGAATATTGCAGATAACTTTCAGCGAATAGGTAAATTTGAATTCCCTACTTTGTCTGAACCAGTGAGTTCAGCTAATATCACGCATTATCGTAATAAACTTGAATATACCTTTTCAAACCGGAGGTGGCTTACTGATAATGATATGTCAGATTTGGATCAGAAAGATCTTAATGGGCTTGGATTTCATATTCCCCGTCTTTTTGATAAAGTTTTGGACATAAAAACATGCCATCTCCAGCCTGAGCCATCAAACAGTATCAGACTGGCTGTAAAAGAATATGCACAGCAGCATAATTATTCATTTTATGATCATCGGAAACATACGGGATTTCTAAGAAATCTTGTAATACGGAATTCCAGTAACGGTGAAGTAATGGTGATATTAGTTGTTAGTCAAAATGATCAGGAAAAAATTCATGCTTTGCTTGATTATTTGGCAGAAAGTTTTTCACAGATTACCTCGCTGATGTATATTGTTAATACTAAGCTCAATGACAGTCTTGACGATCAGAAGGTAGTTCTTTATAGTGGGAATCCATATATCACCGAGGTTATGGATGATTTGAAATTCAGGATAAGACCTCTGTCGTTTTTTCAAACCAACACTACACAAGCTTTACGACTTTATCAGATAACTGTTGAAATGGCAGCCCTTGCCGGAAATGAGCTGGTTTACGACCTTTATTCGGGCACAGGTACTATCGCAGCATTTATTGCCCGACAGGCAAAAGAGGTGGTTGGGATTGAATATTCTGGATCAGCAGTAGCTGATGCCCGCGAAAATGCCATTCTTAATAATTTAAAGAATGTGAAATTTATATCGGGAGATATAGCAAAGGTTCTGAATTCTGATTTTGTGGCATTGCACGGAAGTCCTGAAGTTGTTATTACTGACCCGCCAAGGGCTGGTATGCACGGAAATGTTGTGAAAGCATTACTGGAAATAAACCCTGAACGAATTGTATATGTAAGTTGTAATCCGGCAACTCAGGCAAGGGACATAGCTCTTATAGCTAATGAATACAAAGTGTTAAGGGTTCAACCGGTAGATATGTTCCCGCATACCTATCATATTGAGAATATTGCACTTCTGGAGAAGCGCTGAAATTTAAATCTGATATTTCTGTAGAAATGTTTTCAGGTAATACCCCTTTGCTTTTTAATTTCGGAATAAGCGGCATTTAGTTCCTGAAATTTCTCTTTAGCAGCTTTCTGAATATCTTCACCTAAATGACTTACCTTATCAGGGTGATATTTCAAAGCCATTTTTCTATATGCCTTTTTTACTTCTTCGTCGGTTGCATTTGGTGATATTTCAAGAACACGATAAACTGAATCAGTGTCTTTTATAAACATTGACTTAATTGACTGAAAATCAACGCTGCTAATTCCAATTAATACTGAGATCTGCTGAATAACATTGATTTCCTGATTGTTAGCGCGTTCATCAGCCAGCGATATTCCAAAAAGATAATGAAGCAGCTGTAGTTTTTCAGGATAAGCCATAAATTGTTTTATCTGGGTTGAGATACCCTTTAAATCCAGATCTTGTTTGAGTAACTCCCGCAGTAGCAACATTTTATTTGCGGTTTCGGTCTCACCAAAGTTATGAACAAAAAACTTTTTTACATAATCGAGTTCTGATCTCATCACTTTGCCATCGGCTTTCATTACAGCTGCTGTAAGTATCAGAAGCGAAATACTAAAGTCCCCTATTTGTGTACGTGGGTGCTTTTCAGTAGGCTTGTATTCAAACTCACCCGATTGCATGCTGTCGAACATAGAGCCAAAAATGAAACCAAGCAGAGCACCGATTGGTCCGCCCAAAGCCCAACCCAGCCCTCCGCCTATCCATTTACCGTATTTTGCCATGAATTGACTTTTTTTGCAAACTTATTATTTTTTAGAATCCTTATTAATTTTTAGCTATTATTTTAATGTTTTGATTTAGTATTGGGAAAATCCTTATTTTTGCTAAAACAAAAAAACACACATAATTCTAATTGATCTATAAACCTAAATTATTTAATTATGAAGAAACACAATTTTAATGCAGGACCTTCAATCCTACCTCGAATTGCTATTGAAAATACTGCAAAAGCAATACTCGATCTAAATAACAGCGGATTGTCAATTCTGGAGATTTCTCACAGAAGTAAAGATTTTCAGGCTATTATTGACGAAGCTGTAGCACTGTTCAAAGAACTTCTGAATATTCCCGAAGGATATCATGTTCTTTTCCTTGGAGGAGGAGCAAGTATGCAGTTTTGCATGGTTCCTTACAATCTGATGAGTAAAAAAGCAGCATATCTCGAAACAGGGGTTTGGGCAAAGAAAGCAATAAAAGAAGCTAAATTATTTGGTGAAGTAGCTATTATTGGTTCATCAGCAGATAAAAATTTCAGCTATATACCAAAAGATTATAAAATCCCTGAAGATGCTGATTACTTCCATTTTACGTCTAACAATACTATCTATGGCACTGAAATCCATGAGGATCCTGTAAGTTCGGTTCCAATGATTTGCGATATGTCGTCAGATATTCTGAGTCGCCCAATTGATATTTCAAAATACGCATTGATATATGGTGGTGCACAGAAGAATACTGGTCCGGCTGGTGTTACTTTTATAATAATTAAAGAAGATATTCTTGGAAAAGTTGAAAGAGTTATTCCAAGCATGCTTGACTATAAAACCCACATTGCTAGTGGCTCTATGTTCAATACTCCTCCCTGTCTTCCAATTTTTGCGGTGAAAGAAACTTTAAAATGGGTTAAAGAAATGGGTGGTGTTGTAAAAATGAGAGAAATTAATCATGAAAAAGCAAATTTGCTTTATGAAACTATTGATAATAGCAGAATGTTTGTTGGAACTGCTGAAAAAAATTCCCGTTCGGTAATGAACGTATGTTTTGTTATGAAAGAACAATACAAAGATAAAGAAGCCGATTTTATTAGTTTTGCTCAATCAAAAGGAATGGTAGGCCTGAAAGGACACCGCTCAGTAGGTGGCTTCCGCGCATCAATTTATAATGCTTTACCAAAGGAAAGCGTTCTTGCATTGATTGATGTTATTAAAGAATATGAAAAGTTAAATGCATGATATTCAGGTTAATGTAATTTAATTAAATTTAAAACAAAAAGAAATATTATGATCAAAGTTTTGTTAGCCACAGAGAAACCTTTTGCTTCAGTTGCAGTGAAAGGAATTAAAAAAATTATAGAAGATGCAGGTTTTGAACTTGTAACGCTTGAGAAATACACTTATCACAATGATCTTATTAAAGCCGTTCAGGACGTGAATGCTCTTATTATCAGAAGCGACAACGTTAACAGACAGGTTATTGAGGCAGCCAAAGATTTAAAGATAGTCGTTCGTGCTGGTGCCGGTTATGATAATATTGACACTGTTGCTGCAACCGAGAATAAAATTGTTGCCATGAACACTCCGGGACAGAATTCAAATGCAGTTGCTGAATTAGCCATAGGTATGATGGTATATTATATTCGCAAGGGATTTAGCGGCTCAGCAGGAACTGAATTAAAGGGTAAAATCCTTGGTATACATTCATATGGAAACATAGGCAAAAATGTTGCAAGAATTGGAAAAGGCTTTGGTATGAAAGTATATGCCTATTCTCCTTCAAAACCCAGAAAAGTTATTGAAGATGATGGAATTAACTATATTGGGAATCTTGAAGAATTATATTCTACATGCCAGTTTATTTCTGCGAGTATTCCGGCAAATGCCAAAACGATTAAATCTATTAATTACGAGCTGCTTTCAAGAATGCCGGAAGGAGCTACACTTATTAATACAGCTCGTAAGGAAGTTATTGATGAAGATGGATTATTGAAAATGTTTGCTGAACGCAAAGATTTTGGTTATCTGTCAGATATTGCTCCGGATTGTAAGAGTAAGATAGAAGAAGAATTTGCAGGCAGATTTTTCTTTACTCCTAAGAAGATGGGCGCTCAAACAGCAGAGGCTAATATTAATGCAGGCCTTGCTGCTGCTACTCAAATTGTGAATTTTATACTACATGGCGACGACACTTTCAAAGTAAATTAATTGTTTTCTCAGCAAGGTATTTGTATATTTGTACTCGATTTACATTTATTACTTTTTATTTTTACTATTATCACAAAATACCTTTGAAAATGGATGCAGAACTCGAAAGAACTTTTACATTTTTCAGGTTTGAAGAATTAAGGGTATACCGGAAAGCACTGGATTACTCAACTTGGGTAATCAAACACACACTACCGCTTTATGAAAAAGAATATGGTTTGCTATCGAAAAGATTTAATTCCTCAGCACAAAAAATTGCATTGAATATAGCTGAGGGTTCTGCACTGAATAGGAGTCAGTTTATTAACCATTTGAAAATTGCCAAGAGCATGGTGCGTAGTTGTTTGGTTTACACTTCAATAGCCAGGCAACTTGATTATTTAAGTAATGAAGACGAAGATTATTCCCGCAATCAGCTAATGGAGCTTACTAAAATGATAGGTGCTCTTATTGGCTCTTTGCAGAGAGCCGAAAGATTTGATGAAGAAAAATAATAATGAGAAGAAGCTGCTTTTTAGTGGCTTCTTCATTTAAACAAATCAATTTATCTGGTAGCTGCCATCATTTCTTTTCAGAATCAATAAAACTTTTTAATCTTTTAATATTTTCCCGGATATTTGAACCTATTGTTTTCCGGTTTTGGAAAAGTGTTATTATCTTCTGATTGCGAAGAAAATAACAGCAATATCATTTGCCTGATTAATAAGCGAAACTGTATTTAAAGCGTTGTCACGTTATAAATACCAAAACGATTCTTTTTTCGAGGCTTACTATTAGCCTCCCGTTCCTCTTGAATTAGTATCTTTGCCCCCAAATTTTTAAAAATCAAAATATTCATAATCATTAAAACTAATTAATATGGCTATATTAAAAGCATTCAAAGGACTGAGACCTCCGGTAGAAATAACAAAAGATGTGGCATCACGCCCGTATGACGTATTAAACTCCGAAGAAGCAAGATTGGAAGCCAAAGGCAATGAATATTCCCTTTTACATATTATTAAACCTGAAATTGATTTGCCTGAATCGGTTGATATTCATTCACAACCAGTATATGACAAGGCAAAAGAAAATTTTGAGCTTTTTAAGAACAAAGGTTATCTGATCCCGGATAAGGAAGAGCATTTGTATATTTATGCTCAGACTATGTTCGGAAAAACCCAATATGGTATTGTAGGCTGCGCTTCGGTGGATGACTATATGAACGGGATAATAAAAAAGCATGAGCTTACCCGCAAGGATAAAGAAGAAGACCGTATGAATCATGTACGTATTACAAATGCTAACATGGAACCAGTGTTTTTTAGTTATCCTGCTGAAGCAGAAATTGATGAAATAGTTGCTAAGATAGTGTCAACACAAAAGCCTGTATATGATTTTGTTGCTGTTGATGGTGTTGGACATCATTTTTGGGTAATTGCCGATAAAAACATAAATGATAAACTTACAGAGCTGTTTGCCAGGATCTCTTATTTTTATGTGGCTGATGGTCATCATCGTACAGCGGCGGCTGCACTGGTAGGAAATGAAAAAAGAACAAAAAATCCAAATCATCGTGGCGATGAAGAATATAATTATTTTCTTGCAGTACTTTTCCCTGATGATCAGCTTACTATTATTGACTATAACAGGGTTGTACAGGATTTAAATGGTTTGGATAAAGAAACATTTATTAACAAATTGAAAGATGTTTTTGTGATCGAACCTAAAGGAAAGGATATCTATAAACCAGATAGATTACATAATTTTGGCATGTACCTCGATGGGGAGTGGTATTCTTTGACGGCAAAACAAGGTACTTACAACAATAATGATCCTGTAGGCGTACTTGATGTTACGATTTTATCACAAAAAGTTTTAGACGAAATGCTTGATATCAAGGATCTTAGAACCAGTAACAGAATTGATTTTGTTGGAGGCATCCGTGGATTGGAGGAGCTTGAAAAACGTGTTGATAGCGGAGAAATGAAAGTGGCATTTGCATTATATCCTGTTTCAATGAAGCAACTGATTGATATTGCCGATACCGGAAATATTATGCCGCCGAAAACTACATGGTTCGAACCTAAACTTAGAAGCGGACTGGTAGTACACCTATTGGATTAATAAATCAGGATTTTTTAATGTAATTATCAGGTTTTAATTTAAATACTCTGATTAATGGTATAGCTATTTGATTGAAAATCAGAATTATAACATTTAAAATAAACATAACATGGAAGCAACAGAAGTAGTTTTGAAAACTTTACGCGAGACTGGTAAACCTATGAAAGCCGGTGAAATTGCTGCACAATCAGGTGTGGATAAGGCTGATATTGATAAAGCAATTAAAAAACTGAAAAAAGAAGAAAAGATCAGTTCTCCTAAAGTGTGTTATTACGAGATCAGTAAATAATATCCTTTGCTTGTTTTTTTTAATCGCAAATCAGGATTTTAATTGCGGTTGAAGAACTTTGTGTCTTGGCCCCTTATAAAATCGGACATGATTACCAATAAAAATCAGTAATTATGTACTCAGAAATGGAAAAGAGAAAATTCAGTAAAGACGAGAAGCTTCAAATCATTAAAGAGGCTGGCGAACAG
>JAAYJT010000028.1 GCA_012522795.1 Bacteroidales bacterium | reverse complement strand
TCATCTCGCTTTTTTTGAGAAACCCCGATTTTGAGACTTTATGCTCGTTTTCGGGGTTTTGTTTCTGCAAAGATACAACTTAATTATTTATAAATCAAATATTTAAGCCTTTTCTGAAAGTGCCTATATAAAAGTCAATGACTAGCGTACCCATAGCCAGGACCTGTGATCAGTGTGTAATCCAAACCCTGCCAAATGCAAGCATCAAAGTGGTACATGGTATCATAACAGATCAGGATGATGCCCGGGTTCGATAACTAAAATATTTGATTTTGACATAAGTCAGTTTATGAATACTCCCAACTTTAAGCTGGAATATGAGTTCGACCCCAATTATGTTGACTATTGCAATGCTGCAAATCCCAATTGCATTTCAGGAGTTACCTGCCCTGATTGCGAAGATACATTTAATCCTATTCTGATAGTAAGTACATATATGATCACTTTTGGCAATAAACTGATACTCAGCACGGATGACAGGGAGGCTGCAAATATCAGAATAATGCCAAATTCGGCTAAGGGTTATTTTAATATTGCTACTGCCAACCCTGAGTGTGATACAGGATCAACAATTGTCGTACTTAACCAGGCCGGCGTATTGTGAAAACACTAATCTGGAACGGGTAGGCAATTAGTGTTGATATCAATGATCTGAAAACAGGTTTGTATTTTATCAGAATTACTACCCAAACGGATATTAAAATCAAAAAGCTTTTGGTTTTATAGTCTGTTTTGGAATAACTGACAGCCATAAAAAAGGAAACAGAATTCAGAATTATGTTTTGGCAGAATATATTTTGAGAACCCGATATTTGCCACCAGATATGAACTTTACTGCTTTTATAAGGTTAAACATACAGGTAAGTAGGATTTGATAATTCCGGCGAATACTTCCAAAATTTCGAACAATGAGGATCTATATAAAAAATATGGTATGTAACCGCTGTATCATGGTGGTAAGAAATGAACTGGAGAAAATTGGATACAAGCCTTTAAGTGTTACGCTGGGTGAAGTGGAACTGAGTCAGGAAATTAATGAAACTGATAAGCAAAAGATCAATGCTCACCTGCAAACCTTTGGGTTCGAACTCATTGACGATAAAAAAAGCCGGTTCATAGGTCAGATAAAATCAGCCATCATAGAATTGGTTCACCAGCATAACAGCGAATTAAAAATAAATTTGTCAGATTATCTGAGCGATAAACTACACCACGACTATACATATCTTTCCAACCTGTTTTCGGAAGTAGAAGGCACAACAATCGAGAAATATTTTATAGCACAGAGAATTGAAAAGGTTAAAGAACTGCTGGTTTACGATGAATTATCGTTAAGCGAGATAGCAATTCAGCAAAATTATTCGAGTGTTGCGCATCTGAGCAGCCAGTTTAAAAAAGTAACCGGTTTAACCCCAAGTTATTTCAAAAATATCAGATCGGAAAAAAGAAAACCCCTTGATGAGGTGTAAATGATATAATTATTTCTGCGAATCTTGTAACAACCATTGTTTACACTACTGCTACCTTTGCAGCATATCAAAAAATAAGCTAAAGATATGATTGCAAATAATAAAGAAGTGTTCCTGCCCCTCGAAGGCGTTACGAGCGAGCATTGTGCCATGATAGTTGATAAAGGGCTGAACAAGATTCAGGGTATAGATTCTGTTAAAGTTGAACTGAACAACAACCGCATTGCAATGCACACTGGCAAGCCTGAGCTTGTTAATGAAGCTGTTAAAACCATCAGGGATCTGGGATACGGAGTACCGACCATAAAAAAATCTTTCCCCGTTCTGGAAATGAACTGTGCCTCGTGTGCCATCAACGTTGAAAGCATATTGAAATCGCTGATGGGTGTGGTAAATGCTTCAGTGAATTTTGCCGCTCGCGAAGTAGCGGTTGAGTATATTCCGGGAGCGATAGAACCAAAGGATTTTAAATCTACAATACAATCTGTTGGTTATGATCTTTTAATTTCTGAAGAACAGGACGAAACCGACAAACTAGAAGATATTAACCTTAAGAAATTCTCAGATCTCAAGAAAAGAACCACATGGGCTCTAATCTTTGCTGCACCGGTTTTGGTCATCAGCATGTTTTTCATGAACATTCCCTACGCCAATACTATAATGTGGGTGCTAAGCACACCCGTTGTTTTGTGGTTTGGCAGGGATTTTTTCAAAAACGCATGGAAACAGGCACGCCACCGTTCGCTTAATATGGACACACTCGTGGCGTTAAGCACCGGGATAGCCTATATTTTCAGCGTTTTCAATACTTTGTTTCCTAGTTTCTGGCTCAACAGATCCCTTGAACCTCATGTTTATTTTGAAGCTGCTGCCGTAATTATTGCTTTTATCCTGCTGGGCAGGCTGCTTGAAGAAAAAGCCAAAGGCAATACCTCTTCGGCGATTAAAAAACTGATCGGTTTACAGCCTAAAACCGTTTCCATAATTGATAAAGCAGGAAACCAAAAGCAAATCCCGATAGAGCATGTTCATATTGGAGATGTAGTTCTGGTTAAGCCGGGAGAAAAAATACCAGTGGATGGTAGGGTCATTGAAGGAAGTTCCTTCGTTGACGAAAGTATGCTGAGTGGTGAACCTATACCGGTTCTGAAAGAAGAAAATGAAAAGGTTTTTGCCGGAACCATTAACCAAAAGGGCAGCTTTAAATTCAAGGCTGAAAATGTTGGTTCAGAGACTATGCTTGCACAGATCATTAAAATGGTTCAGGATGCCCAGGGCAGCAAAGCACCGGTTCAGAGGCTGGTGGATAAAGTGGCAGGAGTGTTTGTTCAGGTTGTAATTATTATCGCTGTAATTGCTTTTATAATATGGAATATTTTTGGCGGCGACAATGGCTTCACACATGGACTGCTTGCTCTTATAACCGTCCTCGTCATTGCCTGCCCATGCGCTCTTGGATTGGCTACTCCTACAGCTATTATGGTAGGAATTGGTAAAGGCGCTGAAAAAGGCATTCTAATCAAAGATGCTGAAAGTCTTGAACAGGCTAAAAAGGTAAATGCTGTTATCCTGGATAAAACAGGAACCATAACCGAAGGAAAGCCCAGAGTTACAAACGATCACTGGACTGACGACAGCGACAGACTGAAACAGATATTGTTAAGTATTGAGAAACAATCCGAACATCCTCTGGCTGAAGCTGTTGTGCAACATCTGAATAACTACCCGGATATTCTGGTATCAGAATTTGAAAGCTATACAGGTCAGGGTGTTAAAGCCAGAATTGATGGTGATGTTTATTTTGCTGGAAACAAAAAACTTCTGGAAGACAATAATATCTCAATTGAAGATGATTTTCTGAAAATCTCGCAGGAATGGAGCAACAATGCCAACACCGTGATATGGTTTGCAGGTGCAAACAAGGTTCTGAGTATTCTGGCAATTGCCGACAGTATTAAACCGGGTTCGAAAGCAGCTATACAGCAATTACAAAACGAAGAAATTGAAGTGTATATGCTTACCGGCGATAACGAAACTACTGCAAGGGTCGTTGCCGAGAAAACAGGCATAGAGCATTATAAAGCTGAAATGCTGCCGGAACAAAAGGCTGATTTTGTGAGAAAATTGCAGGAAAACGGAAAGATTGTAGCAATGGTTGGAGATGGTATTAACGACAGTACCGCTCTGGCACAAGCAGACATCAGTATTGCAATGGGTAAGGGTAGTGATATTGCTATGGATGTGGCAAAGATCACCATCATTTCATCCGAACTCGTTAAAATCCCGGAGGCAATAAAATTATCAAAGTCAACTGTAGGAATTATCAAGCAAAATCTGTTTTGGGCTTTCTTTTACAACCTTATAGGGATCCCAATAGCAGCAGGCATACTCTATCCCTTCAGCGGCTTCCTTTTAAACCCGATGATAGCCGGCGCTGCCATGGCTTTGAGCAGTGTAAGCGTTGTAAGCAATAGTCTCCGCCTTAAAATGAAGGATTAAGTCGGGAGTGACATCTTTGATCCTGTAAACATATATTTATGAATTTTAGCTCTGCTAAACTAAACCACCGGTTCGTTTGTTATTCTTATTAATAATCATTCTAAATAAACTCCCTGAAACAAGGGGTTTAACAAGGCGTAGAGAGTAATTCAGGAATAATCACAAAAATTTAAATTTTAGCGATATGGAATATAAAGTAGAAGATTTATCCGGCAAGGATATGGAAATGAAAAAACATCTGAACATAGATGAAGAAAAGGTACAAAAGGTTCTGGAAATTAAACTGAAAGTTTTCAACAAGGAAATCACTCCCGAGGAAGCCCGAAAAATAGTAAATCAAACCTTTGAATCCGTTACTGCCGAAGAATTTGCATTTGGTGAACAGCAACTTTTTGAAGCCGGCATTACCAACGAAGTAATGGTTGGGGAAATGAATGATATTCTTGATGTGTTCAAAGATGTCTTGGCACGCAAAGATCTGAACCTTCCTGCTGGTCATCCCATACAGGTTTACGAAAACGAGGCTGCCGAAATTGATAAGCTTCTTTTGAAAATGGAAGTAAAACTAAAAGGCAAATTCATAATAAATGAATGGTTTGAGATTTATGAGCAACTGGATAAAATAAACATACATCTCAGCAGGAAGCAAAATCAGCTATATTCAGAGCTTGAACGCGTTGGCTTCGACCGCCCTTCGAGGATAATGTGGACTTTTGATGATCGTGTCAGGGATGCCATAAAAGATGCTTATCTGCTATTGGAAGCCAAAAAGGAAAAAGAGTTCCTGGATGCACAGGCAAATGTCATTCATCTGGTAAGGGATATTCTCAACAAAGAGCGTAATGTTCTTTATCCTACTTCACTGAAGCTTCTCAGTGATGATATCTTCATCAGAATGCAGAAGGGCGATGCTGAAATCGGCTATTGCCTTATTGACACTCCTCCGCAATATATCGGTAAAGGTTCAGAATCAAGGGCAAAGGAAACAGATAAAAACGATGACCTGATAAGTGATCTGAAAAAGGTGTTTGAAAAGCACGGCATTTCTAGCGCTGATACCAAAGATAAGATTCTGGATGTAGCTACAGGAAAGCTCACACTAAAACAGGTCAATCTTATTTACAAGCATATGCGAATGGACCTGTCTTATGTTGATGAGAACAATGTTGTGCAGTTTTACACTGATACTGATCATCGTGTTTTTCCAAGAAGTGCCGGAGTTATAGGCAGAATGGTTGAAAACTGCCACCCGCGTGAAAGCCTTGATAAAGTGCTGGGCGTGATTGAGGCATTCCGCAGCGGCGAACAGGATGAAGCTGAATTCTGGATTGAAAGCAGAGGAAAATTCATATATATCCTTTTTGTTGCAGTACGTGATGAAGAAGGTAAATATTGTGGTGTTCTTGAAATGATGCAGGATGTTACACGTATCAGAAGCCTGGAAGGCAGCCGCAGACTCCTGAGCTGGAGTAGCGACACAAAACCGGATGCAAAAATCCTGAAAGAAGAGATAAATATTGACCCCAAAATGAAAGTTGGCACTTTGTTCAGCACTTATCCTTTTCTTAAGAACTATCTTATCTCCCTGAACCCAGAATATAAGCGCCTGAACAATACCGTTCTTTATGATGCCATGAAAAACGCTGCCAATATTGAGATGCTTGCTGAAGTAGGCTCCTATAAGCTCAGTGAGTTTATTGAAATGCTCAAAAAAGCAATACACTCCGAAAGAAAGTAAGGTTAATCATAACAGGGAAACCAATACTGTATAAACATAGCTTATTCCTCTTTCCATCTTAGTGCGACAAATTCGAATTTGCTTGCCCGACATTTAACTGGGTATCAACGTTATAGCTTTTCTGTTTTAAAAAAAGCGGACAAGTCTGGAAAGAAAAACCCTCTGTGATGAAAAAGTATAACCACAAAAAAAACCTCTGTGAAACTCCGTGCCCTCTGTGGTAAAAAGACACTTTCAGAAAATAGAATAATTTCTACTTTTTGGGATTAAAAACAGCTTTCAACAATCTCTCTTTGGATAAAAATACCCAAAGGGAGATTTTTTTTATCCTAGAAATCATGTGTGGAAGAATTTTTTTCGAAAAAAAGTTAGTTTTGGCAGGTTGCAGCCATAGTGGTTCTAGCTCTTTAATAATAAAAAGCTGTTTCATCTTAATGTTTTCTGT
>JAAYJT010000027.1 GCA_012522795.1 Bacteroidales bacterium | reverse complement strand
TATGTCTTGGGGGAAAATAGGAAGTATCTGTTGCATATCTGTGTTTTTGGCAAATTTACGACATTTATTGTCTGCGATAGATGAAAGGTAACCTACTGATTCTCAATGATGGGATCAGGAGTTCTGAGGATGAGAAATTTATAATTTCGGATTTCTGCCACGATGGACATGTTGGATTATGGTTTTATCAGACAGGTTTTTGACAGGATTATTTATTTCATACTGCCTGCATGGAAACTTGAGTTTAAAAAGTGGAGCAATGCATACAGAACAGAAAATAACCATGTTTAATTTTCAAAATACTTTGCACATCCTTACCGGTTTATCAGGTCAATGCAGGTGTCCGGGCTACCGGTTAAGGATGTGCCACCGTGATATAGTCATGGATACTCATGATAATTAAACAATCATACAAAATTACATTTTTAACAATAATGCATTTAACCATGAAACATTATACAATTAGCCACAGTATCATTTCACTCACGCTGTTTATTTCTCTTTTTCTGATAATTCAAAACACTTTGAAGTGTCAGGAATATATCCCTTTACCAGAGAATAATGCAGTATGGACAGAAATGAATGGAATATATGAAGGATTTCCACCACAAAGTTGGACAAGTCTTTTTATTACAGAGACAGACACAACGCTTCTTGACCAATTTTATAAAAATATTTATGAATACTATTTAAACCCTTCAACTTTTGATACAATCAGAGAATTGTATGCTTCAATAAGACAAGATGCAATTACTGAAAGAGTTTACATCATAAGGCATTATTTGAATGAAACAAATGAACGCTTACTTATGGACTTTAATATACAGACCAGTGATACAGTTATCTTAGATGCATATTTTTGGGATATTGACCCACTAAATACGGATAGTATATTTATTGTTGACAGCATCTCAGAAATCACTTTAAATAACAATCAAAAACGTAGAATTCAGTATCTTTCAACACAAAATACGCCCTTTCCGAAACCACAAATAATAATTGAAGGAGTAGGTAGTTTTTTTAATCCGTTTGGACCAGCTACAAATTTAGTAAACAAACAACAACCAAAAAGTAGTTTTTGCTGCCCTCATTTTTTATTGTGTTTAACAGTTGAAGGCGAGAATATTTATGTTCATAAGAATGAAACCGATTGTTCTATATTACAAATCTTAACCTCAACAAAACCAATTCTTCAAGAAACCACTTTAAGCTTATATCCCAATCCAACTAATGGTTTGTACCGGATTAAAATCAATAGTGAATATACACAGGAGAGATTATTTGAAATTTATGATTTGATGGGAAGAAAAGTATTACATAGGAAATTTTATCAAAATGACATAACAATTGATTTAGGCAGCTTGAATCCAGGTACTTATATCATACAGATTTGGTGTGATGATACACCAATTACAAAAAAATTAATTATCTCACCTTAAAAATAATACTTTTGAAAAATTTAATTAAACTCTTTATTGTATCAGGCATAATACTGCTGCTGTCAGTTTGCTCAAATGCACAAATATGGGCACCTTCAAATGCCAGATGGTACTACTCTTATTCTAATTTTGAAATTGTAGGATATGTCAATATCATTAACACAGCAGACACGTTGATTTACGATAATGCTAACGACAAGTTCCGTAATTGTCAGATATTAAATAAGATTTTTTATTCATACAACGGCATCACAAGCGCAATGGATACGACAAATTTAGGAAGTGTATATACCTGGAGCAACGATGACACCGTTTTTATATTCAAACATAACCGGTTTAATGTTTTGTATGATTTCTCTGCACAACCCGGCGATTCATGGATAGTTCCTGAATCTTACAACATTGGTTTTTGTGATTCAGTGGGAGTAGTAAATGTTGTTTCAGTGGGTGATACTATTATTAATTCTGAATCTTTAAGATATATAGTTGTAGAACCTGAAGATCAAACTCATTGGGTTATGTTCGGTAAAATAATTGAAAAAATTGGTCCATTATGGTATATGCTTCCTGAGCAGAATTGTTGGCTTGATTTTATGGAGGGAGGGCCGTTGAGGTGCTATCAGGACAACACTTTCCAATTTGAGTCCGGCATTGCACCTTATTGCGATTATCTTGTTGGGATCAATGAAACAGAAAAGCAATACCTGAATATTTTTCCCAATCCTGCAACAAACTTTTTAACTATTGAATGCCCGACTCAGGAACTATATAATCTTGAAATAACAAACATGTACGGTAAAACCCTAAGGAAACACCTTTCTTTTGGAAATGGTGCTGTAATTAATTTAACCGGATTTGAGCCGGGTTTATATATTCTGTCTTTACGAAATACAACATCTAATACTTTAATAAATAAATTACTGATTATCAACAAATAAATTGCTATTACTATGAAAAAGTTAATAAAAAAACGTTTACATATTCTTTTGTTCATTTTACTGATAACAAATTTCATTACCGCACAGCCTCAATGGAATTTTCACATCGCTTTTGAAGATGTAACAGGAGCTAAGGATACCATCTGGCTCATTTGGGATACGGATGCAACTTTTGGCGTTGACACGCTATTTAATGAGCAGGCTCAAAAACTAAACTATTCAGTTTTTAATGTTTTTATCAGAAATACAAATGCTGATACTACCAAAACACAGGCTCTGCCTCACCCATATGCTTCGAATAATGTAGATGTGCATGCAATTAATTATCAATACCCAATCACTATTTCATGGGACAGTTCACTTTTTCATGCACCCGGTTTGCCTTTGCCGGTAGGGTATGTGAATAGAGCTTTTATTAATAATGATTATTTTTTTCTTGTCAATAACGATCCATATTCTCATACTTTTAATATGCTAATGGAAAACCATGTATCGGCCCCATGGTGGGGATATGATCAATTTCCAATGGGATTTTATATTATGCGTGACCCATCAATTGGAATAAATGAAAACGATATGTTAAAGAAATATTTAATTCTGTTTCCAAACCCATGCAATGATTTTATAAATATTAGCAGTGATTTAGTTATTAAATCATATCATCTTTTAAGCAGTGATGGAAAAGTAATTCAGAGTAATTTATTTACACCTTCTAAAAATGAAAATTCACTCACCATTTCGCTTTCAAAAATTGAAAATGGAGTTTACCATTTAATACTTACCGATTCTAAAAACCAATCATATCATGAAAAAGTTATCGTTATTCATTAGCATAATGCTTATTGCTATGCTGAATCAGCCTATAGTAAATGTCACTTTTTAATAATATCAATGTTCTTTATCTTCAGTTTTGAACAAAAATTATAAAAATCCGTTACTTTTTAAGAATCAGTTTTTCGGGAGGTAGTAGCTGCTGTGCTTTGCAATACGTTCCCTACAATCTAATGGAATTACCCCCAATCTACTCAAGCGGGAAAAACTAGTGTAATTCGCTAGTAACTGCTATTACCGACAGTCCGATTCTTTGTATTTAAATCATTTTGTAATCCAAAAAATTCTAAAGATGAAATTAAAAGGAATCAGTATTGCTATTCTCTTTTTCACGAGCACCTTATTCGCTCAGAAGGGAGACACTCCTATGAATACCTACGACATGGGAGGCAAAATCGACTTTATGAAACTTACCGAGTCCGGCGTGCTTGTAGTAGCCGGCGGTGGCGGTTTTGCCGGAATCAAGCCCGGCGAGAGTCAACCGCACTTCGTTTTCAAAGACTATGGAAAAGTAAAGGAAGAAGAACTG
The DNA here is from genome assembly GCA_012522795.1 of Bacteroidales bacterium. Classification (GTDB taxonomy): domain Bacteria; phylum Bacteroidota; class Bacteroidia; order Bacteroidales; family JAAYJT01; genus JAAYJT01. Next base: position 1,828 of record JAAYJT010000027.1, on the reverse strand, counting down.
ACTTTTATTCCTATGTCACCCTATGTGATGATTGATGAGGGAGCCTTTGGGAAGAGCAGAAAAACTGTGATAGACGTAGTATCGGGCAAAAAGCTTTTTGCTACTGAGGAACAAGGCTGGAGCATCATCAAAAGTGCAGATATATTTTTACCACAAAACAAACTTGTGATCACCGGCGCCCACGACAGAAAGTCGGCCCTGGGTGTATACGACCTTCTGGACGGAAGTGAGGTCAAATTGATGCATTTTAAAGCCAACAGCCCTCAATTTATCACCAAACCAGTGATCATTGACGGAGGCTTACTCATAGGTTCCAACCAATCACTCATGCGGATTGATTTGGAAACAGGCAATATAGTGTGGGAAAATAAAGAACTCAGCAAAATTAGCTGGCTCACCTCCGACCCAAGTGGGAAAGAAATATATGCCTTTGAAAATAAAGGAGATGGTACTCGTATCCATAAAATAAGCAGTACAGGGAACCTCCTATGGCAGAAAGAACGTAAGATAAAAGGAAGTATACACCAGTTTCAGATACTTCCCAATGGTCTGGCATGCGTCAGCAATACCGTTTCTAAAAGTGGAAAGGTAGAATCCAAAATATCCTTTCTGAGCCCATCCGATGGTACTGACCTATGGGAAAAGGCACCCACAATAAAGGATTATGTTACCCATTTCTACATACAGGACGATGGCATCCTTTTCGGGCTCTCGGGTGGCGGCATCAATAAAATAGACTTTAATGGAACCCCTCTCTTCAAAAAACCGATGAAAACCGGCGATAATATACATGTCATGGCCAACACACCCAAAGGTCTGATCTATATCACCGATAGCGATTGCAACATAGTGGATTTAAAGACCGGTGAATCGATATGGGCTAAAGAACTCAAGTTTAAACGGGCTAAACTGGTTACAGATACCTACGATCCCGATAGGCATCGTTACCTGATCAGTACGGGTACCGAGCTGATCTCTATAGACGAAAACACAGGAGACATTAACCATTTAGCCGAATATAAATTCAAGGGCAGTGAATATCCAAATTCGATAGAAATACGCAAGGAAGGTATCTTGTTAAGCTCAGATCAAAACATGTTATTGCTGAACTTTGACGGTACTCAAAAATATACACTTTTTTATCAGGCACCGGGTAAAACGGCAGCAGGAGCCATATTGGCCGGAACAATGGCTGTAGCCTCAACAGCTGTGGCTGTAGGATCCTCCGTATCTGCCGAACTTCATAGGGATGTGAACAATATAGGTGGTGGACACTATGCCCTTGGAGATTATACCATGACCGGAAAGATGCAAAAAGAGATGGCCAGTTCGTATGCGAAGATGGCTGGAAACTCATTTGCCGAAATGACCAAACGATTCAGTGCTACAGCTGCAACAGAAAACGCACAATTTATTCTCACAAAATTGGATGACGGAATTGGCCTGGTAAAGATTAACAAAGATACCGGCCAGATAGAAAAAGAAGTGATATTAAAAGATAGAAAACCTATGTACGAAGTAGACGATCTGGCCGGACTACTATACTATGTAGCCAATACAAACGCTATTTATATTTATGAACTAAAACAATAAAGTAGCGAAGACTTAACAACCTCAAAAAATAGAATAATTTCTACTTTTTGGGATTAAAAACAGCTTTCAACAATCTCTCTTTGGATAAAAATACCCAAAGGGAGATTTTTTTCCTGATTTATCCCTTTTAGTGCGGTCAAAACATTTTGGATAGAATTCCAATTATTTTAGCTGCTAGTTCCGCTTTTATTAAGGTGGTTTTACCAGATACCTTATTGAAAATGGCCATCTGTGC
>JAAYJT010000026.1 GCA_012522795.1 Bacteroidales bacterium | reverse complement strand
TTGACAGTTGCCGGAGGCGGAAGTACCTTTATTGTGCAAAACGGCGGCAATGTCAATCTTATTGCCGGTCATAATATCCGTATGCTTGAGGGGACATCTGTACGTTCAGGAGCTTATCTGCATGCATATATATCAAATGATTACTGTACATTACCTCCTGTCATGTTAGCAGTGGATGAAGAGTCAGATACCTATGATAAAATAGTATCAGAAAAGTCAGCAGAAGTTTTTGAAACACAAACCGATGATTTCTTCAGGGTTTATCCGAATCCAACTAACGGCCGTGTAATGCTTGAATTCTCAGAACCTACATCAAATACTCTTGTTGAAGTGTACGGACTTATAGGCGAACGAATATTAGCAAAGGAAATAAGCGGGAATAGCTTATATGAACTTGATCTGTCATCACAGCCACAGGGTATTTATTTAGTTAAGGTTTCAAACGGTAAATCAGTGTCTGTTAAAAAGATCATTAAAAATTAATCTGTAGGTATGTATTATAACTTAGATTTAACAGAAAAATTAATTTATTTTTTAACCAAATAATCAAAATTTTATGAAAACAAAAATCTTACAATTATCATTTATTATCAGCATCTTAAGTCTGATTTATTTACCTGGTACGAATGCCCGGAATAGTGACATAAGTCTTATACTGTATGAAACCGCTGTAAGGCGTGATGTAAACACTGCTTTACATTTTCTTGACAACAAAAATGCAGTAACTCGCTTTAGGGATGTTCAGATTAATGAAATGATAAAGTCGTATTCAGATATTTCTGAAAACGATATCATAGTCCTTAATTTGTTTTCTGATGCTGTTTATACAGCTAAAGTTCAAAAAGTGGAAGAGATCATGGAAGGTAATGTGACTATAACCGCTAATCTTCTTTCATTTGACTATGCTTTTATGGTTATTGCAACTACTGAGGGGAGAACTCTTACAAATATTTTTATTCCTGAAATAGATATCAATTATCAAATAATTAGCGATCCTATTACTTTACAACATTATCTTCTGGAAATAAACCCAAAGTTGCTTCCTGAGTTGGTTGAAAATCCTTCTCTTATCCCTGGGGAACTTAGTCAGGAAGAACTAGAGGAACAAGAGGTACTAAAAAAAGAAATTGATTATACAATGGCTGGCCCCAATGACCCGGCAACTGTGGATGTTATGATTGTTTATACACCTGCAGCACGTAACTGGGGTAATTCTAATGGTGGCATTTTCAATATAATAGCAACCTCTATTGCATTGGGTAACACAGTGCTTTCAAACAGTAACACACTATTGACATTAAGACTGGTACATAACGTAGAGGTGCAATATACTGAAGTTGATGGCTCAACAGATTTAAACAGACTTACCTCAACTAATGATGGTTATATGGATAACGTACACACGTTAAGAAATACGTATGGAGCTGATTTGGTGCAACTTTTTACAACAATGGGTGGAGGTATTGGATGGTTACTGAACGATACTGGAGGAACTCCAACATATGCCTTTTCATGCGTTGGAGTTGGAGCTGTCAATGCTTATTCAGCAATTCATGAAATGGGGCATAATATGGGTTGCCACCACCACAAGCAACAAAATTATCAGGCAGGTCCGGGATTATACTCTTATTCAGCAGGATGGAGATGGAAAGGATCAAATAACCAATGGTATTCTTCGATAATGAGTTATACAGCTGCTAGTTATTTCCCGGGTAATCCTGTTTCATCAACCAGGGTGGCATATTTTTCAAACCCTTCAATTAGTTTTATGGGGGCTGCTACAGGTCATACAACAAATGGTGATAATGCCAGAACAATTCGTAATACTAAACATGTTGTTGCTGCTTACCGTTCAACTGCTACAATAAATTGCATTGCTTGTCCCGGATACAATTTCACAGCTACCCCAGGCAATTCATGGGTAACTCATTCTTCATCAATTGTAGCCAGTGGATGTAAAATTTATCGTGTTTCAGTTCAGCAAGGACGCACATATACCTTTAAAACCGGTTGTGGTAACGGAGCAACTGCAAATTTTGATACAAGACTTTATGTTTTTAATGATAATTGCACACAGGTTGCATTCAATGATGATGGTTGTGAATCACTACGTTCTCAGGTTTCCTGGATGGCTACATATACAGGATATGCTTATGTAAGAGTTAATGGTTATGGTAGTGCTTCAGGCTCATATACCATGGCTTATCAAAGGACAGATGAGCTAATATGGACAGGAAATACCAGTACAAACTGGAATATAGCAAGCAATTGGAATGGGAATGTAGTACCTGATATTACCTTTGATGTAATAATTCCTACCGGTGCAACAAGACAGCCTTATATAAATACCGCAGATGCATCATGTAGAAACTTAACAATAAATTCAGGTGCAACACTAACCATTGGTGGTTACACCTTAGTTGTTAATAATAATATGAATATTACCGGTACAATAGCAATGAATAATTTATCAGGTAAGATTTACAATAATGGTGATGTACTCTGGAAATCGGGTTCAACAGCAAATTTCACAGCAAATACAGTGTTTTGGGTATATGGAAATTGGGAATTTCAGGCAGGCTCAAATGCAAATCTGGCTAATGGTGTAGTTGCATTTACAGGTACAACTCAAAAGTTCATAAGGAGTTATTCTCAGACATCTTCATTTAACAACGTTAGCAGCTATAAAGATCCAGGAGCAGAAATTGGGATTAGCGCAGCTTCAAATCAGGTACTAAAAATAAACGGTAGTATTTATGTTCATCCAAATGCGACATTTAATATCTATTCAAGTTATGATGTTATCCTTAAAGGAAATCTAAATAATAACGGTAGTTTTAAGTGTAATTTTGGGAGAGTTGTGCTTAATGGTGCAAACCAATCTTTAAGAATGAATACTGGTGATTATTTTAATAATCTTACATTTAACCAGTCAGGAAATGTTACGATTGATAATACCTTAAGTAATATTCTTGAAGTAAAAAAAGATGTTGTAATAAAATCAGGAGTATTCAATATGCAAAACAGAATTATGCGCGTGGGCGGTGATTGGACTAATGAAAAAGGTTTAAGTGCCTTCAATGCAGGTACAGGGCGGGTTATTTTTAACGGTGCATCGCTTCAATATGTAAACTCAAGTGAAAACTTCAATATTCTTGAGGCAAATATGGGATCGGCTCTTCGTATTAATAATGTTGCACACACAGTTACATGTAACCAATATGACTGGACAAGCGGCGGAATTGATGTATTGAAAGGAACGTTTA
>JAAYJT010000025.1 GCA_012522795.1 Bacteroidales bacterium | reverse complement strand
TTGGGTAAAGCTCCACGCATAAGGGTTGTTCGCTTAAAGTCTCTGTTAAGACGTTCTACTAAATTCGTTGAATAAATCATTGATCGTGTTCGATGATCATATAATATGTAAGTAAAATACAATTCGTTACGAGCGTTGTTTTTGCGTCTTCCAAAATAGGGATAATATTTCCCCTAATAATCGCAAAACTCTGAAAATCTTTGCTTGGCAGCTTCTATTGTATCATTGCGGTCATCTGACCGGAAGACCTCTCTAAAACCTTCTGATAGGGCTGCTTTGTGTTTAGGCTTAACTTCTTTAAGAAATACTCTGTGAAGATGAACTGAACAAAGTTGAATATCTGCACTGCGAAAATGCTTCCATATCGCTTTTTATATATCGGTCAATCCATATGTAACAAATAAACCAACATTTGATAAACCTTGGTTCTTTAAGCGTTCAAAAATAGCTTCCCATTGCTTACTACCTTCGGTTGGAAAATTAAATACTCCTAAAACCTCACGTGTACGGTCACTACATACTGCTAATAAAGTGTAATAGGCTTCCTTACTAACGCTATCTACCCGACGAGTGGGAATAAATGTAGAATCAATGTAAACAATAGGATGATAGCTTTTTAATGGACGATTAAGCCACTTAAATACTTCTTTAGGAACAAGATCGAACATTCGACTTACCTGACTATTGCTATAATGTTTGCCATAAATCTCTTAAAAAACACCGCTTACTTGTTTGGTGGTTAAACCTGGTTTATATAAACGGAAGCCTAAGCTCCGGGCTTCTTGTTCCTGGTTTTTTTAATAAACCTAAAATAACCGGATAAAGACCACCATTACGTGTGTGGGGTGCTTGTAATTCAAGCATTTGCTTATTTCCAAAAGCTTTGCGAGATCTATAGCCATTACTGTAATCCCGGGTAAGATGTTTATATTCTGTACGCTTAGCTTTCATCAATGTTTCAAGAGTAAGTTTGAGAATGGTATTTAAACCATCTTCCTTGCATACGATTCGTTCAATAATTTTGCTGATTTGAGATGGTGTAAAGTCCATAGGTGATGTTTTTTATGTGAAGTAATCCAAATTAAACTTTTTGTACTTTATACACTTTTTGGGACAGTATCAATTTAATAAAGAGTCTGTTTTCATAACCACTTAACTCGTAACTCGCAATTTTTTTGAATCATTGTGTAACAGGCTTTTAAATTAAAAAACCCCGTCACGGTTTTAATCTATGACGGGGTTTGCGTCTGTTATGACGCTTTTAGCAGACAGAAAGAATGAGAGGAGGCTAATGTTTAATCAGTTTTTCTATGCTTGTCTGCTTTCCATTCAATATACGTAATATATAAATTCCCTTTGGACTGTTAGTAAGATCAAATTCATGATGATTCTGACCAAAGAGTTGTGTTTGAAGTATTTTTTCGCCCATCATATCAAATATTTCAATATTGATGGTTGAAGTCTCATCAGTTTCTTTCATCAGTAAAGTGAAACGTCCGGTTGAAGGATTAGGGAATAATGTAAATACAGATTCTGTTGTTTCAGGATTCATGATCACAGCGGGAACAATCTCTTCCGATTTAGCTGCAACCATTGCAGCAGCCTGTTCGCAGTATGTTATTTCCTCCATGATACCGGCATAAAAATTAGCTCCTTCGCTAACATGAACGCCATCGCCAAGAACAATGTTAGTGCCGGCATACAAGTATGCAGTAGCATTTTCAAGTAAAGTAAAGTCTGTTGCGTTTATACTTATTCCAGCTCTGAACTCTCCGATACTTCCTGATCCTACCTGAGCATTTGAAATAGTAACAACTTCTGTTGCATTATAGCAGCCATCCACATTTCCAGTTACAGTCTGATTATCTGGTGGTTCAGGTTCTTCTATTGCAATAATGCTTATATCATCAAAATGCCAGCCATCGATATTGTTATAATTATTTCCAAAATATGTAAAGGCTATTAAGAACTCTTCAGTGTTTTTTGGCAGTTCAAAATCAAATTCATTATATTGAGCATTGTAAATAGCATCAATGAAGTGTTGCCAAATTATTGACCAGTTCTCACCATCATCAACTGAAAACTCAATTGCAATATATGCTCCTTCGTAAAAAGAATAATAATTCAAATATTGTTTTAATGAAATTGTAAAATTAGTGGCACCTTCCGTTAACAGGACTGGTGTGATTAACCTTGATATTCCTGTAAAACTTGGAGAGTAATTAAGTTTCATTTCTGGATGTGCGCCACCAGCAAGGTTTGTATTATTAACTCCCCATGCTCCTTCCCCTAATCCTGCTTTTGACCAGCATCCGGGTATTTGCTTGACTGCTGTATTTGTAAAGTCTTCAGTAAAAGGAAGTGGAAAAGGAGCACATAAAGTCTCAAACAGAACAGGTCCACCCCAAAGACTTATCTCACCCTCTCCACAATCAGCCTGAACATAAACATGATAATTAGTAATAGTCTGTAATCCTGTAATTGTGAATGTATTGCTTGATACTCCCGGAATTAAATATCCACTTGTATAGGGATTAAATCCCACAGCTCCGTATTTAATATTCCATAGTGTTTCGTCAGAACCTGCCATCCATGATATATCAGCTGTTGAACTGCTGACATTTGATGCCGAAAGATCAGTTGGGGGTAAACAATCCGTGGGCTTCATTACAGTAATATTATCAATCAGTATATCAACGAGCCCAGCGCCAGTTAATTCAGAATATCCATAGAATGCAATTTGTTTAATACCCGGTTCACTAATTGGGATAGTAACTTTCATCCCTGTATTTGGTATTTCATTAAAAACATATTCTGAGCCTTTGTTATCCCATTGTCTGACAACATTTGCAGGGGTCCAGTTTGTTCCGTCCCCTATAAGAATAGCAAATATTTTATCGGCGCCCCCTGGTTGAGAAGGAGGATTCATAGTATTTCGCTGCGTTAATGCTAAATCAAAAATTAATTCATAACCACTTTCGGTAATACTTATTGGCGGGGTTATTAGCCATCCATTAAATACAAAATTAAGAAATATTTTTGCTGTTTTATTATCAGCTTCAGCTGGGTTGTTCAACCAGTTCCCCCGAATCCAGTTACCAGAAGGATGTGTTCCTAAATTCGTTGGATCATCTATAACGCCACTATGTATTGTCCAGCCAAAAGGTGGAAAAGGATCGCTATCTAAAGAACCAAAATTTTCTACCCACGGAAATGAATAAATTGTTGGGTCATCCATAACTGTAAACGATCGTATTTCACTTAGATCTTCACCGGCGTTATTATAAGCACCAACTCTCCAGTAATAAGTTGTTGAATATTCCAAAAGTGGCAGAACTTTATAAGAAGTAGTAGTAACATCAGCCCATTCAAAAGTAGGCGTAGGAGAGGTGTCAAGGTAAATTTTATAACCATGTGGAATGCCTCCTGATGCTGATGGTTCCCATGAGAGTTCGGGTTTATTCGGTGCATTTATAAGATTGTTTGCCGGATCTCCCAAAACAGGAGGTCCTGGCATTACAGGTGCTATTTCCGGACCTAAAATCTGATCAAGATAAACTGCTGCACCCGTGCCTGTGTTAAATACAGCTATAGCAAGATAATAAGCTGATTCTTCTCCAGCAAGAGAGCCAAGATCTACACTAAAATATTCAAATTTTGAAGTAATGGGAATTGGCAAAGGAGGACTGATATTAAGCCAGTTTTCACGATCAGTTGAAAATTTAATCTGAATCCTTTGTGTATTGGTTGTTGCAGTTGTAAAAGCATAAAACTCCAGTTTGCTATCAGGAGTAATTGTTAATAATGGAGTTGTGAGTAAACTTTGAGCAGCTGAAGTGTATTTGTATACAGAAGCAGTACCATGATATTTATAGCTAGTGTTTCTGAGAAAATTATCGGGGTTGGTCCAGCCCAAGGGGGGAAATGTTACTGATTCAAAACTTTCAAAAAGTTGTGTTTCAGTAGCTGTTTTAAAACTCCAGACAAGACATCCCTCAGCAGGTCCAATACTATTGCGGGGAACAATTTGCCAATAATAGGTTTGCCCGGCAACAAGTGTTGGGGTATAGGTAGCTTCACTCTGATTTTGAATGAATTCAGGTGGGTTACTTGTTCCAAAATAAACATCATAAGAAGTAGGGCCTCCTCCACCACTTATCCAGTTCAGAGTTTGGTCTAATAAAACTGTTTGGTTATTTACAGGACTAATCGACAGTGCGCAATTAGGTGGGGTTGTTGGCACAAATGCAGCCATATCAAACTGAATTTGTGCTATAACTGATTTTAAATTACCAGATGGTGGATTGGCTGGATCTGGGTTATTATCATCGTCATAGTAATGTATTCCTCTGTTCGAACCCGAATTAAAAGAACGCCAGGCAGCAGTACAACTATAACCTGGAGAGTTTTCATTTACTGCTACAACAATATTATTTCCAGTATAATTAAATGGAATTTGTAAAGTTATCTCAAGCCATGTGCCAGCAACCGGTGTAGGAAGATCTCCTGAAAAAACCTGTGTTAACTGATCAACAGGAACCCAGTTGGATGAACTTAGAAAGAAAGTTTTAGTAGTGTTGCCGAGATATATTGTCCAGTTTTTCCACGCATTAAAATCCTCCCCATCAGAGGCATAAAAAAACCTTATTTTGGTTATTTCTCCAGCCCCACCTCCTGCATCGTTAATCTCACTTTGCAAATAAATTTGCTGGCTGTAATTAAAACCGTAACAGGAATTAATCGGGAAATCTAAATTTGTGGTTTCACCCAAACCAATTTGTACATCAACAGCTTTTAGGCTATAAAACCCTAAGAGCATTGCAACAAAAAAGAGTAATAAATTTTTCATAATTTAAAGTTTGATTGATACATAAAAGGATATAAATAAAATTAAAATTAGTATTCTATAATTTAGCTACGGAGGCAAATAGTTGTGATTAATAATCAATGACTGCATATTTTTATATTTTTTTATATATAGCTAATTATTCTAAAAAGGAGCGAATAGTGATATTCGCTCCCCAAACAATAAATCAAACATGAAGAAATCACTTTTCTTCTTCTGTATTATAACTGTTTCCCTTCCTAAAAAGAACGATTTATTTTATTGTTAAATCTTGTTTTTTATATAATAAATAAATATTGTATTTGAGTAGTTAGTTACTCAATAATTATATTAATGGTAAGAATAATATCAATAAGATCAATAACACCATCTCCTGAAACATCAGCATTTTCGAAACAGAAAGGTTCAGGGTTTAGTCCTGCTATATAATTAGTTAAACAAATAATATCAAGCACATCTACAATGCCATCGCAATTTGCATCTCCTGGAACAGTGGTGCTTGTATAATTGAATATCCATTTATCCCAGCTTCGACGTATGTCAATGCCGTCGCTGGCATTAACATACCAATAAGTTGAGTCGGCGCTCATCCATGGTGCAGGTACTATAATAATTGTAGTATCCTGAACAGGACCAAAAACAGCGTTGTGCTCCGGGCTTTCAATATGTAGATAATAATCAATTGTATTACCCATGTCTGGGTCATAACTTGCTGTCCATTTAAATGCGGCACTATTATCTGCAATAGAAGGATCAGGTAAAGGTTCAACTAAACGAAAAATGCGTGGTGGTACATTGCCCTCCTGCTGAATGGTAATAAACTGGTTTGCATTAATATTAAATACTTTCTGCAACATACCGCTTGGCCATAAAATATGGATGCTGTCAACAATTTGAGCATTGCCAAGCCCTATGTGTAAAGCTAGTGCATCCTGAGAATATGCACCGCGCCCACCATTTATTTCCCTTATTTGCTGCCTATCGTTTGCAAACACTGTAATGCGGCTTCCAATTCCACTTCTGTTATCAAATGTGCCTTCCAGAGTAATGTTTAAGAAGTTTTGTGCATTACCGCCATCGTTCCTTAATAATACAATTCCAAATGAATGCCCGGCAAACAGGATATCCAGATCACCGTCGCGGTCAAAATCACCCCAGCTAATTGAGAAACCATCGGTCGGACCAGTTATATTTGCTGTGGGTGCCACATTGGTGAATGTGCCATCTCCATTATTTTCATGTAATCTGTTTGGATTCACATGGTTGGTAGTAAATAAATCAAGATAACCATCATTATTATAATCAATCCATGCGCAAGTTCTGGCATCTCCCACGTCTCCGACACCGGCGGTTAGAGTTACATCAGTGAATGTCCCATTTCCATTATTATGAAACAGTACATTGCGATTTGAGCCAATATTGGCAAAATACAAATCCATCCATCCATCATCATTATAGTCTCCCCATGCAACAGCCTCACTTTTTCTGTAATCATTTACACCGGCTGCAATCGTTACATCCTCGAATCCCGAGCCTGCAATATTTTTATACAATCGATTTGTTTTTGTACTTGAACTGAACGCACAATAAATGTCAGGAAATCCATCATTGTTATAATCAGAAGCCGAGGCTGTTGTACCAGAAGATTGATTAAATCCCATAGACTGTGTTACATCTTCAAAGCTCCCGTTACCATCATTTCTGAATAGACAAGGTGCTCCTGCCCAGGTAAGACAGAATATATCCAAATGACCATCACAATCATAATCTAACCAAATGCTATGTGTTGCGGAGATACCTGTATTAAAGGCTTCCACAAAGCCATTTCCTGAATCATTGCGATACACTATTAAATTATAACTTGAATGTATTGATGCCAGAAGAATATCAGTATAGCCATCGTTGTCGTAATCGCCAGCGGCAATACAATATGGGGTTGTTGTTGAAAGCCCTGATTGTACTGATATATCAGTAAAAGTGCCATCACCATTATTATGATAGAAAACTGTCTGACTGTTAGTTGAACCAAAAAAGTCTAGCCATCCGTCGTTATTATAATCAAACCATATTACAACATCGCCTAAACCAGGTAAAACATTAATACCTGATTGTAACGTTATATCTGTAAATGTTTGAGCAATGACAGATAAATGTAATGCCAAACTAAAAAGAAGTAATATTCTGTTTCTCATGTGCTAAAATAAAAGATTTATAAATTGAGTAAAATTTTTATAGGAAATGCCGGGGTTACTTGCTGTTGAAAATTATATTTACTGTAATGACAACATCTGATATTGTTATTTCACCGTCATCGTTTACATCTGCATTTTCAAAACAGAATGGCTCAGGGCTATAACCCATTATATAACTTATTATCACTATTACGTCACTTATGTCAACTTTGCCATCGCAATTGGCATCACCGGGTAATATTGTAGTTGCATTTCCCAGTTTAAGGATCAATGTTTCAAGCTCATTTGCTACATAAATAAGATCATTTTCATAATCGGCTATCATATCATTAACCCGTGTGCCATTAGTAAGATACCAGCCTAAAGATTCAGGTTGCTCAGGATTGGAAACATCAAACATCTCAATACGTCCATTATCCATTCCTAAATATGCTATATCGTTAAGCTTTAATACGGAAATTGGTTTTCCAACATTTGTAAAAATTTGACCACGGGGAATAATTACATTCTGACTTACATCAAAAGTGTATAAACCACCTGAATAATCAGCCACACATGCAATACCATCTTCTACTGATACATCAAAAACAGGTCCATTAGTATTATGCCAATTCACCATATATGGATTTAATGGATTAGAGACATTATATAGTTGAAAACCATAGTTACCTCCTGCTACATAAACAAATCCTTCCTTGTTAGCCAGAATACCCATTCCATTCTGTCCATATACTGAAGTAATACCTTTTTCAATCAATGTTCCTGAAGAACCATCATAAATCCTGATGTAGTCTTTGTCAATTAAGTATGCGCTTCCATCATAATAACTTACAACGCTATTGAAATAATAGCCCAGATTTCCGCCGGCAGGTTGCAGATCAGTAATATAAGGATTGGTAAGGTCCTCAATATTAACTAATACTATGTTGTAATGATAGGTGGGAAAATTTAAAACTGCAACGCAAATATATGCCCAACTGTTTTGATCTGTTGCAATTGACATACCATGCCCCGGAATATCAATTGTTGATAGGAGTATAGGATTTGCCGGGTCAGTAACATTTAGAATATTCAATAATCCACTTGACGATTGAGTATCTCTAGTGTTATCCCTGGCAACAAGAGCATATCTCTGATCATTTTTTTCCAATAGTGCTACTGATCGGGATTTACCCGGTTTTGATTCTATTTTACTGATAATTGAAGGCGATGTAACCTCCGAAATATCAATAAGGTGTATAGTATAACCTTCAGAATGCTCTTGTCCATTATTTAAAATATATAAAATATTATTCTTTAAGCCTCCCAATGTATAAAGGCGATTATAAAACCAATTACCAATATGGGCGTATAGAACGGTCGGGTTTACAGGGTCAGTTATGTCACAGATAGTAAAACTCCCATTATTACTATGATTTATAACCATAATATTATTTTCAATAACAATGTTATAAATAGTATGGGAAGATGGTAGTCCTTCATAAACCCGTGTAAGATTGTTAAGATCAGAAAGGTCATAAACAAGGAGTTTAAGGGTAGTTGCAACCATTAAATAGTGATCTTTTATTATAACTCTGCCCCAACATGTTCCGCCGGTATTGAATTCATCGCTTGCAACAAGTTGTATGTCCTCGGGATCACTTACATCAAGTGAAAAGACAGCCTTGGAATTGACATAATAAATAAGATGTCCCTTCTTTGTAAAACCTGCAAAATTGGTGACAGCAGGAGGAATATCAATATACCCTGTGAGTTCAAAACCATAATCTGCAGTAAGCTTGTATGTTTTTACTCCGCTTTCATGTGCAAAGTATACATATGATTGCTCTACAATAATCATAAAGGGTTCAAAATCAAGGTATTGGAAATTAACAACTTCAGGATTTGTATAATCTCTTATATCAATAACAACTACTCCACAGTCGTTGCAAACATATGCAATGTCATCTTGAATGGTAAAATGATAGGCTTTTCCTGGTACAGGAGTACATGAAATATTTACAGGGTTTTCCGGATCAGCTATATTATAGATGTGAAAGCCATAAAAGTCAGTGTAAAATAGGTGATCGTTCTCAATAATGGGGCTGGAACGGGGCGTATCAAGCAATATTCCATTTTCGAGATTATGTGAAACCGGATGGAACAATTCTTCTGTATTGCCCCAGGTTTGACCGGATACAGGAGTTGAAAAGCTGCACAAAACTGCAATAATAGTCGTAAAACTTAGAATAAATGTTTTTTTCATAATGAAAAGATTTAAAGGTTAAAAAAATATTTGTTAATAATTAATGATGTGCTATTCATAGCGCTATAAGTAATTGCAGAGGTTATTGATATTACGTTTTTCATATAATTTAAAAAATCATCATTTGAATTGAAAAACCAATTTTGTTTTTAGATCCGGGTTGAATATTTGTCTCATGGTTGCTTTTAATTTGGGTGTCAAAGACAATGAAATATATTGATGCAGCAAAATTATTACATAATCTCAGTACCGGAATCCGTAGTTTAAGGTAAAAAATATCAGTAGTAGAGGGTATTTTTGCCCTGATTATTAATAATTTATAAAAATCAGTAAAAAAATGAATTAGTTTTGTCGGGTCAACAGGCAGTTTTTAAAAACCAATATTTGGTAAAAATTGAAAATTCAGACATTCATTCTCTTTTATTAAATGTATTATCTTTTATAGATTGATAAATGAAATCGTTTGTATTGCTTATAGTTTCAACATTGTTAATACAGGTCAATATGTTTGCCGACATATTCTTTATGAGCGGACAAAAAAAGCAATCAAATATTTCATCAACAATAATAATTGACGGACAGTCTGTTGACACTCTTTTTAAAGAAATGCAGGCTTTGGTTTATTCCAATCCCGACAGTGCCAGAACACTGGCAGTCAATGTTCTGAAAAAACTTGATGATGCTGAATGGCAGATTAGGATGTTAAATTTAATTGGTGCAACCTGTGTTGTCCAATCCAATCATTTTCAGGCATTTGAAAATTATCATAAAGCACTTAAACTATCAATACAGGAAAATAATCTTGTGAGAATAGGTGATAGTTATAATAATTTGGGTGTATTGAATTTATCAATAAAGAATAATAAAGATGCATTAGAGAATTTTCTGGCAGCAATTCACAATTATGAGTTGGCTGCAATGCCCGATAAGATAAATATCATCCATTGCAATCTTGGGATACTGTATCTGGACCTTAATAATATTGAAAAAGCATTTTATCATTTTCACAAAAGTCAGAATGGTTTTCTGGATAGTCAGGATAGTCACGGGCTTGCAATAGTTTATAGCCATCTGGCAGCCTCATTGTTGCAGATAAATCAGCCTGATTCTGCTATATTTTATGCTAAACTGGCAATTCAGGTGGCAAATAGCATTTCCGACCTTTATACATCAGCATTTGCACAAAATATTGAAGGTAATATTTATCTTAATAATGGTGATTTCAAAAACGCAGAGGAAGTTTATAAAAAAAGTCTTAAAGTATCTGAAAAGATTAACTCCGGTAATTTGATAACTGCGAATCAACTTGGATTGGCAAGGGTAAATCTTAAACAAAAAAATATAGCCAAAGCTATTGAACATTCTTATAATGCACTTGAAGAAGCTGAAAATACCAATTCAACTGAGTTAATATATAAGGTGTTTGAAGTACTTTCAGCTATTTATGAACAAACAAATGATTTTGAGAAAGCTCTTTCATATTATAAAAGTGCGAATAATTTAAAAATGGAACTCAACGATCAGTCAAAACTACATCAACTCTATTACATGGAGATCAATCAGTTGATCAAAGATAAAGAAGCACAATTAATTGAAATAGAGAAACAAAAGCTTTCATTGAGCCGGAGAAACTCACTTATAATACTTTTAGGATTACTGTTTATAGCAATAATTATTATAATCCTGCTTATCTATAACAATCATATAAATAAAGTAAAACAGGAACAGGCAGTTAAGTTTAATGAAGCTGTTGTTAAACTTACCGAAGAGCGCTCAAAAGCGGCTTTTAATGCTGAAATACAGGAACGTAAAAGGATGGGGCTGGAATTGCATGATAGTGTTGGGCCAATGTTATCCTTAGCAAAATTAAACCTTACTGCACTGCTTGAAAGATCTGATCTGGCACCTGAAAGAAAATCAATGATTTTGAATAATACAGTTTCAACCCTTAATGAGATTTTAAGAGAAATGAAACATATAGTTCAAAATATGGCACCTATTGTGTTGATTGAGAAAGGCTTCAGACTTGCAGTTGAAGACCTTGTAATGAAACTAAATGAAACTGAAAAGTATACAGTGTCGCTGGATATTTCAGGCTTGAATGAAAAAATGGATCAGTATCTTGAACATGCACTTTATAGAGCTATTTTAGAGGTAGTAAATAATATACTTTCTCATGCTGATGGTTCAGAAATAAATATACAAATTATTCAAAATCATGAAGATATTACAATAATGATTGAAGATAATGGTGTAGGATTTGATTTTCAACAGCATGAGAATTCAAAAGGATTGGGTTTAAAGAGCCTTATATCAAGAATTGAAGGGCTAAAAGGTAAAGTGTTTATTGATAGCGTTGTTGGGAGGGGAACAATAGTAACCATTGTTGTACCTGAATAAAAGAAAGAGTAATGAAGAAAATAAGAATTTTTATAATTGACGATCACAAACTTTTTGTTGAAGGAATAAGTTCCCTTTTATCTGATGATCCCCGGTTTGAGATTGTTGGTCATGCACTTTCAGGAAATGAATTGCTGAGTAAATTTACAGAACTTGATCTGGATATTTTTCTAATTGACATAAATATGCCCGAGATCTCAGGTGTTGAGCTTACCCGTCAGATTAAAAAACTGAATCCAAAAGCCAATATCCTTGCACTTACTATGTACGACGATTACAGCTATGTTGAAAAAATGATTAAAAGCGGGGCTGCAGGGTATGTGCTCAAATCGGCAAACTTATCAGAACTTTCTAAAGCTATTGAAATTGTGGCTAGTGGAAAGAAATATTTTGGTGAAGAAATTCAGGAAATGGTTTATAACAAGATAAGCGGAAAGGCAGCTTTTGATGATAAAAGACCATCAATGAATGAATTAAGCCTTACGAAAAGAGAAATTGAGATTTTATCATTGATAGTGCAGGAATATACTACCCAGCAGATCGCTGAAAAACTGTTCATCAGTGAAAGAACTGTTGAAACCCATAGAAAAAACATTTTTTCAAAAACAAAAGTCAAGTCAGCCATAGGTTTAAGTAAGTTTGCATTTCAGCACGGCATTATTGATTTTAAATAAGATTTCAATTCATATCTTATAATTTACGTATTAATTCCGGCTCATCATTTCATATTTGATATTTTAGCACTTAAAGCAGTAAGCTCTATTTCTATTATGGTTATTTGCTGAACTCATTATTTTACCATGGTTGAAAAACACAAGTTTATTGAACCATCTTTATTCTTTTACTGTTATCTTATTTACAATAAATCAATTGAGAAAATGAATAAAGTTGTTAAAGATGCCTATGAGGCTATACAGGGAATTAGTGATGGAATGGCACTGATGTTTGGAGGTTTTGGTCTTTGCGGAATTCCCGAGAACTGTATTTCTGCATTGGTGAAAGCCGAAGTAAAAGGCCTCACCTGTATTTCAAATAATGCAGGTGTTGACGATTTTGGTTTAGGTTTGTTATTAAAAAAGCATCAGATAAAGAAAATGATCTCATCGTATGTAGGTGAGAATGATGAATTTGAAAGACAGTTGCTTAGCGGCGAGCTTGAAGTAGAACTTATTCCACAAGGTACTCTTGCAGAAAGATGCAGAGCCGGCGGAGCAGGCATTCCGGCTTTTTTCGTTCCTGCAGGCTATGGCACTGAGGCAGCTGAGGGTAAGGAGATTAGGGTTTTTAACGGAAAACCTCATGTGCTTGAAACTGCTTTAACTGCTGATTTTGCTATCGTTAAAGCATGGAAGGGCGATACTATGGGAAACCTGGTTTATAGGGCAACAGCTAATAATTTCAATCAGCCTATGGCAATGGCTGGAAAAATTACTATCGCCGAAGTTGAAGAACTTGTTCCCGCCGGTGTTTTGGACCCGAATTTTATACACACACCCGGGATTTTTGTTCAGAGGATTTTTCAGGGTAAAAATTATGAAAAAAGAATAGAACGCAGAACTGTCAGAACCTGATAACTTTTTGTTTTGCATTTTTTTTGAATCTAATCATCAGTGTCTCAATCATATATGGTTTGTAATACGGAAAATATTTTAAGAAATTAGGTTTTAATCTCAATATGATAAATCATGCTTACTAAAGAACAAATAGCTCAACGCATAGCCAAAGAACTTAAAGACGGATATTATGTTAATCTTGGCATTGGCATTCCTACCCTGGTGGCCAATTATATTCCCGAAGGAATGCAGGTAATTCTTCAGTCAGAGAATGGTATTCTTGGAATGGGTGTATTCCCTAAGGAAGAAGAAGTAGATGCGGATCTTATAAATGCAGGAAAACAAACAGTAACAGTTAATCCGGGAGCTGCATTTTTTGATTCAGCTACAAGTTTTTCCATGATTCGTGGTGGACATGTTGATCTTACAGTACTTGGTGCCTTTGAAGTGTCAGAAAAAGGTGACATTGCAAGCTGGAAGATACCTGGGAAAATGGTTAAAGGCATGGGGGGTGCTATGGATCTGGTAGCAGCAGCAAAAAATATAATTGTGGCTATGCAGCATACATCTCCTTCTGGTCAGTCGAAACTTTTGAAAAAATGTACACTGCCTCTTACAGGTGTAGGATGCGTGAAGAAAATAGTTACTAATCTTGCGGTGCTTGAAGTCATCCCTGAAGGTTTCCGGCTCCTTGAACGTGCTCCCGGAGTGAGTATTGATGAAATTCGCAGTGCAACCGAAGGAACTCTGATCGTGGATGGGGAAGTAAAGGAGATCGAACTATAGAAACCTGTTTACTATATTGATTTACAAGCTAAACAAATTCTTCGCCTTTGTTTGTACGTATGTCTTCTACAAAATTGCGTATTTCCTGCTCATCTTTTTTGTGACAAACCAAAAGAACATTATCAGATTCAACAACAATATAATCTTCAAGTCCCTGTAATACTACAAGTTTATCTTTGGGCATATTTACAATACAGTTTTTAAGCTCATAACTCATTACATTGTTTCCGATAATTGAATTTCCCGATTCATCTTTAGGCATATTTTCGTATAATGAACCCCATGTTCCTAAATCTGACCAACCCAGATCAGCAGAGATAACATATACATTATCAGCTTTTTCCATAACCCCATAGTCAATTGAAATATTTTTTACCACAGGATATGCCCTAGAAATAAAATAGTTTTCCTTTGGGGTTTCATAATAATCAAGGCCTTCCCTGAAAATTTCATCAATTTCAGGTAAATATTGTTCAATTGCTTTCATAATACTTTTCAGCCTCCAGATAAAAATACCGGAATTCCAGAGGAAATCACCGCTTTTCAGAAATGATACGGCCAGATCATATTGTGGTTTCTCAGTAAATGTTTTTACTTTCGAAATACGATTGTTATTAGTAGAGTTCTCTTCAAACTGAATATAACCATATCCGGTATCAGGCCGTGTAGGTTGTATTCCAAGCGTAAGCAGCCAGTCATTTTTTGCACTTGCATCAAGTGCAGTAAGTATGGCATCATTGAAATTGTTTATTTTAGAGATAATATGATCTGATGGGGCCACCACGATGTTAGCATCAGGATTTTTTTTGAAGATCTTGTAGCTGGCATAGGCTATACATGGTGCTGTATTCCTTCGCATTGGCTCACCAAGTATTTGTTCGTCAGCAATTTCAGGAAGCTGGTTTTTTACGTAATCTAAATATATTTCACTGGTAACTATATATATGTTTTCTGTTGGACAAATATTTCTAAACCTGTCAAAAGTGGTTTGTATCAAGGTTTGACCTGTATCAAGGATATCAATGAATTGTTTGGGTCGGGCTGTTTTACTCATAGGCCAGAAACGTGCTCCAACACCGCCAGCCATTATTATGCAATAGTTATTTTTATTCATGATAGAGTATATTATTTGTTTGTGAATATTTGTTTTGCCAAATATAAATGAAAATTCAATTTGCAGTTGGAAATCCTTGAATAATTTATCTTTTTAATTTGTATGGCAAAACCTCTACTAAAGGATCGAAAGCGTACAAACGATTATCTTTTAACCGTCTACACTTAATCCTTTTCCGAACCTTTTCTATTTTTTCAAACACCTGATTTCTGTATACAAATGTTTCCCCATTAGAAACGTTTTCTACAATAAGCTGATCAATAGAAGGTTCAAGTAATTTAAGAGCATTTTTCAGGGCATCTTTGCCTTGTTGTAAAGTTGTGTCAGGCCGGGTGTAAAAATTTATTGCTTCACTTATATTCTCAGGAAATAATCCGGGTTTATTGAAATCATTTAACAATTTCTTGAACAACATATTCCATTCCTGTCCATGTGGTTTTGCCTTTTTCCCATATTGCTGCCAGCATTTCATGTGAGCAATCTCATGAATCAGAGTTATCAGAAATTCATAGGGATTCAAGTCATGGTTAACCGAAATGCGATGTGGTTTACCATTCGCGGGAGGACGATAATCTCCGAGCTTACTTGCCCGCGACCTACTTATACGTAGAATAGCTTTGTTTTCAGTAAGAATTAACAGGATTTTATCTACGACTGACGGAGGCAGATAATTACTCAGAATTTGTTTGTCCTTCATAATATGCCACCCAGTCAATAGTGATTATTTTATTGCTTCCTAATTCGCTGAATCTTGAACAGTCGCATCTCTGGTGATATCTTTTCTGACTTTTACTGCTTTTACGTGAGGTTGAGCAGGAGCTTAACAAAAAAGCAAGCATAAGAGTAAGGATAAGAATAGGCAATTTTTGAATTTTCATTGTATTATGATTTAATTACTTGTATTTGAGATGTTTGTGATTGAAAGGCAAAATCCTTTTTTATTGTTTGTATTATAGAGCAAACGGATAATAATAATGGATATTTTTATACCGGATAATAATACAGATAGAATTACTGAAAATCCGGATAAATACTATTATGTATGGTTTTGCACTACAGGAATTTTTATCTGATTTTATAATTTATTATGCTGTTGAATCAACAGATTTTAGAGGATTATATTTATCTTAGCCGATTATTTTTCACAGGTAATGAAAGCACTATACAGCCTTGGACAATATCTGCTATTATTAAAACAGGTATTCAAACCACCTGAAAATAAAAAGATTTACCTGAAGAGGATCATTGTTGAAATAGATCGCCTCGGGTTGGATTCTCTTGGCATTGTGATGATCATTTCAATATTTATGGGAGCTGTACTTT
This sequence comes from Bacteroidales bacterium, assembly GCA_012522795.1. Lineage (GTDB taxonomy): Bacteria > Bacteroidota > Bacteroidia > Bacteroidales > JAAYJT01 > JAAYJT01. The sequence goes on along the minus strand of JAAYJT010000025.1, from coordinate 25,014 downwards.
GCATACAGCTCGCATTCAATATTGATCACCCACTTGTGCCTCTTTATACCATAGGTTATGCTGTGCGCGAATCTGTTGTACTTGAGTTTTCGCCAACTATTATCAGTCTTATCCTGGCGGGTAAGGTTGGTTCTCTTATTGCTTCCGAAATTGGAACCATGCGTATTACCGAACAAATTGATGCCCTTGAAATTATGGGTATTAACCCCGCAGCTTTCCTGATTTTCCCCAAAATTGTGGCATCAGTACTCATTAACCCGGTACTTATTGTAATAAGTATGTTCCTGGCTGTTTTTGGTGCCTGGCTGGCAGGTATTACAACGGGACTAGTGCCTACACACATATTTGTTCTTGGTATCCAGTCGTTCTTTGTTCCGTTCAATATTTTTTATGCTCTGATAAAGACAGCGGTATTTGCTTTTCTTATTGCATCAATTTCAGGATATTATGGTTTTTACACAAAAGGTGGCGCACTTGAGGTAGGCACTGCAAGTACCAAAGGTGTAGTTATGAGCAGTATCATGATAATTGTTTTTAATCTGATTTTAACTCAATTGTTCTTAACATGATAGTGGCCGAACATTTATCAAAACGATTTGGTGAACATCAGGTACTTGATGATGTTTCAGTCAGGTTTGAACGCGGAAAAACCAACCTGATTATAGGTACCAGCGGTTCAGGAAAAACAGTATTGATGAAATGCCTTGTAGGCCTAATTAAACCTGATAAAGGCACAATTGAATATGACGGAAGACCTTTTTCTGAATCAGCGCCGCAGGTAATTGGCGAAATCCGGCGAGAGATCGGTATGTTGTTTCAGGGTAGTGCTTTGTTTGACTCGATGACTGTTGAAGAAAATGTGATATTCCCGCTTTCGATGTTCACTAAGCTTTCGCAGGATGAAAAACTTGAACGTGCAAACTTTTGCCTGCAAAGGGTAAACCTTGAAAATGCTAATAAATTATATCCTTCAGAGCTTAGTGGGGGAATGAAAAAACGAGTAGCTATTGCAAGAGCAATTTCAATTAACCCAAAATATTTGTTTTGCGACGAACCTAATTCTGGTCTGGATCCTGTGACCTCAAATGTAATTGATAAATTAATAAGCGAGATCACCAGAGAGTATAAGATAACTACGGTAGTTAATACTCACGATATGAATTCGGTAATGGAAATTGGCGATAAAGTATGTTTTATTTTTCAGGGCAGGCTGTGGTGGGAAGGCACACGAGAATATATATTCAACAGCGATAACAAGGAACTTAATAATTTTGTTTTTGCTTCACAGTTGACAAAACAGCTGAAGCATTAAAATAATGTGATGAGCGCTATAGATATTGTTTTACTGATCCTTATTGTCTGGTTTGCCTATAAAGGTTTTTCAAAGGGGCTCATTCTGTCACTTACTTCTCTATTAGCTTTATTTGCCGGTATCTGGATCTCAATTCATTTTTCAGATATGGTTGCCGACTGGCTTCGCAACGATATGGGTTTCGACAATTCATATATGAGTATTATTTCTTTTGTTTTAACATTTGTTATTGTAGTTGTAGTAATACAGATACTTGGGAACCTGTTGGACAAATTGGTGAAAATGGCTGAATTGGGAATAATAAATCGTTTGTTCGGAATGATGTTTGGTCTTTTACGCGTTGCTCTTTTTCTTGGAATCCTTGTTTTTGTAATAAACAGCATTGATACAAAAGGTAAATTGATAACCGGTGAAATGCGAAACAAATCATACCTTTATAATCCTTTGTCAAAGGTAATTCCGGGTATCTGGCCTCTTGTTAAAGATTGGATGCCTGAAGTAAAACCAGAGAAAAAAGACGAGAAAAAGGAAGAAAAAAAGGATGATCCTCCAGCTATAATTGTTTAAGAGCGACCAAATTCCATCAGATAGCGCTTGATAAAATCATCAATCTCTCCATCCATAACAGCCTGAACATTCGATGTTTCATATCCTGTTCGCAGGTCTTTAACCAATTTATACGGGTGCATTACATAATTTCTTATTTGCGAACCCCATTCAATAAGTTTTTTACTACTTTCAATTTTAGCCTGCTCTTCCTGCTTCTTTCTAAGCTCAATCTCATAGAGCTGTGATTTAAGCATTCGTAGTGCTTTATCACGGTTTTGTTGTTGTGACCGTGTTTCCTGACACTCAATTATGATCCCGGTAGGAGCGTGACGAAGACGAACAGCAGTTTCTACTTTATTTACATTTTGTCCGCCCGGTCCACTGGAGCGAAAAGTATCCCATGAAATATCCGCAGGATTGATTTCTATCACAATATTATCGTCAATTACAGGATATGCATATACCGAAACAAATGAAGTATGGCGTTTGTTGGCTGCATCAAAGGGCGATAATCTGACCAGACGATGAACTCCGTTCTCACCTTTCAGATAGCCGAAAGCATAATTGCCGTCAAATTCAATTGAAGCAGTTTTTATACCGGCAGTATCTCCTTCCTGAAGATTGAGAACAGTGGTTTGATAACCATTGCGTTCGCCCCAGCGAAGGTACATGCGCAGCAACATTTCAGCCCAATCCTGACTTTCAGTCCCCCCTGCACCTGAATTAATCTGTACTATTGCTCCCAGCTTATCTTCCTCGCCGCTGAGCATATTTCTAAATTCAAGATCTTCAATGAGTCTCAAAGAGGTTTTATACTGTTTCTCAACTTCCTCTTCAGTTGCTTCCTCAAGCTGATAAAATTCCCACAACACAACCAGATCATCATAGGTAGTTTGTGCTTTATCAAAAGCTTTTACCCAATCTTTCTTTTCTTTAATAGATTTTAAAACAGCCTCAGCTTTTTTGGTATTGCTCCAGAACTCGGAAGCATGTGTTAATTCTTCCTCTTCCGAAATAAGTTGCTTCTTCTTATCGATGTCAAAGAAACCTCCTTAAAGCATCGAGCCTCTGTTTCAGTTCTTTGACCATTTCTGATGTTAACATAATTTATCAGACAATTAGTTTTGTATATATAAATTAATATTTTTGGTTAAGTGTTTTATTATCAGTACATTATAGTTGCTTATTTATGCTCAAGGTACAAATAGTGCCCAAATACTACTTAAAAACTGCTTTCCGGGTGCTTATTTCATTTTATTAAAAACAGTCGTATTAATTGCAAAGATATAACTTCTTGAACAACCTCCGGCTGCTCTGTTACTGTTCGGTTTATTAATCGAGCATTTGCGCTCTCATTAGGCTTAATACCTAAATCATTCATCGAGGAGTTTGAACTCCTCAAACTCATGTTTTAATCCAGTTGATATTCTTTCTTGATTTGCTCAACAACTTCATTAAACAGGTCGTCAGATAGATCATAAATAATATTATCCTGTGATCTTAGTACAGGTATAACGTATTTTGCCATATCCAGTAAAACCTTGAATTTTTCCCTTGCTTCTAATTCATTGAAAGCCTCATTCAGTTCTGAAATATGCTTTTCAAGAAAATCACTAAAAAACTTCCTAATGTTTTCGCTTGATTTGTTCTTGCTTCCCTTCGGTCTCCCTCCGCCAGGATTGCCGGCTTTGAATTTACCCTTGTTGTTTAAATAATCATTCATAGCTCTGAGGTTATTTTATGGTTAGTTAATCGTTGCCTGGTCTCTGGTTCATTTGCGATTGCTTCCAGGTCGAACGCTTTCCAGTTGGGTAATTCGCCCCCGCCTGATTCAAGTAAGTTTACTTTTAATGAATCATTTGATAAGCCTTCATCCTCTAAATAAGGTCTGCCATCTTTGAACGACCATATTCTAATATAACCCGGATTTTCTTTAGCTTTTATTCTTTCTGCTAATTCGCTGATTGTTTTTTTCCTGTCTTTCATACTTCTAATTTGTTTTTTAATTCCTGCAATCTACTAAGGTAAGGTAAAAAAGTTTTGTTGCCATTGTTAGCCTTAACAAATGTAAGGTGCTTTTCAATAAACGTTGAACAATTTATTATTGTGGCGCAATCGTTTAGCCTTACTGGTTGTTCGGGTATTTCAATATTTGAAAAACAATTTTCAAGTTCTGAAATGATCTTGTTCCAGTCTTCTGTTTTCTTAGGTGGTACAATTTGTCCAACTTTCGGCAATGGTTCAGTGTGCAAATTAAAATGTTTTGTTTTGTGGGTAACTTCAATAACTTTTTTAGGTTCGGTTTGTTTCCTAAATGGCTTCCAGTCATGTTTTATAAAATAATCTGCAATATCATTTCCTTCTGCTTTATCCTGGTCAGGTGCTTTCTGTTCTAATAATTCCGAAAAAATAAAATGTGTTCCAGGTAAACGTCTTTCATATTCTTTGGCCTTGGTTTCCCATTCTTTAAAGGTATTACCGTCTTTTGAAAGGTCAGGAAATACAATAACAAAACGCCCCTGCAATACCTTCAATTTATCAAATGAAAAGCTGCTTTTATTGTACACTGCTAACCAAATAAGGTCTTCAGGGGTCTCAGGTAAGCCGAAATACAACGTACCGTAAACGGCTGTTTTAGGTGCTTCTACTAATGCAACGGGGTTACTGGGGTGCTTATTCAAAAGGTGCTCACCAAATAAGCATGTAATTTTCTTATCCTGGTCAGTGTACTTTTTAAGCCATTCGGGTAAAGGTTTATTGTTCCTGGTATGGTGTTTTTCAATTATTGAATGTAAAAAGTTAGTGCTTAAGGTATGGTTTTTTTCATCAAATTGCTTTACCTGTATAGCCCTAACATTATTTTCAATATCAATGAATGGAAATGTTATTGCGCACTTCCAATAGCCTTTTGCAACCGTACCCAGCCGGTACAACTGTACAACCTTTGTAATGTCATCAACTTTAAAAGGAAATGCAACGTTGTAAAATAGGTTTTGAATAAAGGTGTTTTCTTTATATCGTTCAGTCTGTAATGTTTGTTTGAATGTATCAAAGTCAAAGAATACTGGTTCAGGTTGTGGTTCTGGTTTCTTAATAATATGAAATTGCTTTTGTTGTTTAACATTAGTTTTTGCGTAACCGTCTGAATAAGGATTTAAATGGTAAGAACATTTACTTTCACGGTCGCAACGTCCGTACTGTTCCGGTAAATATTCACCCGTGTTTGTATCAATGTACTTTACAAATGTTTTTGCCTTACAGTTAGGGCAATAATATTTTACACTTCCTTTTTCTAATATGTATTGGTACATTGTATTCATATTTCAAAGTATAAACGGTTTAACTAATCGTTTTACAGTAAAACATCATTGCATTAGTGGCATTAGTGGCACAATCCGCAATTAGCAAGGGTTTTAGCTTGTTTTTTAGTGGCACAAACTTGGCACAAGTGGCACAAACTATTTTTGAAAATGCCAGTTGTGCCAACAAAGTGCCACTTGTATAAAGAAAATAAAGTTTTGAAATACAATACATTACAGCGCTAAATGCCAGTTGTGCCAGTTGTGCCAGTATGTTATCAGTATAACCTTTCATATTCACCTTGTTTTGTCCATTTGAATAAATCTTTTCTATTCAAAAACCGTTTGTAAGTTCGTTCAGGTATTCCCATATTTAAAGCAATTTGCAAACCTTCATTTGTTGTAAAGGTATCTGATAAACTCAAATAAAAAGTTTGTTTATCAAGTGGCAATTTGTCAAGTGGGCTTGCATCTGTTACAATATTAAAAACCTTAATAGCTGTTTTTGTGAAATATTCAACCAACTTTAACGCCCCTTGCACAGCTTCAATACCAATCGCATATTTATTATCTATATTGCAGGCATACCGTAACATTTGAAGTATTAAAGCAAACCGAACGGCATACATTTCAACTTTAGCATAAATACCGCTAATCGCTTCATTTTCGGGCTTATTACTAAGGTCTGTTAATTCCCTTTGCCATTCAGTTAAAAGTTGTCTTGCTTCGGGTTTAAACTTCAATACTACTGGTTTAGGGCTGTTATTATCTATATCCCCTTCTAATGGTATATTTAAAAGGTTTGAAATAATATTTTCCCAACTTTCAGTTATTAAAGGGTTTAATTCTGTTTCACTCCAGTATTCTTTTTTTAGGTTATCAGGTATAACAAACAGCAATCTGTCTATAAATCCGTTTTCAGTTCTGTTATCAGCTAATTCATTTAAAATACCTGGTTGAATTGTCCCTATAACTGAAATAAACGGAAATGGTATGTAATTCGGTTCGCTTGTTTTTCGGTTTACCCTTATCGGTTTACCACTCCAGGCACTTAACCAAAATTGTTCTTCGCTTCCCTTGTTATACCGGTTGAAGTTTTTATACCAACTTGCCAGTTCATCATTATAAACGCCAATACCCCTTAAATTGAATTTGTGTACATCTACAAGCGCTTCAGGTGTAAAGTCAGTTACTAGTATTTGTTCCCAACTTGGTCTTATAGGTTCATCATATCCTTGTTGTTCCCTTTCTTTCTTAGAAAGTGTTACAATAGAATCATATTTTTGTTTTTCAATCAGGTATTCCTGATATTTTTTATTGTCCCTTTGTTCAATTGGCTTTAAAGCAAAGGTTAGTGGGTGTGTTTTATTTGTTCCTGCACGCCCAACAATAGCCAGGTATAAAACGGGTGTTTCTTGCCAACCTTTCATTACTTCAATACGGTGTGTATTTCCTATTGAAACAGAAACAGCATAAAGTATTGAAGCCCCCATAAAGTCAATTGGAAATTTCAAGCTTTCATTTGTTGAAATTATTATTTCCTGTATAGCTTCTGGAAACACTTCAACCGGAAAGGGATTTTGATTTGCTTTCGACATAACCTTTAGTTGCTTAAAATGATTTAGAATAACTTCCGGATTGTCAAGGTCATTAAATACTGGTTTCAATTCCATAGCTATCAATATTTGAATGTTCAACAAAATTGGTAGTATAGAATTCTGCACGGTGTTTTGAGACCGGACAAATACCCTTGCGAACAACAACTACACTTTCCTTTTCTTGCATTCTGGCAATGTACCGGCAAATATTAGCCCTTAAAATACCGGTTTCAATAGAAACCATTGGCATTGTTTTAGGTTGCTTGTAAAGCGCTGTAAATACCCTATTGTATTGTGTAAAATAATTCTTATCTTTGTACCGTCCTTTATGTAAAAGAACGGGGGTTTTTAATGATCTATTCATTATTGCCCCCTTTCTTTTTATTCAGCAAATACGCTTCTGCTTCCAGTTCAATTTCAGCATTTGTTTTCTTGCGCCCTGCTTTCAGGTATTCCATTAATTCAGTACTTGAAAAGTATAGTCGTTTACCCTGTTTCATTACGGGTATTTGTCTTTTGTGTACTTTGCTGTATAATGTCGGGACTGTAAGGTTTAAGAATTCCGCTGCTTCTTGAATAGTCAAAAACCTTTCTGTTGGTTCAGGGGGTAACGGCTGTTGTTCAATTAGCAATTGTTTAATTTCGCTAACTTCACTAATAAGCATTGTCACCGCTTCTGGTAATCTGTCAAATGTTAAACTTGTCATATCTGCAATAAATTTAATAATTCATTGCAAATTTAACCTGCTTGCTTTGTTATTTATTCAAATATTCGGTTGTATTATCTTGTATACAAGTAAATACAAGTTTATACAAGTTGCTTAATTTGTGCCTATTATATTTTTTATGAATTGCTTCATGCCTTCAAGTTCTGTTTTATCTGTTAGTTCATTATAAATAGTATCATTCATTGCGCTATAACTTGCAATATCCCAGTTAAATTCCTTTTTACAGCAATTGTGAAAGGTAGTTGCAATACGTTCTGTTGGTATCAAGTTAAGTTCCTGTAATGCTATTAACAGCAATTTAAGCCGCTTCCCTTTAATGTTTTTATATTGAATCTTAATTGCTTCAACAATTTTAGTACTGTTATTGTGTGTAATTAAGTTGCTTAACTGAAAGTCCTTTGTATTTGGTTCAGTTTTCAAAGGTTCTTTTGTTTCAAATGTTTCAATGTAAGTTCTAATATCCTGTTCGTGTATTGTTCTTAGTTCTTTGGGGTAATAAGCCAATGTATTTGCTAACATACTTAACATTTTATCCCTAATGCTTGAATCAACTTCTTGCACTATTAAAAATTCGTGGGGGTCAAAATGGTATTTCAACCGTCCTTGCCTTTCCGCTTCCAGTTGTTCAAACAACTTTATAATAAGGTGTTTTACTTTTCCTTCAATTGTTGGTTCTGGTGGTGGATGCAAATAATACAACCTTTCAAATTCATTCTTGGGTGAATAGTTTATAAATTCGGTTTCTTTTCCTTCAAAAACCTGTATCTTGGTTTCTTTCTTTGTATAATACTTCATTGCCCTTTATGTTAAATTGTTACATATCTAATTTGATTCTGTTAGCTGCTTTACGCTTGCTTTCATCTATGATCTTAGCATAAACCTGTGTGGTTTGCAATTCACGGTGTCCCAACATTTTTGAAACAGTGTAAATATCTGTTCCCATTGAAAGCTGCAAGGTCGCAAATGTATGCCTGAATGAATGAAATGTAATATCCTTTGTTATTCCTGCTTTTAAAACCCACTGCTTTAGGTGAAGATTCAAATATGCTGAATACTTCAACCCTTCAAATACTTTCTTTGTAGGTTCGCCAGGTGTACCCAAAAGGTTAAGCGCTTGTTCTGAAATTGGTAATACTTCAACGCCTTTGGTTTTCTTTTGCCTGAATTGCAGGTAATACCCTTCTGATTCGCTGTAATGTACTTCACTCCAGACAAGTTTTGAAATATCAGAAAAACGTAAACCGGTAAGGGCTGAAAATATGGCTGCATTTTTAAGCAATGGTATTGAACACGGTGTATTTGCAAGGGCTTGTAATTGTTCTAATGTTAAGTATTCCCGCTGTGTTTCTTGCCCGCTTATACCGTCTATTCGTGTACTTAGATCAATATCAATAAGCCCTTTTTTAAATGCTTGCTTCAATGCTGCCTTGAATATATTATGATATGTACGGGCTGAATTTTGTGTAATACTTATGTTTTTAATACTTCTTTGCCGTTTTGCTGTCAATAAGTATTTTCTAAATTCATTACATAAGCTTTCATTTAGCTTTGCAACTGGTAATTTGCCCCCTGTGAACATATTGAAGTAATTAAATGCCGCTTGCCATACTTTTTTATTGCTTCCTGTCTTAGTATCAACTAATTGTTTGAAAAACTGTACAAAGTCGGTTTCTGCTTTTAGCTTTGAACTTAGGAAGCCGTAATTTTCTGCCTGAATTTCAATTTGTCGTTTCGCCCGTATGTTTTTAGCTAATAGTAAAGTTTCTTTGTTGCTTTCCTTATCAAATGGGTTTTTAGGTTTGTCAAATATGTACAGTCCTAAGAATTCCCTTCTTGTTGGTTTCCCTGTTTCTGGGTGCAATATTGCAGGGTAAAAGTCAAGATATAAGCTTTTTCTATTCCCTGAAATAGTTTTTTGTCTTAGTGTAACCTTTGTTGCCATTGTCCTTTATGTTAATTGTAAAACCTGTTTTTATAACCCTTACAACTTCAAACTGGTAAAGGTACAACAAAGGTACAAATATTAATCAAATAAACAACTAATAAAGTAAAATAAATAATAACTCAACTAAATAAAAAAGCCCTTGTATCAGGGCTTTACATAAGTTTATTATTTATTTAGTATTTTGTTGTTTTATTCAGATTAGTTTTGTATATATAAAGTTCTGAATGAATTAAAAGTTCAAAAATAATAACCTAAAACTGAAAAATTTCAGGTCAGTGATGAGTTTTTAGCTTCTGTTCACTTTCTGTTACCGAACGTCATGTAAATGTGGTGCTACGTAATATTTTAAAAACGAGTCCGGATTCATAGCCTTTGTTTATAGCGTAGGCGGCAGTTTTATTGACCTTTGAATTCTGTTCCCCTGTAGTTACCTTCCATTTTTTTTCCAGCAAGTTTGCAAGAGTATTTCTGTAATCGTTTTCATCAATTTCATTCAAAGCCTTGTTTATTATATCCTGAGAAATATTGTGCTGAAGCAGGGTGCCCATGATCTTTAGCTTTCCCCAGCTTTTCATTCTGAATTTTCCTCGTGCAAAGCTATTGGCAAATCTTTGTTCATCCAGAAATCTTTCCTTTTTCAATTCATTGATGATTTCCGGTATCCATTCAGGTTTACAATTCCAGAATTTTAATTTTAATAATATTTCCATTTCACTGCGATCCTGAATATTACAAAATCGTTTTGCCTTTTCCGAAAAATGATTGATATTCAAAGAGTTATCATTCATTGTTAAAATCAGTTAAAATCAATCAATCGGATATCAAAGATCAGCACTGAATTATCGGGAATGCCATAACCTGCTGAATTTGACCCATAGGCAAGGCGCGATGGGATTAGCAGTTTCCCGGTTCCACCTTTCTGAAACAGTGGAATTCCTTCCTGCCATCCTTTAATAACACGTCCAAGGCTAAAAGGTACTAATTCCTTGCCTTCATTTGAGTCGAAAATTGTGCCATCGACAAAATAACCTGTATACCGCACACTAACAGTTGAATAAGCATTTGGATGCCCGCCTGTGCCTAAGTTCTCAATTACATAGAACAGCCCTGATGGAGTTTCAAGAGCGTTGATGTTGTTTTCATTTATATAATCAAGTATCTTTTTTCTGTCAATTTCATCCTGTTTGCTTTCGTCTTTCTGACATCCTGCAAAAAATAAAGCACCAAAGAATATTATAAAAACAATTCTGTTCATATTCATGAAATTAATTTGCCAGTAACTCGTCAACAAGCTTTACCAGGCCGGTTCCTGCTTTTTCAGGAATTACAGTAAGATTGCTTATATGCCTTATTTCGCGTGCATTTGGATCAACCAGATATTTAGGCGATTTAACCGGAACATAATCAATAAGTCCTGCAGCGGGATAAACAAGCATAGAAGTTCCTACCACAATGAAAATATCAGCTTCGGAGGAAATTTTAGCAGCAGGGACTATCATTGGCACAGCTTCGCCAAACCATACAATATGAGGACGGAGTTGTGAACCTTTTTCACACAGATCACCTTTATTCAGTTCCCAGCTATCAAGCTTGTATACCAGATTAGGATCGGCAGTACTTCTTACCTTTCTTAACTCACCATGAAGATGCAGTACGTTTTTTGAACCTGCACGCTCATGCAGATCATCAACATTTTGTGTGATTATTTGAACATCAAATTTTTCTTCAAGCTTAACCAATGAATAATGTCCTGCATTTGGTTTTACCTCAAGAAGTTGTTTACGGCGTTGATTATAGAATTTTAAAACAAGTTCATGATCGCGCTCCCATGCTTCGTAGGTAGCAACTTCTTCAATTCTGTGATTTTCCCATAAACCGCCTGCATCACGAAAAGTGCTGATGCCGCTTTCAGCGCTGATACCAGCGCCACTTAATACTACAATTTTTTTCATCAGTATATTATTAATATCGCAAATATACGCAAGAATTTGAAATTATAACCTATGAACTGACAGCGGTTTTGATGAAACTTCTTTCCTGTAAGTAAAAGGCGGATTTCGTATTTACCTGAATGTAAATGATACTTAAACTCAAATAGTGCTGTTTTCACAGCTATCAAAGTCACGAAGCTTTAAAAGAAAAAAGCCTGTAATGTGTTAATTTACAAGCTTTTATTGTGGAGCGTAGGGGAGTCGAACCCCTGGCCTTTAGACTGCCAGTCTAACGCTCTAGCCAACTGAGCTAACGCCCCGAGCTATGTTTTGGGCGGCAAAGGTAGAAAAATTTCTTTTATATCAAATCTTTTTAAAAAGCCGATTATCCTTTTCAAATTTAATCTTTTATAGATTTGCAGTGAATTTTATCTGAACACCAAGCTAAAATTACAAGATAAACCATATATTATCAATAATTTATCATTATATGCAGAAAACCAAACGATTATTTGCCGCTGTAAAAATTCAGGCTTCCGAAACTTTTTTGGAAGTATATGACAGGATTAAACAATCGCTCAGAAATGAACGTATCACCTGGGTTAATCCAGTGAATATGCATTTAACAATAAAATTTTTTGGCGATACTTTTGTGCATCAGATCCCCGATATTGATAAATGTTTAAAAATTGCCTGCCAATCAACAGAAAAATTCAGTTTAGAGGTTAGAAATACGGGTATGTTTGGCAGCAGATACGATCCTCGTGTTATTTGGTTTGGAATTGAAGCCGGGGAAAATATGCAACAACTTTTCAGCAGGGTAAGCGAACAATTGAAAACCATTGGCATCTTTCCGGACAGGCAGAATTTTGTGCCGCATCTTACTATTGGAAGGATAAAGGGATTAAGAGATAAAAAAAGTTTTCAGCAGGTTCTCGAAGAAAATAGGATACACGATTCAGGAAGCCAGGAAATAGAGGAACTGATACTTTATGAGAGTATCCTTCGCCGCGAAGGTCCAATATATATTCCGGTTCACACATATCAGTTTCTGTAAGATCAAAACCAGGATTTACATTGGTTCAGATATAAAAGCCTGTTAAACAAAAACATATAACAGGTTCTTGATCAATAGATATCATTCAGCGTTTTTTCGTTTTTTCCAGTCAATATAATGAAAGACCAACAGACTGACTCCTCCAAACAGGAATAGCATGGCAAAATATGCTTCCTCTTTTGTGAAATAGACCGTGTGCGACAAAGCATTGGCAATGATCAGCCCTGACCCCAGCCCTACCAGCAAGATGCCCCATTTTAAATTCTGCATGGGTTGTTTTCTGGTTTCAAAAATTTTAGGATCAACTCCTCTTTCAATCATAAGCACTCGTTCAGCTTTTCTTTGACGAAGATAAACAATGGCAACAACCATCGCAAAAGCACCAAGTGGAACTAATATTCCTTCCATATTTAAATGTTTTTTTAATTTGTTTCCGAACTATATGACGCATGCTTTATGATTGAGGTTACAAACGAAAACGAAGATTGAATAATATTTTTCATTTTTTGCCTGAATGCTCCTATTCACTTAAAAGGAAAACATTCCAAATCGTTGCAAAATGTATTTAATCAGTTTTCAATAAATACCAACAGTATTACTTTATGTATTTTTGTAGCTGTTAGCCAGTTTTAATTTTAATATATGATTGTCAGCGGAAAACATTATTTGACTTTATGGTGGGAAAACGGTGCTGTTCACATGATTGACCAGAATAAGCTTCCATTTATATTTGATGTTATGGTTTGCAGAACCTGGGAAGAAACTGCCGAAGCTATTCGTAATATGAATGTAAGGGGTGCCGGGGCTATAGGAGCAGCAGCGGGTTTTGCCATGGCGCAGGCTTTTTTACAGGCATCATCCATAAATAAAGATGAATATCTTTTAGCAGCCAGAGCAGCTATAGAGGCTACACGCCCCACTGCGCGGGATCTTTTTTTTGCTACACAAAGAGTTTCTGCATGTTCAAATACCGAGGAGGCTATCAGGGAGGCTCAGGGAATTGCTGCTGAGAACAGTGAGGAAGGCAGGCTCATAGGTATATTTGGAGAACCGCTGATTAAAGATGGAATGGGAATACTGACCCATTGTAATGCAGGATGGATAGCCTTTGTAGATCATGGCAGTGCGCTTTCTCCAATATACGAAGCCAAAAGGAAAAACAAGGATTTTACGGTTTTTGTTGATGAAACCCGCCCGCGTTGTCAGGGTGCTAGATTAACTGCCTGGGAGCTTGGAAACGAAAATGTCAGACATCATATAATAGCTGATAATGCAGCGGCATATATGATGCAACATAGGAAAATACAACTTGTCATTGTTGGAACCGATCGTGTAGCAGCTAATGGAGACATTGCCAATAAGATCGGAACACTCGAAAAAGCGATCCTAGCTGATTATTTTGGTGTCCCGTTTTATGTTGCTGCTCCACTTTCAACTTTCGACCTGAGCATGACATCAGGTAATGAAATTCCTATTGAGTTCCGCAGTCCCGATGAAGTACTTAGTATTTCGGGGTTGAATAAACAAGGGGAGATTGAAAATATTAAGATAGCAGCTCCCGGTTCTCAGGCTTTGAATCCCGCTTTTGATGTTACGCCGGCAACACTGATAACTGGTTTAATAACGAGTAAAGGTATCATTAAACCCAATAAAAAAGAAATTTCGAAACTTTTTCATTAATCTCATTTCTTATGCGCTTACGAAAACTCCAACTGCTTTTTTATCTGTTCTTCATTTTAACTGTTTCCTTTATTAAAGCCCAGGATCCAAATTGGGAAACCTATTACGAAAAATCAGGTTTTCTTGAAACACCGCGCTACGAGCAAACTGTGGAGTTTTGCCAACGTCTTGCTGACCACTCGCCTGTGGTTCATTACACAAATTTTGGCGTAAGCCCTCAGGGCAGGCTTTTGCCTTTGTTGATCGTTGACAAGGATGGTCACTTTACTCCGGAGAAAAGCAGTAAAACTGTTTTGTTAATTGAGTCCGGCATTCATCCTGGCGAACCTGATGGAAAAGATGCAGTTTTGATGCTTATCAGGGACATTGTCGTTCATAAAAAATATAATGATCTGCTTGAAAATATAACCATACTTTTTATTCCTATTTTTAATGTTGATGGTCATGAGCGGTTCGGACCTTATAATCGTATTAATCAAAACGGCCCTAAAGAGATGGGGTGGCGCACTACAGCACAAAACCTGAATCTGAACCGTGATTTTGTCAAAGCTGACGCTCCCGAAATGCAGGTATGGCTTAAATTATTTAATGAATGGAAACCGCATTTCTTTATTGACTGTCATAGTACTGACGGAGCTGATTATCAGTATACAATAACCTATATGATTGAAACTCTGGGCAATATGGATAATAATCTTACTCACTGGTTAAGTGATGTTTATGAGCCTTCTGTAAGCAAGAAGATGGTAGAATCCGGATTTCCAACATTCCCATATGTTACTTTCAGGCAATGGCATGATATACGTAGTGGTTTGCGAACCGGTGCAGCACCAGGAATGCTTTCGCAGGGCTATTGTGCATTGCTTAATCGTCCGGGTTTGCTTATTGAATCCCATATGCTTAAAGATTATAAAACCCGGGTTGAAGGTACATACAATATGATACTGTATACTATGAACATCCTTAGTAAAGAGGGAGATAAGCTGAAAGATTTGATAGATAAGGCTGATAATTACTGTGCTTCGGCAGAACTTCGTAAAGAACCTTTTCCCCTGGGGTTCAGAATTTCAAATACTGATAGTATTATGGTAGATTTTAAAGGGGTGGAGTATGATATAAGTACCAGTGATTTAACCGGTGGTCCTTGGTTTCATTATTATCCTGAGCGTCCGATAACCTATTCATTGCCTCTTTTTAACAAAAATATTCCTTCGGCTACTACAATGCTGCCCGAAGCTTATATAATACCGGCTGAATGGACAGAAATAATCGGGCGAATAAAGTGCCATGGTATAGCAATGTATCCGGTGCGTGAAAAAATAAATATTGAGATTGAAACTTATGTTTTTGAAAATCCTGTATGGAGCATTATGCCAAACGAAGGGCATCACAATGTAAATGCTGAGGCTATACCGGTTATAATGAAACGTGAATTTGCTGCTGGTTCAGTAATAATACCTATGGATCAGCCGTCAGCGCGGCTTATTGCACGTATGCTTGAACCCAAAAGCAATGATTCATTTCTGTACTGGGGTTTTTTTAATGCTATATTTGAACAGAAAGAATATGCTGAAACCTATGTTATGGAACCATTAGCGAGGAAGATGCTCAATAATGATGAAACTCTGAGGCAGGAGTTTGAAGAGGCAAAACAAAAGAATCCCGATTTTTTTAAACAACAGTGGAATATTCTTAACTGGTTTTACCAGCGGTCAGATTACCGCGATCATAATAAAAATGTTTATCCGGTTGGCAGAATAAAGGATTTGAGTACTATAGTCTATTAGTTTCTCAATTCAGAATCCAGAAATTGAATGATCAATAAAGCATTAATATTTTTGGTTTAGCGGATAATTGTAAAAGAATAAACTCCAGCTAGCAAAATAGGTTTTAAGCTGTAATGTATTGTTTAATAAGGTAAAACATGATTCTTTCATAATGATAATTAGTTTTTAGCTGAAAATTTTCTTATCATAGCATTGATATTTAAATAATTTGTCTAATTTTGCACCCCCAATTTCCAACAACTTAAAAAAGCAAAGAAATAATGGTAGCAATTGTTGATATAGCAGGACAGCAGTTCAAAGTAGAAAAAGGACAAAAATTATTTGTTCACAGGCTTGAAGGCAGTACAGGCGACAAAGTTGAATTCAGTAATGTATTATTGATTGAAAATGAAGGGCAGACAGCCGTTGGAACGCCTACAGTAGAAGGTGCAGTTGTTACTGCAACTATTCTTGAGCATTTAAAAGGTGATAAAGTATTGGTGTTCAAGAAAAAAAGAAGAAAAGGATATCAGAAACTCAATGGGCACAGGCAATACCTGAGCAAAATTGAGATTAATGATATAACTAATTAAGATAAATACAAGTTTAATCTTCCGTAAGGAATTAATAATCAGATATTATGGCTCACAAGAAAGGTGCTGGTAGTTCAAGTAATGGTCGCGAATCGCACAGCAAACGTTTAGGAGTGAAAATTTTTGGTGGTCAGTTTGCACAGGCTGGCAATATTATTGTCCGTCAGCGCGGAACTGTACATTCACCAGGTGTCAATGTTGGCATGGGTAAAGACCATACCTTGTTTGCATTGACTGATGGTAAAGTGGAATTTAAAAAAAGAAAGAATAATAAATCCTATGTTTCGGTTTTCCCTGAAACCCAGGAATGATTGGAATAAGTTTGTTCTTTAATAAAAATTTGTGGTGCCCGGTATATTTATAACCGGGTTTTTTTATCTAATTTTGCTGCTTTTTAAGTTGATATATTATGTTAGAACTCAATGTAATAAAAGAAAACCCTGAAATCATCATCGAAAGGTTAAGCGTTAGAAATTTTGATGCTGCTACCATTGTTGATCAGATAATTCAGATTGATAAAACCCGCAGAGATGCAAAAAGCCGCCTGGATCAGGTAAATGCAGAAATGAATCAGATTTCAAAAGAAATTGGCATTTTATTTCAAAATGGTAAGAAAGAAGAAGCTGCAGCTCTGAAAGAAAGAACAGGTACCTTAAAGACCATGGGCAAGGAATTGGGCGATAAGTTTAGTGAAGCAGAAAACGAACTTCAGCAATTGCTCGTTCAGCTCCCGAATCTGCCACATGCTTCTATTAAGCCTGGCAAAACTGCCGAAGACAATGAAATAGTTTATCAGGAAGGCGAAATCCCTGTATTGCATTCTGATGCAGTGCCTCACTGGGATCTTTGCAAGAAATATGATATTGTTGATTTTGAGCTTGGTAACAAAATTACCGGCTCCGGCTTCCCTGTATATCGCGGTAAAGGTGCCCGTTTGCAAAGAGCTTTGATAAATTTTTTTCTCGACAGAGCCATTGCAGCAGGATATCTTGAATATCAACCTCCCTTGCTTGTGAATGAAGCATCGGGGTTTGGAACAGGACAATTGCCTGACAAGGACGGACAGATGTATTTTGTGAATGAAGATAAATTATATCTTATTCCTACAGCCGAAGTTCCGGTTACAAATTTTTATCGCGATATGATCGTGAAAGAAGGCGATCTGCCGGTTAAAAATGTTGCCTATTCAAGTTGTTTTCGGCGCGAAGCTGGTTCATACGGAAAAGATGTAAGAGGTCTTAACCGTCTGCATCAGTTTGACAAAGTTGAAATTGTTCAGATCCAGCACCCGGAACGTTCGTATGAAACGCTTGAAGAAATGCGTAACTATGTAACTATTCTTCTTCAGGCACTGGAACTACCATTCAGGGTTGTAAAGCTTTGCGGAGGTGATATTAGCTTTACCTCAGCCCTTACTTACGATATGGAAGTGTATTCAGCCGCTCAGCAACGCTGGCTTGAAGTTAGTTCAATATCGAATTTTGAATCTTTCCAGTCAAACCGTATGAAACTCAGGTTTAAAGATGAACAAGGTCGTTCAAGACTTGTTCATACACTAAACGGAAGTGCTCTGGCGTTACCACGTATAGTGGCTGCATTGCTCGAGAATAATCAAACCAGTGAAGGAATTGTTATTCCCAAGGCATTACGACCATATACCGGTTTTGATATAATTGATTAAACTCCCGGCAGTACGCTTGTTTTTTGTTAATGATCTTTTGTCCTGAAAAGTTTTTATCACGTCTTTAGTTCTTTTCAGAAGTTCAATTACTTAGCTTATGAAAATTAAAATATTTCGTCATACTTTTCTTATCCTGATTTTAATTATGCTGGCCGGAATATTCAATGCACAGGCTCAGCAGAAGAATACTGAAAGAGACCTTGCTCTTGAGTATTACAGGAAAATGGATTATGAAAAGGCATTACCTATTTTTGAAAAGTTATACGACAATAACCAGTCTGATTTCCATTATCACTACTATTTTCATTGCCTTATTGAAGTTCGCGATTATAGAAAAGCTGAAAAACTGGTTAAGAGACACCTAAAGGCTAAAAATAAAAATCCAAGATACGCAGTAGATCTTGGTTATGTACTGATGACAAGCGGTGATGTTCTGAAAGGAAAAAAACAATATGATGATATCATAAAGAACCTTCCTTCGGATAAGCGTACTATCATTGATGTTGCTAATGCATTCATGTCTAAGCGTGAAAACGATTATGCCATAAAAACCTACCATAGAGGCAGGGTATTACTGTCAGAAAATGATGCTTTTCAGATGGAACTAGGAAATTTGTACGATCGTATCGGAGATTTTGAAGGTATGGTTGACGAATATTTAAATCTGGTCAAGACAGATGTTAAAAATTTGAACCAAATTCAAATCCGCCTGCAAAACTCACTGTTTTCTGACACAGAAGGCAAACGCTTAAAATACCTGCGAACCTCACTGCTTCGGAACATTCGCCAATATCCGGATGTAAATGTTTATTCTGAACTTATGCTATGGCTGTCAATACAGCAGTCGGATTTTGAATCAGCTTATATTCAGGCAGTAGCGCTTGATAAAAGATTAAATGAGAATGGCAAAAGGGTTTATTCCATTGCTCAGCTTAGCACTACCAACAATGATTTCGATGTCGCAATAAAATCCTATGAATATATAATTACCAAAGGTCCTGAAAATCAGTATTATATGAATGCAAGGATTGAGATCCTCAAAGCAGAAACAAAACGGCTTGCATCTGTTAATCCGCTTAATCATGAGTATTTATCATTACTTGAAAATAGATATAACGAAACTCTGGCAGAATTTGGCAAAAATCGTCTTACTATTTCGCTTATACGCGATCTTGCCAATCTTTACGCATTTATGTTTTATGATGCTGACAAAGCCATTGAACTGCTTAATGAAGCTTTGGCGATAAAGGGGCTTGGAAAGGAAAAACTGGCAGAATGTAAACTCGATTTAGCAGATGTTTTGCTGTATGCGGGCGAAATTTGGGAAGCCACCCTTTTGTATTCGCAGGTTGAAAAAGAACTTCCAAACGAGCCAATAGGCCATGAAGCCAAATTCAGAAATGCAAGACTATCGTTTTATATTGGTGAATTTGAATGGGCAAGGGCACAGCTAAATGTGTTGAAAGCCGCTACATCCAAGCTTATTGCCAACGATGCTATGGCATTGTCGCTGCTGATAAAAGATAATATGGAACCTGACAGTACTTATGTGGCACTTGAATACTATGCTCGTGCCGAACTTCACAGTTACCGTCACCGCGACGACCTTGCTTTGCAGGTTCTTGATTCTATCACCACATTGTTTCCTTATCACTTGATAAATGATGATGTGCTGTATAAAAGAGCAGAGATAAGTATTCGTCGGGGAGAGTATGACAATGCAAGTACGTATCTTGAAGAAATTGTTATGCAATACCCCAATGAATTACTTGCTGATAAAGCTCTTTTTAAACTTGCCGAGATTTATGACGTTTATCTGAAAGAGCCAGATAAGGCTATGGAATATTATAAGGAGTTGATGTTGAATTATCCTGCAAGCCTTTTTGCCGACCCTGCCCGTCAGCGGTTCAGAATACTCAGAGGGGATGTAATTTAAACTTTTATAAAAAATTATCTGTTTTTAATTTTTATCTAATTGCTTCCAGTAAGACCCAAAAAACACTTAGGTCAACATTTTCTTCACGACCGGAACATTGCAAGAAAAATTGCATCAAGTTTAACTGGTCAGATATCAAATGTTCTTGAAATAGGACCTGGAACCGGCATACTTACTCAGTTTCTGCTTGAAAATAACGATTTTAATGTTAAAGCTATTGAAATTGACAGAGAATCAGTAGCCTATCTTGGCGAAAACTTTCCCGGATTACAAAATAACCTTATTGAAAACGATTTTTTAAAAACCGATCTGCAAGGTCTTTTTTCTGAGCAACCTTATGCAGTAATAGGTAATTTCCCGTACAATATTTCAAGCCAGATCTTTTTCAAAATAATTGACCATCGTTATCTTATCCCCGAGGTGGTTTGTATGGTTCAGAAAGAGGTTGCACAGAGGATAACGGCAATGCCCGGCTCAAAAACCTATGGGATACTGAGCGTGTTATTGCAGGCATGGTATGATATTGAATATCTTTTCACTGTTAATGAAAATGTTTTTAAACCACCGCCAAAAGTAAAATCTGCGGTAATGCGTATGGTTCGGAATAAAAGAAATAAGCTGGATTGTGATGAGAAACTTTTTATGCTGGTAGTAAAAACTGCCTTTAACCAGCGCCGTAAAACATTGCGCAATGCCTTGTCAGTATTGACAAAAGATACTAAATCCAAAGAGATTCCATTTGCCGATAAAAGAGCTGAACAATTAAGTGTTGATGATTTTATTATGCTGACAGCTTCACTTTTTTAAGCTGTTATTGTCTGTCGTATTTCATTATTTCATCGTTGACATAGTCGAGTTTTATTCCGGCTGAATCAAACATAGCTTCCGATTCGGCAGAGTCGTGATACCTGAATTCGCAAACCACACGCTTGATGCCGCAATTGATGATAAGCATGGCACAGGTGCGGCAGGGGGTCATGCGACAATACAGAGTGGCACCTTCCAAAGCAATTCCAAGTTTTGCAGCCTGACAAATTGCATTTTGTTCAGCATGTACTGTGCGAACACAATGCTGGGTTACCTTTCCGTTTTCATGAGTGATACTTTTAAAAAGATGTCCCACATCATCGCAATGCGGCATCCCAATAGGCGAACCTACATAACCTGTTACAAGTATCTGGCGGTTGCGGGCAATCACACAGCCGCTGCGACCGCGGTCGCATGTGGCACGCTTGGCAATGGTGTTGGCAACTTCCATAAAATATTCATCCCAGGTAGGACGTATATATTTTTCTGAACTCATGTTTGATGAAGATTAATGTTAATTAATAATGTCATTGGGTTTGAAAATAGTGGAATATGTCTTTAAGTACCATAAAGGATCAATATTTAAAGCTCAATTTTAAGGAGTATTGCATCTATCTGCCGGTGTAGATCTTCAAAACTGCCATTATTGTTGAGAACAAAATCAGCTTTTTTAATACATTTCTGAAGATTTTGTTTATTGGGATCCCTGGTTCGCATCTCGCGTTTTTCATTTTCCAGGAATGTTTCATAATCAATCATATCAGTTTCTGATCTTCGTTCAAAGATCCGCTGATAACGGATTCTGGGATCAGCATCAACAGCAAAAAGAAAGAAACTGCCTTTTTGTCTCAGCGATTCAATTTCGCCAACGGTTCTTATACTTTCAATAATACAGTTTTTCCCAATCTTCACCGCCTGCTTGTAAAGTTCATCAATAATAAATGAGGGTGAATTCTGTTTTCGCAGGTCATTGGCAACCACTACCATACTATCGCGGTTTACCGGAAGTCCTTTTTCCCGGATTATTTCAATAAGATATGCCCGAACCGAATAGTGTTCAAACCCTTTCTTACTCACAAGATAATCAACAATAGTACCTTTCCCGGAGCCAAGTGTGCCGGTGATCCCAATTACTATCATATTACAGATGTTTGACTGTGGCAGTTTTTAATTCATCAACCCATTTATTAGGTGGTTTTTCAGGCATAAAACTTTTTATTCGCTGAATAAGTCGCTCGGCATTATCATCAACCAGCAGGTTTGAGCGATGCTCGGTTCGTACAAAATGTTCGTTTACAGTGTGATCCAGAAACTTTAATAAATCGTTGTAATAGCCATTCACATTATAAAGTGCTGCCGGTTTTGAAATAATATCGAGCTGATTCAATGAAAGTATCTCAAATATTTCATCCAGTGTTCCCAAACCACCCGGCATAGTAATAAAAGCATCCGATAAAGCAGCCATCATAGCTTTACGCTCGTGCATAGTATCAACCAGATGCAGATCATGAACACTTTTATGAACAATATCTTTTGCAGCAAGATTATTTGGCATGATACCGGTAACTTTTCTGCCTCCGTTTATAACGGTATCAGCCAGAATGCGCATCAGCCCGATGTTACTGCCACCGTACACCAGATCGAGTTCGTGATTAATTACTGCTTCTCCGAGTAAGCGGGCATGAGTGGCGTAGGTTTCGCCTTTTCCGGTGCTGGAACCACAAAAAACACAAACCGATTTTATAGTATTTCCTGATCTATTGTTCATAAACTAAAATGAAATTAGGATGACAAAATTACAAATTTCGTGGTTAGCAAAGGATTTCACAGATATGTATTTAAAAACTGACGGGTGTTTGTATTACAGCTACCGGGAAAAATAAATTTTTCTGAAAAATATTTCCATTTTTTTGTGATAATGAAAAACATTGTATATTTGCACCCCCAATGCGGAAGTAGCTCAGCTGGTAGAGCACGACCTTGCCAAGGTCGGGGTCGCGGGTTCGAATCCCGTCTTCCGCTCACGTCCCGGTAGTGCCGGGATTTTTTGTTCAGAGATAAAATAAATTTGAATATTTGTTGAAAGCGTTGTAATTTTGCACCACAAAATAATTAATTAAGCCCGGGTGGTGGAAGTGGTAGACACGAAGGACTTAAAATCCTTTGGCCGTATATGGCTGTGCGGGTTCAAGTCCCGCCCCGGGTACAGAAAAGGTTGAATCAATGGTTCAGCCTTTTTTGTTTGAAACCTACAAATTCATTTCAGATGTATTTTGCCCATTCTTCGCTCGCCATTCCCTGCTTACATATCTGAGCATCAGATAAATATGTGTGAGCTGCAATAAACGTTTTTTGAATGTAATAAAGTAGTCTTTGTGCCCACCTCCCTGATTTCATTTAGCTTTTTATGGCTTCTGGCAGCTTACTGTTTTATGAACACCGAGCAAAGGAAATAAAAAGGCATATCGTGAAAACTACCATTTCCTGGCTTTATATCAGCCCTGTCTTTTGTTTTGAAGCTATTTTATCCATTATCATTGCTATGGCACCATCGCCGGTAACGTTACATGCTGTGCCAAAACTGTCAACAGCAATATAAAGAGTGATTATCAATCCCGTCATTTGTTCGTTAAAACCCAGCGAACTCTGAATTATTCCTATGGCAGCCATAATTGCGCCTCCCGGAACGCCGGGGGCTGCGATCATTACAATTCCCAACATGAAAATAAACCCAAAGAAGTTAAATAAATCAATCGGGATATTGTAAAAATAAAGTGTGGCCAGGGCAAAGCCTACTATTTTCATGGTGCTTCCTGCCAGATGTATTGTTGCACAGAGTGGTACGGTAAAAGAGGCAATATTAGGGTTGATCCTGTTATTGATGGTACATTGTAAAGTAACCGGTATTGTTGCTGCCGATGAAGCCGTACCCAAAGCGGTGGCATAAGCCGGCAGCATATTCTTCAATGCTTTGAAAGGATTGCGCTCCGATATGGCTCCGGCTACAATGAATTGAATGATAAGCAACAGTATATGAAGAATGAAAATAACAAGTATGACCTTTAAAAACAGGAGAATAACGGAAAAGACCTGTCCTGACACTGACATTGAAAGAAACATCCCGAAAATGTATAAAGGCAGCAGAGGAATAATTACTGAAGCTATTACGAGTGTTATTATCTCCCTGAAATCAATAAATACTTTTTGCAATGTGTCACCTTTTAAAAGTGTTATGCCCAATCCGATGGTAAAGGATAAAACGAGGGCTGACATGACATCCATGACCGGAGGCATTGAAATACTGAAAAACGGCTTCACGAGATCTTCATTTATAGTTTCAACGTCCAGCGGCTCAATACCTTCAGCAAGTATATGAGGAAAAACGAACTGACAGGAAGCAAATGTGAAGAAACCTGAAAACAAGGTAGAAGCATAAGCTATCAGGGCGGTATAAAGCAGGAGCCTTCCTGCGCCTTTTCCCAGCTCGCCTATTGCCGGAGTTATCAGTCCTATAATAATAAGCGGTATTATAAACGATAAAAAATTGCTGAACAGGCTGTTAAAAGAAGTAAATATTCTTGCAAACCAGAAAGGAACAAATTGTCCGAAAATAATGCCCAAAACAATTGCAATTGCAACTTTCGCCAACAATGGTAGTTTGGATAGTTTCATGTAGTAGTATTGAAAAATCGCGGTAAAATTAATTCTTTAACCGAAAAAGTGAGACATTCTGTCCACTACAGAAGCCTGCGCTGTATTTCAGTAGTATAGAAGGGAAAAACTCAAAATAAGTAAACAAATCCAAATCAGGGGATTTCGACAGGCTCAACCACCATTCTTCCTCACTTAACTGCTAAAATATTGATTCAAACCTTACTAATATATTGATTAAAAGGGACTTGCCAATTGTTCCCGAAAGCCTTCGGGATCCATTGTCCATTGTCCATTGTTCATTGTTCATTGACTAGTCTCAGTCGTTTCTAATTTATCGTAGTGGTTAGACACCCCGTTAATTTTATAATCATCTAAAAATAAGCTATTTACTACTTTTCCCCATCCTTGCAATATGCCCTTTTTTATCATTGGACTAAAAAATCATACTTATTCTTGTGTATAGTGCAAAATTCATATC
>JAAYJT010000003.1 GCA_012522795.1 Bacteroidales bacterium | reverse complement strand
GGGCTTTGTAATTTGACAATTTTATAAAACTTTGATTATCAGAGAGTAATTTTTCCATTAACGTTTCTGTGTCAATTTCAATCAATTCTGCTAAATCTGCAAGTATATCAACGATTAATTGCCATAAGCGTTCTACGAGTGTAAGCTTTATTGTATCAGCTTTTGTATTACGAAACATTTCTCCCAGCGATTCATAATCGGTAAAACGTTTTGCCACCGATAATAAGTTATTTAACTTACGCAAGTTCAATAAATAATAAATTAATGCTGACCGCTTCATTGTTTTATAGCATAGGCGAAAACTTCATGTATTACACCAGCACGGGAGATACTGTAAACATGGGTTACCGGCGCGCTCCCATTATAACAAAAAGTAATATCGGGAAAGTAGAGATCAGTGGTGTGGAAGCAGAAATCAGATATGATTTTAATGAAAATCTGACCTGTTTTGGTAATTACACTCTTACCAGTGCCAGAATTATAAAACATGAAGTGAAAGACATGAAGGTTGATTCGGTTCTTACAGGCAAATATCTGACTGATATTCCAAAACATAAATTATCAGGGGGGATAAGATGGAATCAGAAATATTTCAATACTTCAGTTCTTGCCAAATATTATGGTAAAACCTGGATAAACGAATGGAATATCATTGATACTGAATATTTCTTCACTGATATGTTTGATGACCACTTTATTTTGAATATCCGGTTCGACAAAACCTTTAAAAAGCACTATACCGCTGCTTTACAAATTGATAATCTTTTCAGCAAAAAATATATTGACGACAGACTGAGCGAAAGTCCGGGAAGATTGATTCTTTTTAGAATTGGATACAGATTCTGAGTATTTCTCAGACAAAACTTTCAGAACACAAAGGATATACCTGTCAATGAGTTTTTGTCATTGTTGATGGAATGGCAAGAATATAATCGGCAGCTCCTTTTTTCTCTTCAGGAAAATCATCCACATCATCAAGTTCAACGCTGCTTAATGTTACTATTTTCAGGTCTTTGTTTTGTTGTTGTAAATACCACATAATGCCCTCGAAAAAATCGCTGTGAAAACTGCCGTGAAAATGGAGGAAAACCTTACCGGGTTTAAAGTTATCAAGAATAAAGTGCGCCATTGTCGCATCTTTAATAGCTTGTGCTTTTACTGTATTGTTGCTTACATGATCACCCATTTGCCCACCCATCATTGACGCCATTTTTTCGTATTGCGGCAATTCCGGGTCAAACTCAACAGGGAGAGGAGCAATAAGCTCTTTTGCTTTATCCGAAAGCGTTTCAAGTGCTTCAAATCCACCGGAGTTTACCATTGCTGCGTAACGCCGCGGTATATTTGAGGCAATAAAAGAAAGTCCGTTTTCACGGGCAAATTCAATAAGCGGCTTGTAATCAGTTTTATAGTTTGGCCACAATTTGGCTTCGGCTTCAAAATTGCGTGTTTTGATCTTATCACCAATATATTCGTTTATAAGCATTGCATTATCACTTTCAAACATTTCTGCACCCAGAATAAGTCTGTCCGCGACTTCTGAATAAAGATCCTTTGCAAGTTCAAGCTGTAACCAGTGACAAACCGGATTATTATGCAACTCGCCAAACAAAACTATGTCAGCATTCATGGCATCTTTCAGAAGCTTTGAATAATTAGTGGTTTTGCCTTTTGTATTATATAACAAATACGCTGGTTTCTGTGCAAACCCAATACTTGTGGTAATAATAAAAATGAGGATAAATATTAGTCTTTTCATGATATTTTCTTGAAGTAAGTTTAAAAGCCAAGTTATTTTAGTGAATTATGTAATAGAAATCCCTGAGCAGGATAAATCTCTCATATAAAGCCTGTTAACTGTTGTATTTAACAGGTTATTCCTTCAGATATTTAGCCAGAAACGCCAGCGGCAACAGATTTTCCATACCCTCAACAACCACACATTTGCCTGATTTTGTTGCAAGTATAACACGCAAATTAACCTGATGCAACTGCTCATATTCGACCATAACCTGCCGGCAAGCCCCACAAGGCGTAAATGGTTCATGAATATCAAAATTTTCATTTTGAGCAACAATAGCTATTGATTCTATTGCTATTCCACGATATTGCGATGCAGCACAGAACATTGCCACACGCTCGGCACAAAGTCCTGAAGGATAGGCAGCATTCTCCTGATTATTTCCTGTAACTACCACGCCATTGGCAAGTCGTAATGCAGCTCCGACTGCAAAACCAGAATAAGGAGAATAGGCATTCTGAGCGGCTTCAAAAGCTAAATTGACCAATTCCTGATCAGCAAAAGGCAATTCTTTCCTGTGATCATACTGGGTCATTTTAATCTGAAAAGTATTTTCTTTCATTCATTTGTTATTTCATAGAACTGAGAACAAAATTAAATCCTTTTTAAGATATTTTTTAACCTTTGCCTTTAGTATTTGATTTCGAATCATTTCCAATAACATCTTTATACTTGTAATTATCATGTAGAATCTCCAATGCCTTTTCCACAACCTCATCTTTATTTAAAGTTGCTATTACCCTGCCACGCTGAAAATAATATCTGATAACTATCTCAGATAGAAGTATTTGCTTGATCTCAGTTTCATAAGTAAGCAGATCATTTTGTTTGATAGATGCAATTTCTTTTTCCATCCCTTCAATAAATTCCCGTGCTTTATCAGTCATATCATCACCTAATGACGACTTTAGCTTTTCCAATGATTTTTCGGCTGCTATCTGGTAATCAACTTTATTTTTTGATACAAAATCCTTGAACTCTTCATAAATCTGATCAGTAATTTCAAATTCTTCAGCGGGTGCTATTTCTGTGTTTTTCTGATAAAACTGGTTTGCAAAATCAAATATCAAATGATTTGAGATCAGCGCCACTGTGATGCTTCCCAATGTTTTGGGGTCAATGGTAACATCAGGTTCTATTCCTGCCGATTCGTAAACGGTTCTGCCATTACGGGTATTAAAAGCTGTTTTCAGCGAATCAGGGATAACCAAAGGAGCGCCGTTTTCATCTTCATGGAAATAATCAATTGCCTGAATACAACGACCACTTGGAATATAATATTTGGCAACCGTTACTTTAATACTTGAGTTATAAACCAGCGGCATCACATTCTGAACCAAGCCTTTACCCAAAGTTCTTTGACCTACTATTACAGCTCTGTCAAGGTCTTGAAAAGCACCTGCAACAATTTCAGAAGCCGAAGCCGAATGATTGTTCACAAGAACTACAATCGGGATCTTGAGATCCAAGGGCTGAGACATTGTTTTATGAACGCGGTTCGAATCATTAAGCTTGCCTTTGGTGCTAACCACCATTTCTCCCTGCGGAACAAACATCCCCACAATCTCTACTGCTTCATTGAGCAATCCACCTCCATTACCTCGAAGATCAATGATAAGTCCTTTAACTTCAGATTTGCTTTCAAGTTCTTTGAATGCTTTTTTCACTGCCGAAGAAGCTGTTTGAGTAAACCCTGAAAGATTGATATAGGCAATATCATCTTCCAGCATACCATAATATGGAATATCATTTACCTTAACATTTTCACGGGTAATAGATATCAGCATAGGTTCTTTCTGGTTCAACCGTTCAATCAGCACATTAACATCAGTTCCGGGTTGTCCTTTCAGTATAGCGCTAACATCAGAAACCGATTTGTTTTTAGCTGACTGCCCGTTTATCTCCAGGATTTTATCACCAGCAATCAGTCCGGCTTTATGAGCAGGTGCCCCTTCATAAGGTTCGCTGACAATAACATAATCGCCGCGTTGTTGAATAACTGCACCAATTCCTCCATACTTCCCTGTGGTCATAAACATATAATCCTCACGCTGGGTCTCAGGAATATAGTTAGTATATGGGTCAAGCGATTCGAGCATTGATTCAATGGCAGTTTCAAACAATTTTCCATGTTTAAGGTCATCCACATAATTTGCATTCAACGTTCTGTACAGAGTTGCAAAAATGTCGAGATTCTTTGCAATCTCAAAATCACTCTTTACCTGAGCAGAGGCAATGGTTTGAGTAAAAATCAAAAGTAGCCCCAGGAAACCTGCTGCTATCTTTTTCCGAAATGCTAATTTAACTATATTCATAATATTCTTATTGATATCTGATTATTAATAATTTACGGCACAGGATCATATCCACTCCCACCCCATGGATTGCACGAAAGAAAACGTTTTAATGTAAGCCATCCTCCCTTGAACGACCCGTATTTTTTTATAGCTTCAATTCCATATTCTGAACACGATGGTGTGTAACGACACGAAGGCATAAGATACGGTGAAATGGCATATTGATAAAAACGGATCAACAGCACAAAAAATCTACCCAACAATTTTTTCATTTTCCTGTGTTAAACGTTGTAAAATTACAATTATTTTGGGTTCAAGATCAGCTGAATTCAACACTTTGTGTTCAGTATAAATCAACGCAAATAAGCAATTTCTGTTCATTCCGGCTAATTTCTCATAAAATATCGTTTTATTTTTTCTGTAAATTTCGCTTATGCGTCTTTTTATCAGATTACGGGTTACAGCATTTTTAAAACTTCTTTTCGGAACACTTATCAATATTTGAGCCGGATATTCCTGTAATTCATCTGACATTAGCCAAAATACCTTAAAAGGATATTCAAAGAATGTTTGTCCGCTTTTAAACAGCAGCTCTATTTTGTTTTGGCTGACCAGCTTCTCATTCTTTTTAAATTTTGGCATCCTGTTAATGTTATTATTTTGGGAGTTATTAACCCTATGCTTCACATTGTGTTTTCAGCAGCAGTATCAAACCATTTCAAACTTTATCCAAATTGTTCAGAAAAAGCTTTGCAATTATAAGCAATGGTGCAATCTCAACGGTGAAAACATAAATTATTAAGTAAAACAAAGGGAAATATGTTATTGACAAACCTACAAGTACATTGCGTAAAACCCTGTATAACAGAAATATCGAGATAAATATTATAGTAATATTTAAAACAGTTGCAGCTCCTGTATAAACAACAAAAGGTAAAGATATCAGCAAAATCAAACCAACCGCCATATTAAAAACCAGATTGTTTAATAAATATGCCGATGAGGCTTCTTTGGTTTTAAAGATATAAGCAATTAATTTAATAAGTATCACCTTAAACAGCCAATACAAACCATTAGCTGCAACAATCAAGGCAAAGAAAATTTCGGTTCTTAAATCAAAATCGGGCAGTGCAACATAATTATCAAGAATAAGGAAGACAAAAAGCGAGGAAGTAAGCAAATAAATAATTCCGAGTATCAGGGTTATCTGTTCGGTAAAAGGATTGCCCTGCCTGTGCAGTTGTGCTGTTGCACGCGGGATAATACTGGCTTTGAACAATTGTGTTATCCGTTTTGGGAAATTATTCTTAGCAATGGTAATAAGGATGATACATGCTAAAAATAATACAGTTATCCAATCGTAATTAGAATCTATGATTCTATCTCCCCGGTCGGGTCTGGGCAAGTGTGTTTCAGGCTCAATTGTCATTGTAACCAATCCTGGAAACAGATCGACAGCAGGACTTCTTAATACGGAATCATCTGTAAAATAAACAGGTTCGTAATACTCCTGCTTTAGAATATTAAAAGGCAATAAATATACTGAATCCCAGGCCATGCTGCCGCTTGATTAGCTTTATTATTGTAAACAAACATTTTATAAAACGAGCAACAAATTTACACATATCGCTCAAAGCAGATCAATTTTTTATCTCGATAATATATTTCTGATGCATTATTAAGCAACCTTTTCAGAATAAAAATTTATTTTTGGGGCTTCAATTTAAAATTCACTATCGTTATGAAGCTTAGAAAACTAGTTGCATTGGTTATTTTATCAGGGCTATTACTGAATGCAGCCGCTCAGGAAGAACAAAAACAAATAACACTCGAAGACATCTGGGAATCAGGTAAATTTAATCCTAAAGGCATATATGGGCTTCTATCAATGAATGATGGTATTCATTACACTGTTAAAGAAAAGGATTCAATTAATCAGTACAGATACAGCGATGGGAAGCTGGTTCAAACCATACTTCATGATGGGCTGCTCATTCCGGAAGGTGCTGAAAAACCAATAAGGTTTTTCAGTTATACTTTTAGCCCTGATGAAAGCAAGATATTGATCCCAACCGAAATAGAAAGAATTTACAGACATTCAACCCAATCGTTTTATTATGTTTATGACAGAACAAACAATAAACTGACTCCGCTAAGTAATGGCGGTAAGCAGCGCCTTGCCGATTTTTCGCCCGATGGTACAAAAGTTGCTTTTGTTCGTGATAATAATCTTTTCATGGTTGATTTACTTACAGGAACTGAAACCCAAATTACTTTTGACGGACTTGAAAGAAATATTATTAATGGCACCACCGACTGGGTTTACGAAGAAGAATTTGCAATTATAAAAGGGTTTTATTGGTCCCCTGATAGTAAAAAAATTGCTTTCATGCGTTTTGACGAAAGCCAAGTAAAGGAATTCTGGATGGTAAATTATGGTGAGCTATATCCGGATCATCATAAATTCAAGTATCCAAAAGCAGGCGAAGATAATTCAGTTGTGACCATACATATATATAGTGTATCGGATGGATCAATCATTAATGTTGATACCGGTAAAGAAACTGACATTTATCTCCCACGTATGCAATGGGCTACAGATCCTTCAACGTTGGCAATACAGCGACTGAACCGGCATCAGAATCATCTGGAAATACTGTTTGCCGATGCAACAACCGGTAAATCGAAAGTGATTTACGAAGAACACAACAAATATTATATTGATATTACAAATGATCTTACATTTTTGAGTGACAAACAGCATTTTCTGATCACCAGTGAAAAAAGTGGATTTAATCATATTTATCTGTACGATATCAATGGTGAAATGATTAGACCAATAACCTCCGGAAATTGGGATGTAACCACACTTTATGGAATAGATCCTAAAAATGACAGAATATATTATCAGGCTGCAAAAGTTTCGCCTATGGATCGTGAAATTTACAGTATTAAAATAAATGGTAAGGACGATAAGCTGCTTTCAGCCAGTCCAGGAACCAATTCAGCAAGTTTCAGTAAGAATTATCAATATTATATTGGAACCTTACAATCTTTAAATGAGCCTCCTTATATTACAATGAATACAAATACAGGTAAAACAATAAGGGTGCTTGAAGATAATGCCAGAGTAAAAAGCACTGTTCAGGAATTTAATTTTTCCGATATTGATTTTTTTAAATTTACCACCAGCGAAGATGTTGTTTTAAACGGATGGATGCTAAAGCCTCCTTATTTCGACCCCGGAAAAAAACATCCCGTACTTATATATGTTTATGGAGGTCCCGGCTCGCAAACTGTAACAAATACCTGGGGACGCTCGCAGACTGTATGGTTTCAGATGCTTGCCCAACAAGGTTATATTGTAGTTTCTGTTGATCCGCGGGGAACTCAGTTACGTGGCGCGGAATTTAAGAAAATGACTTACCTGCAGCTTGGAAAATATGAAACCACTGATATGATAGAATCAGCCAAATATCTTGGTTCTCTTCCATATATTGATAAAGAGCGTATTGGTGTTTTTGGATGGAGCTATGGAGGGTATATGGCATTGCTGTGTATGACAAAAGGAAGCGATTATTTTAGTACCGGAATTGCCGTAGCTCCGGTTAGTTCATGGCGTTTCTATGATAATATCTATACCGAACGCTTTATGCGAACTCCGGATGAGAATTCTGAAGGATATGATGAAAATTCTCCAATTAACTTTGCCGGACTGCTGAAAGGAAAGCTATTAATAGTTCATGGTTCGGGCGATGACAACGTTCATGTTGAGAACTCAATTGCTATGATTGATGCTCTGGTTGATTCAAAAAAGCAGTTTGACCTTATGATATATCCGAACCGAGACCATGGCATATACGGCGGAAATACAAGAATGCACCTTTTTAAGCTAATGACGAATTATTTAACAAATAATTTGTAAAAAGGCCTTGTTCTTTTAAAAAGTATGCGTACCTTTGCAGCCCAAAAAAATAATCAATAATTTACATTCATATTTATGATCATTGTACCAGTAAAAGAAGGCGAGAACATTGACAGAGCTTTAAAAAAGCTTAAAAGGAAATTTGAAAAAACCGGTGTCGTAAGGGAAGTGCGCGAAAGACAAAAATTCACAAAACCCTCCGTTAAAAGGCGTGAAGAAAGGCTCAAAGCCATTTATATCCAACGTTTACAATTGGAACAAAACGGTTAATTTAAATATTAACTGATTTTTTCTTCAAACCTGAAGGCATAATTTGCCTTTATCAAAACAAATTTGTATTTTAGCCGTTGATTTTAATAAGGTGTTAAAATCAGGTTACCTTTATTTGCGTTATATATGCACATTCAGGAATTTATTAGATATCTTGCTGCAGAAAAGCATTATTCTCCCCACACCCTTATTGCCTACGAGGCTGATTTAGAACAGTTTAAAGACTTTCTACAATCAACCTATGCTATTTCTCATATTAAAGATGCTGACAGTTTAATAATCCGTTCCTGGATTGCGCAAATACTTGAAAGTGGAATATCAGCACGCTCAGTAAACCGCAAACTCTCAACTCTTAAATCTTATTTCAGATTTCTTATAAAATGGGATTTTGTAAAAGAAAACCCGATGCTGAAAGTTGTTGCACCAAGAACTCCTGATAGATTACCACTTTTTATTGATTCAGAAAAAATGAATCAATTGCTTGATTCTGATATTTTTGAAAATAACTTTAAAGGGATTAGAAGCAAAATGATCCTGGAAATACTTTTTGCTACAGGCATAAGGGTTGCAGAATTAATCGCATTAAAACACAAAGATATAAATACAAGTGCCTTGACCCTTATTGTTATGGGAAAAAGAAGCAAACAGCGGATAATCCCGTTTAACTCGGCGCTATTAGAAATAATTAATGAATATGTCTCGGTTAAGAAAAAAGAATTCGGTAATTTAGCAAACGAAGATTATTTTATCACTACAGTGAAAGGTAAGAAGGCATATCCTGAACTCATTTATAATACAGTAAAGCGTAATCTGCAATTTATTACTACGCATAAAAGGAAAAGCCCTCATGTTATCCGCCATACATTTGCCACTGCCATGTTAAACAATGGAGCCGAACTCAATGCAATAAAAGAATTGCTTGGGCATAGCAGCCTTGCAGCCACACAGGTATATACTCATAATACAATTGAAAGAATTAAAAATATTTATCAACAAGCTCATCCAAAAGCGTAAAATAAAAGGAGGAACGTATGAAAGTTAAGATCTCATCCATTCATTTTAAGACTGATCAGAAATTAGATGATTTTATACAAGATAAAGTTGGTAAACTAAATAGCCTGTTTGAAGGAATTATATCAAGCGAAGTTACACTGCGTCTTGATAATAATGATAAGCAAGAAAATAAAATTGCAGAAATAAGATTACGTGTTCCCGGAAATGATCTTTTTGCAAAAAAACAATGCAAAACTTTTGAGGAGGCTATTGATAATTCAGTTGAAGCATTACGCCCTCAAATCAAGAGATACAAAGCAAAGCTTAAAGGTTAAAAAAAATTTGTTTGATTTTTTTCATATTTTTGTTTGTAGATTCAGCAATGTTTTATACTTTTGCAGCCCCTTTCTATAAAAGGGCTGTTTTAATCAGTGAAACAAGTATTTGACACTTATATCTTAAACAAGAGTAATTGTGGTATTTTGTTAAGCTGAAAGAAATATATTGACATATTGTAAAATAAAAGCCGATGTAGCTCAGTTGGTCAGAGCAGCTGATTTGTAATCAGCGGGTCGGGGGTTCGAATCCCTCTATCGGCTCAGTTCTTTGTAAATAACTTAGGGGAGATACCAGAGCGGTCAAATGGGGCAGACTGTAAATCTGTTGGCGAAGCCTTCGGAGGTTCGAATCCTTCTCTCCCCACTGGTTTAATAGGCGGAAGTAGCTCATTTGGTAGAGCGAAAGCCTTCCAAGCTTTAGGTAGCGGGTTCGAACCCCGTCTTCCGCTCAAATACCAGCCGATGTAGCTCAGGGGTAGAGCACTTCCTTGGTAAGGAAGGGGTCATGAGTTCAAATCTCATCATTGGCTCAATTTTTTTTTGAGTGTATAATATTTTCTTAATTAACTAGTAACAATAATTCAATATGGCAAAAGAAAAATTCACCCGTTCGAAGCCGCACGTCAACGTAGGCACTATCGGTCACATTGACCACGGTAAGACAACGCTGACTGCAGCAATTACTCTTACTCTTTTTGAAAAGGGGCTTTCTGAGCTCAGATCATTCGATTCAATTGATAATGCTCCTGAAGAAAAAGAAAGAGGTATTACCATTAATACGTCTCACGTTGAATATCAGACCGAAACAAGACATTATGCTCATGTTGACTGTCCCGGTCACGCCGACTATATTAAGAACATGGTTACTGGTGCAGCCCAGATGGACGGAGCTATTCTCGTAGTAGCTGCTACCGATGGTCCTATGCCTCAAACCCGTGAACATATTCTTTTAGCTCGTCAGGTTGGTGTTCCGAAGCTCGTTGTTTTTATGAATAAAGTTGATCTGGTTGACGACGAAGAGCTTCTCGAGCTTGTTGAAATGGAAATCCGTGATCTGCTGTCATTCTACGGCTTTGATGGCGATGACACACCTGTTATCCGTGGATCTGCATTAGGTGGATTGAATAAAGAACCCATATGGCAGGACAAAATCATGGAACTTATGGCAGCCGTGGATAGCTATGTTCCTTTACCAGTTCGCGACCGCGATAAAGAATTTTTAATGCCTGTAGAGGACGTTTTCTCAATTACTGGTCGTGGCACTGTTGCTACCGGTCGTATTGAAACCGGTGTTATAAATGTTGGCGATCCTGTTGATATTATCGGATTAGGTGCTGAAAAAATGAAATCAGTTGTTACCGGTGTTGAAATGTTCCGCAAAATCCTGGATCAGGGTGAGGCTGGCGACAATGCAGGTTTACTGTTACGTGGTATTGATAAAGATGAAATCCGTCGTGGTATGGTAATTGCTAAGCCTGGTTCAATCAAACCACATAAAGAATTTAAGGCTGAAGTTTATATTCTGAAAAAAGAAGAAGGCGGACGTCATACACCATTCCATAAACATTATCGTCCACAATTCTATTTCAGAACCACTGACGTAACCGGTGAAATCAGTCTTCCGGAAGGAGTTGAAATGGTCATGCCCGGTGACAATCTTACAATTCATGTTAATTTGATCCATCAAATTGCTTTGAATAAAGGATTGCGTTTTGCAATTCGTGAAGGTGGACGTACAGTAGGCGCCGGACAGATTACAGAAATTATTGAATAAAGTAATACCTTATATCTGTTTTAAAAACTGATCCAAACAGAACTTGTATTCAAAATGGCTTCTAAACGGGTGTAGCTCAGTTGGTAGAGCATCGGTCTCCAAAACCGAGTGCCGGGAGTTCGAGTCTCTCCACCCGTGCAAAATTTGTTAATAATGGCAAAGTTTAGTTTAAAAACATACATCAACGAAAGTTACGATGAATTGGTACATAAAGTATCATGGCCAACATGGAGTGAGCTGCAAAGTAGTGCAATTGTTGTATCCATTGCTTCCCTAATAATCGCTTTAGTCGTTTATTTGATGGATAAATCCTTTCAAACAATTCTTGAGCAATTTTACAAGCTTGTTTGATTTGTGCATTACCGAGTGTCAATTATATCCTGGTATTAATTCTTTTCAATTTCAACACATAGAATGAGTGATGATCAAAAAAAATGGTACGTTTTACGGGCCATTACGGGAAATGAAAAGAAAGTGAAACAATACATCGAAAGTGAAGTAAATCGCTTGGGATTGAAAGATTATGTTTCGCAGGTTCTTATCCCTACTGAGAAAGTTTTTCAGATCAGAAAGGGCAAGAAAATAAGTAAGGAACGTAATTTTTTTCCAGGTTATGTCTTGGTAGAAGCAGTACTTATTGGTGAGGTACCTCATCTTTTAAGGAATATACCCGGTGTATTAGGCTTTCTTGGAACTAAGGGTGAAGCTGAACCTCTGCGCCAGTCAGAAATAAACCGTATTTTAGGTAGAGTTGACGAAATGGCTGAGAAAGGCGAAGAACTCAATATTCCTTTTATTGTCGGTGAAATAGTTACTGTTATTGACGGACCATTCAACAGTTTTAGCGGAGTTATTGAAGAAATCAATGAAGAGAAAAAACGTTTGAAAGTAATGGTTAAGATTTTTGGCAGAAAAACTCCTCTGGAATTGAGTTTCATGCAAGTTGAAAAAGAATAATACCTATATTGCCTGTTAAAGGCATTTAATTTTTTTAATATTCACCTATTTACCTGATAAAAACATGGCAAAAGAAATAGCTGGACTTATTAAATTGCAGATCAAGGGCGGAGCTGCTAATCCATCTCCACCGGTTGGGCCTGCTTTAGGTGCAAGAGGGGTGAACATAATGGAGTTTTGTAAACAGTTCAATGCACGAACACAAAGTACAATGGGCGTGCTAATTCCTGTTATCATTACTGTATACAAAGATAAATCGTTCACTTTTATTATTAAATCCCCTCCTGTTGCAGTTCAATTACTTGAAGCTGCAAAAGCCAAACAAGGCTCACCTGAACCTAACCTGAGGAAAGTAGCTACAGTGACCTGGGAACAGGTTCAGACTATTGCTGAAAACAAAATGAATGACTTGAATGCATTTACAATGGAATCAGCAATTAGTATGGTTGCAGGTACTGCCCGTAGCATGGGGATCGCAATCAAAGGTAAATCACCCATTGAAGCTAAATAATCAATGGGTAGACGTGTTAACAAACCTATGCAATCGCTAACTTATTAATAAAGAAGATGGCAACACTAACAAAAAAACGAAAAGAAGCTCTGAAAAAACTCGATAAAAACGCAGTTTATTCCCTGTCTGATGCAGTAAAGCTTGTAAAAGAAATCACTTATACAAAGTTTGATGCTTCAGTTGATGTAGACGTACGCCTTGGTGTTGATCCGCGAAAAGCAGATCAAATGGTAAGAGGAGTGGTTACATTGCCACACGGTACTGGAAAAACTGTTAGAGTTCTTGTTCTTTGTCCTCCTGAAAATGAAGAGGAAGCAAAAGCAGCCGGAGCCGAGCATGTAGGGCTTGATGAATACATCAATAAAATTAAAGGCGGATGGACCGACGTTGATGTAATTATTACTATGCCTACTGTAATGCCTAAAATAGGTGCACTGGGAAGAATTTTAGGACCCCGTGGCCTTATGCCTAACCCGAAAGCCGGAACTGTTACTATGGAAGTAGGAAAAGCTGTAACGGAAGTTAAAGCCGGAAAGATTGATTTTAGAGTTGACAGATACGGTATCATCCACACTTCAATAGGTAAAGTATCTTTTGAGGCATCTAAGATTATAGATAATGCTAAAGAACTGCTGCATACTATTATTAAGTTAAAGCCGGCAGCAGCTAAAGGTACATATATCAAAAGCATTTATATGTCAAGTACGATGAGTCCGGGTATTCATGTTGATCCTAAATCATTTACTTCATAAAATATCATTGTGATTAAAGGTGTGTAGCCAACGATCACTCTGATATTTTTGAAATAAAATCTAAGGAGTTATGAAAAAGGAAGATAAAACTCAATTAATTGAATCTATGTCTGAGCAACTTAAGGATATAAGTTGTCTCTATATCACCGATACTTCTGGATTAAATGTTGAGAAAACTAACCAACTACGAAGACAATGCTTCAGAAGAGACATCAAATTGATGGTTGTAAAAAACACACTTCTGAAAAAAGCAATGGAACGTTCAGGAAGGGATTTCTCAAATCTTTATGGCGTGCTTGTCGGACCTACGGCAATCATGACATCTGAAGTTGCCAATGATCCTGCAAAACTTATTAAAGAATTCAGGAAAAGTGCCCCAAAACCAATACTCAAGGGTGCCTATATTGAAGAAATGTCGTATATTGGCGATAATCAGATAGATTTTCTGATTAACATTAAATCAAAGAATGAATTAGTGGGTGAACTTGTTGCTTTATTGCAATCACCAATCCGAAACGTAATCTCCGGATTGCAGTCGGGTGGGTCAAAAATTGCCGGTATTCTGGAAACTCTATCAGAAAAGGAATCATAAACTTTTTAAAACATATAGTTTCCAAAAGGCACTATTTATTTTTTTAAATTAAACAAAACGATTAATAGAACATTTAAATAACTTAAATAAAATGGCAGATTTAAAAGCTTTCGCAGAACAACTGGTTAATTTAACAGTTAAAGAAGTCAATGAATTGGCTGATATTTTAAAAGAAGAATACGGCATTGAGCCGGCAGCAGCAGCTCCAGTAATGATGGCTGGTCCGGCTGGTGGTGACGCTGCAGCAGCAGTTGAAGAGCAAACACAGTTTGATGTTATTTTAAAACATCCCGGACAGTCGAAATTAGCTGTTGTTAAATTAGTAAAAGAACTCACCAGCTTAGGTCTTAAAGAATCAAAAGAATTGGTTGATGCCGCTCCCAAAGCAATAAAAGAAGGTGTTACCAAGGACGAAGCTGATGCATTAGCTAAGCAACTACAAGAAGCCGGTGCTGAAGTTGAAATTAAATAATTTCAACAATTTACATAAAAACAGATCCACTCAGTTCCAAGTAGAGCTGAGTGGTCTGTTTGCATATAACCTTAAGGTGGGCTGTCCTTTTTTAAATTTATTGTAAACTTAAAATTCAAACAACATTGGTAACTGAAAAAATAAAAAAAATTAGTTTTGCATCTGCACAGATTAAGGCTAAATATCCTGACTTTCTAGACATTCAACTAAAATCATTTCAGGATTTCTTTCAACTGGAAACAAATCCGGAAAACAGAGTAAACGAAGGTCTTTATAAAGTTTTTAGTGAAAACTTCCCAATAACAGATGCCCGAAATAATTTTGTCCTTGAATTCCTAGACTATTTTATTGACCCACCCCGCTACTCAATAGATGAATGCCTGGTAAGAGGCTTGTCGTATAGTGTACCTTTAAAGGCTAAACTAAAATTATATTGTACAGATCCCGAGCATGAAGATTTTGAAACTATCATACAGGATGTATATCTTGGAATGATTCCTTATATGACGCCCAAAGGTACATTTATAATAAATGGAGCCGAGCGTGTTATAGTTTCCCAATTACACCGTTCTCCAGGTGTTTTCTTTGGCACTTCATTCCATGCAAATGGGCAACAACTCTATTCTGCACGTATTATTCCTTTTAGAGGTTCGTGGATAGAATTTACAACAGATATTCACAATGTCATGTATGCATACATTGACAGAAAAAAGAAATTACCGGTAACTACCCTGCTTCGTGCAATTGGTTACGAAAGCGATCGCGATATTCTTGAAATATTTGAACTTGCTGTTGAAGTCAAAGTTAATAAAACTGCTCTGAGAAAAGTAATTGGTAGTAGATTAGCTGCCAGAGTTCTGAAGACATGGATTGAAGATTTTGTAGATGAGGATACAGGTGAAGTTGTTTCAATTGAAAGAACTGAAGTAATAATAGACAGAGAAACAATTATTGAGAATGAGCATATTGATATAATCCTTGAGTCGGGTTCAAAAACAATACTTATTCACAAAGAAGGCATTAATGTTCAGGATTATTCCATCATTTTCAATACCATGCAAAAAGATACGGCTAACTCAGGTAAAGAAGCCGTTGAATTTATTTATCGTCTACTCCGTAATGCAGAACCTCCCGATGAGGAAACTGCCCGCGGTATAATTGAAAAGCTTTTCTTTTCTGATAAACGCTACGACCTTGATGAAGTAGGACGTTATAGAATAAACAAAAAATTAAATCTTGAAATATCAAGCGAGACCAGAGTTCTTACTAAAGAAGATATTATTTCAATTATAAAGTATCTTATTGGATTAATAAACGAACGTACTGAAGTTGATGATATTGACCATCTTAGTAACCGTAGGGTTCGTACCGTTGGCGAACAACTTTACAATCAGTTTGGCATAGGACTGGCACGTATGGCCCGGACTATCAGAGAACGCATGAATGTTCGTGACAATGAAGTATTTACGCCAATGGACCTGATTAATGCCAAGACTTTATCAGCAGTAATAAATTCATTCTTTGGGATAAATCAGCTCTCACAATTTATGGATCAAACCAATCCTCTTTCGGAATTAACTCACAAAAGACGAGTTTCAGCTCTTGGCCCTGGTGGACTTTCACGTGAGCGTGCAGGCTTTGAGGTACGAGATGTTCACTTCACACACTATGGGCGCTTGTGTACT
Source organism: Bacteroidales bacterium (assembly GCA_012522795.1). Taxonomy (GTDB): domain Bacteria; phylum Bacteroidota; class Bacteroidia; order Bacteroidales; family JAAYJT01; genus JAAYJT01. Next base: position 29,104 of record JAAYJT010000003.1, on the reverse strand, counting down.
ATAGAAACTCCTGAAGGACCAAATATTGGTTTGATATCATCACTTTGTGTTTATGCAAAGATCAACCGCATGGGATTCATTGAAACTCCTTATCAAAAAGTTATTGATGGCAAGGTTGCACTTAAAGAAGCTCCCATCTATCTTAGTGCTGAAGAAGAAGAAAATAAAATTATTGCACAAGCCAGCACACTTATTTCAGATCAGGGATATATTTTAGACGAAAACGTTAAGGCACGTTATCTGGCTGATTATCCAATAGTTGACCGTGACAAGGTTGACCTTATTGACGTTGCTCCCAACCAAATTGCATCAATTGCAGCATCGCTAATTCCATTTCTTGAACACGATGATGCTAACCGCGCTTTGATGGGATCAAACATGATGCGTCAGGCTGTTCCGTTACTAAACCCTGAAATTCCATTTGTAGGAACTGGAATAGAGAAAGCTGTAGTTCGCGATTCCAGAGTACTACTTCATGCCGAAGGAGATGGCATTGTAGAATATGTTGATGCAACAGATATTGTAATACGTTATACACGTGCTGAAAATGAACGTCTTGTCAGTTTTGATGATGATGTAAAAAAATATAACCTTGCCAAATTTACCAGAACCAACCAAAACACTTGTATTAATTTACGGCCTATAGTTCAAAAAGGAATGAAGGTAAGTAAAGGACAAGTGCTGTGTGAAGGTTATGCAACACAAAATGGAGAACTGGCATTAGGACGTAACCTTATGGTGGCATTTATACCATGGAAAGGATATAATTTTGAGGATGCCATTGTAATCTCTGAACGTATTGTCAGAGAAGATATATTTACTTCTATACATATTGAAGAGTTCGTACTTGAAGTTCGCGATACTAAACGTGGAATTGAGGAGTTGACAAGTGATATTCCCAATGTTAGTGCTGAAGCAACAAAAGACCTTGATGAATATGGATTGGTTCGTATTGGTGCAGAAGTAAAAGAAGGTGATATTCTTATTGGGAAAATTACACCAAAAGGTGAAAGCGATCCTACACCGGAAGAAAAATTATTACGCGCAATTTTTGGTGATAAAGCCGGTGACGTAAAAGATGCTTCGCTAAAAGCACCTCCAGCAATGAAAGGCGTAGTTGTTGATAAAAAATTATTTTCAAGAGTTTTTAAAGATAAAAAATCCAAAGCCAAAGATAAAGATATTGTCAAAAATCTTGATGAAGAGTTTAACCACAATGTAAGCGACCTGAAGAACAAACTTGTTGACAAGCTTACAGTAATTCTGAATGGAAAAACTTCTCAGGGTGTCTCTAACAATTTTAAAGAACTGCTTGTACCTAAAAAAATTAAGTTTACATATAAAATACTCAGTGGGCTTGATTTTAACAATGTTAACCCCAACCGCTGGACATCAGATAAAACGAATAACGATCTGATCAAACAAATGATTAACAATTACATAATCCAGTATAAAGAAATACTTGGAATTTATAATCGCAAAAAGTTTGTTGCTACTGTAGGAGATGAATTACCTACCGGCATAGTACAGATGGCAAAAGTATATGTTGCAAAAAAGCGTAAGCTGACGGTTGGTGATAAAATGGCAGGCAGACATGGAAACAAGGGTATTGTAGCAAGAATTGTACGCGAAGAAGATATGCCTTTCCTCAAAGACGGAACTCCTGTTGATATTGTATTAAACCCGCTTGGTGTGCCATCTCGAATGAACCTGGGACAGATTTACGAAACAATACTTGGTTGGGCAGCAACTAAATTGGATCTGCATTTTGAATCTCCAATTTTTGATGGTGGTAATATTGATCAAATCAATGAATATCTAAATAAAGCAGGTTTGCCCGAAAATGGTCAGGTTTATCTTTACGATGGTGGTACAGGTGAACGTTTTGATCAGCCTGCAACAGTAGGTTATATTTATATGATGAAGCTTCACCATTTAATTGACGACAAGATGCATGCCCGTTCAATAGGGCCATACTCTCTTATTACACAGCAACCTCTCGGTGGTAAAGCCCAATTTGGAGGTCAGCGTTTCGGAGAAATGGAAGTATGGGCATTGGAAGCTTTTGGTGCTGCAAATATTCTGCAGGAAGTTCTTACTGTTAAATCTGACGATGTAACAGGCAGAGCAAAAGCATACGAAGCTATTGTAAAGGGTCAAAACATGCCCATTCCCGGAATTCCTGAATCTTTCAACGTATTGATCCATGAATTAAGAGGTCTTTGTCTTGATGTTACCTTTAATTAGAAACCCTTTGACTTCCACCTTTTTAAAGAATAATTTAACATATTAAAAAAATATTTATATAAAATCAAATGGCTTTTAGAAAAGAAACTACGGTAGGTAGTGCTTTTACCAGCATTACCATTAGTCTTTCTTCACCTGAGTACATCCTTGAACGTTCAAGTGGTGAGGTGTTAAAACCAGAAACTATTAACTATAGGACATACAAACCTGAGCGCGATGGATTATTTTGTGAAAGAATATTCGGTCCAGTAAAAGATTGGGAATGTCATTGCGGCAAATATAAGCGTATCAGATATAAAGGCATTGTATGTGATCGCTGTGGCGTTGAAGTTACTGAAAAGAAAGTGCGTCGCGAACGCGTTGGCCATATTCAACTTGTAGTTCCAGTAGCACATATTTGGTTTTTCAGGTCATTGCCCAATAAAATCGGAGCATTGCTCGGCATAACAACTAAAAAGATTGAACAAATCATTTATTACGAAAAATATGTTGTAATCAATCCTGGGGTTATGCGTAATGAAAAGCTAATATCAGAAGATAGCAGCATTGCTAAGCAACAGGAAAATATTCAGTATCTTGATCTTATTTCTGAAGAAGAATATTTTGAGATTCTTGACAAATTACCCAAAGAAAACCAATATCTTGACGATAGCGATTCTGATAAGTTCATAGCTAAAATGGGTGCTGAAGCAATACATGATCTTCTCAGCAGACTTGATTTGGATAAGGAATCGTTTGAACTTCGCGACCGCGCCAATAATGAAACATCACAACAGCGTAAGCAGGACATACTTAAACGCTTGCAAGTATTTGAAGCTTTTCGTGATGGACAACGTCATATAGACAACCGCCCTGAATGGATGATTGTAAAGGTAGTACCGGTAATACCACCCGAGCTTCGCCCTTTGGTGCCACTTGATGGCGGTCGTTTTGCAACATCTGATCTTAACGACCTGTACAGACGTGTGATAATACGTAATAACCGTTTAAAGAGACTTATTGAAATCAAAGCCCCTGATGTGATCATGCGTAACGAAAAGCGTATGCTTCAGGAAGCAGTTGACTCTTTATTTGACAACTCGAGAAAAGCAAGTTCAGTTAAAACAGAATCAAACAGGGCTTTAAAATCTTTGAGTGACAGCATTAAAGGGAAGCAGGGTCGTTTTCGTCAGAACCTTTTAGGTAAGCGTGTTGACTATTCCGGACGTTCAGTAATTGTGGTTGGACCCGAACTGAAACTTTATGAATGTGGCCTTCCTAAAGAAATGGCTTCTGAGCTTTATAAACCATTCATTATTCGCAAACTACTTGAAAGAGGTATTGTTAAAACAGTTAAAACAGCAAAAAAGATCGTTGATCGTAAAGACCCCGTTGTTTGGGATATTTTGGAAAATATCCTAAAAGGACATCCTGTTTTGCTTAATCGTGCTCCAACATTGCACCGCCTTGGCATTCAAGCTTTTCAACCAAAACTTATTGAAGGCAAGGCAATACAGCTTCACCCTTTGGTATGTACTGCATTTAACGCTGACTTCGACGGAGATCAAATGGCAGTACACGTTCCATTAGGAAATGCTGCAATTCTTGAAGCTCAGATTTTAATGCTTGCATCACATAATATTCTTAATCCCGCAAATGGTGCTCCCATTACAGTACCGTCACAAGACATGGTACTGGGATTATACTATATGACCAAAGCCAGAAAAAGCATTCCTGAAAATCCTGTTAAAGGAGAAGGAATGACTTTTTATTCTCCTGAGGAAGTAATCATTGCCTATAATGAACGTAAAGTTGACTTACATGCTATTATAAAAGTTAAGATCGAATTTCCTGAGAATGGCACTTTTGTAAAAAGGATAATTGAAACTACCGCTGGTCGTGTTTTATTTAACCAGGTGGTTCCCAGAGAATATGGCTATATTAATCAGGTTTTAAATAAAAAAGCATTAAGAGATACTATTGGTGACATCCTGAAAAAAACTGATAATGCTCAGGTTGCCAAGTTCCTCGACGATATTAAAGATCTGGGATTTAATATGGCATTCAAAGGTGGACTTTCATTTAACCTGGGTGATGTAGTAGTTCCGGAGGAAAAAATTGATCTCATTGAAAAAGCCAATCAGGAAGTTGAAGAAATTATGACTAGTTATAACATGGGATTCATTACATACAATGAACGTTATAACAAAATCATTGATGTATGGTCACATACAAATTCACTTCTTACCTTAACCCTTATGGATAAGCTGATCAAAGACAAGCAGGGATTTAACCCTGTTTATATGATGCTTGACTCAGGTGCTCGTGGTTCAAAAGAACAGATCAGACAGCTATCAGGAATGCGTGGTTTAATGGCTAAGCCTCAAAAATCAACAGCAACAGGTGCTGAAATTATTGAAAACCCGATTTTATCAAACTTCAAAGAAGGTCTTTCAGTACTTGAATATTTTATTTCCACTCACGGTGCGCGTAAAGGTTTGGCTGACACAGCCCTTAAAACTGCTGATGCCGGTTACCTTACCCGAAGACTTGTTGATGTTTCTCAAGACGTAATTATTTCAGAAGAAGATTGTGGAACACTACGTGGTTTAACTATTTCATCACTTAAAAAGAGTGAGGAAGTAGTAGAAACACTTTACGATCGTATCCTTGGACGTGTAACCCTACACGATGTATATCACCCAAATACCGGAGAACTCATAATAGCAGCCGGAAATGAACTTACCGAAGATATCTGTAGTATAATTGAAGAATCACCTATTGAATCAGTTGAAATTCGTTCAGTTCTTACCTGTGAATCAAAACTTGGTGTTTGCGCCAAATGTTACGGACGTAATCTTGCCTCAGGGCATATGGTACAGAAAGGTGAAGCAGTAGGAGTAATAGCAGCTCAATCAATTGGTGAACCTGGTACACAGCTTACTCTTAGAACCTTCCATATGGGCGGTTCAGCTTTAAATATTGATATCTCTTCAAAAGTTCAATCAAAATACGATGGTACTATTGAGATTGATGAATTGCGCTATGTGGATTATCCTACTACTGATAACAAAAAAGCAAGTGTTGTAATCGGTCGTTCAGCCGAAATGAGGATAGTTGATAAAAACACCGGAATACCATTAACATCAGCTCATATTCCTTACGGAGCAAAACTCTATTTCAGAAGTGGGGATGATCTGTCAAAAGGTGATCTGATCGCTGAGTGGGACCCTTATAATGCAGTTATTCTTTCGGAAGTTACTGGAAAAATTGTTTATAACAATATTATTGAAGGTGTTACATATAAAGTGGAATCGGATGAACAAACCGGTTATCATGACAAAGTTGTAATTGAAACACGTCAAAAAGCTAAGAACCCTTCCATCAGAATAGTTTCGGACAGTGACGAAACTCTAAAAACTTATGACATACCTGTTGGTGCACATATTATTGTTGAAGAACATCATAAGATTAAAGCCGGGGAAATACTGGCAAAAATCCCCAGAGCTATTGGAAAAACAGGTGATATTACCGGAGGTTTGCCACGCGTAACTGAATTATTTGAGGCACGTAATCCATCAAATCCCGCTGTTGTATCGGAAATTGATGGCGTTGTTTCTTTTGGTAAAAAATTAAAACGCGGTAACAGAGAAGTAATAATTACTTCAAAAACCGGTGAAGAAAAAAGCTATCTTGTATCAACGACCAAACAGATACTGGCTCAGGAAAACGATTATGTAAAAGCAGGAACTCCCCTGTCTGATGGTGCAATTACACCTGCATCTATTCTTGCAATTAAAGGACCTATGAAGGTTCAGGAATATATTGTGAATGAAGTTCAGGAAGTATATCGCCTCCAGGGTGTGAAAATTAACGACAAACATTTTGAAGTTATCGGTCGTCAAATGATGCGTAAAATTGAAATTGAAGATCCTGGTGATATAAAAGTCCTTGAAGGTGATCTGAAAAATAAAACTGATTTTCATGAAGAAAATGACTGGATCTTTGGATAGAAAGTTGTTATAGATATTGGAGATTCAACCAATTTCAAAGCAGGACAAATACTTACAGCACGTAAGTTACGTGATGAAAACTCGCTTTTAAAACGTCGCGATAAAGTTTTGGTAGAAGCTCGCGAAGCAAAACCTGCAACAGCACGTCAGATACTCCAGGGTATTACAAAATCTTCGTTGCAGACAAAGAGCTGGATATCAGCTGCTTCATTCCAGGAAACAACCAAAGTACTAACTCTTGCTTCGATAAATGCTAAACGCGATGAGCTAATTGGATTAAAAGAAAACGTTATCGTTGGTCATTTAATCCCTGCAGGTACCGGTCTTAGAGAATATGACCGTATGATCGTTGGATCACCCGAAGAATATGAACAATTACTTGCATCAAAAGCTGATTAATTATTTTTAATCCGGTTTTGATGCCTCAAAAAAACAAATTATAATGGAAGCTCCTAAAGGTCAACAAATTAACATCGAACTTACAGATGAAATAGCTGAGGGTATTTATTCAAATCTGGCAATTATTACACACTCACAATCAGAATTTATTGTTGATTTTGTGAAAATGATGCCAGGCGCCCCAAAAGCTAAAGTAAAATCGAGAATCATATTAACGCCACAACATGCCAAGCGATTACTTAAAGCATTGAAAGACAATATCTCAAAGTTTGAATCAATGCATGGCATAATTAAAGAATCAGAAGCTGTGCCATTCAGTCTTGGCGCTCCTACAGCTCAAGCCTGATTGAATCTATTGTAAAAATTTTCTATCCCTATTATAGCTAAATGCCGTAATGGGGTTTTGTGCTTTGAAAAGCAATGTTCATTTTCACAGCTTGCTAGGTTTTTCTTAGTATATTTGTAAAAATCGTTTTTATACCGATTGGAAAAATATAACAGACCAATTATCGCTCCGCTCAATTGTTCTGAATGTTTTAACCACCGGCATTACAATCATGAAAACACAAATCCCTGCTATTCTGCTTCTGATCGTATTATTTACGAATAACATAAGTGGACAGATCAATCCGGAAGCCTATCGTACTGAAAGGGAGCGCATGGTAAAAGAACAAATTGCCAATCGTGGCATTAAGCATAAGCCTACCCTTGAGGCAATGAGAAACGTTCCCCGTCACCAGTTTGTTCCAGCCAGTCAGATCTCAAATGCCTACCGCGATGGTCCCCTGCCTATTGGTTATGGGCAAACCATTTCTCAGCCATACATTGTAGCATATATGACTGAAGCCATTGATCCTAAACCACACCACAAAGTACTTGAAATAGGTACCGGTTCAGGTTATCAGGCAGCAATACTTTCACAAATTGTAGATAAAACATATACTATTGAGATCGTACCGGAACTTGCCGAGTCATCCTCCAAAATTTTCAAAAAACTGGATTATAAAAATATTTTTGTTAAAACCGCCGATGGCTATTACGGATGGGAAGAAGTAGGTCCATTTGATGCCATCATAGTAACTGCGGCAACAGAATTCATACCTCCTCCCCTGTTAGCACAATTAAAAGAAGGGGGAAAAATGATAATTCCGGTAGGAAGTCCGTTTATGGTTCAGCAATTAACACTTGTTGAAAAATCAAAAAACAAAATATCTACTAAAAGTGTGATGCCTGTGAGGTTTGTTCCTTTCACAAGAAGCAAATAAAATAGCCATGAAGCAAGCATTTTCATTGCGTTACGGAATAGCACTTATTTTGCTGTCAGCTTCTGTTATTGCTTCTCAGATAACCTTAATGCAAATTCTTACAATCGAGCAATGGCACCATTTTGCATTTATGGTCATTTCAATCGCTTTGCTTGGCTTTGGTGCAGCCGGAACAGTAATCTCAATCTTCAGAAAAACCATACTCAAACATAAAAACATTCTTTTACCCTTATTTGCAATAGTGGCAGGCTTTTGCCTGGGTCCGGTTCACAGACTCACAGCCACAAAATTACTGGCGTTTGATCTTTATTTGTTGTTTATTGATAGCAGTCAATTCTGGAAACTTGCTGCCAACCTTATCATTTATTTTCTTCCTTTCTTTTTTGCTGCCCTTATCATTGGCATTCTTTTTACTGAATATGTTGCCGATATTGGGAAATTATATTTTATGAATCTTATTGGCTCTGGCATAGGGGCATTGTTGGCTTTGCCTGTTTTAAACAGTATGTTTCCATGGGAAGCAAAATCCTTATTTGCATTTTTTGCAGTTGTTTCAGGTCTTTTCTTCATGAAAAAAGCCAAACCGGTATATGCCTCTTTGATTTCTTTGCTGGCGTTAAGCTTTGTCATCATTAGCTGGGCTTTGCCTTACAAACTTAATATTTCGCAGTATAAAAGCCTTAGTAAAAGCCTGCACCTACCTGATGCAGCGATAATTTATGAAAAACCAGATGTTTTTGGATTGACCCAGGTACTTACTTCGCCCGCTTTACGCTATGCTCCCGGAATCAGTTTGTCGTTTGACGGCGATGTGCCGGTATTGCCGGCAGTCTTTATTAACGGCGATTTTACGGGCGTTCTTAACAATAACAAAGACCGTAATTCTCATCCGGCAAATTATTCAACATTTGCTCTTCCCTATTCAATTTGCAAACCCGATTCAGTTCTGGTTCTTAATGCAGGAACCGGTTATTTTGTAGATCAGGCTTTACAGAATGAGGCTTATAAAATTGATGTTGCTGAACCAAATAAAGCACTTGTGGAAATGATGCAAACCGTTTTTTCTGAAGAATCCGGAATGCTTTATAATCATGAAAATGTTTGTGTTCATACTATTGATTCAAGAACCTTTATATCGTCAACAAAACAAAAATACGACCTAATAATCCTACCTGTTCTTGATGCATTTGGAGGTGTTTCAGGGCTTTATGCCATGCAGGAAAACTACATCCTCACCATAGAGGGTTTTAATCAGATGTGGAATGCGCTTAGCCCTGACGGATGTATTACCGTTTCATCCTGGCTTGATTATCCTGTACGAACCCCGCTGAAGATTTGTACTACCCTGATTCAGATGTTAAAAGACAATAATATTTCTGATCCAAAGCAGCATATTGCAATGATAAAAAGCTGGAGCACGACTACATTTGTTGTTACCAAATCGCCCTTAAATGAACAGCAAATTAATGCAGCCCGCTTATTTTGTGATTCTTTGTATTTCGATCCGGTTTTACTTCCGGGCATTAATTATGACGAGCGTAATAAATATAACACCTTTAACGACCCCGCATTCTTTAGCCTGATTGATTCAATAACTACTGATAGTAAAGCTTACAGGCAATATGAATTTTTTATTGAACCCTCAACGGATAACTGCCCCTATTTCAATCATTTTTTTCGTCTGAAAACCCTGCCTGTTCTACGTAATCTTTATAATAACCAAACATTACCCTTCCTCGAGTTAGGATATCTGATAGTGATCGTAAGCTTACTGCAGGTTACCCTGCTCTCACTGCTTTTTATTTTACTTCCCTTATTCAAACTGAAATTCAGCGGTAAACGGAAAATGCCTGTGCTGATATATTTTGCTTCTTTGGGATTAGGATATATGTTCATTGAAATTATACTGATCCAGCGTTTTATAATTTATTTTGGCAGCCCTGTAATCTCTGTTTCATGGGTAATTGCAGCGATGATGGTCAGCTCAGGCGCTGGCAGTTATTTTGGCGGGAAATTTGAAGCATCAAAAAACAACTTACTATATGTATTGATGATCATTCTGTTTTGCTGTTCTGCTATACTTATTGGTTTGAACCCGCTAATTAATGCAAGTACAGGACTTCCAACAAGTTACAAAATCATTATTGCACTGATAGTAATCGCTTTACCATCATTTTTCATGGGTATTCCTTTTCCCGTTGCTCTAAAAATCATTTCAAAGGATAATGAAGCTCTTATACCCTGGGCATGGGGAATAAACGGATGTTTTTCAGTCATAGCTTCGCCATTGGCAGCCCTACTTGCTGTTGAAGCAGGTTATACCAAAGTTATGGCTATTGCAACAGTAGCCTATTTTCTTGCTTTGCTATTTTCAGGGAAACTTAGTGCCAGACAGCTTACTCCTTAATACACCTTACTGAGAAACCATAGCCTCTAAAAAAGAAATTGCGATAAAAATCATCGACATTTTTACTTAAATAGCAGGCATTTGAGTTCTCATCATCATAAGTATCGGCACTCCACCAGAAACCATTATCGCCTACTGAACTGAACTGACCATGATAATGTCGGTATCCACCAGGCATGGCGCTGAAGTTACTTGTATTTGAACCATTGCCGTCTTCGTTCCAGCCACTTGTTGATTTCATTTTATAACCGGCAAGTTCCTCACTTCCCAACAACCGGGCTAATTCCTGCCAATCGTAATCAATGGGTATTCTAAATCCCTCAGGAGCCAGACCGCGGGGATCGGTAACAGCATACCAGTTATACATTCTTCCATATTTAGCCTCGTTAGCAGGATCATTTTCATAAAAACACCAGGCTGGCTTTTTCTGCATCGTATAGGTTTTCCACTCCTGATCAGTCTTCACATGAGGTATTAAATCACCATTACTAAAACGAACCACATTCAGATTCTCTGCCATCCATTCCTGATAACCCACCTTGATTGTTTCAATTTTTTGTGGCTGTACTTGTACTGATTGCTGCTGAAATGCAACAAATACAAAAGCGGCAGATAAAACCGCGAATATAAACATGTAATTGAGATGTTTTTTCATACAATAAAGCTTTACAAAATTTAAGATTATATACTTATAAAGAACTCAGCTTAACAAACTTCCATAAGCCGTTTAACCGGCTAAAACCATGCCAGAATCCACAACAGCTTACAAAATTATTGCAATGATATTAATTTTTAAGAAATTATTTAAATGTTTTGTCCCACAATTATAATGATTTATGAATTTTTAGTAATTTTCTCCTGCTACAGGTTCTGATGAAATCATTTTTCCGGCTTAGAATACTCAAATACCAGCTTTATTACCAATTCTTGAATAGGGTGCAACATCGAGGCTGGCAAATTCCTTCATTAGATATTTATAATAGCCTGCAACTGCTATCATTGCAGCATTATCAGTACTATACTGAAACTCAGGCAAATACACATTCCAATTTCTTGTTTCCTGCAATTCCAGCATTTTGTTCCTCAGTCCTGAATTTGCTGATACACCTCCGGCAATTGCAACTTCTTTTATTCCTGTGTGCTCTGATGCCTTTATAAGTTTTTCAGCTAAAATTTCAATAATAACAGCCTGGATCGAAGCGGCAAGATCGGCTTTATTTGATTCAATGAAATCAGGGTTCAACTTTAACTGGTCACGAAGAAAATAAAGAAACGAGGTTTTTAATCCGCTAAAACTATAATCATGCCCGGAAATATTTGGTTTTGAAAATTTAAATCTCCCGGGATCTCCAATGCTTGCGAGCTTATCAATTACCGGACCTCCGGGATAAGGCAAGCCCATGATCTTTGCCGCTTTGTCAAAAGCCTCTCCGGCTGCATCATCAATGGTCTGTCCTATCACTTTCATTTCAAAATAATCATCAACCCGAACAATTTGTGTGTGCCCTCCCGAAACTGTCAGACACAAAAAAGGGAAAGAAGGCACTTTTTTAGTTTCATTTTCTTTTCTGATAAAATGCGACAAAACGTGAGCCTGCATATGATCAACTTCAATTAGCGGAATGCCTAGTGCTTGGGTAAAAGCTTTGGCAAACGATATCCCTACGAGTAAAGAACCAAGTAATCCGGGTCCTCTTGTAAAAGCCAGTGCCTGAATATCATATTTAGTTATATTTGCCGTTGTTAAGGCGGATTCAACAACAGGTATGATATTTTGCAGATGAGCACGACTGGCAAGCTCGGGAACTACACCACCGAAGTTTTTGTGAACCAATTGATTAGCAATGATATTGGAGTGAATTATGTTTCCTTTGAGTACCGCTGCCGAAGTATCGTCGCATGAAGATTCTATACCTAAAATATATACTGCCATTTAATTAGTTTTCATTTGCTGTAAGAATGAGCAAAATTATTAAAAAAGCGCTAAAAATAATGATGTGGGTCATACTCTCACTTATTGTGCTGTTTATTTTGTTCTTAATTACAGTCCAGCATAGCGCAGTTCAAACTTATCTGGCAAAAAGATCGGCTTCATATTTGAGTAAAAAACTAAAAACTGAAGTTTATATTGAAAAACTTAAAGTGGTCTATCCTTTGGATATAGATATCAGGAACCTTGGCATCAGCGATTTGCACGGGGAACCGGTTTTCAGGACTCAAAAACTGCAATTCAGCCTTGCAAGCTTACGACCAAAAGCCCATCACATAAAAATCCGCAGGATTGAACTGCATGAACCAGAAATCAATCTTATTACCTATTCCGGTGATTCAGTAATGAGTTTCCAGTTTATTACTGATTATTTTTCAGATGCTGATACAAGCGAAAGTGTATCTGCGCCATGGACTTTCAGTCTGGTTAATGCTTCTATTATTAATGGTTCATTTTCATTGCATGATTATAATATTGAGCCCGAACCATACGGCATGGATTATAATCATCTGAAAGTTGACAGTATTAATCTGTATGTCAGCAATTTAACCTACAAAAACGACACTTTGATGACTTTCTTACAGCATTTGAGCGCTGTTGAAAGCTGTGGATTTAAATTAAACAGGATGAGTGCCGATGTATTAATCTCACCCGAACAAATTTCTACCACAAATCTTATACTTCAGACCCCGGACTCTGATTTACTGCTTGATCTGGCATTCTTTTTTAACGATTTTAATAATTTTTCAAATTTTGTTGACAGCATATATATGCAGGCAAAGATATTTCCTTCGGAATTCGACTTGAAAGATCTGGTTTATTTTGTTCCTGATATTTATGGAATGAACAATAAAATCACTATTAAGGGAGAGGTTAACGGAGAAGTGGCAAATCTGAGCCTTAAGGATTTCGATATCGGATACGGGGCTTACACCCGGTTTGCAGGCAATATCAATCTTGACGGATTACCTGATATCAGGGAAACATTCATTCATATGAACGCACGGAATCTTTCAACCCATTATCTTGATCTTGAGAAATTCAGACTACCTTCGGAAAATGGGATATCAACTTTCCTGCAACTTCCTGAACAAATAGTGCAACTGGGACTTGTAAAAGTAAAAGGCAGGTTCACAGGCTTTTACAATGATTTTGTTTCAGATGGTAATTTTCTTACAAATTACGGATCACTAACAACTGATATCTCATTAAGTTATGATCTTAACAGTCAATATTTTTCTTATAAAGGCGAATTAGAAACCAATAGATTTAACCTTGGAAAACTGTTAAAGCAAGAAGACTGGATAGGCAGATTGAACATGAATGCAAGGATTGATGGCGAAGGGCAACTGCCTTCAAAGTTCGGTACTGTGTTTGAAGCCAATATTGATTCACTGGAATTTAAAGGCAACATACTTGACAAACTTCAGGTAAAAGGAGAGCTTGCAGATAAAAAATTTAACGGTAGTCTGGCAATCAATGATGAGTTAATAAATTTCGATTTCAGGGGACTTGTTGATTTAAACGACGAGCCTCCGGTTTTCAATTTCATTGCTACACTGGATAATACTAACCTTGCACGTTTAAATTTGATTGACAGGGATAAAACCTCTTTGTTGTCGTCAAAACTTGAAATAAATTTTACCGGTGATAATCCTGACAATTTGCTTGGGGAGATCCTTATTACTGACACCAGATATTCCGAAGTAGGAGAAAACTACCGTATGGATAGATTTTCGCTTAATGCCCATCCTGTGGATAATGGTAACCGAACATTAACATTGCGCTCAGATTTCATTGATGCCGATTTTAACGGTGAATTTGCATACAGCCAGATTTATCCGGCATTTCTGAAAATCCTCAGATATTATCTGCCTTCAGCAGGCGAAGAGAAATCAGAGATCATAGCTGAAACACCTGATCAGTCGTTCGTAGCTGTTGTAACTCTTAAAAATACTCAGGCGTTCAGTGAATTATTTCTTCCTGATATTGTAATTAACACCAATGCAATCATTGAAACCCGCTTCAATTCAAAGGAAGAAATGGTTGGGATCGCAGCCAGAGCATCAGATATTTCTCTTTACGGCACAAGGATAAAAGACTGGTATTTTAATGTAAGCGCTAAGAATCAGGAACTTAATGCGAAAACCGGTGCCGGAAGCTTTATCATCAAAGAAGCTTCGGAAAGTGATACCCTCGCATTAAAACTCGACAGGTTCCTGGTTGAAGCATCGTTTGCAGGCGATACAATACTTTACAATATTATCTGGAACAACTTAAAAACATCTGAAGCATACAATGGCGATATTAAAGGCTATTTCACCTTTATTAACAGCCCGAAACTGGAATTTGGATTCACTGAATCAAATATCAGAATAAACAATATTCCATGGTGGTTTAACCTTGATCATCAGGTAGTTATTGATACAACAACTATTGAGTTCAACAATCTGAAATTTGAAAGCTCTGATCAGAAACTGGTTATTGATGGAAAAATATCGGAAGATCCGATAGAAAAGCTGAATATCAGTTTCGACAACTGGAATTTATCTAACCTTGATGTTATTCTTAAAGCATATGATATTGACATCAGTGGTGCCATTAATGGAAAGGCTGACCTGTTAGATCTATACCGTAACGGAACTTTTCTTGCTTTGCTGGGAATTAAAAATCTGACAATAAATAAAGAAAACCTGGGAGATCTTGAATTCAACTCATCATGGGATCCTTATACCAAATCCGTGTGGCTTGATTCGCAAATTAAATATACCGGAAACGTTGGCACCATTATTCCGTTCAGTATGCAGGGCTTTTATTATCCTGAAAGCGAGACCGATAATCTTGATCTAAAAATTGATTTACACAATTTCAGGCTCGAAATGGTCAATCCCTTCCTACAAGGAATTCTGGCAAATATAAGAGGGCTGGCTAGCGGAGAGGTTATAGTGAAAGGACCAGCATCCAAACCTGATGTCAGAGGCGACATATCGCTGATGCGAACTGAGTTTACTGTTGATTTTACTAATACCCGCTACTCTCTCGCAGATATTGTGCACATTGAACAAAACAAGATTTGGGCAAACAATATCAAGATATATGATGAATATGGCAATTCAGGTATTGCCAACCTCATGTTCTCACATCAGAACTTCAACAACTGGAATATGGACATTCGTGTTCAGGCAAATAACCTGGCAGGATTACATACCACATTATCCGACAACAGTTTGTTTTACGGTACCGCTTACGCAACAGGTTTATTCTCATTAAAAGGCTCTTTCAACGATTTGTTAATGGATATAAACGTTCGCTCCGGGCCGCTAACCTACATCAACATTCCTATAAATTTTGCGGTGGACGTAAGCGATACTGATTTTATTGTTTTCATGAACCCTGAGAGTGATACCCTGAAAGATAACATCACTGAAATAGAGCGCTCATCGTTTAAAATGAATATGGATATGTCAATAACACGTGATGCAATTGTGCAGATTTTCCTTCCATATCATATGGGTAATATCCGTAGCAGCGGCTCAGGAAATATGAAAATGAATTATAGTACAAGCGGAGATTTTTCAATGTACGGAGATTATATTACCGAACAAGGAACCTTTCTTTTCACAATTCAGAATATGATCAACCGCTTGTTTACCCTTGTTCCCGGCGGAACTATTCGCTGGAGCGGGGATGCTTACAACGCTGAGATCAACTTACAAGCTACCTATAAAACACGAGTTACATTAAATAGTCTGCCTAATATCAGCGATGAATACCGTAATCGTCGCTTTCCGGTTGATTGTATTATTTCATTGAAAAACAGTTTGATGAACCCTGAAATATCTTTCGGGATACGTATGCCAAACGTTGATGAAGAAATCCAACGTCAGGTATTCAGTACTGTTGATACTACTAACGAAGTAATTATGAGCCGGCAAATGATCTCATTGCTGGTTCTGAACAATTTTAATTTTACCACCGATCAGGCTCATCTTACTTCTACCCTTGGAAGTTCTTCGTTTGAGCTTATTACAAACCAGCTTACAAACTGGCTTTCGCAGATCAGCAAGGATTTCGACATTGGTATTAATTATCGTCCTGCCGACCAGCTTTCATCAGAAGAATTAGAGGTTGCACTTTCAACTCAATTATGGGACGACAGAGTAATAATTGACGGAAATATAGGTATGTCAGGAGATCGTGTGGCTCAGCAAAATGCCAGTAATATTATCGGTGATATTAATGTGGAAGTAAAACTGACACCTGACGGACGAATACGTGTCAAGGCATTCAATAAATACAATAATCAGGAAATTACCGGCAGAGAAGCCCCTTACACTCAAGGTATTGGAGTGTTTTACCGCCGTGAGTTCGATAAGCTCAATGAACTATGGATTCCGAAAAAAAGTAGGATAGAAGTGGAATTACCTGATAATGGCAATGATATAATGATCAATGATATAAAACATTAAGACGGATGAGCCTGAAAAATTTCAAAATATATAAATCTTCGGCAGGTTCAGGAAAGACTTTTACACTGGTCAGCGAATTTTTAAGGCTGATAATATTAAATCCTACAAACTACAAAAACATTCTTGCTATTACTTTCACAAATAAGGCTGCCAATGAAATGAAAATGAGAATTGTAAGCAGCCTGGTTCAGTTATCATCCGATCCCGGACTCTGGCCTTCCACTCTGGAGAAAATGATTGAGCCATTGATCGCAGTACATGAATTAGATAAAGAAACAATCAGGCAGCGTGCTGTTATTGTAACTGCCAGTATCCTTCATAATTATTCCGACCTTGCCGTAGCTACTATTGACAGCTTCATGCAAAAGGTGATACGTACATTTTCACTGGATCTTAACCTTCCGCAAAATTATGAAGTAGAACTTGATACCGATACGCTCAGACAACGTGCCGTTGACCGACTGATTGATCAGGCTGGTTCTGACAAAGAACTGACCAAATTAATGGTCAATTTTATTGAAAGCAAAACCGAAGATGATAAAAGCTGGCGTATTGAAAATGATTTCAATGAGATTGCAAAAAATCTATTCAGGGAGGATAGTATAATTCATCGTCATGATCTTAAAAATCTTGAATTAGTTGACTATCAAGCATATTATGTAAAACTGCGTAAATGGAATTCTGAATTTGAAAATAACGTTGTTGGTATAGCTGACAAAGTTTTTGAATTAATTGAAAACAATTGGCTTGAGGTTGACGATTTCCATTATGGCAAAACTGGAGCACTCGGGTTTTTTATAAAATTAAGAAAAAATATTTTTAAAGATCTGAATAAACCGGGGGTTCGAATCCAGGAAGCAGTAAAAACAGGGCAATGGGCTAAAAAAGACAGACCACAACAGATTCAGGAAAAAATTCATGCTATCGCTCCTGAATTTACTCAGCTATATGTTCAAACTCAGCAGCTTGCAGGTGAGCCATTTCAGCGTTACAATTTATTCAGGCTATTGCATAGAAACATGTATCCTTTGGCGGTTCTCGGCAGTATTGACAAGATAATCAGTGAAATAAACGAAGAAGAACACACATTGCCGATTACCGATTTCAATCCTCTTATTTTAAGTGTTACGCAAACGGAAACAATACCATACATCTACGAGCGGTTGGGAAGCAAATATCATCATCTGATGATTGACGAATTTCAGGACACTTCAATAATGCAGTGGCGGAATCTGCTTCCTCTTGTTGACAATGCTCTCTCGGAGAATTATCTGAATCTGGTGGTTGGTGATGCAAAACAAGCGATCTATCGCTGGAGGAACGGTGAAGTAGATCAGTTCATTGAATTGCCCAAATTACCCGGAACATTAAATGATGTAAATCAGGAACGCGAAGAAAACCTTATCAGACATCACGAGATCAGGGAATTGCCCGTTAACTGGCGTTCGCATAAAGGTATTGTGGAATTCAACAATGTTTTTTTCAAACACATATCAAAATATCTGTCGCAGGAATATCAACCGGTTTATGGTGATATTGATCAGAAGTTCAATCCCGTTAAAGACAAGGGTTTTGTACAGATAGAGTTTTTCAGTTTGGAAAGCAAAGAAGACAAGTCAATGCTGGAAAGAATACCGGTTTTGATAAATAAGATACTGGACCTCAACTACAAACAAGGTGACATTGCAATACTTTGCCGAAAAAATGAACAGGGATCAGAAATAGCGCGCTACCTGCTGGATCAGGGTATTAATGTCATTTCAGCCGAATCGCTTTTACTGGGTAATTCCGAAAATGTGAAACTGGTAATGTGTTTAATGAAGATCATAGCCGATGCAAACGATCAGTTAGCATATGCTGAAGCTCTCATCATACTATCGCAAAAAGGGACTTTCGGCAATCTGACAATAAATGAATCAGGCAGGAAAGTGCTGACAAAAACTACAAACTCCAGAAATATGACTTTCGATATTGATGCTTTCGAGGAATTATTACAGGAATATGGCATATCATTCTCACGCTCAGCGCTTCTTGATATGACCCTGTATGATCTTGCTGATGAAATCATCCGGCTACTGCATCTTTCATATCATGATGATATTTATCTTCAGTTTTTCCTGAATGAACTGCATGGCTCAATCAAGCAGAAATCACTGACTTTAAGGGAATTATCAGATTGGTGGGAGGAAAAAGGCAGAAAAGTTTCAGTGATATTTCCTGAGAACCTTGATGCAGTGAAGATCATGACCATTCACAAAGCCAAGGGATTAGAATTCCCGGTTGTAATTTATCCGTATGCTGAGGGCAAGGTTAAACCAACGATTAAAAATATCTGGCTAAATATTAATGAGCCTGTGATTGAAAAAATGAAGAAGGCTTTGTTGCCTGTTGACAGACTCAATGACACCATGTTTGAAGAAATTAAAATCAAGGAGTACGAAAAATCTTTGCTCGATACTGTCAACCTGTTATATGTAGCATTCACCCGTGCCGAAGAGCGTTTATATGTTTTAACAAAAAAGACTGAGAAAAAAAATGATAAAGTCAAAACCGTTGAAGCCATGATTAATGATTTCACCTACTCCAGTGATACTGAATGGTATAACTCCGGGGAAAGCATCTGGAGATTTCAGCAATCTGTTGATCACAGCTCTTCCCGGCCAGCCACTGATGCAACGGATGCATTTTTCAGGATTGATTCTGAGTACGCAAACAGCAGGAGGCATCAGTATCTGTTAAGATCAAGCCGCGATGCTTTTAAATGGAAGGAAGAAGATAAAGCAGTTGATTTCGGAATCTCGGTACATGCCTTACTGGCACGTATCCGAACCGGTTCTGACCTTGAGCAGGCAATACAAACCAGCTTTATTGCAGGTGAGCTGACAACAGAAAACAAAACCAGATATGAAAAAACGCTTCGCAATATTATCAATCATAAAGCACTTGAGCTCTTTTTCTCAAACCAGTATCAGGTAAAATCAGAACCTGAAATATTGCTTCCCGGCGGAGAGATTCTTCGTCCCGATCGTATTGTTATTTCAGATACCGAAATATTGGTAGCAGAATTTAAAACCGGGCAGCCCAAACAATCTCACACTTCGCAGTTAATAAATTATATGGAACTTCTAAGGACCATTACACAAAGCAAGATAAAAGGATTTTTGGTTTATGCCAACGAAGAAGAATGTATTGTAAAGGAAGTATGATCTTTACTGCCCCAAAGAAAGTATTGAAAATATTAGAAGCCCTTTTGATGGTTTATAAAAAAATCTTGTAATTTTGTAAAAAGCGTAAATATGAGTACCATTGAATTAAGACATATAATTATTGAAAGGATCTCTCAAATTGATGACGTATCTTTCCTGAAAGCCATTAAAACCATTGTAGAATCAAAGGCAAATGAAGATTTCTACAAATTGTCTGATTTCCAGAAGAAAAGAATAAAAGAAAGTCGTGAACAGGTGAAATTAGGACAGACTATCTCAAATGATGCTTTACAGAAGGAGATCAAAGAATGGCTAAGTACAAAATAGAATGGTCTATTGAAGTCAGGCTTGATCTACTTGATATTCTGGAATTTCACATTGAGAGAAATAAATCCACTGCTTTTAGTAATAAGCTTAACACCAAGATAGTAAGGAGTATAAAGCTTATAGGGTAAAACCCATTAATCGGTTTAAAAACTGAAATTGATTCTGTTAGAGCCTTAATAACTGGAGATTACCAGATCATTTATGAAATTCACGATCAGTTAATTATCATTGTAATGATTTGGGACTGTCGCCGTGATCCGGAAGATAAAATCATTGATTTAAGGATAAAGAGTAAGAAGGGCAAATAACCACAACAAACGGCATAGGTCATTGCTGACCTTGGTAGCAGTCGAAGCATAGTGAACTTAAAGTATTTTTGTGTAGCGTGAAAGGAAAGCTGCCTTATAGTAGCAACACCCCTACCGTCAACCGTTGATATTCCATTATCTGTTAAACAAAAATCCGGATCGTCTTACTAAAATGGACTGCTTGAGAATTACAAGGAGCTTTTAAGAACCATGACACAAAGCAAAAGGTTTTTTGGTTTATGCTATGGAAGAAGAAGGTATTGTGAAGGAAGTATGATCTTTACTGCCCAAAAGAAACATTGAAAATATTAGAAGCTCTTTTGATGGTTTATAAAAAAATCCTGTAATTTTGTAAAAATATATAGGCATTAAAAAACTTGTGTTTATTAACATGTTAATGTTGCATAAGCCAGAGTTTTATTGGTTTATAAGTAAGTTAGACATTATATTAGAAACAACAAAACGAAAGGAGAAAAACTATGACTTGGTTAGAAATCAAAAATTCAATTAGACAAGACCTGAATTCCAGAGGTTTAAGTAATCCAAACATTAGACTGAATGCTCTTGACAATCTTGAAGACATTTTGAAACGTCATTTTCCATACTTAATTAAAAATCCTAAGGAGGGGTTTGGAAAAATTGACAAGAACGAGCTTAAGGCGCAAATTGCAAAGTACAAGTCGAATGGGAAATTGAATTCTGCTGAAAGTAGTGTTATTAACGAAATCTATTATCGTGTATAAAAAGGAAGGATTTCCTCCAATAATTGATGGGAATACAAAAGTTCTTGTCTTAGGTACAATGCCTGGCGACAGGTCAATACTAACAGGAGAATACTATGCTAATCCGAAAAATCAATTTTGGAAAATCATCTTTCGGGTATTTAATTCAGGAGAGTCCGTTTTAGATTACAATGATAAAATAGAATTACTTCTGAAAAATAAAATAGGACTTTGGGATGTTTTATTCAGAGCAAAT
The DNA here is from genome assembly GCA_012522795.1 of Bacteroidales bacterium. Lineage (GTDB taxonomy): Bacteria > Bacteroidota > Bacteroidia > Bacteroidales > JAAYJT01 > JAAYJT01. The sequence goes on along the minus strand of JAAYJT010000003.1, from coordinate 7,516 downwards.
AGGGCTGGAAGTCTTGACTCTAATATTTATAACGAAGAGTTTAATGACTTTGAATAACTTTTCAAGGATTTCCCAAAAGTTAGAGCAATAATCTTTAAAGGACATAAACCTGCAGAATATTTCAAAGGATTGGGAAATATCCCAAAAGACTTTGAATATTACATTCTACCGTCAACAAGTTCAGCAAACACAAGTAAAACCTTTGAAAGAAAATTTCAAGAATGGAAGGAAGTGATAACTAAATACAATGGATAACAAAATGTATATACCATAAGGGTTTAATCGGCAACTCAAACATTCTGCCACGCATAAAAATTCGTGTCGTCAGACAGGAAAGCAGCCTGCAATCCCTTATTGCCGCTACACTCAGCCGTTAAAATACATTAATAAACACAGATATGGATTATTCAAAACTTGCACTCATCATTAAAACTATTGATGAGTATTTAGAAAAAAGCGGAGATTCTTATATTACAGCAGTTGATGCTGCTGCAATATTAGATAGAAAAGGAATCCTAAAAGATTCTGAATCAAGGCCTGGTAAACCATTACGAGATATTCTAAGACGAGGATTAATTCCTCATGCTTATCAAGATGGTGTGTATTGGAGAATTCCACATTCTTGATCAAAAAAAACTTTAACACCGATTGATTTAACTGCTGAAGAACAAAATTTACCAAGCAAAGTTCAAATGGAATCTGGGAATAAGCTTGCTCCAATTACATTACAATTATCCCAAATATTAGAAAAGAAGTTCAATAGAAAGGCTAATTTCTCAATTGAATACTCTCCTAATTGGTTGTCTTCTGTTCCGAAAATGAAAGAATTAGCGAAATATTTGACAATAATTCGACAGGTATATTCTTCCTTAGTTGACAGCAAGTACATATTAGAAAAGCAGATTGAACTAGTTAAAAGGAATGAAACTCAAGATTTCGATATTTGGTTTCATGAACCATATTCATTTGCACTTGAATTTGATGAATTCGGTGAAGATTTTGAAAAAAATAAATTTCGGAAACAAGCATACTATAAATCAACCGGAAAGATTGAGTATGATGAATACTGCACTAAAAAATCCAAACCCATCACTGACGAAACAGACACTGTTTTAGCTGAACATTATGGTTTTACAGAGGAAAAATTGGATTTTATAATCAGTTACGATATAAAACACCGTTTGGGCAAAGAATTGGAGGCCGAAGATGAGCAATAAAATGAAAATATCCATCCGTTTTTTTAATGATCGTGAAGTGCGTGCCGTTTGGGATGATGAAAATTCCAAATGGTGGTTTAGCGTATTGGATATTGTTGCCGTGCTTACCGACCAGAACAACTATACTAAAACCCGCAACTACTGGAAATACCTTAAAGCCAAATTAAAGAAAGAAAACAGCGAGTTGGTTAGTGCCACTACCCAACTGAAGCTTATGGCAAAAGATGGCAAACGATATTTATCTGATGTGCTGGACTACAACGGAATAATCGCACTGGGTAAAGAGTTTCCCGGAAAAAAGGCTAACAGGTTTATAGAGTGGTTTACATACAGCGATGAAAGTATTGACGGGAAAAGTAAAGCTAAAGCATATGCTTTGTTTGACAGTACTATTATTCATAGCATAGAAGTCGGCACATTAAAAGGCTTGAAGCAAATACATGCCTATTTGTTTGGCGGTTTGTATGATTTTGCCGGGCAAATCCGTCAAAAAAATATTTCGAAGGGTGGTTTTCAGTTTGCTACAGCCCGTTTTTTAGGCGAAACCTTACATCAAATTGAAACTATGCCTGAAAACACCTTTGATGAAATAGCAGATAAATATATAGAGATGAATATTGCCCACCCATTTATGGAAGGCAACGGAAGAAGCACCAGAATATGGCTGGATATGATATTAAAAAAACGTTTGAAAAGATGTGTGGACTGGAGCCAAATAACCAAGCAGAATTATATGAATGCAATGATTATGAGTCCAACAAAAAGCGAAATATTGAAAACCCTTTTAAAAAACGCCTTAACTACAAAAATCAATGATCTCGAAATGTTTATGAAAGGAATTGATTATTCCTATTACTATGAAGAAAATTGAAGTACTCCGGTGGTTGAGCAGTCTAAACATAGTGAACTTGAAGCATTTTTGCATAACCCGAAAAAAAGCTGCCTTTTAGCCGCAACACCCCCTACCGTCAATCGTTGAAATTATATTATCTGTTAAACAAAAATCCAGATTTATCTTACTAAAATGGACTGGTGGAGAATTAGATGGAACTTTTAAAAACCATGACACAAAGCAAGGTTAAAGAGTTTTTGGTTTATGCTAATGAAAAAGAATGTATTGTAAAGGAAGTATGATCTTTACTGCCCCAAATAAATTATTGAAATCCTAAAGAGTTATTTTGATGGTTTAGAAAATTTTCATGTAATTTTGAAAAAATATATAGGCAATAAAAAACTTGTGTTTATAAACGTATTTATGTTGCATTAGCCAAGGTCGTATTGGACTATAAGTAAATAAGAATCAATACAATAATATGAAAAGGCAATTTTTAACATACATCGGTATAGGAATAATAAATCTATTGTTATTTTGTGGAGTTTTCTTTTTACTCCAAATTGATTTCATTTATAACATATCTTTAGGCAATATAAGTGATAATTACGTCAGAAAAGGTGGGTGGGATAGTTATGAAATTATAAAAGCTAAAAAGCCATATCTTGAGATTAACGAAAGTAATATTTTACAGTGGGACGCGGCAATTTATCATTGTATAAGTAAAAAGATGTATTCAAAGGGAAATGAATGTTATGGAAATGTTCGTTGTGCATTTTTCCCTTTATTTCCCTTTATTTGGAAATTAACAGGAAGTTCGGGAATATTTATATCACTTCTCAATTATTTGATGTTTATTTTAGGGATATCAATTCTATTGCATTTTTTATTAGATAAAAAATGTTTCGAACAAAATATTATATATCAATTTTTATTGATTACACTCCCTTCCACAATAATATTTTATATCCCATATACAGAAGCATTACTTTTTATAACAATGACGTTTTTGGTAGTAGGGATTTTAAAGGAAAGATACTGGATTTACTTTCTTTCAGCATTTCTTTTAGCTTTAGTTCGTCCAGCAACTATTTTTATCCTTTTTGGCATATTAGGAGCTGAGTTTTTTGTATTTCTAAATAAAAAGAATATAAAATTATTCTTTGTTTCAAGTATTACAAAAAGCATCCCATTTATACTGGGATATTTCTCGGTATTGTTTATCCAATATCTATATACAAATTCATGGAACTCTATGATTGAGGCACATTCATATTGGAGCGGTAATACAAGTGCGTTTAATGCAATACATGATTGGTCAACCGAAGGTTTTGGAATGAATTCTTTGGCTTTTTTCTTCATTTCAATTCCTGTTGCAATATTTTTCTTATTTAAGTTATATTTAGCAATAATCAATAAAAGAAGCAATCAGGATAATTTATTAAATAACGATACAATAATTGGTTATTTGTTTAATGTTTCTGTAATATATATAGTTGGAATCTTTACTTTTACTTTATTAACTTCTGGAGGCAATCTACATAGTTATTTTAGATTTATATTGTCAACACCATTATTCTATATCTTCCTATTAATTATAATTAATCAGTTGAATAAAATCCAAAAACTTTGTAGTGCAGTAATATTCGTAATTTTTGTTTTCATCTTTTTTGCGATTTTAAATAAAATACAATACACAGGAGATATTATAAATTTCTCATATGTAGGTATGTTTCTTTTGTTAATAAGTTTATTTATGATTCTAACGCAAGATTTCATTAAAAGAAAATGGAAATTTCTTCCTCTATCGATTATTATTATTTTAAATATAGTCTGGAATACCTATATGTTCAATATGTATCTTTCTAATGCCTGGATTTTTACTTGATGTACTGCTTCTAACAAGCGGTTTGCTAAAAGCTTGGCATAATCTTCGTAGCAGCGTAATTCGTGGCTAGGAAAATTCAATCCCTGTGTCAACGTTCGTGTTGCCCCGCTTTCGGCAAGCCGCCGAACGTTGATAGTCCATTATCTGTTAAACATAAATCCGGATTTGTCTCACTATAATGAACTGGCGGAGAATTACATGGTACCTACAAGAACTATGACACAAAGCAAGATAAAAGGATTTTTGGTTTATACCAATGAAGAAGAATGTAATGTAAAGGAAGTATGATCTTTACTGCACCAAAGAAAGTATTGAAAATATTTGAAACCCTTTTGATGATGATTTGTAAGTTTTTATATATATTTGTTTTCAATTCTGCCACAAAAGTTGGGTATTTAAACAGAAGTTGCTATATAGTCCAACCTTTTGGCAGAGTATAAACAAGTTACCATCCATTGACAAAATACAATGAACAAATTAAAATTAACGAAAGTATTTATTTTATTTTTTATTTCTGTTTTTGGACAGGAAACGGATACGCTCAGTTTTTACTCTAACATATTTAACAGCGAAAGAACGATTTATGTTACTAAACATGAATTTTACAAATATCAATCTAAGGAAGTTAAATTACTAGTAATATACCTTTTGGATGGACATCATGAATGGTTTGTAAATCCTATTCAGAACACGATATATTATTTACAGTATACTCATCAAATTCCACAAGCTCTCATTATTACTATACCGCACCAGAACAGGATTAAAGAATGTGCTATTGATGATGTAAATAAATTAGATTTACCACTTTTAAGGTTCATTACAGAAGAAATAGACTCTATGATACAAGTATATAATCCGAATGAATATAAAATCATCATTGGTCACTCGTTTTCCGCATCTTTCTCACTCTATTCATATCTAAAAAAGACAAATTATTTCTCGGCTGTTATCGCTAACACTCCAATGGATAGATTTGAGGAATTAATAATTATAATGGAAAATAATAAGGAAATAAATAGAGATAAGATTTTTATATCGGTAGGAGGCAGTAATTCATTTGACGATGGCTATCATAGAGCCACTTTTGAGAATTTGAAGAAGAAATATCCAAGTTTTTTTAGTTCAATAAATTTATATATATCAGAAAATACTAATCACAACTCTGTCCCTATTATTGCAGTTCCATATTTCCTGAAAGAATTATTTTCTGGCTTTAATGGTAGGTATTCACAGATAGCGTCAGTTGATAGTGAATATAAACTTAATTATTTACCGATGTCTGTTAAGGATGAAATGTATAAAATAGAGCAATCCTCAAAAATATTCAATTCGTTTTATCCTCCTGAATTACCCGAAATAAATGGTATTGCTTCACGATATTGGAACAATAATTTATTGAATTACGCTGAAGCTGTGTACCAAATGGGGTTAAAATATTATCCTAATTATTTTGAATTCCATCTGCAGTTATATGAACTATTAGTAAATCGTGATAAAGAAAAAGCAAAGTATCATTTAAATAAGGCAAAGGAACTTGTTGAGATAATAGAATTTGAATCAACAGAAAAAGAAGAAATTTTAAACGAAATAAAAATAGAACTAAAAAAGAACGGCTGGTAATAAGCCATCTAAACGCCAGCCCGAAGAAATATCTTCGTGCCTGGCATTTATATAAAAAAATTGTAGCTTCGTGTTTAAGTTTTACTTAGAAATCGGGCCGAGCGTCAGGTGACTAAAACGCTAACAGCATCACAAAAGTCCACACACCTACAAAGGACAGACAATCAAATAAAGAAAAAGAGTAAGCCATTTTGAAATTCTGCCAGCTCGTATCATCACATTTAGCTTTGTCACTACGCACAGGCGACCGCTTCGCAGCCAAAAGAGCCTTAATTTTGACTATGCATTACTAGAAAACAACGACATATTTTAATAATTACTAAATTTGTGTTCTAAAACAGAACAGAATAGCAATGTCAAAAGAAGCTAAAGCAAGAATAAAAATCAATAAGCTGCTTGAAGAAGCAGGATGGCATTTTTTTTGGATATTCCGGTTTGATTTGTGCCAGTGATTTCGGTGTATGTGTGCCAGTGATTTCGGCTCAAACTGTGCCACTTTTTACAAATCTTAAAAACGTTTCGATAGATAACATCAATTATACGATAATCCCTGTTGTATCTTTATCGCGCAAATTGATTGTCGGCTTTCGTATAACCTCTACACCAAAAGAAATGATGTAAATAGTAATCGAATAACCAACGCATTTTTTTGCGGAAGTAATTTGGCTATACGAAGAACAAACACTATTTTAGCTGCAAACCATTCGGAGAAAAAGACCATATATTTATATGTAAGAATTAGTAATTCGATAATAAAAAGCATAAGAAGTTGATATGGGGTTTATTACTGATTTAGTTTAAAAATCAAAGATTGATATTTTTATAAGTTAATTAAGCAATAAGTAATTCGCCAAATCATTGAAACTAAAATAATTACTATGGCAAAAACAGAACCTTTTAATGAACATCTGGACCAATATGAAGAATGGTTTTTTGAGAATCATTACGCGTTTCAATCAGAACTTGCAGCTATCCGGAAAGCTCTGCCAGACAGTGGAAGAGGAATTGAGATCGGCATTGGAAGCGGGAAATTTGCTGTACCGCTCGGGATAAAGGAAGGTGTTGAACCATCAAAAACGATGAGAGAAAAAGCAATGGAGAGAGGCTTGTCTGTTATTGATGGAGTTGCAGAAAACCTTCCTATACCGGATAACAGTTATGGTTTTGTACTGATGGTAACAACAATATGTTTTGTTGATGACATAAACAAGTCATTATCAGAATCGAACCGGATATTAAAAAAAGACGGCTGCATTATACTAGGTTTCGTTGACAGAGAAAGTCCCGTTGGCAAACTATACCTGAGTATTAAAGATAAAAGTATTTTTTACAAAGATGCTGTTTGTCTTGGCCCCTTAGAAAATCGGACATGATTACCAATAAAAATCAGTAATTATGTACTCAGAAATGGAAAAGAGAAAATTCAGTAAAGACGAGAAGCTTCAAATCATTAAAGAAGCTGGCGAACTGGGTGTTACAATCACCTTAGGGAAATATGGTATTTATCCTGCGACCTTCTATTCATGGAAGAAAAAGTTTGAAACTATGGGAGAAGATGGTTTTAGACATGGTATGACCGTTGAGCATTTGAAGGAGATTAAGCGCTTAGAAAAGGAAAACAGCATGCTTAAAAAGTTACTTGCAGAAAAAGAGCTAGAGGGACGGTTAAAGGATGAAATGATAAAAAAAAAGTATGCACAACAGCTAAAAAAGAGATAGCTATTCGTTATATTGGGTTGGGACTTAAACGAGATAAGGTCTTGCGCATATTACAATTAAGTCGTCACCAATACTATTACAAGCCAAAAGCTAAGCGGCCGGGCCGAGTGCCAACCCAAACCACAAAGCAAAAGCAAGGAGACATAATAATGGAAGTTGATAACCAAATAGTTGTTGATCAAATGAAAACAATTCAATCCAATCCGGACATAGACTATGGATATAGAAAGATGTATT
>JAAYJT010000024.1 GCA_012522795.1 Bacteroidales bacterium | reverse complement strand
TAAACGTTCCTTTCAATACATCAATTCCGCCGCTTGTCCAGTCATATTGGTTACATGTAACTGTGTGTGCAACATTATTAATACGAAGAGCCGATCCCATATTTGCCTCAAGAATATTGAAGTTTTCGCTGGATCCAACGATCTGATGACCAGAACCATTGAACCTTACTCTTGCCGTGCCTGGTACAAAACCTGTCGGAAAATTGTTGTTTGTCCAGTTGCCTTTAATATTGATGTTGTAAGAGGTGGTTGGTGTTGGTCCGTTATTACAACTTAACACACCATTGCTAATTACTAGGTTTCCATTAATATTCAATGCTGCACCATTTATAAAAACAGTTCCACCTGTCTTGTCAATGGTTACATCGTTCAATTGTAAAGTTCCTCCATCGGCATCTTCAATATATTGATTTGCTGAACCCTGAAAAATCAATGTTGCGCCGGTTAAGGCAATATTATGAGTGGTATTGCTATCAACCCTTAAATTGCCACCAACTTTCAAGGTTCCACCGGTAATTTCAGTTTTACTTCCATTCATGAAATATATTCTACCGGCTACATCAATAGTACGGGTTGACCATAATCTAAGTGTTCCGCCATCTTCAATCCTGAAAGCATTCGTAGAAGTTGACAGAACAGTGAGCGTCCAGCCAGGATCTGATTGAAAAATGCCTTCGACAATATAAAATGTTCCGCTGCAAGTCATACTTTGCCACATCGAAAGAATTGCTGTTGGTGTATCTTTTTGAACTCTTACATTTGTAAACGAATCGTTCTCATTATCATCGTCCCACCAAGTATTGGTTGATCCTCTAAAAAACAGAAAAGAATAAGAACCAGTCATAGAAAATTGTCCTACATCAGAATCCAAATTTCCGTATACATACAAGTAAGAGGGGAAGTTAATATTATTACCATTTACGGTTACTACCTTGCCAGACTGGATCACCAGATTATTACAATATGCATTGCCACCAAAAATTGAAACCTGAAATGGTGCTGAAGTTGGAATAGTGACATTCACATCTGAGGTAGGTACTTCTCCATTATCCCAGTTTAATGGATTAAACCAATCCGAACTAATAGTGCCTTTCCATAATCCAGGGGTTCCACCTACCTTTATGGTATAATCTTCGGTCTCGCCATAAGTAAAAGTGCCGCAGGCTGAAGGTGTTCCATCATAACCAACTCTTACTCTCATGGTTGTATATCCGTCCAAAGCAGATGCAGGTACAGCAATTGATGTACTGTAGGGACCAGTACCACTTCCTAAAACATAGGTTTCGCCGGCATCGTTAAAATCTCCATCCTGGTTCCAGTCTATATACACTCTGCCCCAAGAAGATGTGGCACCACCTGTCATAGTAACAGTAATTGTCTGGCTTGAACCTTTTGATATCTGAGTAAACAATCCGCGGTAATCATGATATCCACCAGCTGAACGGCCGCTGTAATTGTTAATGGTTCCCATCTGAACTCTAGATATCATTTCAAAATTGGTAGAAGTAGCACGTGCAGAACAATATGTTTTTGTTGGAGGAGTCTTTAATCCGGTAATGATCAAAGCATAAGCCTGGCTTCCACCCGAAAGGCTACCTGAATGAGTGATCCTGACGGTGTAGTATCCTGCAGCAGGATTTTTCACATTCACGGTTTCAACATTGTCGCGGATGTTGTTGCCTTTAGTAGCAGCTGCTGCCGGATTCGCCGGATTTAATACCCATGGAGAGTAAGTAGCTGAATTGCTTTGCCTGATTACACTGAGGTTCAGATCATTTACTAGCATTAGTGTGGTAGGGTTTAGCGCAGCCGCTGGAGGTGTACCGGCAGGATCAGTCCAGGAGAGTGTAACATTGATATCAGAACCGTCAGAATAATAGGTGTAATCAATGGTTTGTGAATTGTTCAGAATTCCTTCTACAATCAAGCCACCATTGGTATTATCCTGTGTGATTTTATCAGCTGCACCCACAGCATTCAACAAGCCCCATCCAAACATGTAGTCGGGTCCGTCATTCGGGCCTGCTTCGCTGGCAGTATTAATTACCAAGCCCTTAAGTGCTGCTGCACTCATGGCTCGACCTCTTACATTCCTATAATGCTCCTGTAACAAAGCTAACGTACCAGTTGTATTCGGCGATGCCATTGAAGTGCCCGAAAATGTGGTATAAGATGCATTGTTGTCCGAACTTGTACTATAGAGCGAAACACCGTTTGCCACAATGTCTGGTTTTATCCTACCATCATCGGTTGGACCCCAGCTACTAAAATCAGACATAACAACGCTTGCCGGACTAGTGTAGCCGCCTGTAATATCATTTACTGCTCCAACAGTCAATATGTTTTTAGCTACGCCATGTTGTGGAATACAGTCATATCCATCAACACCGCCATCCTGATCTCTTGTAGCGGTTGACCATTTCCATGATCCATTAATCCATGCATAATGTCCACCTGACCAAGAGTCGTTTCGATCGTTACCTGCAGACCAAACCATTAAATAATTAGGTGCATTAAATGCAACAATATCAAGATCCCTCGCAACTCCGTCATAAAAGCCAAATAAATAATCCTCAGTTTCACTGATAGACGTATTTCCCAACCAAAACATATATCCATCTGAATAAGTCCAGCCCCGGACTTTGCCATAGGAATGGTTTGATATGGTGAGACCCGATGCTGCCTGTGTAGCCATTTCGCTATAGTCGTCATCCCAGTCGTACGAGCGCAAAGTGGCTTGTTGGGCCATACCCCTTGCTGAACTTTGAACTCCGCTGGCGATCATGGTTCCACCCACGTGGGTCCCATGATCGCTTAACGATGCGCCATCCATAATCGTAACACGTGAGCCAAATTCCTGGTGAGTGGTTCTCACGCCACCGGCATCCCAAATTCCTATCAGATAACCATTTCCCATAAGATTCAGTCCGGTTGTCCCTCCTGTCCATAGTTGGTTGGTTCCGGTAGTTTGAGCCGCATTGAAATTGTAAGTGATATATGACTGCGGCATTCCCAATTCATCAATGTACATGATTTGTGATTCCCGCCCGTCAGAAACCATTTTAACACTCAATCCATTTTCGAATGCAAACTTTTCTACTTCCGCTTTGCGCGTTTGGTGTCTTTGATGAAAAAACTCTGAAAGTTTTAACAGGTTTTCTTTCTCAAGATCAGGTTGTGTTTCCCTTTGTTGAGAAAAAACATAGCTGCCGGTAAAGAAGGCAGCCATAAGCATTATGCTGGTAATGTTTTTCATAGGCATAAATTAATTTAATGATTGTGTTGAAATTTAAGTTAGTACATAATTGATTCTCAAAAAAAAGCCATATTATAAATATTTTAGATAAAGCTTGGTTACAGAGAATTGATTGAGCAATAAAAACTCCTACCAGACTTTTCCTGCAAAAAAGAGGGAATATTTCCTTTCATCTTATTGAATATTATTGATTATTGCCTGACAATTTTCTCAATTTTTGTTTCCGATTCATTGTTTACGCGGATGAAATACATGCCTTTATTACAATCTTTCAAATCGAACTGATATAAACCAGTTCCAGTAATTTCACGACTCATAATCCTTTCGCCAATGACATTAAAAATTTCGATAATAAAATTCGTTTCCGGATTATTACCCGATAGCTCAATATTCAGTATGCCTGTGGTTGGATTAGGATATACCCGGAAAATTGAGTTATCAGCTTTAATAAGCGGTTTGTTTTCACTATCAGAAATATCATCACCATTTACAAAATCGCTTCTGTAATTCAAACAAAACTCATAATCAGATATAATCCTTGCTCTCATGTAAGCTCCTTCATAAACCCGTGTTCCTGGAAGCATACGTATTTGTTCACCGGCTTCAAGATTAATACTGCCTTCAACCTCGAAAGTATCCTGCCCTCCAACAATTATAGTGTTTAAAGCAGCAACGCATATATCAACCCATGGGGGAATAATATTTGGAATATCAATACCTTGGTAAATAGGACCTGGTATGGTAATAACACAAGCATAATTAGAACTTGTTACTTTAAGCAGATAATCTTCTGTTTCACCATATGCAAATATTCCGCTTCCATCCCAGTTAGATGGAACCGGTGTCTCAGTAATTGAAAAACGCACCCAAACATAGCCATGGTCAGGACCAATTCGGAAATTCGGAGGTGTTAGTGAAGAAAGAGCTCCGCTAAAACCAGATGGAACCACAAAATTCACTAAGGCATGTTCTGGTACATCATCATTGCAACATATTGAACTGCCTCCCCAATTTCCATCCTGATCCCAGTCAACAAGCATATTTACATAAGCCGGCATCTGGCCCGGCAGATTATTAGTAACATTGATATCAATATTCTGCCCCCAATTAGCCATCTGACATGTCTTCCAAAGTGGATCAGGTCCAAGATCAGTACACGGCACTACCACCATTTCTGTTGCATTTGTTGTAATACTATATGCTTGTGGTATTATCAATCCTGCATCACCGTCATTAAAGCCATCACTAAAGCATTCATCCATATCATAGTTAAACGGATTGAATGACGGGCACCAGCCAGCATTACCATCAGATTCATAATCAACTGTTTCACCAAAATATGCTTCTTTATTTCCGGAATGACGAATAAAACTATTAGCAGGACCAACATTAACACATGTAGGGAAATTCCCTATGGTGGAAGGTAAATAAGCCAGTGAATTTTCCGGAGCATCGCCAAAATCATACTGTCCACAGGGTTCTCCTTCTATATACAGAACATAGTCTTCCACTTCGCCATTTGGCCAGTACCCATCAAAACTAATTGGTAAATTGTCAGTTCTGAATCTAAACCTAGCGTATGTCCTGCCCATAGCTGCATCGCAGGGGACATCAAAAACAATTTCGTTAATTCCCTGATACAATGGATGTGTAACAAGAACATGTTCATTAGGATCAGCCCAGCTACAATTTATATTAAAATCAATCCACACATCAAGATAACCATCGGTTGAAGCCGTAACTAAAGCAGCTACCGTTTGTCCCGGGCTTATTACTGTTGGAAGTATAACACCATCTTCATCATCGCCAAGAGATGGGAACAATATATCATTATCATCACCGGTAGCACTAATATTAGGTTGCCCATCAGGTTCAGGGTCAACCATGTTGCCAAGATATACACCCTGTACAATCTGATGCCGTGCTCCATTATTTATCAATAATGTCGGATAACAACCATTCTGCCTCCGGTCAGGAGCATCGCCAAAATCAAGACCCTCCGGATCAACGCATTCCACAGTAATACAAAATACTCCGGCGGTATCAACACAACCAAAAATATTTTGAACCACCACTATTAATTCATGCTCCCCTGATACACTACTCACAAATGGTATAGTCTGACCCGTTCCCACCAGCGAATTATTCTGATCATACCATTCAATCAATGGATAATTGGACGGATATGTATTATTCCATGATTGCAAGTTCAGTGGTAACGGCACAAACATGTTCAATGTGTCATTGCATTGAATGGTTTTGCAACCTAAAGGAAAATGACTCACATCAGGTTTTGGAAATATGACCCCGGCAATGCCATAAGCGGAACAACCTGTTATTTTATCAGTAATAGTCAAACTGTAAGAACCTGCAGCTGAAGCAGTAATAATAGGCGTACTGGCTCCGGTACTCCACATATAATCATACTTTGAGGGATCATTCGGGGTAGGAACAAATGTCAACAAACTGCCTTCACAAGCACTTTGCCAGTTGAAATTCAAAGGTGGAATTTCATAAAATGTAACACAAACTGTATCATAATTAGAACAACCTGTAGTAATATCAGTAACTTCAAGCACAAACTGATGCTGATAAGGCAATACTACTGGTAATATTATAGTTGCCAGAGTATTATAAGCAAGATTACTGTTATTTGCACTAAATGTTGCACCTCCCGGAACATCAGACCATGAATATGAATAGTCTGTATCATAAAATGCAGATAGATTCAACTGTATCCAACTTCCTGGATATGAACAATGAGTCCGTTGAGTTTTTATTTTTGCTTTTGGCAACCCGTGCATATAAATATAAATGTCGTTCGATTTATCAGAACATCCAAAATTATTTGTTGCCAGCACATAATATTCACCATGTTGTTTTGCATAATAGTCTGAACTTACAGCTCCCGGAATCAAAATACCATCTCTGAACCATTGATAACCCGACATTCCTGAACATGCTTTTATCAATACTGAATCACCAGGACAAAATATGGTATCAGTAGCATTGATTACACATGACGGTAAAGGATTTACAATAACCTGTTTAACCACAGTAAGAGAGCATAAATTGGGAAAGGTTCCTACAAGAGTAACATTATAAATTCCCGGAGCACTGTACGAATGTTCGGTATATTTTGTAAATGATGTAGAACCATCACCAAAATCCCAGGTAAAGTCAAAACCTGTATAAGAAGGAATAGCTGTAAAGCTTACAGGTTGATCCACGCACGCCGGATTAGGGCTGAATGTAAAATCAAGTGTACATGGTGGAAGTGTTGGTAGTTGACCTCCCGGACAATTATCAATAAGAACATGTATTGTTTTTGTTACTTCACAAACCCCGGTGGACACAACCACTGAGAAAGTATGAAGAGCCGGAGATGGTGGCAGTGTAGTAATCAGATAATTGGATGAATTAGCAAATGGAATTGGATTACCATTATGATACCATTGGTATCCGGGATACCCTGAAGTAATGCTCAGAAGAAGATTATTTGGCACATCCGGCAGGCAATAAGCAGTTGGTCCGTTAGCAATGATAGGAGATACCAAAGGAGGATTGACTATAGTTACAGGCATGGTATCATTGCCGGCGCATGAACTCACAATTATATTTGCAGTAGCAGGAGTACCGTGCCATCTTAATGTTACCTGATCGCCACCCTGCCCGCTGAGTATTGTTCCTCTGTTAGGTGGTGAAACTGACCATTGAAATCCTCCCGGAGGAACCGGAAGTGCAGTATTATATGTTTCAATTCCATCAACACATACAGTGCCAGTTCCTGAGATAATCGGCTGAGGATATGGATTTACCGTTAGTGATTGTATTGATGAATTACAATATCTACCAGGAGTAAGTTCAACTTGCTGGTAAACATTAATAGTCCATGGACCTGCTCCTGTTAATTCAATGATAGCCTGATCCCCATCTTCACCTAAAACGGAATGTATGGTTCCGGTACCCGGAGATACTGACCATATAAACGAACCTTCATCCACATTTGAAGTAACACTAAAAGTAAAGTTTTTATTAGAACAGGCAAATGTCGGGCCTGAAATGGCAGATAAAACAGGTTTTGCCACGACTTCAACAACCTTATAGGCAGTATCGTTGCAAAAAGAACCGGGAGCAGAATTTACGGCTTTTAAAACATAGGTTCCGGGAGTAGTCCAGGTTACCTGGCATGGATTAAGAATACCTGCCTGGACTATTGCACCTGCAGGAGAAACCGACCATAGAGCCATGCTATTAGCTCCATATAGTTCCGTATCATTTTCACACACAATATCAGCCCCATAAATTATATCAAAAGATGGTAAAACAACCACATTAATAACGCTAAGACCCGAACATCCGGAAAGAGGATTATTATATGAACAACTAATAGTAAAATATCCTGGTGAATTAAAGGTCACGTTTATATTAGAAACATTCTGATCAAAATCTCCTACAGTATATGCTCCACCCGTAACCGTCCAGTTATAATAAGTTCCCGGAAGGTGAGGCAATGAGAAATTGCCGGAAGCACCAACACATAAAAAGCCAGGTCCGTTAACAGGCATATTTGGATAAAGAACCGGAACCTGTAAGGTTGTTATCGCCGGACATGGTGATACTCCACAATTTGGGGTCTCTAAAGTAACTGTTGTTGGAATATTGTTGATCTGATCCCATATTACCTGAATGCACATGGATCCTTGTCCTGAAATTATGGTTCCGCCCGTTACACTCCATATATATGAAGAACATGTATCAGGAGTACAAAACTTCTGAACCTCGTTAGGGCATACTGTCCCAAAACAACAATCTGTAGCAATTCTAGGCCCCTTTCCGGTTAAAACTACAATTGTTTTCGAGATGGTATCACTACAGCCACAAGCACTTTTTTCATCTGCATTATCACTCCCACCACCAAAATCAGTAACAGTTAATAAAACAGTATAAATCCCAGGGACTGAATAACTATGAAATGCGTTAAAACCGTCTGAGGTATTGCCATCGCCAAACTGCCAATGGCTTATAGCTCCACCACTTGAAATATTTGTGAAATACACCGGTGTATCTGTACAAACTGTATCAGCCGAGGTAATAAAACCAGATTTTGGCTTATCAATAAGACAAATCTGAACCAATAACGAATCAACACATCCGTTAATTCCGGATATAACAACTTTGATGAAACCTGATGAACCTGATCCCCATTTCACAATAGCCGGGTTCCCGGGATTAGCA
The DNA here is from genome assembly GCA_012522795.1 of Bacteroidales bacterium. Classification (GTDB taxonomy): domain Bacteria; phylum Bacteroidota; class Bacteroidia; order Bacteroidales; family JAAYJT01; genus JAAYJT01. Next base: position 7,548 of record JAAYJT010000024.1, on the reverse strand, counting down.
CTGATCATATTACCCCCAACTATAGTCCATGAATAGGTGTAAACAGGATCATTCGGATAAACAGTGTAAACATGTGTGCTCTCTTTGCAGGCTGCAAATATATCTTTTGTAATGTTGCCAAGGTTTCCCCCTTCTTTCTCACAAGCACCCTCAGGTGCGCATATCTCGACTGCATCCTTTATTTTGAACTCCGGACAACAGGTTTGAGCTGTCGAACTAATTGGAATAACACCCGATAATATGACTGCCATACAAACTACAGCCTTTTTAGCAAAACTGATAAAAAAAATAGTATTTTTTATTTGTGATAACAACTCACCAAGGGTAGAACTAACTCTCATAATTTTGTCTCCTTTTTATTTTGTTGGTTATCTGGTTCAGGCTTTAAAATCTTGAGCAAAATTAGATCATACTTCTACCGCTATCAAATTAAACAAAGGAATATAATACCTATATTCAGAGGAAACATTACCTGTTTTTTGAGGAAATTTTTCCTGTAAAAACAGGAGAAAATACAGGGCTAGAATATTTTGAGATAAAATAGTATATTTGATTTATGATAAAATGCTAAAACACATATATATTCCACCTACATATCTGCTTTTACAACTTTATCTACTTTTGCATACTAATCATTTTAAGCTCTGACTTTTATCTACCCATTATTATATTAACTATTTCAACTGCGTCAAGCACATCTATTATATTATCTCCTGTAACATCAGCATTTTCAACACAAAATGGATTTGGGTTTTGTTGCAATATATAATTTACTATTGTAACACCATCAAGTATATTAATTATACCATCACAGTTTACATCGCCCAAGGTTGGATAACTCAAGTTTCCTATAAAAACATTATCTATAAAAACATTATCACCTTCACTATAAGTTTTATCATAAATGCGACAGCATGATTGAAGTGTTACTGTAAAAGTCGTGCCTTTGAATTCTGAAAGATTGAATATTTTTCTTGAAAACGGCTCTGTGTTTGCAGTTGGATTGAAATCCATAACACCATCAATATCAGCAACCTGAATAGTGTCATTAATAAGAACCCTCAACCAGGAGAATTTTTGACCTAAACTATAGGTTTGGCGTAGGTCAAACGCTAAAAATACTTCTGACATATTAGTAGCGTCAACTTTACATATTTCAGCAAAGCCATGAAAATCAACGTTTGTATTCCATGCCTGCTGTGGTGTTGTTCCTGTAGGTGTGCCTGTCCATTCTGTGAATACTACTCCGCCGGTAAAATGTAATCCAAAATTACTTTCGTTTGCCGAACGATTATCAACTTTTACAAATGCTTTTGAGTTTGAGGAAAGAATGAAATTATCTGATTCTCCGGTTTCAAAATCATCTTCAAGCGGGAGATTTCTTCCGTCAATGGCAAAATAATCTTCAAATACCTTAGTGGTAGTGCCATTGGCGTTAACTACGGTAACATTAACGCTGTAAACACCGGGAGCAGTGAAAATAATTTCAGGATGCTGACTTGCCGAAGTAGTTCCGTTAATGAACGTGTATGTGGATGGTGTAAAACTCCATTGCCAGCTTATCGGGTTATAAAGAGTATTATCTTCAATTATAATAGGGTCATAAATACAACCTGTTGTTAAGCTGGCTTCAAATTGTGGATATGGAGCAGGATTATCTGTTACCACAATATAACTTTGTCTTGTAATAGTTTCATTTCCATAAGCGTTCTGAGCATTTAAAGTAACATCATATGTGCCGGGTGAGTAATAGGTGATACCTGTGGGATCTTTAACAGTTGAAGTAGCAGGCACACCTCCGCCGAATGTCCAGTTCCATGAATCGGGAATTCCTTTTGTGAGATCGGTGAAATTAATTGACTGCCCAGGTTGAATAATAGATACGGGAGTGCTGAAAGCAGGTTGTGGTGAATAAGGAACAGCTTTAACAGCTTCATATGCATCAATTCTACCTGCACCTAACTGTCCTGCCCATTGTGGATTCAAAGCGTCAATATTTACGCAAGTTGCCTGCATAACGCTTTTAAGATCATCTGGTGTAAGGTCAGGATTAATTGATTTCATCAACCCGGCAAGCCCTGCTGCAATCGGAGTAGCCATGGATGTACCAGCACCTGGGTCGTAATATCCCAATGATGAATTATAAATAACTGAGCTTAAAATTCCCATAGGACCGGGTGAAGCATAACCGCCAGGAGCACACAATGAAACGTAGGTACCCCAGTTTGAAAAATCTGATTTAACATCATTATCGTTGGTTGAAGCAACTGCAATTACATTATTATATCCGGCTGGATAAAAGACATTATTATTTGACTCATTCATAGCAGCAGCAAAAAACACTACTCCCATTGAATGCCCAGTATTGATCAGGTTCTGAAAAGTCTGAGTGTATATTGTATAACCAAAAGACATACTAATTATATCAGCACCATTATTAATTGCCCAATTAATACCCTGAAGGTGATGTGTAATATTATTCCAATGGCCATGAGCTACTTTGACGCCAATAATACTTGTATTATACCCAATTGCAGCAATTCCAATATGATTGTTTGTTTCGCCTGCTGCAAGTCCTGCACAATGAGTTCCATGCGACCAGCCGACCGGATCACCACTTGCAGGAGGATTGGAATTTTGAACATTGTTGACAGCATCATATTGTAAAACTACTTTATTAACCAAATCAGGATGATCAGCCCAAACAGCATTATCAACAATGGCAATCTTAATTTCAGGATCACCTTTTGTAATTTCCCATGCCTGTTCTGCATTTATAACATCAAGATGCCATTTCCATTTATACGGTCCGTAAACAAGATTGTAAAGACTGTCGTTAGGCTTGAAGCTGGGATAGTAGCAAGGTACTTTTTCAGCATAATCAATTTCAGGTTTTGCTTCAAGTTCTGAGATTATTTTATCTAGCGCTTTATGGTCAGCAAAAGTTAAAAGAAAGGTTCTTAACAATTTTATATCATTATTGATATCAAGGGGTCTGCTAACGCTGATAAGTTCATATTTATTAAAAATATCGGCAAAATAACCAGCATCTTCTTTTTTTACTGTATAATCATGTGCAACAATTATTCTCGGATCATAATAATCATGAAATTTTACAAATAACTGTCCATCAACAAAGTTCTTTTCGACGTTTTGAGCATAAATAACTAAACCATTATGTAAGCAAATCATTATAAAAATATTAATTAACTTACTGATTAGATTGTTTACATTTTTCATTTTTAAAGGATTTTGGTAATTTATTATTTTGTTGTTATCATAATACCTAAATAGCTAAATTGAATAGGTTTTGACTTTATAGAAAATACATTTATCACTATAAAATATTAAATAATATCTTCAGAAGGATAGAAATTATATTTTATCCAATAAATAATCTTTATTATAATAGCATTAAAGTTATATTATTTCCAACAGATTATTTTTCTTCCAAATATTTGATTATTAATAATTATTTTGCAGAAATAAATTCCGGGTAATATATCATCTGATTCCACAGACAGTTGATAATCGCCGGCTGGTTCATAAGTATCTTTCAATGATAGAATCATTTTACCATGAGTGCTGAATAATGCAATATTAACCTGAGAATCAACCGGTAATGAATAAGATATTATTGTTGAGCCTGAGAAAGGATTAGGATAAACAACAGGTTTATAAATTTTTATCATTAAATTTTCATTGTAATGATATTTCATCATTGGAACTTCTATTGCATTAACGTTGGCAGCAATTACTTCACCCCAGGCGAGATTATTCAGTTTGGTTTTGAATTTCATGATGGTTATTCTTTCTGAAGGCAATGGCGAATTATCGAAACTGAAGATAATACAGCGCAAGCTGTTACCAATTTCAGCACATCTGAATTCATAGCCTCTCAGAGCAATTTCCACGTCCTTCATAGTTAATCCCTGAATATCAAATTGCAAGCCGGCTAAAGTGCCATCATTTATAATATCAATTCCATCATTATTCAAATAAATATAAGCTGTTTCTGAATTTACAATATACGAACCATGTTTGTCTCCGCCCATAATTATATTTACTATGCTAACAACATCCAGTACGTTGATAATATTATCACCGCTTACATCAGCATTTTCAAAGCAGAAAGGAGTAGGGTTCTGAAGCAGGATATAGTTAGTAATTGTAACAACATCAAGCACATTCACTATCCCATCACAATTAGCATCACCTTCATGTATTTGAATTACATATTCGTCAGCCCCGATATCAGGATTTTTACCGCCTAAAAATCGTATATCGCCATCAATATCATAAAGAGGGCAAGAATAAATAATCCCGTTTAATTCTAAATCCTTTATTCCGGCATTTCTCATTAACGAACGGCTGGTGAGGTGATATCCATCAGCCATAAAATCTGGTTCTATATTCATATTGCCGTCACCAGGCCATACTTCCGTATCTTGAATATTTGAATATCGTAATTGTATATTACTTTCAAAATAGAAGATTGACTGTCCTTCCTCAGACATATTGCCCCACACAATAGAGTTCATTAATAGTGCATCAGCCCAATATATACTTGCGCCCCCTCCTTCAACTGCGGTATTATTTATAATAGTATTGTTTATAAACAACACTTCATTACCAGAATTAAACAAAGAAATCCCCCCGCCTGATATGCTCGTATTTTCCTGAATTACATTATTTTGATAAATTCCAATTGACCTAAGTAAACCTAATCCACCTCCTAAACATAAAGAATAGCTTGTATTATTATTTATAATATTATTTTCAAACACAAAATCATATGTATTAACATCTTGAATGAACACACCAGATCCCCAGCTATAATTAAAACCAGGACCTTGGATGACATTATATGAAACAATATTATTCGAAACATTACCAATTACATTTACAATAACAAACCCTCCGCCCAAAGTCTCATAATTTGAAGTACCAAAATCGGTTTTAACAACATTGTGAGAGAATTTATTATTATGCATATAAAGCTTCAATGTTCTGGAGTAAAACATCATCAAACCTCCCCCAGCTCCACCCATAGCTCCATCAGCACTATTATCAGACAAAACATTATTTTCCATCACAAGATTACCTCCGCTAAACATGCCTGCGCCAGCAGCAACTTCGCCTATGCTTTTTACATGATTGTTTTGAATTTTATTATCTCGTAGCACTACCAATGGTATATGTGATGGAGAAGAAACTATTGAAATTCCCCCGCCATAAACCCTTTCAATAGCAAGTAAGTCATTATTAATTATATAATTATTCAACAGTTTTCCACCTGAACTTATATATATACCTCCACCAACCCAGGCATTCAAACCAGGATTATAAAGTCCTGTACCACCGGTTATTGTGAAACCACATAATACTGAAGTTGTATCTTCCTGGGTTTTAAAAACCACTACCGAGCCTATATCGGGCAATGAAGGTTGACTTCCGTCAATAATAGTATTCACAATATGATTTGTATCTCCATCTATTATAAAATGACTTGCAACCATTAAAGGGTTTTTACCCATAAAATTGAGATTCTCATAATACAAACCATCAGCAACCAATACAGTATCTCCTGGCATAGCATTACTAATAGCATCCTGAATTGTAGAATAATCTCCAGGGACATTAAGTATACCTGATAATTTAAAACCTTGATATGAAGAATCTAGAAACTCCGTATTATCATCTGAGATTGAACCTCTTTTTGCTGGAGATAAATAATCCATTCCCTGCATAACTTCAGTATTCTTTTCTTTATATCCTACAGGATAAATTATTGAATTATTTAAACTATTATCATCCAAAGGGAATGATTCTGTCTCCTTACCAGATTTGATCATAATATTATCATTGTTAGTTTTATCCATCCAACCAATATTATCATAACCAAGAAAATTCTTATTTTTCATCAAACTTTTTGCTTTAATTGAAAATCCATCATCAGGGTTGAGTTCAGGATAGTAACATGGTACTTTTTCAGCATATTCTATTTCAGGGCAGTTTTCAAGCTCTGAAATGATCTCATTTATTTCACTATAATTCTTGAATGTCAAAAGAATAATATCTAATGATTTTGCATCATTATTGTCTTCAAAAAAGCTACTAATTTTCAAAACCTCATGTTTTTCAATAATTATTGAAAAACAATCCGCATAATCTATTTTTCCAGAATAATAATCATCGTAGAACTTGACAATGATTTCACCGTCAACATAATCTTTTTCAAAGGTTTGTCCATTAACGGCGTAACCCTGCAGAACTGAGGTAAATAGTAAAACAACTATTACCTTGCGAATTAACTTGTTTAAATTTTTCATTTTTAAAGGGTTTTGGTAAATAATTAATTTGTGATTATAAAAACTATTTCAATAAGAAAGTATATTTCACATTCATGCTAAAACATGCTATTAATAAGGTCTTTACTTTCAATTTTGGTAACTGATATCATAAAATGTAGTAATACATTATGTAATGGAAAACCGCTTTATTATTTTTAACCAAATACGACCTAACCGTTGAAAAGACAACATAAGCAGTTTTTACCAATATTCCGTTCTTAATAAATTTTAGTATCATACTGTATGCTATGAATAAATGAATAAGCTCACTAAGGGTTATTCTCAAATTACACCTACCGGAATATATAAAGCAACAATATTAATCTGTTAATCTTATTCATTTATATCGAATATTTGTATTTAAGAAATCCCAAAGCTTCTATATTCTTCATATTGATAACTCCTGATTTATAATTTCTAATAAAATTCTTTAATACGAATACTCACTGGTAGTATGGCAATAGTGGAATAAGCTTATTCCTGAAGAGTTTACTATAAATTACATAGCACTATGATAAGCCTGAGATTTAAGTAGTCAAATTACGAGATATTGATTAAAGGTAAATAAGATGAATATTCACATTCTTTCTCAGTGCATTATCGGTTATCGTCAATATCGTATAGAAAATTACCTTGCAAAGGTATAATCGTTTATAACCCTAAAATAAAAAAATATTACGATATATTTCTTATTTTCAGAGGAAACATTACCTGTTTTTTGAGGAAATATTTCCTGTAAAAAGAAGAAAAAGGCAGAGCTATGATATAAGTCCGCCATTATTAAAAGCAGTTACATCATAGCTCTCTAAATATCAATAATCCAAAAAGGCTTGTATATCAAGTAATGGGCAAAACTTGAATTATTGTTTGATCAACTTTTCAATACCATAATTATTACCCTGAATTACTTTTATAAGATAGATACCAGGATTAAATTGTGTTAAATCAAATTGATATAGCTTATCAGCAGATAATTCTTCAACGATTAATTTACTGCCTAACATTGTATAAACCTCAACAATAATATTCTGACCTGCTTCATCATTTAGCAGTTCAAGGATGAAATAACCTGTTGTAGGATTAGGATAAATACGGAAGAAGTCTTTATTTTCAATTAATGACTTTTTAGATAAAATATCATTATCGTCAGATGAGATCAGGCTTTTGTTTTGTGTACAATAATCATCGGTAGTTG
>JAAYJT010000023.1 GCA_012522795.1 Bacteroidales bacterium | reverse complement strand
GTAAAATCAGTTCTGTAACAACTTAAGCCTTTACTTGTGCGTATTGTACCTCCGGTAATATTATGAGTAAAAGTATATGAAGAAGGATTATATATGTATATTCCCTGATTTTTAAAATCTAATACTCCACCATTCATATATATTTCAGCATTTCCACCCCGTGCCCAATAACTATAACCAGATCCGCCAAAAACATTAATGGTTCCACCACCATTGAAGTTAAATTTACCATTTAAATCTATCCATCCGGAAGCATCCTGATGTAAATTGATGGTTCCACCCGGGTTTACATAATAACTACCATATATTCCATTATTGACAAGATCCAAAGCTGTAAAAGTTCCTTTATAAACATCAATACTTCCTTTTTTCCATTCGTATTTATTGCAGATTACTATATAAGAAGCACTATCTACACGGAGTGCTGCTCCTTTATCTATCTCAAGAATATTAAATTTCTCACTGGATTTGACATATTGATGCCCCGATCCATTAAATATTACCCGCCCTGTACCGGCATTGAAAGCACTTGAACCTTTTGTATTAGTCCAGTTTCCTCCCACACGCATAATTCTGTCCTGCATATTGAACACTCCGGAATTAATTACCACATCTTTTTTTACTTCAACGATATTGGTGTTGGTATTATTTATTGTAACAGTTCCTGATTGGTTAAATGTAAGATTATTAAAGTAATCACCGGTATTCATCCTTAAACTCTGACTTGTGCCGACTAATTTTACTGTACCATCATAACATTGAAAAACGCCATTGCTTATAATATTTCCTTTTATTATCAAATCTTTGGATGAATAAACGTGTAAAGTACTACCATTATACACATCAATATATCCATTTATTTGTAGAGGAAAATTTGAGTATGTATTAATTCCCAAAATGGCATTTGAAGATTTATTTATTGCAATATTATTGAAAGCTGATGATGCGGAATTGCATAATATATTGTTTGTGTTTGGACCTGTAAATACTACAGTACCATAAGTCAAATTGACATTTGATCCTGTTTGGAACTTCCAACCACCATAAACATAAAATAATGTATTTGCTGTAAAATCTGCTGTCGAGCCAGATTCCCAGTTAACATCACCGTAAGCATTAATAATGCCCGATTGATTGTTCATTGTAAGTTTTCCACTGATATTTATATCGTTACTTACACTCAGAGTATAACCACTTACGGTAAGCGTTGCTCCTGAATTAATTGTTAAGCTTTTACAGGAAGCATTGGCAGAAGATATAAAAGGTTGCCTTGTTGGATTAGCTGGTATTATTACATTATAAGTACTGTTAGGTACTACACCTCCGCTCCAATTGCCCGGAATGTTCCAATTTGCATTGGTGTTTCCTGTCCATGTTAATGTTTGTGTATATCCTGTATGAAATGACAATATCAGGATAAAGGCGATCGTAGTTTTTAAAATGGGTTTCATAATCTTGAGATTTAAGGGTTAATAAGAATTTTGATAATTAAAGTCTTTAAGTGCTTTTATTAATAGTTTTAATTAGTCAGCATTTTTGTTTGCAAGTGCTTTTAAAATCCGCAATATATTTTCAAAAACCTGTTCTGCTGTATATATCTGCACTACCCTAACAGCAGGAAAAACAAAATAAGAGCTACATGAGCCCTTTATGGAACATCCGGTTTAAATGACAAAGAACGACAATGGTTAATATATTTCAATTTGGTTATTTGCTTAAGTCAGACTCATATTCTGATATTTAAAGTAACTTCTATGAAATATTCTACAAAAATACGTCTTAAATAAAGGTAAGTCAATAGGGAGGTGAAAATAAATTAGATGAGTTTTTAATATTAGCTGATTTGCAATTCCTTACTAAGCTAAATTGATATTTTTATTACACAAAACACTTGAGATAAATCTCAAATATATAGCATTTTAGATATTTATATATTTGAAATAAAAATAAATTTCATGCTTTAAATCAAGCCATACATAACTGCAAATCAGAACCTTAGTGGCATTTTAGAATAAAATATCTGCCTAAGATCTGAGGTATAGTTAAGCAGCTTAATGCAAATGACCTTTGGCGGATACTTATCAGGAAATTAAAAAACTATGCTATTGTTTGATTAATTTTTCAATTTTGTTATTCTCACCATAAATTACCCTTATAAAATATACTCCTGCCTTATTCCCCGATAAATCAAACTGATAATGGCTGTTTGATTGCTGTACAGTGTTAAGGATGCATTCACCAAGCAGGTTGAATATCTCTATCTTGATTGAGCCAGAATCATTTCCGGTATTTAGTTCAAGAGTAAATATGCCTGTAGTTGGGTTTGGATAAACTCTGAAGAGGTCATTAGTATGGTTTTCAAAAACTTCTGATGATTTTTCCGATACCGTTTCAATATTTGTATCAGTATCTTCTTCCGCTGCTAACATTGCAGGAGGTAATGTACAGTACTCATTTGATATATATGCATGAAGATAAGCTCCTGAACGTACAGATGTCCCTTCGAGCATACGGATATTATGACCGGCAATAAGATTGACATTGC
>JAAYJT010000022.1 GCA_012522795.1 Bacteroidales bacterium | reverse complement strand
TTCCACACATGATTTCTAGGATAAAAAAAAATCTCCCTTTGGGTATTTTTATCCAAAGAGAGATTGTTGAAAGCTGTTTTTAATCCCAAAAAGTAGAAATTATTCTATTTTCTGAAAGTGCCTATTTCGTGCGTCAGCAGTTTTTATTCATTTTCGTCTTCAACTGTGTAATCAAACCTCATTTCATAATGCTGTGGTAATCTTCTGCCTTGCCCATCAATGAAGACATTGCTGAAGATAATATTCCCATCTTCGTCAAATTCTCGTTTTACCGAACTGATAATATTCCCATCTTCATCCTTTTCTTCTTGCAAAACAGCATTGTCTTTTTCGTCATATTTTATTTCAGTAACATGATTGTTATCTCCCTCTTCCCAAACTTTTACCACATTGCCTTTTTCATCTTCTTCGTAATATACCTTACTTATAACGTCTCCGTCTTCACCAAAAAATGTTTCTGAAATCTTACGACTACTGCTGTTATAATGGGTCAGAATATGAGATTCTTCGCCGTTTTCATTATTTGTTTTTTTATGCTCTACTGTGTTTTCAGTTTCGTTATAAATAAATTCATCCAAATAAATAATATCGCCATCCGGATCAGTAGTCAGTGATCTAACAATGAGCTCACCACTATAATCTTTTATCATTTCTTGCTCTGCTTCGCCTTCATCATCAACGGTTACAGTTTTTATTATTCGGTTCTGAGAATCGTAATAATAGGTTGTTTTATCATATGAACCATCAAGATAATGCTTTATTTCAGCGGTTAATAATCCATTTTCATCGCGTTCGTATGTTTTTTCGTCTGATGGCTCATTATTATCAACAAAAAACTGTTCATGTACCAGTAATCCCTTGTTGTCGTATTTTCTGACAACCCGTTCAATTATTGTTTCATTATTGTCATAAATTATTTGCTCGGTAATATTTCCTTTTGAATCATACTCGCTTAGGCTGTATAGCCAGAATTCCTGCTGATTGTCATTGGTGTTTCCCGGTTTTAGATCTCTTCTGTAGATAGATATACGTTTTTTCTGAGTCATAAAGTTTTTGAAAATTTAGGATTGCGGTGCAAAACTAATCAAACTTAACGGTCTTAAGTATTGCACTAAAATTAATTTCGGTAAATTTGCGATTTATTAATAATTATTAACTTAAAGCTATTAAAATGAAAAACTTACTAATTTTATTAACAGTAGGAAGTGTAATTATGATGTATAGTTGCAAAGACCAGCCTCAGTTAAAATACCCTGAAACACGTAAGGTTGATCAAATGGATGTGTATTTTGGTGTTGAAGTTTCTGACCATTATCGCTGGCTCGAGGATGATAATTCAGAAGAAACTGCCGAATGGGTTAAAGCTCAGAATGAATTGACCTTCAGCTATCTGGAGGGTATTCCTTTCAGAAATAAAATCCGTGATCGGCTTAATAAAATGTGGGATTATCCCCGTTATGGATCTCCTTTCCGTGCAGGTAAATATTATTTTTACTTTAAGAATGATGGTATGCAGAACCAAAGCGTCCTATATATTCAGGAAGGACTTGAAGGTGAAGCAAGTGTATTTCTCGATCCAAATACTTTTTCAGAAGATGGTACTGTGGCGCTTTCAGGTTTGAGTATTTCAAATAATGATCGTTGGTTTGGCTATAGTATTTCACGTGCCGGTTCTGACTGGAATGAAATAAAGGTCATTGACATTGAAACCCGGGAAGAACAGCCCGATCTAATTGAGTGGGTTAAGTTCTCAGGGACCTCATGGTGTGGCGATGGTTTTTATTATAGCCGCTATGATGCTCCCAAGGCTGGTGAAGCATTGTCAGGTAAAAATGAATTTCATAAGGTGTATTATCATAAACTTGGAACTCCTCAAAGCGAAGATGAACTTATTTATCAGAACCGCAATTATCCTTTGCGTAACTATCGCGCCCGGGTTACTGATGATGAACGTTTTCTCATTATTTACGAATCGGAAACTACCAGTGGTGAAGCTGTGTATGTAAAAGATTTGAGTAAAAAGAATGCAGAGTTTATTCAGATAGTTGATAATTTTGAGAAAGACTATTCAGTTCTTGATAATATTGGTAATGAGCTACTTGTATTAACAAACTATGATGCACCACGTAAGCAACTGGTTCTTATAAACCCTGATAAACCCAAACCAGAAAACTGGAAAACCGTTATTTCTGAAAAAGACGAAGTGCTTGGTAGCGCAAGCCTTGTTGGAGGGCGTATTATTGTTCAGTATATGAAGGATGCCACAAGTCGTGCACATATCTACGATTATGAGGGAAATTATATAAGTGAAGTCAATTTGCCGGGAATAGGTTCATTATCAGGTTTCTCAGGCAAAAAAGAAGATAATATTGCTTTTTACTCGTTTACTTCATTTACTTATCCGTCAACAATCTTTAAATTTGATGTAGCTGCCAATGAATCAACGGTTTACCGCGCTGCTGAGATAGATTTTGATGCTGATGCCTATGAAACCAATCAGGTGTTTTACACCAGTAAGGATGGAACTCAGATCCCAATGTTTATCACTCATAAAAAAGGACTTGTGATGAATGGTAATAACCCGACATTGCTTTATGGATATGGTGGGTTCAATGCTTCAATGACACCATCGTTTAGTGTTAGCCGCTTGATTTTACTTGAAAATGGTGGAATTTATGCGCTTGCCAATATCCGTGGTGGTGGTGAATACGGTGAAGAATGGCATAAAGCAGGCACAAAACTTCAGAAACAAAATGTTTTTGATGATTTTATAGCCGCTGCTGAATATCTGATAGATCAGAAATATACCAGCCCTCAGAAAATTGCTATTCAGGGTGGCTCTAATGGTGGTTTACTTGTTGGTGCCTGTATGATACAACGCCCTGATCTGTTTAAGGTGGCATTACCGGCAGTAGGAGTGATGGATATGTTGCGTTTTCATAAATTCACTATCGGATGGGCATGGGTAGGTGACTACGGCTCGAGCGAGAATGAAGAAGAATTCCATTATCTTCTCGAATACTCGCCGTTGCATACTCTTAAAGACGGTGTTGAATATCCAGCTACTCTTATAACAACTGCCGATCATGATGATCGTGTGGTTCCCGCACATTCATTTAAGTTTGCAGCAAGGCTACAGGAAACCCACAAAGGGGCAAATCCGGTACTCATTAGAATTGATACCAGTGCTGGACATGGAGCCGGAAAACCTACTGCAAAAATTATTGATGAGCAAAGCGATATTTGGGCTTTTGTTTTCAAAAACTTTGGTGTTACGCCTAAATATTAAACCACCTGAATACAACCCGGTGGAATTTTATTAAATCTGCTGGGGTTTTTACATAATTACCCTGACAGGGTTTTAACACAGTATGACTAGACACGTCCAAATAATAAAGGCTTCAGGTGAAGCTGAAGAGTTTTCTGAAGAAAAGCTTCGTAATTCATTGCGTAAATCAGAAGCTACTGACGAAATGGAGAATATTGTGGTGAGTGAGGTTTTAAAACAACTTCGCCCTAATATGACAACCGCTGAAATACATAGAATTGCATTTCGTTTGCTAAGAAAACTAAAGTCATCATCTGCTGCTCGTTTTAATATTAAAAAAGCAATTATGGAGCTGGGACCTACCGGTTTTCCTTTTGAAAGCCTTGTAGGAGAAATTTTTAAAGAATTTGGTTATTCTGTCGAAGTTGGTAAAACTGTCAGAGGTTTATGTGTTGAACATGAAATAGATGTGGTTGCCGATAAAGAGAATCGCCTTGTAATGGTGGAATGTAAATTTCATAATACTCCCGGAAAACTTTGTAATGTTCAGGTTCCTCTTTATATACGATCCCGCTTTAACGATATTGAGAATTTCTTGAATACGATTGAAGAAAATAAAAACAAATATTTCGAAGGCTGGGTTGTAACAAATACAAGGTTCTCCGGCGATGCATTGAAATATGGTAATTGTGCAGGATTGAAACTCATGGGGTGGGATTATCCGGCGAAAGGAAGCCTGCGGGTAATTATTGAAAAATTCAGGTTATTACCTGTGACTGTGCTTACTGATCTAAACCGGAAACAAAAAACACAATTAATTGAGTCAGGTATCCTACTCTGCACTCAACTGATACAACGACCGGGGCTTTTGGGTCAGATAGGACTTGATAATAGAAAGCAAAAAAGAGTTATTAGGGAGCTGGAAGAGGTGGTTTCACTTACAGTATAAGTTGTTAAAACTGATTAAAACTCTGAATTGCATGATTTAATTATAGGATTTCCAATTATTTGTTATGACCAATAATGATAATCTCAATACTAACTGGCGGAAAGTAGCGGCTGCTGTTTATAAAAAACCTACAGACGCTAAAATTCTTGGTTCGGTTGAAATTGACGTTACTGATATTGAGGAATATATCAGTAAAAAACGCAAGGAAGGACTTAGAATAACACTCACTCATATTTTTACTTTGATCATTGCCAGAGCGCTGAAAGAAGATGTCCCTGAACTAAATGTATCAGTTGTTCGTGGTAAGGTAATTCCCCGTTCTTCAATTGAAGCCAGCGTAAGTGTATTACTTCGTGATAATCAGCTTAGCTCGGTTAAAGTTCCTGACGCTGATAAAATGACCCTTAAAGAACTTGCTGATTTTCTTTTTCAGGGAATAAAAGAATCACGAAAAGGTTCGGAAAATAAAACTATGAAGATGAAAGGCTTGCTTGGCTCAATTCCATGGCCTTTTCGCGGATGGATATTCAGATTTTTTAAAATGCTTACCATTGATCTTGGTTTTTCAATTCCAAGTCTGGGACTTTCATCCAGCAGCTTTGGATCTTTTGTAATATCAAATATTGGCAGCCTTGGACTTGAAGCCGGATTTCCTGCATTATTCCCGGTTTCAAATGTTTCGTTTGTAATGATACTGGGTGGCGTGGATACAAGGCCCTGGGTAGTGGACGGAAAGATCGTTCCAAGGCGTATATTATGGCTTGGAACCGCCATAGATCATCGTGCTGCTGATGGTTTTCACGGTGGTAAGCTGTTTCGCTATATTCGTGAAGTGTTAAATGATATTGAACAGCTGGAACGGAAACCATCATGGTGCGAGTAACAGGTATTTCGGGTTTTGCTAATTTTTAGAGAAATTTTTTGTTTTAAGATAGAGGAGTTCAGACGCCTTTCTGAAATATGGGGTTTCGATATCATTGTTAAGATAAAAACAGAATTTTTGAATAAAGCAGCAGAAAAGATTCTGGTTTGATGATAAAATTAACCTCTGTGCCTCTCCGTGTCCTCCGTGGTGAAAAATATAACCACAGAGAACGCAGAGGTACACAGAGAAATACGTTGAAAAGTCTCTGTGCCTCTCCGTGCCCTCCGTGGTGAAAAATATAACCACAGAGATCACAGGGGTTCACAGAGAAATACAAGTAAAACCCTCAGTGCCTCTCCGTGCCCTCTGTGGTGAAGAATATAACCACAGAGAACGCAGAGGTATGCAGAGAAATGCGAATAAAACCCTCTGTACTTCTCCGTGTCCTCCGTGGTAAAATGAAATGCCATCAAAATAATTGTATCATTAATATGAATTATATTAATACTGTATAGCTGTCAAAAAAAATCATCAGTTTCCTCAAATGAAAGTTTCTCAATAATACCTTCATTGATATTCTTATGATTTATGTAATTTCGTTTAGATTTGTGATTATATAGCTCCAAGATTAATTACCGCCCAAACCTTAAAAATCAATATAATTTTTATGTGTTTATGCCCATGGTATGATTTGTCGCAGAAGAGAATGTTTTATTTTAATAGTTTTTCAAAAATACAGTTTTGCATACTACTGATGTTTAATTGATTAACTGATGTGATAAAAGCTGCATTTTATTTTATATACTTTTTGTTGCCATTGTATATCAATGTGGTATATTTGTAGAGCAAATAAACCGTTGGGGCAACTTAAAAACGACATTTTAATGAAAAACAAAAAGATGAAAAAGATTTTTCTTTACGCTTTTGCAATCACTGCTGCTATTATAGGCGTACAGTCCTGTTCGACTTATTACTTCCGTTCAAACTATAAGGATGCAAACAGATTAATATACGAGACAAACAATCTTCAAACAAAACCATTTTTAAAAGCCCATCTTAAAAACGGAGATGTTTGTATTTTAAAAGATTCCTGGAAAATTGATACTGCTTTGAGTATGGTTACAGGCTACGGAACTCAATTTGATTTTAACAGAAGACAGAGAGATGAAGGTCTAATTAGTATTCCAATTGATAGTGTTGCAATTTTTGAAACAAATACAAAGATCCTAAATCCCGAATTTAACAGAATTACTGCATTAAGTTTAATGGCTGGCCTTGATGTTGCCTTAGGGATTACTTGCCTTACAAATCCGAAAGTTTGTTTTGGCTCATGCCCGACTTTTTACTTGAATGAGAATGATAATTTTCATTATGCTGATGCAGAAGGTTTTTCAAATGCTATATCTCCTTCTTTAGAATATTTTGACATTGATGCACTGAACCATAAATTAATAACGGATAATACTTTATCAGTCACAATGAAGAATGAAGCATTGGAGACTCATTGCGTGAAAGATGTTAAAATACTTGCTCATCCTCTTAAAGAAGGTGAAAGAGTTTTTCACTCTCCAACAAATGATTTTTACCTCTGCGAAAATCTTTATATGCTGAAACAAGCTGAAGGTGAAGAAGGTGATATTACCGATTATTTAAAACATGACGACAAACTGGAAAGATTTTCTCTCTCTGATAGTAATAATTTAAGTAGTAAGGAAGAGATTTACTTAACATTCGACAATGTTACAAACACTAACAACCTCGGTTTTATTATAAGTTTCCGGCAAACACTTATGACAACTTATTTTATATACAGTGCAATGGGTTACATGGGAGATGAAGTTGGAGATTTTTTTGCGAAAGTAGAAACAGTTGAAAAAATAAATGCCAAACTGGGAATTGGAATAAAAGAAGAACTGGGCGATATTGACATTTATATTTGGAGTAATCAAAAAAATGATTGGGAGTTTCAGAATGGATTTTATGAAACAGGACCTATCGCAGTGAACAGACAATTAATTCCTTTGAAGAATTCAAATTCAGGTTCTGAAATAAAAGCTAAAATTGTATTAAATAAAGGCCTCTGGCGAATTGATCATGTTGCCTTAACTAATATAAAAGATAAAGTCATTCCACTTGAATTGTCTCCCTCCTCCGTTTATAATAAAGGAAAAATAGACAGCACTGCATTGAGCCAAATTAAATCGTCTGATGAATATTTAGTTTCAATGCCTGGTAGTGAATATAAATTCAATTTCATGTTTCCAGGTGCAAATACCTATTATGAATTATTTCTATACTCAAAGGGATATTATCTGGAATGGGTGCGGGAGCAATGGATCAAGGATAAAGATTTGCTAAAACTAAAAAAATTGCTTAATAATCCTAAAAAATATCTCCATGATGAAGCAAAGGTATACAAGCTGTACGAAAACACAATGGAACAAGAGTTCTGGAATTCAAGAATTGATACTAAAACATTTTCCTACTATGATAAATAAAATCTACCTTTTGGGGCTGATGATATTAATTATGAGCAGTTGCTCAGTGCCGGCTTATTTACCATCTTATGATCAGATTGATGTTAGTGAGCGGGGTTCGTACATCAGACTAGTTCATAAAACAAAATCCAATATTAAGGGAGAGTTGATTTCTATTGACAATAATGAAATTATAGTTTTAGTAGAAGATGTTAAAAAATGTATGGCAGTTCAGGTCAGTGATGTAAAACGCTTCTCATTAAGATATGCTCAACAAAAAAAATATGGTTGGACAATTCCCGTATTTACTTTGGCAACACTTTCTCATGGCTGGTATCTTTTCTTATCAATGCCCGTAAATCATATAGTTACTATATCTGTGACAGTTGCTGGAGAAAATGCTTTTAAGTATAGCGACAAGAATATGACTTACGACCAGTTGAGAATGTTTTCACGCTTTCCGCAGGGAGTTCCGCCAAATATTGATATAGCAGGTATAAAATGAACAATGTCGCCAATATTGACTTTGAGGTTAAGGCTGTTTTTTTTAAAATCTTAAAAAATGTAAATAAGTAATTGTGTTTTCGCGTGTGGGAAATAAGTGGTTTCTAAACTTCTACATCACAAAACTTATGTTCGTTGACCAAAATGTATAAGAAAAGTATGTACAATAAATTTTGATGCGTAATGTTGATGTATTTATTACAGCATTTAAAATAGGGGAGGATTTAAAAGAAGCTATATAAAAGGAAAATAATCAAAAAAAGTCCAACGGGCTTCTGACTTTTAGGTTCTGTAGCCCATAAATCATACACAAAGAATATTTTGTTAATATATCGGTATTTAAAATTCTGTAAATCAGCATTTTTATTAAAATGTTTTAGCTAAACTACACTAATAATAACAGCATACAATATGTTTAAAGGCATAACTATACCTGATTCCATTAGTTCGCAGGAAAATTATAAGCGTAAGTACAATTTCTCTGAGATGTATTATGCTTTTACTCAATTACCTGGTGCATCGGCAAAGCTTATTAAAAATAAAAGAAAACAATTGATTTCTAAACAATTTATTGAGCGTTTGCAATTAGCTGTAACTGAGGTTAATGCGTGTGCTGCATGCTCTTATGCCCATACTTCCATGGCATTGAAAATGGGTATCAATGCTGAGGAAATCAGTAGTATGCTTAGTGGTAGTATTGATTTTATAATTCCGGAAGAGGCTAAAGCGATATTGTTTGCGCAGCATTTTGCGGAGAAAAGGGGGAAGCCTGAAAAAGAAACATATCAATCTATTATAGAATATTATGGTTATGAAAAAGCTGAAATTATTTTTGCTGCTTGCAGAGTAATGATTGCCGGTAATATTTATGGTCTGCCTTTTAGTGCATTGCAATCACGTAAAAATGGCAAGCCATACAAAAACAGTTCTTTGTTATTTGAATTGACAATGCTTATTGGTGGAGTACTTGTTTTGCCGCTAGCACTTCTTCATGGATTATTAAAAGCATTGGTTTATTAATCTTTTACTTCATATCTTTGAAAGCGTAGCTTAATTAAAAATAGCAGCATTTCAGATCCAAACTCTATAGTAGTAATTATGGTACCGGTGGTTGCTAAACCCTCAGTGCCTCTCCGTGCCCTCTGTGGTGAAAAATATAACCACTGAGATCACAGAGGTTCACAGAGAAATACAAATAAAGTCCTCAATGCTTCTCCGTGCCCCTCCGTGGTAAAAAATATAACTACAGAGATCACAGAGGTTCACAGAGAAATACAAATAAAGTCTACAGTGCCTCTCCGTGCCCTCTGTGGTGAAAAATATAACCACTGAAATCACAGAGGTTCACAGAGAAATACAAATAAAACCCTCAGTGCTTCTTAGTGCCCTTTGTAGTGAAGACAAATTACTAAAACAATGTTACTGCTGTATACAGGAAAAAAACCTATCGCAAAATGCAGGTAGATTAATTTTTAAACATTAACCAATGACTCTTCCAGGACAATTGCTTTTGGGAATAAGATATTATTTTCAAGATGAATATGTAGATGTAAATCTTCCTCAAATTCTTTTAATAATGCAAAAGTTACTCTGTAAGTATTGCATGCATCAGCAGGAGGAGTGTAATTATCAGATAATGAAGAGATCTTGCGAAAACGCTCACCTTCATTATCATGCTCCAGCATCATCATTTTAATAGGATTCTGCACAGTTCCAAAAGGAGCTTGAACTTTACTTCCTGATTGTTCAGCCTGAACCATTTTGCGAATATGTGGAAATAGCATCAACTCTTCCTTTTTCATATGTTTTGTAAGCTCATCTGCCGATTCTTCGAAAAGTTTTCCAATCTCAATTAGCTCAGGGTGATGGCTGCTGTGAACCTTAATCACTTTTTCAAGATATGGCTTTATTTCCTGAATTTTTGTATCCACATAACGATGATGTTTCTTCTCAATATAATCAGCAAGTAAATCAAGCGGCCAAGAGTTATAATCAACTGTTGATTCTTTATTCTCTGATACAATCTGATCTAATTGCTGTAAAAGAGTGCTGTATTCAATCTGTTTCTGATTACAGGCATCTTCAATAGTTCGGTTGCCGTTACAACAAAAGTCAATTTTGTTGTTTTTGAACACTGAGGCAGTCCTGTAGTCCAAAGCAACCAGTTCTGCTATAATACTTTCTTTTGTGATTCTCATAACATATTGATTTTGTGATTATTACTTGATAATGTAGTTTAATGTCTTTATTAATTGTGACTTTCGTGTTATCATAGTTTTAGAGTTAATAGTATCTAATTGAAATTATAATATATTGATATTTAACCTATTAGCCTGATGTTGTAAGACAATCATGTTTTATTAATTTCCTCATTTGCGACAAAATTATCGTAAATAATGGTAAAAATTTTTATCTTTTTATTACTGTTTCTCCTGACTTCAATCCAAGAGCAATTTCATAAATGCTGGTTGTTGTCAACATAACTCTTATTTCATTTCTTACCTTTTTAAAATTAAAATGAACTGCACATGGTTGATTTTCATCACATTCACTTAGCCCAAGTCCGCAGTCGTTAAAAATTGCATCTCCATCAATTGCTTTAACTATATCACTTAGATTAGTTTTTTTCATTTGTTTGATATCAACATAAAAACCTCCCGTAGGTCCCGTAAGTGAGTTCACTATATCGTATTTAGTCAGACTTCCCAGGACTTTAGCCGTAAAAGCTTCAGGAGAACCTGAGTTTCTTACTATATCGCCTATTTTAACCCTTTTACCTTCAAGTGATTGGGAGGCTATGTAGATCATTGCTTTGATGGCATGCTCGCAGGCTTTTGAAAACATAAAACAGGATTTTAAAGGGCAAAGTTAATACATATTATTAAATTCCGATAAAAATGTCGTAAATAAGTTTAATTAATTTGTTGAAATTATGCTATAAATATGTAACATGCATATGATCAGTGTAAAACACTGAGATAATTTCTTTATATGTGCGAGGAATTGATTAGTAAAATGAAGGTGGGTTAATGATTTATAGACTTTTCCTTGAAATTCCTAATAGGTGAAAACTTGAATAGTATGATGGGATTTTCGTGTTCCTATGAATTATGGATGCCTTCGGTTATTGCCACAGGTTTGAAGATTAGCCCTATTATTACGTTTAATCGTAACGAAACACAACAGGTAGTAAGTTTTACCACCGCTACTAAATCATTGAAGTCTGATGAAATTATTTAGCAGTATACTGATTGTTTAATTGCAGATGAATTGTCTGACGCTATGCCTTTAAGTTTTCCTTCATGGAATGCAACAGAAGGTAATTATTCTGCTATCCTTAATGTTGAATATCCTGATGTTTCGGAAACCCAATCTATTGTTACGCATTTTGAAGTTATAACCAACAGACTGATTAAGAAGCCTTTATACGTGGTAATTACTAGTACAACCTGCGGTCCGTATGCTTATGCTAATCCTGTTTTAAATGCAGTATTAAAAGCCAATCCAAATACATATAGCCTGATAAAATATCAAATGAATTGGTCTAGTACCGGTGATCCGTATTATACTCCCGAAGGAGGTGTAAGAAGTACTTATTATTCTATAAACAGTGTTCCAGCATTGAGGATAAATTCTTCAACTGCTTCACCGTCACAGATGACACAGGCTGTTTATGATTCTTACATCGGATTACCAACCGATATGGAAATCAATATTATTAATTCTCATATTGATGAAGATTTAAACATTATTATTGATCTTGGAATTAATGTTTTGACTAATTACAATGCTTGTTTAAAGGCTCATATTGTTGTTGTCGAGAAGGTTACTACTGGAAATGTGGCAAATAATGGTGAATGGTATTTCAAAAATGTGATGTTGAAAATGCTACCTAATGCTTCCGGAACTACATTGCTGGCATTGACTCCCGGAAATACACATACAATTTCTCAGTCATTTAATATGGGTTCAACCTTTGTGGAAATTCCAAACAGACTTGCAATAATTGTTTGATCTGACTCATACATTTTGTTTTTCCTGACATAGAAAGTTCTTTTGATGTTCTAATTTAACCTGTTTAATTCACAAACCTACAATTTGCTTTCCAATCATCCTATTTTCCATTCCGGATTTTGAATTTAGGTATGGATCTGATTAGATTTAGGGTTATACCATTATTTTTCTGATTTTTAAACATACCTCTCCCATTCACCTTTTTCTTTGAAAAAAAGTGTGGATTTGTTGTTTGTTATATGTGAAAGAGCGGTAGAGGGTAGTGTCTGGTCTAAATCCTAAGCTCTTGAAACAACAATAATAAGTTCTTAAATATTTGTATTTCAGGAAATTCAACAGGAAATTCAATTTTCACCTTTGTTTTTAAGATTTTCACTCTTGTGGCTATCTTCAATATTTTCAATTGAATGGTTTTCATGGTGGAATTTGCAAATTCCGTTGAAGTTAATGCTTGTTTTTGCAGCGTATGTATCAGCACGTAAGCTGCAGAGTGTAATAATAATCTGAACTGATTAGCTTTAAAGCTATTGCAAGACATCCTATCTGATTTCAAATAAGTTTTGTGGTCCTTAATTCGCAATTCGGCACTCCCTCTGGCACAGTATGCATTCTCATATAGGGCTTTAGCGCGTATACAACGGATGTTGCTGACAATATAACGAACATTGGTGCCTTGGTCGCTTACCTCTACTTTTACTACCACCCTTTGAAAATGCCGCCAGCTTGCTGCTTTGTATGTAAAACTGTGATATCTCTTTAATGGCTTTTGATAGGTCTTAAACTCGCGTTCTGCACTTTCAATGGTTGTACAGGTCATTTCTTTCAACAGATTATTACTGGTAAGACCGGTTATAAACCCGATGTTATATTCTGTTTCTGCCCAATCCATAAATTCCTGTGAACAAAAATGACTGTCGCCTCGAAGGATAATCAGCGTATTGGGCCAAATCTTGCGCACATGTTCTATGAGTCTTCTAAGAATTCCAAACACCTTGACACTCTTACTTCTTCGACCGGGCTTAAGTATGGAGGCTATCAATTTCCCTGACAAACCTTCATAAATATGCAATGGCATAAAACAATAATCGCCATAATAATTATTAAAAAGACTCAGTTGTTGCTCCCCATATGCGCGTGCTGCTGTATCGTCACAATCCAAAATGATTACCTCAGGTGCTTTTGTATAGCTTGCAATAAACTGATCTACTAAAACTTGAGATATTTGATATAACTCCTTATTGGAAATGCTGTTTTCAAATCTACTCATGGTAGGCTGAGCCGATAGACTATGTTCTGTCTCACAGCATATTTTCAAAACTCCATCATTGCGCAAAGTGTTACAATCATTAGCATCTTCATATCCGGCAGCTATTTGCATGATGCGCTGAGAAAGAAGACTCTTGATGTCATGTTTCACATAACTTGCATGTCGTTGGTCATCTAAGCAGTCTGCTATACTATCAATCAGACCTATGTTCTTGTCCACTTCTTTGAGGAAAAGAAGGCCACCATCACTTGATATATGCTCTGTTACAAACCGGACCTCTGTCTTCTTTTTACCAACGTTTGATAGACTAAAAAGGGTGGTTTGAGTGAATTTATTTTCTGAAGTTTTAGTGTTTACTGTTTTTGTTTTATCTTTGCTCATAATGCGGGGGTTTGACAACGCAAATATACTGATATTCAATAAAATAACAGTATATTTACCCGCATTATTTTTGTTTTTATGAATAATTCAGGTTAAAGAACACAAAAAACAAAATCTAAAGTTTATAAAGGGCCAACATACTCCGGTTTATCCAGAATACGTGTGAAAAATCAGTAAAAGCGGATAGTATATTGGATTAAATGTGTGTTTTTGCATGAAATACTTGATGAAATAATTCAAAAACAACGAACAAATATGGAAAAACAAATAACAAACTGACGTGGAAAGATAATTTCAAAGATAATCTCAACTCACTTTCTATTGATGATGATTTTTTATTGTATGAAGGAATCAATATCCTTCCGGCATTTTACCAGCCCTTTAAGACGGATGTAACCAGTTTTGTGATATGTACCAAAGGCGAGACGCGCTGGAAAATAAACATGAAATCCTATTCGACATTTGCGCCTTGTATTATTACGATCAGAGCGGATAAAATATTTCAATATGAATATGTCAGCGATGATTTTGAAGGACGTTTTATCGTTATGTCGAAACGTTTTACGGATGGACTTTTCCCATTAATTCAAGAACGAATATCCCTGTTCCAATCGGTTGACAATGATCCGTATATACCACTTTCAGGCGAAGAACTGCTGGTTTTTAAGACCTACTATTCGATGTTTAGGCAGATCTTAAAAATGCGCCATAATCCATATCGTAGCGAAATGGTAAAGCATTTAACAATGACTTTTTTCTATATGCCCTTCTCGCAAGTGCATAATAAATCGGAAACAAAGAACCAGATGCCTTGGGTTTTATTGGTAGAAAACTTTTTGGAAATGGCCGAAAAACATTATAAAAACAGAACGGCAAGTAGAATTTTATGCGGACAAACTGTTTCTGACACCTAAATATTTGTCGCAACTTATAAAACAAAATACAGGGAAATCGGTAAATGAATGGATTGAAGATTACGTTATGCTCGAAGCAAAAGCACTACTCAAATCAACCAATATGACCATTCAGCAAATTAGCGATGAGATGAATTTTCCGTCGCAGTCGTTTTTCGGAAAATACTTTAAACGTGTGAAAGGAATAAGTCCGCGAGAGTTTAAAAAGACCTGAGTCCCGATTTGATGCTGCCCTTTGGTTTTCAATTTGTTGATTCTTGGCAGATAGAATCAATTTAGTCCACCGCTTAATTAAGTGTTATTGCTTGCCTCAGATTATTTTTTTGCTTGTCAACTTGATAAGCTTTTACAGAAAATTAATTTCACAGATGGCTTCGATAAAGTATTGTTTTGTAGAATTGCTCTCTGTTTCAGCAAAAGCTGTTATCTTTGTGCCTTAAAAAAACCGCTTTGACGATGAAAAAACCTAATTTCAACGTCACATTTTCCCCTTTTCGAAGCTTTACGCGCGAAGACTGGCGCCAGTTAGAAGACCACCCGATGTTTCCGGTGAAGGATATCGATTTAAGTAAACTAACAGCGCTGAACGAACCGCTCACAATTGATGAGTTGGAAGATGTTTATATGCCGATGGTGCGTTTTCTGCAAATACACATTTCGCATTATCGTAATTTGCACAACGAACTCGATGAGTTTTTCAAAAATAAAAGTAGTCGGGTGCCTTATATAATCGGTATTGCAGGAAGTGTGGCAGTAGGCAAAAGTACTACTTCGCGTGTGCTGCAAAAGCTCTTGTCGATGACCCCCGAGCAGCCCAAAGTAGAATTGGTAACCACCGATGGTTTTCTATATTGCAACGAAGAACTGAATAAACGAGGTATATTACACCGCAAAGGTTTTCCGGAAAGTTACGACACCAAAAAACTGATGGCGTTTCTTTCTGTTGCAAAGTCAGGCAAAAAGCGCCTTGTAGTTCCAATTTACTCACATCTTATATATGATGTCGAAAAAGATAAAGTGTACGAATTTGATCTGCCCGATATTTTGATTGTAGAAGGAATTAATGTGCTACAAGTTTCCGGAAATAAGCAAAAAAAGAAGCGTAGCGTCTTTGTTTCCGATTTTTTTGATTTTTCAATTTACGTAGATGCTAACGAAAAAGATATCAAGCAGTGGTTTTTAAATCGTTTTATTACGCTACAAAAAACTGCTTTTTCAAATCCGGAATCTTATTTCTTCCAATATTCTACTTGGCCCTTGGATAAATTGATGCAATTTGCCAACGAAGTATGGGACAATATCAACTTACCCAATTTAAAAGAAAATATTCTACCCACCCGTTTCCGTGCCGATTTGATTATTGAAAAAGGCTCAGAACATTTTGCACGGGGTATTCGGATACGGAAAATTTAATGTGATGTGTTGGTATTTTGTGTTCATGAACACAAAATACGACTTCAATCTCTTAAAATCCCGTTAAAGATTCAATGTTTATAAAATCGCAAGCTGTGTCAGGTTTCGTCCCGTTCATACGGGACTCTAACCAACTTAGTCAGAATCCCATACAAGGGCTCATCATTGATCATTTTTTCGAGTAGCTTTTTGCTTTTCTGCTTTTTAATAAAGTTCTCAATTTTTCTTGCTTCGCTTAATGAATCAGCACATTTAAAGACAGCAGCAATTTTCCAAGGTCTATATTTTGATGTAAAAGTATTTTTTTCGCTGGTATTGTGTTCTTCTAATCTTCTGTTATAATCATCAGTAATACCAACGTAGTGCTTGTTAACCCTCTGAGAAACAATAATATAAAGATAATACATAAACAAAAAAGAGGCTTTGCTGCCTCTTTGATTTGCTCCCCCTGCTGGACTTGAACCAGCGACCCTCTGATTAACAGTCAGATGCTCTA
>JAAYJT010000021.1 GCA_012522795.1 Bacteroidales bacterium | reverse complement strand
GGAAAAATATAATAGACCAATTTTACCGGATGGCAAAATATAACAGACCAATTATCGCTCCGCTCAATTGTTCTTAATGTTTTAACCACCGGCATTAACGATTGTAATTTACAAAACAGCTTGGACTGTTTTGTAAATACAATTCGTATAATCGCTCCGCTCAATTGTTCTGAATGTTTTAACCACCAGCATTAACGATTGTAATTTACAAAACAGCTTGGACTATTTTGTAAATACAAATCGTATAAGCTGAAATTAGCAATGTCAATTATCAATCATGTTTCAGAAACTGGCGTAATACGTAGTGCAGAATCCCGCCATTCTTATAATATTCCGCTTCTATTTCGGAATCCAGCCTGCAAATTACGTCGAACTGCAAACTATTACCTGAATCATTGTCTGTAATAATTTGCAAAGTTTTCATCGGATGTAACCCGTCAGAAATCCCGGTAATACTGAATTTCTCATTTCCAGTAATGCCAAGGCTATCAGCGTTTTGTCCTTCCTGATATTGCAAAGGCAATATACCCAGCCCAACAAGATTACTTCGGTGTATTCGTTCATAGCTTTCAGCAATTACCGCTTTGATGCCAAGCAGGTTAGCACCTTTCGCAGCCCAGTCGCGTGACGAACCGCTGCCATATTCCTTTCCTGTCAGTACTATCAAGGGGGTATTCTCAGCCTTATAAAGAGTTGATGCTTCAAATACTGACATTTGTTTGCCTGATGGAATATGTTTTGTAAATCCGCCTTCGATATCTGCCAACTGATTATTTATACGCACATTGGCAAATGTGCCGCGCACCATTACCTCATCGTTTCCACGTCTCGAACCGTATGAATTGAAATCACTTTTTGCAATTCCTCTCTCCAAAAGATATTTGCCGGCAGAAGTATTTTCTGAGAATGAACCAGCAGGCGAAATATGATCGGTTGTAATAGAATCACCAAGTTTCAACAACACTCTTGCACCGGTAATATCAACAGGTTCAGTAACTTCTTCTTTAATACCTTTAAAAAATGGTGCCTCACGTATATATGTGGATTTTTCGTCCCAATGATATATCTTGCCTTGAGGAACTTCGAGTTTCTGCCATTGCTCATCGCCTTCAAAAATTTCATCATAACTGTTTGCAAAATCAACTGGCGACAAAACCTTTTTCATTACATCGCTGATCTCCTCACCCGATGGCCATATATCTTTCAGATATACAGGGTTTTGGTTCGGATCATAGCCCAAAGGTTCTGAAAAAAGATTAATATCAATCTTTCCGACAATAGCATAAGCCACTACCAGCATTGGCGACATTAAGAAATTCATTTTCACCTGAGAGTGAATACGTGCCTCAAAATTCCTGTTCCCTGAAAGTACTGATGCTACAATTAGCTCGTTTTGATCTACTTCGCGGGCAATGTCATCAGGTAATGGTCCTGAATTTCCAATACAGGTTGTGCATCCATAACCAACCACATTAAACTTCAGCGCTTCGAGTTCGCTAAGTAAACCGGCTTTCATCAGATAATCGGTAACAACTTTTGAACCAGGTGCCAACGATGTTTTCACCCAGGGTTTCACATTAAGACCATATTCACGAGCTTTTTTGGCAACCAAACCTGCGCCAAGCATAACACTTGGATTTGATGTATTAGTACAGGAAGTAATAGCTGCAATAACTATCGACCCGTCTCTGACTTTATTATCTGCATTACCTTCTGATACTTGTTTGATCTCCTCGTCAGATGCACCGGCATATTTAGGGAATGTTTTCAATAAACTGCCAAATTTATCTGAAAGCTCCCTTACGGTTATTTTATCTTGTGGTCTTCTTGGTCCGGATAAAGCCGGTTCAACAGTACTCATATCCAACTCCACAAGGCTGCTGTAAACAATATCCGATTCATTGATTCGCCACAGCATATTTGCCTTTGTATATGCTTCAACCTGCTTTACAAGCTGTTCGGGGCGGTTTGTCTTGCGCATATAATCAAGGGTGTGGTCATCAATAGGAAAATAGGTTACAGTGCATCCAAATTCGGGTGACATATTAGAGATTGTGGCTCTGTCAGGAACTGTAAGTGTGTCGAGCCCCGAACCAAAAACCTCAACAAACTTACCAACTACCTTATGTTTACGCAACAACTCGGTAATGGTAAGAACCAGATCAGTTGAAGTGGTTCCTGCCTGCAATTTTCCGGTAAGTTTCAAACCCACCACTTCGGGCATGATGAAATAAATTGGCTGCCCGAGAAGTGCAGCTTCAGCTTCAATACCACCAACACCCCAGGCAATAACGCCAATGCCATTTACCATAGGCGTGTGCGAATCGGTTCCAACAAGAGTATCGGGAAAAAGTGTACCATCTTTTTCAATAACCCCGCTGGCAAGATATTCAAGGTTTACCTGATGACAGATACCCATGCCCGGAGGCACCACCGAAAAATTATTAAAAGCTTTTTGTGCCCATTTCAGAAATCTGTACCGCTCTGCATTGCGTTTGTATTCAAGGTCAACATTTTTTTTGTATGAATCCGAAGTTCCAAAATAATCAACCTGAACCGAGTGGTCTATTACCAGATCAACAGGTATAAGTGGATTTATCTTATCAGGGTCTTTACCTTTACGGGCAACTTCAGCGCGTATCGATGCAATATCCACAACTGCCGGAACTCCGGTGAAATCCTGCATTAATACACGAGCAGGCTTGAAAGGTATATCCTTATCAGAAGCTTTGGGGCTCCATGAAAGAATGGTTTCAATATTTTCTTTTGTGATTGCAAAATCATCAAAATTCCGTAAAACATTTTCAAGCAAGACGCGGATAGAAAAAGGCAGTTTATTAATAGCAAAGCCTTGTTCCTGCAGCGCTGCTAGACTCCAGTAGGTAAATTCTTTATTACCTGCTTTTAAGGTTCTTTTTAAATTATTAGGGTTCAATGACATGTATTAAAAACTTTATTGTTATACCAAAGATTAATTTCTTTTTATAAAAACCGGTTTAAAATGCAATTTCCATAAATAATCTAATACTTCTTAAAACGACAAATGAAAATGGCATTTCAAATATTCAGAAATTTAAAAGCCTCAAAAAAAGACTTACTTTACAGGCTTCAAAAATATCAAACTAAATAATACGTGAAAATGTTTAATCGCTTATCATTTTTCTAAAATATTACCGTCTGTTCATTACTCATAACTAAAACCCTGACAGCAAACCAATACAGCGGTCAAAATTACTTACTTTTGCATATTGCTATATTTCGTCATTAATAAAACGACTATGGAAATAATATATATCACAGGAGCAGCAATTATTGGTTTTCTCATTGCTTACATAGTTTTGGGTTCAAACTACCGAAAAAAATTAATGAGCCATCAAAATATTTTGCAGGTTCTTGAAAAAGAAAAGCTTACTTCCTCCCTTGAGCTGGAAAACCGGATTGGTATATTCGAAGAGCGAATCTCAAATTTAAATAATGAAAAAGAAAAGGCTGATGCAGAAACAATAATGCTCCGGGAGCAATTAAATAAAAAAAACTCGGATATTGCCCGCATGCAGACAATGCAGGAACAATTGCAGGAACGCCTTGAAAAACAAAAGGATGAACTAACAGAATTGCAACAGAAATTCACAACTGAATTCGAAAACCTTGCCAATAAGATTTTTAAACAACATAGTCAGGAATTTGTACAAACGAGTGGTAAAAACCTAAATGAGCTTATAAATCCATTAAAAGAGAGATTACAGACTTTTGAAAAAAAAGTTCAGGATGCATATGATGTGGAAAGACATGATAAAATAAGTTTGAAACAGGAGGTGAAAAATCTTTTTGAGCTGAACCGGAAACTAAGTGAAGATGCTGAAAATCTCACCAGAGCACTGAAGGGAGATACAAAAAAGCAGGGCAATTGGGGCGAAATAGTGCTGGAACGAGTACTGGAACGCTCAGGCTTAACCAAAGGTAGTGAATACGAAACTCAGGTAAGCACACGCGATGAAGAAGGGCAGATCCTGCGTCCGGACGTTGTGATCTATTTACCTGAAAACAAGCATTTGATAATTGATTCAAAAGTATCGTTACTGGCATACGAAAGTTTTGTCAGTAGTGAGAACCCCAAAGAAAAAGAGAAATATATCAATCAGCATGTTGCATCGGTACGCAATCATATTAAAGGACTGAGTGATAAAAACTATCAGGCAGCCCACAATTTTGATACTCCCGATTTTGTATTGCTCTTCCTGCCTGTTGAGCCTGCTTTTAGTGCAGCTCTACAACGCGATCCCGACCTGTTTTCATATGCATGGGAACGCAAAATCGTTTTGGTGAGTCCCACTACCCTACTGGCTACACTTAAGACTGTTTCATCCATCTGGAAGCAAGAGAAACAAACACAAAATGCGCTTGAAATAGCCAGACAGGGAGGAGGGCTGTACGATAAATTCGTAAACTTTATTGAAGACATGCAAAAAATTGGCAACCAGTTAAATACCTTATCAAAAACTTACGATGAGGCTAACAAAAAGTTATCAACCGGAAAAGGAAATCTTATCAGAAGGGCTGAAAGATTGAAAAAACTTGGAGTGAAGTCTTTAAAAAGTATGCCCTCGCAATATTTATTAAATGAAGATGATGATGAATAAGAATAGCGGTGTCAGAAAATTAGAAAACATAATTTATGGGGTTCATCCGGTTACTGAAGCAATTCAGGCAGGCAGGGAACTCGAAAAGGTTATCATACAGCAAAACATTCATGGTGAATGGCTTCCGGAAATAAGAAAGATACTGGGTCAACTAAAAGTACCGGTACAATATCTGCCGATAAATGCAATGAACCGCATAAGCAGAGGCAACCACCAGGGTATAATCGCTTTCCTCTCTCCTATTCAGTTCCAGTCAATTGAAGCCATTATTCCGGCAGTTTATGAATCTGGCGAATCGCCCCTAATACTGGTACTTGATCGCATAACCGATGTTAGAAATATGGGTGCAATTGCACGTACTGCCGAATGTCTGGGAGTTCATGCCCTTGTAATACCGGCAAGAGGCTCGGCTCAGATAAATGCTGATACCATTAAAACCTCGTCAGGAGCATTGATGAATATTCCGGTAGCAAGGAGTATGAACCTGAAATTAACATTGATTTTTTTGAAAGAAAGCGGTTTAAAGATTATTGCAGCAAGTGAAAAAGCCGAAAAATCAATCTGGCAGATGAATCTTACTGATCCTCTTGCACTGATAATTGGTTCAGAAGAAAGTGGAATTTCTCCTGAATATCTCCGTTTTTGTGATGAAAAAGCTATGATACCCATGCAGGGTCAGGTAGCCTCATTAAATGTTTCAGTAGCTGCGGGAATGTTTTTATATGAGGTTACAAGACAGAGAAAACTATGATATCAAGGATCCTTAAATTTATAAAAGCTTCTCTGAGTTAACACAAGTCCGATCCAATAAAATCGCAATACATTCAATATCAGCACTGTAATTAACACTAACACATTGCCGGATTTCGGTTAAAAAAATATTTTCATATTATGCTTTGACATAACCGAAAATATTATAACTTTGCATTGTTAATTTTTTCACATTGTTACATAATTCACATTATACTCTAACTATTAAAATTAATTTATCATGGATCTGAAAAAAATCATGGCCAACCTGGAGATGAAACATCCCGGTGAAAAAGAGTACCTGCAGGCAATCCACGAGGTATTGGAATCAATTGAAGAAATTTATAATCAAAACCCACAGTTTGAAACTGCAGGCATAATTGAGCGCCTTGTTGAACCTGACAGGATTTTAACTTTTAAAGTTCCTTGGGTTGACGACAACGGAAAAGCTCATGTAAACCTTGGTTACAGAGTTCAGTATAATAATGCCATAGGACCCTACAAGGGAGGCATTCGTTTTCATCCCAGTGTTAACCTTAGCATTTTGAAGTTTTTGGGCTTCGAACAAATCTTCAAAAACAGCCTGACTTCACTTCCAATGGGTGGTGCAAAAGGTGGTTCAGATTTTGATCCCAAAGGTAAATCACCCAATGAAATTATGCGTTTCTGCCATGGATACATGCTTGAACTCTGGAGAATCATAGGACCGGATATTGATATTCCTGCCGGAGATATTGGAGTTGGTGGTAGAGAAGTTGGATACATGTATGGTATGTACAAAAAGCTTACCCTTGAGCATCATGGTGTGTTAACCGGAAAAGGACGTAACTGGGGTGGCAGCTTGATTCGTCCTGAAGCTACAGGTTTTGGTAATGCTTATTTCTGTCAGGAAATGCTGAAAACCAAAGGTGATACATTTAAAGGCAAGATAGTTGCTGTTTCTGGTTTTGGTAATGTTGCATGGGGTACTGTTACAAAAGTCACACAACTTGGAGGTAAAGTTGTAACAATCTCAGGACCTGACGGATACATCTATGATCCTGATGGAATATCAGGAGAAAAAATTGACTATATGCTTGAGCTACGTGCTTCAAATCAAGATATTTGCTCACCATATGCTAAGAAATTTCCTAACGCTCAGTTCCATGCCGGCAAACGCCCGTGGGAAGTAAAATGCGACATTGCTATGCCATGCGCAACCCAGAATGAACTGAACGACACTGATGCCCAAAATCTGATTAATAATAACGTGATGGCAGTTTCAGAAGGTGCAAATATGCCATGCACCCCTGAAGCTGTTGAAATATTCCTGAAAAATAAAATTCTTTATGCTCCTGGAAAGGCTGCCAATGCCGGTGGTGTTTCTACTTCAGGCCTTGAACAAAGCCAGAATGCTCTTAAACTGAGCTGGACAGCAGAAGAAGTTGAAAAACGCTTACATGAAATTATGATCAATATTCATGCATCTTGCGTTAAGTATGGTAAAGGGTCTGATGGCTTTGTTAATTACGTAAAAGGTGCTAATATTGCAGGTTTCATGAAAGTAGCAAGCGCCATGGTTGATCAGGGCGTTGTTTAAGATACCTTGTTTTCATAAGGTTGGTTAATAATGTGGTTGAAGAGGCTGTCCTTTAGAGACAGCCTCTTTTTTTGTTCCTGAATTTAATCCAGACACTTTTAAATATTATACCGATTGGAAAAATATAACAGACCAATTATCGCTTCGCTCAATTGTTCTTAATGTTTTAACCACCGGCATTAACGATTGTAATTTACAAAACAGCTTGGACTATTTTGTAAATACAATTCGTATTATTTGTAAAATTGTACTTTTGCTTGATGAATACCTATTATCATAAGAGATAAAATTAACTTAAACGAATTGACACAGAAACCAATGATCAGCAGTTAACTTCAGGATCAAAAAAACATTTCTGTTTAATTCATAGTAAAGTGCAATTTAAAAAAACCAAAGAAAAAGAAATGAAAAGATTGCTTATAGTAACCGGTGGGGGTGATTGCCCGGGGCTTAACGCTGTTATCAGAGCTATTGTAAAAAGAGCTTCTCAGGAAAAAGACTGGGAAGTCCTGGGGAGCATAGAAGCTTTTAACGGAATATTGCGCGAACCAACTGAAATAGTTGTATTAGACGAAAAAGTTGTTGCCGGGATTCATTATCAGGGAGGAACTATTATTCAAACTACCAATAGCGGAGGACCATTTAATTGGCCTGTAAAACAACATGACGGAAGCTGGACAACAGTAGATATCAGTGACGAAATGATAAGAAAAATTCAATATCTGGGTATTGATGTAGTAGTCAATATTGGTGGCGATGGTTCGCAAAGAATATCACAGGCACTTTACGAGAAGGGACTGAACATTATTGGAGTTCCTAAAACAATTGACAACGACCTATCAGCCACTGATTTCACATTCGGATTTCAAACAGCAGTTCAAATAGCAACCGAAGCGGTTGATAAATTAGTAACTACTGCCGCCAGTCATAATCGCGTATTTATAATGGAAGTTATGGGACGCGATTCCGGATGGATCGCCCTTAATGCAGCAATAGCCGGTGGTGCTGAAATATGCCTTATTCCTGAAATCCCGTACGACATTCAAAAAGTTATTGACAGGATCAATTCCCGTTTTGTAAAAGGAAGAGGTTTTGTAAATATTGTAATTGCCGAAGGTACCCATCCTATTGGTGGTGAACCGGTGGGTACGAAATCTGAAAATATTGGTTACAGGAACTTCCGGCTGGGTGGTGTGGCCTTTAAACTTCTTGAAGATCTGAAATTAGCAGGCTGTACTCATGAAATGAGAGCCACTGTACTGGGGCATCTTCAGCGGGGAGGTGTTCCTCTGGCTTACGACCGCGTTCTTGCAGCCCAATATGGAGTCAAAGCCTTCGAAATGGCTTTGAATGAAGATTACGGAAAAATGGTGTCATACCGGCATCCCGAAATAACAAGCGTAACCCTGAAAGAAGCTGTTCAGAAGCCTAATCTTGTTACGCTGGATCATGCTTTGATGAAAACTGCCCGCGGAATTGGAATTTGTTTTGGTGATTAATCACGATTCCGCGAGCATATCAGGTAACGTATTATTATTTCAGACCTCTTTGCCTTAACAGCGGATCAATTGAAGGTTCTTTACCACGGAACTTAACATATTGTTCCATACCTTCGCCCAGCGAGTTCTCAGCAAGAATATGCTTTCTGAATAAAGAAGCAAGCTCAGGGTTGAACACATCGCCACTTTCTTTGAATGCCTCAAAAGCATCAGCATCAAGTACTCCTGCCCATAAATAAACATAATAACCGGCAGCATAGCCCCCGCTGAAAATATGGCTAAAATATGTTGTTCTATATCTCGGAATAATTTCATCAATCAAACCAAGCTTTTTCATGGAAGCATTCTCAAGAGCCCTTATATCAAGGTCTCCGCTTATATCCATTGTATGGTAATCCATGTCAAGAATTGCTGCAGCAATATATTCCGAAGTAGCAAATCCCTGATTAAAATGTGAGCTTTCCTTCAACTTGTTGATTAGTTCATCAGGAATTGGTTCGCCGGTTTCATAATGTAAGGCATAGGTTTTTAATATTTCAGGTTCTCCAGCCCAGTTTTCAAGTACCTGAGAGGGCAATTCAACAAAATCGCGGGGTACATCGCGACTGGTACGGCGATAATGTCCGTCAGCAAACAGATTATGAAGTCCGTGACCAAACTCATGAAAATATGTAGTTACTTCATCCCAGGTCCACATTGGCGGTTTATCACCAACCGGACGTGCAAAATTGGTAACTATGGTTACTATGGGATA
Source organism: Bacteroidales bacterium (assembly GCA_012522795.1). Taxonomy (GTDB): domain Bacteria; phylum Bacteroidota; class Bacteroidia; order Bacteroidales; family JAAYJT01; genus JAAYJT01. Next base: position 9,736 of record JAAYJT010000021.1, on the reverse strand, counting down.
TATTTTTTTTCCATTCTCATAACTACCATTACGGAAAGTTCCACACCATGCTCCGGCACGTTTTCCAGGACGCGGATAATTATCCATATAAAGCAGTCCGAGATGCGAACCATCATTATCAAAAATTTCGTAAACCTCTACTTCTTCATGGTAAACCGGAATATCATGATGCTGCTTAAAAGTAAGACCATACAGTCTTTCACAAAGATTGAAAACCCCGTTTCTTACATTATCTTTTGTAAAATAGGGTTTTAATTCATCGTCGTTGAGGTCGAATTTTTCTTTCCGCACTTTTTCTGCATAATACCACCAATCCCATGAAGCCAGTTTAAAATTACCACCCTCACGATCAATGATCTTTTGCATTTCATCACGTTCCTGTTTTGCTATCTTCAAAGCAGGATCCCATACTTTAAGTAGAAAATCATAAACATTTCCCGGAGTCTTTGCCATATTATCACTTGTTGAAAAAGCAGCATAATTTTCAAAACCCAGCATTTTTGATCTTTCATCACGAAGTTTTAATAATTCAGCGAATAATGCCTTGTTATCGTTTTCGTTATCGTTATCGCCACGCATAAAATAGCCTCGGTATAATTTTTCACGCAGCTCTCTGCGTTCAGAATATTGCAGAAAAGGTATCCAGCTTGGTTTTTGAAGTGTGAACACCCATTTTCCTTCCATATCAATCTGCTTTGCTTCATCAGCGGCTGCTGAAATAACTTCATCGGGCAAACCGGCAAGATCATCGGTATTGTCAATAACTAATTTAAAATCATTGGTCTCAGCAAGCAAATTTTCGCCAAGCTGCAATGAAACCAACGACAAACGTTCATTTATCTGTTTTAATTTATCACGTTGTTCAGGTGGCAAAGCAGCACCATTACGTGCAAAATCATTATAAATCTTTTCAACCAACCGCATTTGCTCTACATCGAGGTTCAAATCATGGCGTTTATCGTAAACGGCTTTGATCTTCTCAAATAACTGCTCATTCAATCTTATTGAATTATTATGAGCTGATAATAATGGTGTAAGTTCTCGAGCAATAGCCTGCAGATTAGGATTAGTATTGGCACCTGTGATACGGTAAAACACACCGCTGACTTTACGCATCAACTCTCCTGAATTATCAAAAGCTACGATGGTATTATTAAAATCAGGTGGCTCCTGAATGTTTAGAATGGCGTCAATATCAGCCTTTTCCTGTATCATCGCTTCCTTGAATGAAGGCAGGTAATGATCTTCCTGGATCAGGTGAAAGGGCGGAACATTGAATGGGGTGTTGTAGTCAGCCAAAAAAGGATTTTTCATTTCAGTTTTTTGATTACATCCGGCCAGAAATATTCCAGCCAACAGTGATACAATGATAAATTTTCTCATAATATTACAAATTAGATTAATAAAAGTTCTGTTATTACTTATAAAACCAATAATCCTTTATTATTAGCACGATTTCTTATTTAGCCCGTATTACACTCGAATTATTCTGGTAACCTGTGAAACAAAAGCTAAAAACAAGTAAGCGCATCACTTACATACTCAGATTTATCAATTAACAAATGCTATTTTGAACCAATACAATTATTATCATATAGAGCTTACAAATATATTGATTTCTATAACAATTATGCTCTTTTTAGCAAAAAAGGATATTAAAACCTTAAGATCTGTAAAAATCCCAATTCCCAATTTCTTCCATATTACTCATTTGGTAAATATTACGTGTATTTTGGTATAAATAAGCGCAGTTCTTCAATTAATTGGTTTAAGACACCAGCTTTTCTATAAAATTTATCTTATTTCCTGTATTTCGAATCCTAAAGCCAAAATCAACACAGTTGCACCAATTTTAAATCTCAGCATATCTTAGTATTTTCGAAAAAGCAGAGATATTCTTTACAGAAATATACCGGGTATTATGTTGGGTTTCAACAAAGTATCCGTCACGTACAACATATGAAAGGCTCACAAATGTCAACCTGGCGTGATAAGATCGAAATCATTCTACAATAAAACCGGAACACAAAATCTATTGCATTCCGATTATTTAAAAAAATCGAGTTTATAATATCTGTACAGAAAGCAATCTTACAATTTCCTGCCCTCTTCTATAAAACAGTTAACTCCTTTTATAACGGGGCGCATTGAGAATGACAGTTTCACCGGATCAGATTTTAGGCGATACTGCTCTATAGGTCCTGGTCCGCAACTTCCGCCACCGAGACCTAAATGCTCTGCATCTATGGTTATAATTGTTTCTTTACGCGTTATAAGTTCAAATGGATGGTTAGCCCTATCAAGGTCAATTGGCAGATGATGAAGGGCGCTAAAATTCATTTTCCCATCGCCAACGAACTCAATGCCAGCACCTTTGCGATCGGTTACAGCAAACCACCTTACATCACTTCTGTTGCCCATATCCTGAGGACGGATATAATCTTCGGTCATCTCACTTACCGGTTTTTCATATAATCCAATCATCGCTGATGTTTTGCGGTCGCGGTAATTTTCATGAGGACCTGCTCCCAGCCAGGTTACCTGTTCATAACCTTCAGGCATTTCCATAATAATGCCAAGTTTGGGCAACAGCCAGTCAACATGTTGAGGATTTATTTCAACCTCTACATCTACCCTTCCATTATCAAAAATCACATAATTATAGTGCGAATCTACAGTGAAGCCTTTTGGTGATCGTGAGGAAATATTAATTGTAATTTTCGCCCTGTATGGTGATTCCTGCTTTACATCGAACGATTTAACCACATGATCCAAAGCATGTAATTGCTGATCCTGCCAGATTGGGCCCGGACCTCCTCCAAAAACATAGTCATTGTCAACCGGAGCTCTGAAAACATTGGTACGTGGACCTGATACCCTTGCAGATGTTACGGTGTCCCATGAAACAAGCCGGGTTTCGGGTTTAATTCCATAAATGGCAGCATTTTCAGTTTTAATAAGAGCCTGATTATTATAATACCAGTTGGTAATAGTGCCCGCTTTTCGGTTGAAAGCTACTCTGAAATCCTTGCCTTTTATACAAACGTTGTCGTCATGTTCATCAATAGTGAGTTCAAACTGGTTTAACAACAGATCTGCTTCAGCCTCCGAAACATCATAAGGTAATAGCAACTGACCGTATGCAACCACATGTCCGCACTCTGCCCATTTTTCATCTTTTGCCAATTCCAGATACAAATTAAGAAAATACTCTCTGCCGGGTTTAAGCAAAGGTTTCTCAAAATTCAGCTTCAGTTTTCCTGTTTCTCCCGGCTTAACATCTGCAGCAAAATCACCCGATTGTAATGCTATCCCGTCTTCAGTGAGCTCCCATATTCCTTTATACTTATTCAGATTTATAAAGTCATTACGATTAAGTACAAGAACTTCTCCCTGAAGTATATTTCCTTCAGTAAACTCTGCGTTCTGATAAATGTGTTTTACTTCCTGCATTTTTGCAGTTATTTTTCTGTCAGCGGTAGTGATCCCGTTAACACAGAAATTCCAGTCAGTAGGACGATCGCCAAAATCGCCGCCATAAGCAAGGAAGTATTCACCCGGTTTTCCGGGAATCTCTTTATACAAAGCCTGATCAGCCCAATCCCAGATACAGCCACCAATCAACCTTGGGTATGCATAAATGGCATCCCAGTATTCTTTAAGATTTCCCACAGCATTTCCCATTGCATGAGCATATTCGCACATAAAAAATGGTTTGGGTTCATCTTTTTTGCCTTCGTTGTTCACCCATACTACATCGGGATACATCACCGAAACAATATCAGCAACATCGTTATATCTTTCGTAATGGATAGGACGACCCGGATCGCGCTTTTTAAGTGTGGCAGAAGCAGCTTCAAAATTAATTCCCGGACCGGCTTCATTACCCAATGACCACATAATTATTGACGCATGGTTTTTATCTCTTTCCATCATATTCATGATCCTGTCAATATGAGCCTGCTGCCAGCTTTTCACATGACCAAGAGAATGTTCTCCATAACCCATCCCATGCGATTCAACATTGGCTTCATCAATCACATATAAACCATAACGATCGCAAAGAGTATAGAAAAAAGGATCGTTGGGATAGTGAGCCGTTCTAACTGTGTTTATATTAAACTGCTTAAACAGTTCAACATCCCTGATCATTGATTCACGGGAAATATAACGGCCATCGTATGGATCAATATCATGACGGTTTATACCTTTGATTTTAATACTCTTGCCGTTCACCCAAAACTGCTTGTCTTTTACTTCAACTTTTCTGAAGCCAAAATCAGTACGTTGTACAAGTAACTGATTACCACCGGTATCACGTGTAACAACAAGTACTTTATAAAGGTTGGGTTCTTCAGCTGACCACAACGCAGGTTTTTCAACAGTAGTTTTCCAGATTTGAGTAGCTTTATCTGCCTTGCCTGCAATCACTTCCGAACTGAACACAGGCTTTTGTCCTTCAAATCTTTCATTAAAAGGGAACATATAAACATCAACAAAATATTTCCCTTTAGCTTTATGATTAACAAAATTTGATTCCATGGTAAAAGCGGCACTGGTAAAATCCTCATTAAGGTCAGATTTCAGCCAGAAGTCCCTCAGATAAAAATCAGGAACTGACATTAAATACACATCCCGATAAATTCCACTCATACGCCAGTAGTCCTGATCTTCAAGATAACTGCCATCACTCCACTGATACACTTCAACAGCAAGGGTGTTTTTTCCGGGTTTTACGTAATTACTTATGTCAAACTCAGCCGGAAGGCGGCTGTCTTCGCTGTAACCGACTTTTACTCCATTCACCCACACATACATAGCACTCTCAACACCGGCAAAATGCAATAGTGTCCGTCTGCCCTTGAATTCCTCAGGAAGTGTGAATTCTTTTATATATGACCCAACCGGGTTCGGAAATTTATACTTTGTGTATTCAACCGGTACCGGCTCCATGATATAAGGCGGTTTGGCTGCATGAGGGAAAGTAACATTGGTGTAGATCGGGAAACCATAACCTTTCATTTGCCAGCATGAAGGCACCTCGATATTATCCCACCATGTAACATCATAATCTGGTTTGTAAAATTCCTTAGGTCTCAGATCGGGATGCCTGACCCAATTAAATTTCCAGACACCATTTAGGTTCAGATAATACGGCGAACGGCTCCAGATCTCAGCCAATGCCTGATCGGTAGTAGCATAAGACATCCAGGTGTTACGTGCTTTTTCGCGGTTAATGTAATTAATGGTTTCGTTTTCCCACTCAGGGCGCTGCGAAAACAACATAACCGGCATAAAAATAATCATGATTGCCAGTAAACTCAATCTATTCATAATGTAATAATTAAAATTTTCGCAAAACTATTGTTTGTTTTAAAAAGGTAATACTTTCTGCAATATAAAACAAAATAACAGTTTGGAAACTCTGCTTCAACTACTACTAAATCAGACACGAAACCATGATTTAGAACAAAAAACAAAAGGTTTGTATAAAAAGCACTCTGAAAACAAGTTGTAAAAAAACATCATCATCATTGTTTGAACACAAAACAGCAGTTTTACGTTGATATAACTGGAAACATAAAATAATAATATTTGCAGGTGCAAACCGTTAATGCTTTATTGATTTTAGGATACTATTAATACAGCTTTGTGAAAAAAACACTATCTCTTTCGCTTATATTTTTATTGTTGATCTTTTCTGCAGCCAGTCATGCGCAAATTGGCGGCAAATCAACTTATAAATTCTTAAGCCTGCCATCTTCGCCACGCATTGTTTCAATGGGAGGAGATTTTTTAAGCATAAAAGATGCTGATATAAATCTGGCACTTTCAAATCCTTCGCTGATAGTACCTGAGTTAAACAACCAGCTTACTCTGAATTTCGTTGATTATTTTTCTGATATTAACTACGGTTTTATATCCTATGGGCGCAGTTTCGAGAAACTTGGGAGCTTTGTAGGATCGGTACAGTATATTGATTACGGAAGATTCACCTATGCTAACGATGCTGGCGAGACAGCAGGAAATTTCAAAGCCGGAGAAACTGCACTTATCATAGGCTGGGGAAGGCAACTGGATTCGACTTTCAGTATTGGAGCCAATTTCAAGACTATTTTTTCTGCTTTTGAATCCTATAATTCTTTTGGGCTTGCTGTAGATGTTGCAGGAACCTATCAGAACGAACATGGGTTTGCAGCATCGTTACTGGCTCGGAATATAGGAACTCAGATCATTACTTACGATAACGGAAGTCGTGAACCTTTGCCATTCGATCTGCAGATTGGCATGTCGAAAAAATTAAAACACATACCATTTAGATATTCCATTTTATTGACAAACCTTCATAAATGGGATCTCACCTATGACGATCCCACCAAACTTAAAACCGATCCTTTTACAGGAGAGAAAATCAAGGAGGACAAGTTCATGGATTTCCTTGATAAAACCTTCAGGCACGTAATAGTTGGTGTTGAGTTCATACCTACCAGAAATTTCAGTGTAAGGCTGGGTTATGATTACAGGCAGAGACAGGAATTGAAGGTAGATTCAAAATTATCCACTGTAGGATTATCCTGGGGATTTGGGTTCAGAATCTCAAAATTTCAGTTCAATTATGCCCGCAAAGCCTATCATCTGGCAGGATCACCAAATTTTATCAGCATTAGTACAAACCTATCGGATTTTTTATAAAAATTTAGAGCATCAGAACTCAAAAACCTATGGGCTGCTATTAAAATACTGATTTTCAAAAGTCGAATTATTAATGATTAAAATTGTTATTGACGATACTGCCGGTTATTGTTTTGGAGTCAGAAACGCTATTAAACAGTCTGAAGCCATTCTTGAGGAAGATGAGTATTTATACAGCCTCGGACATATTGTTCATAATGAGACTGAAGTGAACCGCCTGAAAACAAAAGGTTTAGAAGTGATTGACCATGAACAGCTCAAAACTCTGAAAAACTCAAAAGTACTGATCCGCGCTCACGGCGAGCCTCCCTCAACATACGAAACAGCTTACAAAAACAATATTGTTCTTATTGATGCCACCTGCCCTATTGTTAAACATTTACAGAAAAACATAAGCGAACGCACAGCTTTGAATGAAGAAACCAATAGTCAGGTTGTTATTTATGGAAAAAAAGATCATCCTGAAGTTATCGGACTGGTGGGACATGCAGAAGGAAATGCTTTAATGATCGCTACTAGCGAAGATATTAAAAATATAAATCCCGGGAAAGATGTACACCTTTATGCGCAGACCACCATGAACCCGGAAGATTTCACAAGAATAGCAAAGGAAATAAGAGCTTATCTAACGGAATATGATCCTGTGAACAGCAGACAGGTATTTGAACATAATACAATATGCAGGCAGGTATCAAACCGGGTTGAAGGATTGAAGATATTTGCCTCATCACATGATTTATTGCTTTTTGTAAGCGGAAGGCAAAGTTCAAACGGGAAATTCTTATTCAGTATATGTAAAGAAGTCAACCCAAAATCATATCATATTGAAAACAAGGATGATATTAACAAAAACTGGTTTGAAAACATAAAATCAGTTGGAATTTCAGGAGCTACTTCAACTCCAACCCGGCAACTAAGTGAAGTAGCAGATTTTCTAAAGATTTTATTCTTATGAATGAGACCTTATAATCCGGTAAGAAGATTTTAAGGTTTTGCACACTATGAATTTTCGTGTCAATTATTTCTATAAGAAAAATCGCTCATTTCATTACAAAAATTCACGGGATAATATTTTCAGATCACAATAAGCCGCTTGCTTAAAACACCTTCAGTAGTTATTATTTGAACCATATATGTTCCGGAAATATAATTACTTACATCAAGAATGAATTTATCATTAATTATATCAGGTTTTAGATATTTCCAGATTTGCCTGCCCTGAATATCAAAGATCTCTATAGCTTCAACAGTGACATTAGAATTTTCAAAAGATATTGTAGCCATATCACCTGCTGGATTAGGAAAAACGCTGACAACCGGATCAGAATACTCTTCAAAACTGATATTATCAGTAAAATCGAAAACTGCAAGCAAGGAGCGGTGATTAAGAGCTGTGAACACCAATAAAGTATCAGTAGAAACTACTGCCCCATCCTCTCTCCATTCAATAAACCTATAACCAGAATAAGCAATGGCTTCCAAAGTTACAAGCTGTCCGTGTTCATAAATCCCTGAACCGGTTACAATTCCCCAATCACTATTATTAATATCCACACTGATGGTATAAGCATTAATTTCAAATATAGCGTGTATGCTATGATTACTGGTAACATTAACAAATTCGTATTCAGAAACCGGACCTATACTCTCATCATCAATAAAAACATCGGCAATATGAAAACCCTCGTTAGCCTGAATCAGGAATGACTGACTTCCCCCATAAACCACAGTAGTAATTCCAAAAGGTTCAATAAACCCATTTTCACCTGCACTAGCCATAATATTACACATTATCTTATGCAATACAATATGGAATATCTCATCCTGACTAACAGCAACCATACCACTTGCAGTCTGGTATCCCTGAGCAGTTATCTCATAATTATACATTCCGGGAGCCACATTCTCAAAGGTATAGTCACCCGCTTCATTACTCATATTCCCAAGAGTGATTATTGCATCAGTAACCGGATTATTACTTTCATCCTTGATTTCAAAAGTTACAGTGTAGGTTATTAACTGAAAATTAGCGATCAGAGTAAGATTATTATCCGGCATAGCAAAAGTAGCGTCAGGATTAGTTGAAATTACACTGCCATTAAGATTAGTCCAATTCACAAAGCTATAACCTGTATTAGAGATGGCATTAATGATCACAGTTTCTCCCTGATTATAGTTGCCACCTCCACTAACTGTACCGCCCTCCGTTGGGTTAGCAATCAAGGTCAGAGTATAGACGACCGGTTCAAAATTTGCTATCAGGGTAAGATTGTTAGGAGGCATGGAAATAGTAGCAGCAGGCTCAGTAGAAATAACATTACCCTGAAGATTAGTCCAATTCACAAAAACATATCCTGAATTAGGAACAGCATTAATATTTACAATATTGCCATAATTATAATTTCCGGTTCCGGCAACAGTTCCTCCCGCCGATGGATTAGCAATAAGAGTAAGAGTATAACTGATTGGCTGAAAGTTTGCTATTAGCGTCAGATTATTTGAAGGCATGGAAATAGTGACAGATTGATCAGTAGAAATAATATTACCGTTAAGATTAGTCCAGTTAACAAATGAATATCCTGCATTAGGAACAGCGTTAATACTTACAATGCTGCCATAACTATAATTTCCGGCTCCGGTAACAATTCCGCCGGCTGAAGGATTTGCAATCAAAGTGAGAGTGTAGTTAATCAATCCAAGGTTTGCTATCAGGGTATGATTGCCGGCAGGCATGGTAATTATTGTAGCAGGGTTAGTAGAGATAATATTTCCATTGATATCAGTCCAACTTATAAAAGTGTACCCGGTGTTAGGAAATGAATAGATATTCACCTGGTCGCCGAAATTATACGTTCCAGCTCCTAATACTATCCCGCCTTCTTCAGGATTGGAAACAAGCATCAATGTATAGTCTGCCATTTCAAAATTAGCTATCAAAGTAAGATCTTCGGCAGGCATTAAAAAGCTGTATTCGGGCTGATTGGAAATCAGATTACCCTCAATATCTGTCCAGTTAATGAAGTTCCAGCCTGAATTTGGAATT
>JAAYJT010000020.1 GCA_012522795.1 Bacteroidales bacterium | reverse complement strand
TCAGGATTGCCATTATAGGTTACAATTTCCTTTACCGCTGATAACTTCCTTGAAGGCAAAGCCATTATTTTATCGCCTTTTCTGATAATTCCAGAGGCAAGTTTTCCGGAAAACCCTCTGAATTTATTATCAGGTCTTAATACATACTGAACAGGAAATCTAAGGTCGTTAAAGTTTCTGTCGGAACCAGTATGTACGGTTTCAAGGAACTCAATGAGTGATTTGCCATTATACCACTGCATTTTTTGACTTTTTTTAACCACATTACACCCATGAAGCGCTGAAAGTGGGATGAAATCAACATCCGGAATATTTAGTCTTGAAACAAATCCGCGGTAGTCGTTGCATATATTTTCAAACACCTCTTCGCTGTAATTCACCAGATCCATTTTATTTACTGCCAGCACCACATGTTTAATACCAAGCAACGAAACAATATAGGTGTGTCGGCGGGTTTGTGTGATAACTCCTTTAGTGGCATCAATTAAAATAATGGCAAGGTTTGCGGTACTTGCACCGGTAGCCATGTTACGTGTATATTGCTCATGTCCGGGAGTATCGGCTATAATAAACTTACGCTTATTGGTGCTGAAATAACGATAAGCTACATCAATTGTAATTCCCTGCTCGCGCTCGGCTTTTAAACCATCGAGCAGCAAGGCATAATCAGTAAATTCACCGGCATGTCCTATTCGTTTACTATCGTGTTCAAGAGCAGAAAGATGGTCTTCATAAACTTTTTTGCTATCGAACAACAGACGACCTATGAGAGTTGATTTCCCATCGTCAACACTTCCGGCAGTAAGTAATCGCAATAGGTCTTTTTTCTGATCCTGGTCAAGGAATTGGTTTATATCCAGCATATTCAAAGGTGAGATAACAAGGTGCTGTTTTTGATTGTGTATCTATTTAACAGTAGGTTAGAAAAGTCGGAACTTCGAAATATAAGGTGGTTTTTGTAAGATTTAATTAAAATATACCAGATCGCAGTGGATTTTATGTAGCTGTGCTAAATTATTTGGTGTCCGGTTTCTTTTGGTTATCTTCATATACTTGTTGTTAAAAAAAAGCATCCACATCGGGTCATACTAAAAATATCCTTCTCTCTTTTTTTGCTCCATGCTTGCTTCCTGATCGAAGTCAATAACACGGGTAGTGCGTTCCGATTTGGTTGTTAGCATCATTTCTTCAACGATTTTCTCAATTGTATTGGCATCTGATTCAATGGCACCCGTAAGTGGATAGCAACCAAGTGTACGAAAACGAACTCTTTTCATTTTTGCCTTTGCTGCAAGTTCTTTTGGCATACGATCGTCGTCAACAAGTATGATAGCTCCGTTGTATTCAACCACTGGGCGCTCTTTGGCATAATATAGCGGTACTATAGGAATTTTTTCAAGTCGTATATACTGCCAGATATCAAGCTCAGTCCAGTTACTTAGTGGGAATACCCTAATAGATTCACCCTTATGAACTTTTGCGTTGTATATATCCCAAAGTTCCGGGCGTTGATTTTTAGGATCCCACTGATGAAAGCGATCACGGAATGAAAATATTCTTTCTTTGGCACGACTTTTTTCTTCATCGCGGCGGGCTCCCCCGAATGCAGCATCAAAGCCATATTTTGTCAGTCCTTCGAGTAATGCCTCGGTTTTCATAATGTCAGTATGAACTTTGCTACCGTGTGTAAAAGGTCCTATTCCACTTTCAAATCCTCTTTTGTTATAATGAACGATTATGTCCCAGTTATTTTCTTTAGCATAATGATCTCTGAACTCGATCATCTCACGAAATTTCCATTTGCTGTCAATATGCATGAGTGGAAAAGGTACCTTACCGGGATAAAATGCTTTTTCAGCCAGGCGAACCATCACCGATGAATCTTTTCCTATGGAATAGAGCATTACCGGATTTTCGAACTCAGCGGCTACTTCTCTTATTATATGAATACTTTCAGCCTCAAGTTCTTTAAGGTTTGTTAATGTAAATGACATAGGCATAGTTTATTGAGGCAATGGTTTTTTTCCGTAAATTAATCTAAAGGGGTTTGGTATGTTATAATTGGCAGAATATGATCCATGCAGATCCTAACAGATTCCTCAATACTAAGTTGGTCGCTTTTTATCTCAATATCAGGATTCACAGGTGCTTCGAAAGGGCTGTCAATGCCTGTAAAATCTTTGATTTTCCCTTCTCTTGCTTTTTTATATAATCCTTTGGAATCGCGGCTCTCACAAACAGCAAGAGATGCATTTACATAAACCTCAATGATATTTTCCCGTCCTATGATTTCGTATGCAATTTTTCTGATCTTTTGTGTGGGGCTTATAAAACTGTTAATACAGATGATGCCGCAATTAAGGAAAAGTTTAGACACTTCAGCAATGCGCCGGATATTCTCAAGTCTGTCATCCTGAGTGAATCCAAGATTATTATTGATCCCGGTTCTTACATTATCGCCATCAAGTATTTGTGTAAGAAAAAGCCTGCGGTTAAGTTCAATTTCAATTCCCCTGGCAAGGGTGGTTTTCCCCGATCCGCTCAGTCCGCTAATCCAGATAACACGTGCATGTTGTTTTAATAGTTTTTCTTTATCATCTCTGCCAAGTATCTGGTCGAAAGTTGAAAATATATTTCTTTCTGACTGATTATTCCACATTTGGGTTTAGATTGTTAGGTTCCAGTTTGTTTCTGCCTGCTATAAACCAGGGGTTAAGCAGGTTTTCTTTATTATAGACAAAGGGTTCTTTATCGTTTCCGGCTAATTGTAGATAAGCTCCTGATGAGAGAAGGAGTGCATGACCTGCTGCAATATCCCATTCATAGGTAGGTGCAAACCGAGGATAGTAATCAGCTTCGCCTTCAGCAATCATACATAATTTTAATGAACTGCCTTTAGTTACAATTCTTGCATCAGGATATTTTCTTTTCAAGCCCTCAATAAATGCAGATGTTTCATTGTTTAGGTGAGATCGGCTTGCAACAATACCTATTGTCTTATGCTGCTTATCAGGTAATTTTATAGCTCTTGAGATTAATGAAGCAGTATTTATATCATTGATCTGCGTAGCCTGTTCCAGCCGAAAAGCGCCCATATTCAGTTCTCCGGTATAAATTATGTCTTTTACTGGTGTATATATTATTCCTATTACCGGAAGATTATTTTCGATAAGAGCTATATTCACAGTGAATTCATGGTTACGCTTTATAAATTCTTTAGTTCCGTCCAGAGGATCAACCAACCAGAATTTTTTCCACATTTTCCGTTCAGCAAACGGAATGTTGTCGCTTTCTTCACTGAGAACCGGAATATTTAAAGGTAGCAGATGTTCCAAAATAATGTTGTGGGCTATCATATCGGCACGGGTAACCGGCGAATTGTCAGACTTGAATTCAATTTCAAAATCAGTGCTGTTATATACTTCAAGGATAGCTTTTCCGGCTTCCAAAGCGGCTTTTATGGCTGTGTCAATGAATTCTTTCCTTAAACTGCTCATTTTCTGTTAATTTTAAAGTTTGATGTCATACTGGTAAATTAAACCCAATACCGCTACTATCATATACATTAATGACAACGGAAGCCCAAAACGAGTGAAATCACGAAACTTATATCCTCCGGGACCAAAAACCATTAAATTAGTCTGATAACCGATGGGAGTTAAAAAGGCAGTGGCACCGGCAAAAGCAACTATCAATGCAAATGGTTTGGCATTAACTCCAAGTTCAACAGCCATACTTATTGCAACAGGAAAAGCAATTGCCACTGCTGCAGGGTTTGCAAGAATTGAAGTAAGAAGATTGGTTATTAGGAATATTCCCAGCATAACGCCAACAATTCCAAATGGCCTAAAAGCTTTAAATGCTATTTCAGCAAAACTTGATGCAACTCCTGATTTTAGCATTGCAGTACCAAGCGAAAGAGAAAGCGCCAGAATAATTATCAGGTTGAAATCAATGCTCTTTGCTGCGTCTTTTGGCGAAACCATCTTAAGTCCCAGTACCAAAAGTAGTAATAGAAGCAGAACTGTGAAAAGTTTTACGAAACCCAATGCTGATAATATAATAGCAGCAATAATGCCACCAATGAGAATTACCTGTTTATAAAGTTTTTGCTTTTTATATTCCTGAAGGCGGCTGATCACGTAGAAGTCCTGAGTGTCTTTTGTAAGTGGAACAAAATCTTCACCAGTCAGGAGTAATAACACATCTCCGGCCGAAAGTTTTACTTCACCAAGTTTGCCCGACACTCTTTCGCCATTTCTATGAATAGCAATAATAGCAGCATCGTAGCGGCTTCTGAAATTAATGGATTTAGCAGTTTTTGATACCAAAGTTGAGTTATAGGATATAACAGCTTCGATTATTGCAGTTTGCGATTTTTTAGTGTACATGCCTATTTGTGCCAATTGCAATCCGCTGTGTGATTCCACCATTTCAGTGATTGATTCAGTCTCTCCGGCAAAAAGCAGTATGTCGTTTTCGCGTAATATTGTTGATGCGCTTACTGGTTTTATTGTACGATCGTTTCTAATGATCTCTACCAGAAATAATCCTTTTAAATTTCGCAAACCTGCTTCTTCAACTGTTTTTCTATGATATTCAGCACCATTTGCTATCCTTACTTCAGCAATGTATTCACGGCTCTGAAGCTCAAAGCTGCGGATATTATCCTTTCTGTCGGGTAATAATTTTTCGCCAAATAGTATCATATATGCAATGCCAAGTACGGCCATAATACCGCCTACAAAGGTGAAATCAAAAATATTTAGTGGCTCAATATTAGCAGCTATTTTTTGATCGTTAACCATACCAGCCACCAGAAGATT
>JAAYJT010000019.1 GCA_012522795.1 Bacteroidales bacterium | reverse complement strand
TGTCTTGGGGGAAAATAGGAAGTATCTGTTGCATATCTGTGTTTTTGGCAAATTTACGACATTTATTGTCTGCGATAGATGAAAGGTAACCTACTGATTCTCAATGATGGGATCAGGAGTTCTGAAATTATTACTATTAATGTGTCTATATTTGAACCCTGTTAAAGAATTTAATATGATAACAGGTTCAAAATAAGATTGGATTAGTAAAAAAACAATCTGAATATTCTTTAATCATTATCTTCGGCATACCATTCGGCGTAAGCGGTGGTTGTTTCACGAAGACGAAGACTGTGGAGACTGACTTCAGGGGGTAATACTTTTTTAAGAATACCGGCAAACTCGTTTATAAGGTTCTCACTTGTGGGTTCAAATGGCAAAACTATCATCTTTGAGTGCATTGCTTGTGCATTATCAGCCCATGGTGAGCGGTTGCTCACTACAAAAGCATGATCATATTTCTGCACAATATGCTTATTAACTATATCCTTCAAGGTTTTAAAATCAATGAGCATACCATTGGCAGGATGCCCCTCTTCCCGGCGTGGACTTCCTGAAATGGTAACAAACAACTCGTAAGTATGCCCATGAATATTGCGGCAGGGACCGTCGTGGTCTTTCAGTGAATGTGCCATTTCAAAATTAAAAGCCTTGGTTATGCGTATAATGGTCATTGGACAATAATTTTACAACGATTTAATTTTAAAACAGAAGTTTAACACAAAACAAAGATCCTATAAAGTGTGATTTTTCAAATTGCCGGAAGCTAAAAGTTTATGAAACCATTTATTACTTGCAGCCTTAATGTAAGAATTCATATAATGTTGATTATGCATGTCAGAACCCACCAGATCTATCATTTGCATTTCAATCATCTTCTGAGCTATCTTTTTCACAGTTTCCCCATAGTGCCCGCTCAGCGAAACCAGATTAAGCTGAAATAATATTCCTCTATCCTTCAGTTCCTCAAATTTTTTAAAATCCCGATACCAATAACTGTAACGTTCAGGATGTGCCATAATTACCTGATAACCATCTAACTGAAGATCGAAAATAAATGACTTAAAATTCGGATGCGGGCTATAAAAGCTGAGTTCAACCAGAATATGCTTTTTCCCGAAAGTCATTAATCCCCCGTTTTGCATTTTCTTTTCGAACCCATCATCGAGCAAATATTCACCGGCAGCTTCAATTTCTATGTCAATATTTTCCTTTATCAGTGCCTGTTTCACCTCTTCCAATCCTGAATTAATAATTTCAGGTGTATTTTTAAAAAATTCATGCTGGATATGAGGGGTAGTTATAAGCCGTGTAAATCCAAGCTGTTTGAATTGCCTAATCAGGCTTACTGATTCCTCAACATCAATAACTCCGTCATCAATATCGGGAATAAGATGCGAATGGAGGTCACAGCATAACTGACTAAAATCAAATCTTTTAAATGTTCTGCCGCGTTTTAATAAAAGGTCAAATAAACCCATTCCTTATCCTTTATTTTCAGCTTTTATCTTTTAACATACTGTTCTTCATAATACTTCAGATATTCGCCGGAAGTTACCTCATCAAGCCAATCCTGATTGTTCAAATACCAATCAACAGTTAATGATACTCCTTGTTCAAACTGTAATGATGGCGTCCAGTCCAGTTCACGCTGGAGCTTTCCTGAATCAATTGCATAACGCAGGTCGTGGCCTGCCCGGTCTTTCACGAATGTTATAAGCTTTTCAGAAGTTCCCGCAGGTCTTTTAAGCTTCTCATCCATCACACTGCACAACACCCTGATAAGATCAATATTTTTCCATTCATTATTGCCACCTATATTATATGTTTCTCCAATTCTGCCTTTATGATAAATGATATCAATGGCATTGGCATGATCAACCACATAAAGCCAGTCGCGCACGTTTTCGCCTTTTCCATAAACAGGCAAAGGCTTGTTATTCCTTATATTATTGATAAACAAGGGTATTAATTTTTCAGGGAACTGGTTCGGCCCATAATTATTAGAACAGTTTGATATTACCATAGGTAAACCGAAAGTATCATGATAAGCTCTTACAAGATGGTCGCTGCTAGCTTTTGATGCAGAGTATGGGCTATGAGGGTCGTAAGAAGTTTCTTCAGTAAAAAATCCTTCTTCACCCAGAGACCCGTATACCTCATCGGTTGAAATATGAAAGAAGAGTTTCCCGCTATGATCGTTTTGCCAGTGAAACTTCGCTGCATTAAGCAGATTAACGGTTCCTACAATATTGGTCATGATGAATTCCATAGGATTGGCAATGGAGCGGTCAACATGCGATTCGGCAGCAAGATGGATTACACCATCAAATTTATGTTCGGCAAACAGGTTCAGCATATGTTCTCCATCAACAATATCGGCTTTGATAAAGCGATAGTTGGGTTTATCTTCCAAATCCTTCAGATTGGCAAGATTTCCGGCATACGTCAGTTTGTCAAGATTGTAAATACAATAATCCGGATATTTGTTTACAAAGAGTCTTACTACATGCGAACCAATAAAACCGGCGCCACCGGTAATTAAAATGTGTTTCTTAAAATCTTTCATAGCATTTATTTATTTTGAAACCGGCTAAGAAAAGGAAAGCACTATGGCTAACCTGAAACTTAGCGCAGATTTATTTCTTTCTTTCTTTAAGAGCCAATTCCCAATTCCATGCTGAAAGGGTCATTTCATCAAGACCACGAATTGCTTTCCAGCCCAATTCCTGATTGGCAAAAGCAGTATCAGCAAATACTTTCTCAATGTCTCCCGGTCTGCGTCCGGTAATTTTATAATTAAGCTTCAAACCGGTAACTTTTTCAAAAGAACGAATAACTTCAAGTACTGAAAAACCATTTCCGGTTCCAAGGTTAAAAATCTCAAAATTTTCTTTACCACGATCTTCAAACATACGTTCAACTGCTACAACATGAGCCTGTGCCAGATCAACCACATGAATATAATCACGTATGGCAGTGCCATCGGGAGTAGGATAATCATCGCCAAATACGCTTAAAACCTCACGCTTGCCGATTGCAGTCTGTGTAATGAACGGCATCAGATTATTTGGTATGCCTATAGGGTATTCACCAATGAGAGCCGAAGGATGCGCTCCGATGGGATTGAAATAACGCAGTGCAATGGCTTTTAATGATGAAACATTACATACATCTCGTATGATCTCTTCCGATATCTGTTTTGTATTCCCGTAAGGCGACCATGCAGGCTTGATTGGTGATTGTTCGGAAACAGGCAATTCGTCAGGCTGACCATAAACAGTACAAGATGATGAAAAAACAAGATTCCTGATACCATGCTTTTCCATGTTTTCCATTAGGTTGATAAGCGAATAAATATTATTCCGATAATATATTAATGGTTTTTCAACCGACTCACCCACAGCCTTGTAAGCTGCAAAATGTATGGCAGCATCTATTCCCTTGTATTGAGCAAAAAATTCACTTGCAGAATCAGTGTCTGCAAGGTCTAACTCAATGAAATCAGGTCTTTTACCTGTGATCTCTGTAATCGAATCAACTACTTCGGGAAAGGAATTCGACAGATTATCAACTATGACTACATCAAACCCTTTTTCCATCAATTCAACCACAGTATGAGAACCTATGTAACCCGTGCCACCTGCAACAAGAACTTTCATGCTATTGTTTTTTTAAAATTTATAAAAGATTGGTCTTTTCTTTTATTACAAAGCTTATTTTCAATCATTTATTAATGCTTCTGTATCTTCCTGACCCTGTTATTCTCAAGTTTATACTTTTCATCACTTTCAGGACAAACCGCTATTCCATTTTCATTAAAACTCAGCTTATGTCCATATTCACTCATCCAGCCAGCCTGCCGCGCCGGATTACCAATAACCAGTGCATAAGGCAGCACCTCTTTTGTAACAACGGCTCCTGCACCAATAAAAGCATATTCGCCGATATTATTTCCGCAAACAACCGTTGCATTTGCGCCTATGGAAGCCCCGCGTTTTACCAGTGTTCTCACATATTCACCTTTACGAACCACAGCACTACGCGGATTAACAATATTTGTAAAAACCATTGAAGGTCCAAGAAAAACATCATCTTCGCAAATTACTCCTGTGTATATGCTAACATTGTTCTGAACCTTTACATTACGCCCCAGTATCACCTCAGGTGATACTACAACATTTTGCCCTATATTACAATTCTCGCCTATTACACTGTTGGGCATTATATGGCTGAAATGCCATATTTTAGTCCCTTTACCTATGCTGCAACCATCATCAATTACAGCGGTTTCGTGTGCAAAATATTCCTTTTTATCCATTTCTTACTGATTTATAAACTCCAGTACTGACGTGGTAATATATTTAAGCTGCTCTTCGTCCAGTTCAGTGTGCATAGGCAATGATATCACCCTTGAGCATAAATCTTCGGTAACAGGCAGATCACCGGCTTTAAAACCATACTGTTCATAAGCTTTTTGCAGATGTATAGGCACAGGATAATAGATCATTGCCGGAATTCCTTTTTCTGCCAGATATTCAATCAGCGCAGCCCTGTCAACACCGTTGAGCTTTAAAGTGTACTGATGAAAAACATGAGTTGATAAGGCTGCCCTTGCCGGTATTGTAAGTTTTGGTTCCGAACCAAAAGCAGAATCATAAAAGGCAGCAGCTTTTTGACGTGCCGCAATATATTCATCCAGATAAGCAAGTTTAACCTTTAAAACAGCAGCCTGAATAGTATCGAGACGGGAATTCACACCAATATCATCATGATAATAACGAACTGTCATTCCGTGATTTACAATACTGCGAACCTTTTTTGCCAGTTCGTCATCATTAGTAAATAATGCACCACCATCGCCAAAACAACCCAGATTTTTTGATGGAAAAAACGATGTTGTGCCAATAGTTCCAATTGTGCCGGCTTTTTTTGAAGTATCATCTTTGAAAAAACAATCCGCTCCTATAGCCTGACAATTATCTTCTATCACATACAGATCATACTTCTTTGCTATCTGCATTATTTTATCCATATCGGCAGATTGTCCGAACAAATGAACCGGAATAATTGCTCTGGTTTTTTTTGTTATCCTTCGCTCAATATCTTCGGGAACAATATTGAAAGTACCGGGATCAACATCTGCAAAAACAGGTGTAAGACCCAGTAAGGCAATTACTTCAGCAGTAGCAATAAAAGTAAATGAAGCCGTAATGACCTCATCACCGGGTTTTAATCCAAGAGCCATCATTGAAACCTGAAGGGCATCAGTACCGTTAGCGCAGGGAATAACATGGCGAACATCCAGATATTTCTCCAGCGATTCCTGAAATTGTCCAACAGCAAAACCTTTTATAAAAGCTGTGGAATCAATAACTTCCTGGATTGATGAATCAATTTCGTGTTTTATTTTTTCATATTGACCTCGCAGGTCAACCATATTGATTTTTTGCACTATGAAGTATTAAAAATTATTTTCGACTTATTGAAATTCAATTTATTCGCAAAAATATGAATTCTTTGGTTTTGGAATGTTATGTTCTGTCATTTAACCATGACGCTAAATTATACCTAATTCATTAATTTTGCGTTTTTAACATTTTCCAACCTGTATTATCGTAGTGCATCCATTAAGAAAAACAAAACAACACCTAAAAATAATGAGGCAGATTTTATTTACCGGGATATTGGTTCTTATGCTTGTCATCCGGTCACTTGCACAAACTGAAGTGATAACTGATGAAGATAAGCTGGAAAGAAAAGGGTTTGCTCTTTTTAACGCTTTTTATGCGTATCAGGTTCCCGGTAAGGACCTTGCCATTCGTTTTGGCAATAATTCAATGATTGGAGGAGGTTTTCTGTATAAATTCAATTCGAACCTTGTGGCAGGATTAGAAGGCGGGTTTATCTTCAGCGAGAACATTAAAAACAAAGACTCTTATCTGGCAATGATCTCAACTTCTGAAGGTTATGTCATATCCGAAGCCGGCACATTTGCCGAAGTCTATCTTCATGAGCGGGGATTCAATATCAATGCAAAGTTAGGAGGCATTTTGCCGGTGATAGGTCCAAATTCCAACTCCGGAATACTTTTGATGGGCGGTGCCGGGATCTTACAACATAAGATACGGTATGAAATACCGGATAACAATGCTCCACAGCTCAGCAGCGAACATAAAAAGGGTTACGACCGCCTGAGTAACGGACCGTCAATAAGTCAATTCATTGGTTATGTACATTTTGGCAACAACAGAACTATAAATTTCCATATCGGAGCCGAGTTTATACAGGCATGGACAAAATCCCGTCGTCCGTTTGATTTTGACAGGATGCAGGCTGATACACAAAAACGTTTTGATATGCTTTGGGGCATTCGAGTGGGATGGATTTTGCCACTTTACAAGCGCACAGCTAAAGAATTTTATTTTTACTAATATGCACTTGCTCTATAATCTTGGCATACGAATATTTCTGCTGGCTGTGCATGTTGCTTCATTGTTCAATACCAAAGCCAGAAAATGGATAAATGGGCGCAAAAATATCTTTGATGATATCCGGCATTTTTCTGATGGTCAAAAACCTGTTGCATGGTTTCATTGTGCTTCGCTTGGTGAGTTTGAACAGGGCAGACCTGTAATAGAAGCTTTCAGGCTGAAATATCCTCAATATCGCATTTTACTGACCTTTTTCTCGCCTTCGGGGTTTGAAGTAAGAAAGAATTACACCCACACCGATCATATTTGCTATCTTCCTGCTGATACTCCGGGAAATGCACGCCGCTTCGTGGAAATAGTCAATCCCGCTTTTGTTGTTTTCGTAAAATATGAATACTGGCTAAATTATATTAATGAAATTACCGTGCGCAATATCCCAATGTACATATTATCAGCCACTTTCCGAACCGATCAATTCTTTTTCAAATGGTACGGAAAATGGTCTCTGAAAAGCCTGAAAAAAATAACCCGCTTTTTTGTTCAAACCGAAGAATCGGCAAAACTGCTTGAAAAACACGGGATCAGCCAGATAACTGTAACAGGCGACACCCGTTTTGACAGGGTGAGTACAATAGCCCGTGAAGCCACATCATTACCTGTAATTGAGCAATTTACCGAAAGCCAAAAGATCATGATTGTTGCCGGCAGTACCTGGCAGCCGGATGAATTATTGTTATCAAAGCTGTTAAATGAATTTCCTGAGAAATTCAAACTAATAATTGCACCTCACGAAATTCATGAATCTCATTTAAAAACCATTGAACATCAGTTTTCAGATAATACAGTCAGATATTCCACTCTTCCCAAAACCGGAACAACTGACAGTAACGTTTTGATAATTGACAGCATAGGCATGCTTTCAAAACTCTATCGTTATGCAAAAATAACATACATAGGAGGCGGGTTCGGTGCCGGAATACATAATATTCTTGAAGCTGCAGTTTACGGGGTTCCCGTGGTTTTTGGTCCGAACCATCACAAATTTCAGGAAGCATTGGATCTGATAGCCTCTGGTGGTGCTTATGCGATTAACAGTTATGAGGGTTTAAAAAAAACCATTCTGAATTTATCTGATAACATTAATGCATGGCAGAAAAGTGCCGATGCATCAAACTATTATGTAGCCGGTAAATGCGGAGCTACAGCAAAAGTCATGACAGAACTTGAAAAGGATTTACTGTGAAAAAAGATCCTGGCATAAACAGTTGTTTGTTAAACCACTCTGCACGGTTCCATAGAAAAATCAAAGTTCACATTTAATAAGTTTTTTAAAAATCAATGATGGAAAAACATATATTACTGATTATCACGCTTTTACTATTGAGTCCCAGCATTTTTGCGTAATAGGTAATTATCAGCGGAAAAACATTTCAATTGAAGATGATACTGGCATCTCCAGTGTTACTGTAAGCATTAAAAATCGCGTAAGTGGGGATAAGTGCTGAAATTCAGCTATATGGGCTTTAATACGCGTGAAGTTACTTTTGGCAGTTCAAGCGTTATCAATATTGCACTTTCGCCATCGGTAAGCCAGCTTGACGAGGTAATCGTAATCACTCTGGGTGTAAAGCGTCAGAAACGCGAAGTAGGCTACACCATTGAATCGGTTCCTGCAAAAGAACTTCAGCTTCCCAATGCCGGTAATCGGGCAAGCGCTCTTAGTGGCTGGTCGGCAGAAGTACAGGTCTTCAATACCAATGGTGTTGACAGAGGTACTACTCGCTTTGTGATACGCGGAGTTCGTAATCTGAACGACCGTAATCGTAATCAGCCTTTAATATTGGTTGACGGAATTCCAATGGAAAACGAACCGGGTCTTACTGATATAGGCCGTGGAGTGGACTGGGATTCGGCACTTAACAGTATCAACACATTTGATATTCAAATCGTTGATATTCTGAAAGGGCCTGCAGCTTCAGCACTTTATGATTAAAGAGGAGCCAACGGAGTGGTTATGATCGCTACCCGCCGGTTGCAACTGATGCGACAAAACAAGGGTTTATTGCGAAAACTGATTTGTGCATTTGGTGTTGTTTAGACTGTTTTAACGGACGCTGCATCTCCACATCACCTTTTTGACCGCACTTCGTAAATACTTTGCATAAACAAACAGTTGCTGGATTTGTGACTATTTATTATTCAGATTGAATATTTTAGGCAAACTGCAAATTCAAAGCAGTATTTACAAAAGGGCTGTTTTGACTCTGCTTGTTTCAGAACCCGTTGCGGAAGTAAATCCCAATTGTTGAAAAAAATTAAAATACACAAATTTGTTAAAATATGTTAAATAATAAAACAGTTAGTGAACATTAACTAACTTTGTGCTGTTTTAAATTAAAATTCATTTTATAAATTATGATTAGCGACAGACAAAAAGAGATTATTGAAGTTTCGATCAATCTAATTGCTCAAAAAGGCATTCAGGGATTGACTATAAAAAACATATCCAGAGAAATTGGAATTTCCGAAGCGGCTATTTATCGTCATTATGAAAATAAAATTCAGATTTTACTCACACTCCTCGATCATTTCAGAATGATCTCAGGAAAGCTTTTCAAAGAAGTGTCAGAATTGCCGATAAGTGCATTAGAAAAAATTGATAATCTGTTTATGAAACATTTTAAGATTTTTGCTGAAAACACTTCCTGGGTGGCGGTAATTTTTGCTGAAGAAATATTCAGAAATGAACCGATATTAATTAATAAAGTAAGAGATATTGTAAATCAAAACGATGTTCTCTTGCAACTTATACTGAAAGAAGGGCAAAACAGCGGGGAAATCAGAAATGATGCGGAAGTTGAACACCTTTCTGTTATTACAATGGGAGCGCTTAGGCTTTTTGTCAAAAAATGGCAATATTCACTTTATGAATTTAATCTGATTAATGAAGGCACGAACTTCCTGAATTCAATCAAACAGGTGATTGCATCTAAATAATCAAAAAAATAACGAAAGACTTTTGTTCTTTCAATTTTATATCGGATTAATAAAAAGTAAATAAAATTAAACAGTTATTTTATAATTTAAAAGTTAGTTAGCATTAACAAACATGAAAATGAAAAAATTGAGTAAACAATTAAAATTGATGTCGTGGTTTACACTTGTCCTGATTTTAGCGGTAACAGTATTGTTTAGCACTGCTATAGTAAATCATGCACGCATGGAAACAAATCTTGATAAATATATGCCACATAATCACCCGGCATTCATCTATTCCGATCAGGCAGAGGAGTGGTTTAATATTAAAGATGGAATTCTAATTGCAATCGAAAATAAGGAAAGTATTTTCAATCCGCTGACGCTTTCCAAAATTAAGGAAATAAGCCTTGATTTGCTATCAATGGATGAGTTTGAGGAGATTGACATTCAGTCACTCTACACTGCTGATAATATAATTGGCACTGAAGACGGGCTTGATGTTACCTCTTTTTACGATGAAGTACCCGAGACAGCGCAGGAACTGGCACTCCTGCGTAAAAATGTTATAGAGAACGACATGGTTTACCGCCGCCTGATTTCAGAAGACGAAACAGTTGCGTTGATTGTTGCGGCAATGGATGATGAGTATTTTACGGATGAGTTCTATCACAGGATTTTAAATTTTGCTCACTCTTTCGAAAGTCCGGCTGAAGCCATATATGTAGCAGGGCGTCCTATAGTGGAAGGCACAATGGGTTTGCTCGGTCCGGCCGATATGAAACGCATGGTGCCAATAGTACTGATTGTTATAGCCCTGGTACTTTATGTTTTACTGAGACGCACCAGTGCTACAGTTTCCATTATGATCACCGTATTTATAAGTACAATATGGGCTTTCGGATTAATGGCAGCTTTAAAAATCCCAATTTATGCAGTTTCAACCATGATCCCGGTTATGCTAATTGCGATTGGAGTTGCCTATGGTGTCTATTTTTATCAATATCTTCAGCAATATTTTCACAATAACCCGGAATCAGAACTGATTATTGCACTTAAATCAGTGATTAAAAGGCTTTCAGTACCTCTTTTCATGGCTGCATTCACCACTATCATTGGTTTTATGTCGCTACTAACATCTCAGGTTTATCCGATTAAATATTTCGGGATTTTCACTTCATTCGGGATTTTTACAACCTTTGGCCTGGCTCTTTGGTTTCTGCCGGCATGGGTTATCCTTTTCGGATATCGAGCGCAAAACATTTCTTCAAAGACTTCAAAGAAAACAGCATGGAATATTCGTTTGAATGCAGAAAACATAACCCAGATATTGATAAATAAAAAACGAACTGTTTTTATAATTACGGCTGTTGTAGTGGCTCTTTCTATATACGGGATATCCAAAGTATGGATTAACTCAAGTTTTCTAGCCAATTTTGAAAAAGAGAGTGACATAGTTTTAACCGATAAATTTGTGAACAGCAAATTTGGCGGCACTTCCACACTGAATGTAATTCTCGAAAGCGAAGAGTATGATGCTTTCAAACAACCCGAAGCACTAACTTTGATTGATGAGATGCAGTATGAGACAATGAAGCTCAGCCGGGTTGGAAACTCTTTTTCATTAGCCGATTATCTGAAACGCATGAATAAAGTGATGAATTCCAACGATGACGAATTCTATACAATTCCGGAGACCAGTGACATGGTAGCACAATACCTGCTACTTTATGAAATGTCGGGCGATCCGGAAAACCTGTTAAAGATTATCAATTACGACTACAACCGTACAAACATCACCTTTCAACTAAAAGGTGATGATTCTCAAACCATCAATGAAGCACTTACTGAAATCAAGAAATTTGAAAAACCGCTCAGCGATATGGGAATCAGCATAAATTATGCCGGCTCAGGTTATAAAGCCTTGGTGTTCACCGACCTAATTCTGGATGGACAGATAAAGAGTATTCTCGTGTCACTGATTCTTGTTCTACTGTTGCTCACTTTTATGTTTAAGAGTATAAAAGCCGGGTTAATTGGATCAACGCCCATTGCAATCACTGCTCTTATAAGTTTTGGGGTTATGGGAGTTCTCAATATTCCGCTAAGCACAACAACTGCACTACTGTCCAGTATTGCTATCGGAATCGGAATTGATTATGCAATCCACTTTCTTCAAAACTACCGTATGAATCTAAATACTGAAACCAATCAGCTGGATGCAATAAAAACAACTATGCTACACACCGGAAAGGCTATCACATTCAATGCAGTTGTAGTTATCTCGGGATTTTTGGTATTGCTGTTTTCCGTTTTTCCTCCAAACAGAACACTTGGTGCATTGGTTTCCATGAACATGTTCACCAGCTTTTTAGGAACTCTTACACTGCTTATGATTTTAGTTTTTGGTTTCAGGGTTTTTATAAAAAATAATTCGACTAAAGCAGAAATAAAAGAGTAAATTATGAAAAAGTTATTATCATACTGTGCTTTGCTGCTTGTGCTGCATGTTTCACAGAAACCATACCTGACAGCACAGAACTCTACCGATGTGATAGTGGAAACTAACTTTTTCAAAGCTGTACGTGCAAATCAAGTGGAAAGTTATATAACATTCGGACAAGGATTAGGTAATATTGAACCACTCATCTTTGAAAGCCTGATAGCTCCTTATTTCCTAATTCGCACCAGCCATAATGCCCGGTTGGGTGCAACTATTTCGCCATCTATCTTAATTCGTATGAAGGCTGAAGAGTCGCTTCCGGTACGCTCGCCAAGCTATATGCCCAATATTACTTTTTACAGACAATTGAATTCAACCTTTGGTGAAATGTATGATGCAAGCTACCTTTTCCTTACACTCGAACACCATTCCAACGGGCAGGATGGCGAGTTTTACAACGAAAACGGATCATTTAACACTGAAACAGGCAACTTTGCAACCAACCAAATTGAATTTGGGGTTTTTATCAACAGAAATCTGCTTCCTTTTCAAAACACTACCGAGTATTTTCGTACATCAGTGGAGTTTTATCCCAATATCGGGCGAGAAGAAGAATTAAAAGGACGATATAGTCTTCTGAGATGGAACAGCAGTTTAAGAATATTCCGATTCCCGGGCTTCAAGCCAAAACCAAATCAGCACGGTTATTTTTCACAGCCAAACGTGCAAACAAGAATTGAATCTGCCTGGCTGTTTGGGAATATTAATAATGTTGCATTTTTTAATCTACGTGAGCGCTTTAACTTTTCGGCAACTATTGCATACCGCCCCAAAGCATTCAGAGATGTCAGCTTTTTTCTGAACTTATACAGCGGCAGGGATTATTACAATATGCAATTCTATCGCAGAATAAACACTTTGAGAATAGGATTACAGGCATTTGCTTTTAAATAAAACAATAAATTATAATTATTAAATTAAAGGAGGATTATTTATGAAAACATTTTTTTTAAGCTTAACAGCAGTCGGTTTGATTTCAATCTTTACATTAAAGCCGGCTTCAGCCCAACTAACAGGAAAGGAAATTATGGAAAAAGTTTATAACATGCCATCAGGCGACGACATGCAAGGTGAGCTGGTTATGACTCTTGAGAATAACCGGGGCGAACAACGGATCAGAAATTTAAAACAGTTCAGCATGGATAATGGGAAAGTGGAAAAGAAAATCATGTTTTTTCTGGCACCTGCCGATGTTAAAAATACTTCGTTTATGAATTGGAGTTATGCAGATGGACGCGAAGACGATCAATGGATATATCTGCCAGCCCTGAAAAGAATTAAGCGAATTTCAAGCGATGGAAAAAGTGACTATTTCATGGGGTCGGATTTTACATACGACGACCTTGGAGACAGACTTCCCGATAAAGACAATCATAAACTCTTAAAAGAAGAGGCTGTCAACGGACACATCTGTTATGTGATAGAAAGTACACCAAAAACAAGTGGTTATATGTATTCTAAAACAATAACCTGGGTAATGAAAGAAAATTTTCTTGGAATAAAACGTGAGTTTTATGATCCAAAAAGGAATTTATTAAAAACCCTAACTATCAGAAAGTTTGATAAAATTTCAGGAATATGGACTATTCTTGAGACAGAGATGAATAATGTTCAAAAGAAACACAAAACATTGATGAAATTTACCAATGTACAGTATAATCAAGGGTTAAAAGATAATTGGTTCACAGAAAGAACAATGACAACCGGTTTATGAATAATAGTCATCAGGCTGCTCTGTGCAGCCTGATATTTCATTTTTTTAAAATATTTTATCATGAAAATAAAGCACATTTATATTATTTTTATTTCTATTTTCATCAGTTTTATATCCAAAGCGCAGGATGCACCGGTAATTTCCGGATATGTAAGAAACTATACCGGTATGCTGACTTCTAAAAAAAATGAATTTTCAATTGTACAGAATACCTTGAATATTAATATTGAAAAAAAGATGGGGCGGGTGAGCTTCAAGGTAAATCCTTATCTATACCACTATTTTGATCGGGATTTGGAACCAGGGCTTAGAGAAGCGTATATGGATCTCTATTTTGATAAATTCGATTTGAGAGTTGGGAAACAGCAGATAATCTATGGGAAAGCCGAAGGAGTTTTTATTACTGATGTGGTATCTCCAAAAGACTTACGTGAATTTTTATTGCCCGATTTTGAAGAAATTCGTATGGGAATAACAGCGGCAAAGCTGAGTTACTATTTAAAGGGGAACACTTTTGAACTGACATGGATACCAGTGTTTACGCCCACACAGTTGCCGGCTGCAGGTTCTATCTGGCAACCAGTCATACCTTTTCCTGTTAAACCAACATTTGATTATTCAACTTCGGAGGTTACCCCATCGCTTGAAAACAGCGAACTGTTTCTAAGATATTCGTCACTGGGCTCAAAAATTGATTTTGAGTTGGTTGCAGGAACATTTAATTACGACGATCCAGTGTTTCATTTAACAAAGCAGGTTGACCAGCAAACGGGCACACTCACAGGATTGACGGCACGTCCAGAATATCACAGGGTGTCAATGGCAGGAGGCAGTTTCAGCCTTCCGGTTGGGCCATTAGTCATCAGAAGTGAGTTAGGATACAATAATGGCAGATATTTTCAAACAAACGCTGCATCTTCAAAGGACGGAACCATAAAAAAAGATTTTCTCCATTATATGGCAGGGATTGATTACAACCTCGCAGGAATTGTTCTTAGCACACAGTTTATCCAGGAAGTTATTCCTGACCATGATAACGATATGCTAAACGATCAGTTTGAAACAACCATGACATTTTTGGCATCAAAAGATTTCTTCAGAGAAAAACTGTGGATTGAATTTTTTAGCTATTTAGGCTTGACATCAAAAGATGCTTTAATCAGACCAAAACTAAAATATTCCTTTGCCGATGGTTTTGATATTCAAGTAGGAGCAAATATTTTTACCGGCTCAAAAGGGCGTTTCGGGCAGTTTAATGCAAATGACATGTTATATACCAAAGTAAAATTAAGTTTTTGATAAGTTAAAACGGATTTTGCTCATACAACGTACTGTTTATCAGCTAACGGAATCATGCTTCTTAATATATTCAGAACTCCTGATCTCACGCAGTCGTTAATGTCGTAGTTTTGTAGACCAGCTTGAGTTTTGTACCTGGAAAAATTGCTTCATAATCGTTTATGGTTTGACAAATTTCTTGCACTGCTAAATTGT
>JAAYJT010000018.1 GCA_012522795.1 Bacteroidales bacterium | reverse complement strand
TGGGATTAGATGTATGGGAACATGCTTATTACCTGAAATATCAGAACCTCCGCAGCGATTATACCAGTAATTTCTGGAAAATCGTTAATTGGGATGAAGTAAGCCGTCGTTATGAGAAAACTATAAAATAATATTGGGTTAACTTTTTCTGACCCGATATTATATGATAATGAATGAATTTTAAATAGCCTGATAAATATTTTACTCTTTATCGGGCCATCTTCACATAAAAAAGACCTGATTTTAGGTTAAATTAAAGTTAAAAAATGAAAAATAGGCTCAATAAAGGGCTTTTCTTAATGCTTATTTATACTAAAAACGTATAGACTAATTAAAAAAACTCTTGTAACTTGTTGACAGACAGGTGTTTTGACAAAATGTTTGTATTTCGTACAATAGTAGTATCTTTGCAGCCGTTTTTTCAACCCCGATTTTAGCTTATTAATATAAATATTTATAGAAATAAACGGGGAAGTTCATGTTTATCGTTGCATTATTTTATTAAGAAATTTTAACAAATAATTAAATGCGGTAAATTTTGTTGAACTAAACATTAAATTATGGTAAATAAAAAGAGATTAAATAAGACTACATTTTTGAGCTTTTTAATAACTTTTGTCATCCTTTTTTCCTTTAACAACACATCTACCGATATTCAAATCCCAATAGCTCCCGAAAAACAAAGTCTGGAAACGATTCTTGAAAGAGGGAAGCTTATTGCTGTTACTGATTTGAACTCAACAAGTTATTTTGTGTATCGTGGTGAACCCAGAGGCTATCAGTTTGATTTGCTTCATTCGTTTGCTGAACATCTTGGTGTGGAACTTGAAATTCATGTGAATTCCGACCCTGAAGAAACTATAAAGGAACTCAATGCAGGTACTTATGATTTGATCGCCAAAAGGGTGGTAATTACAAATCAACGCAGAGATATGGTCGCATTTTCCGAACCTATGTTACAGACCCGACTTATGCTTGTGCAACGTAAACCGGAAAACTGGCGCAAATTGAGAACCTGGGATGAAGTAGAAAAGAAACTGATACGCAATCCGCTGGATCTTGAAGGCAAAACCGTTTATATACAGAACAACTCGGCTTATGCTGAACGACTGGCAAATCTACAGGAAGAAACAGGAGTTAAAATTAATGTGGTATCAGTTAATGATTTAAGTACCGAAGACCTGATAACAATGGTTGCCCGAAACGAAATAGAATTTACCATCAGCGATGAGCAAACTGCTTCGGTAAATGCAAAATATTATAACGATATTGATACAAAAACTCCTCTTGGTTTCTCTCAGAATATTGGGTGGGCAATGAAAAGAGGTGATAAGGATTTAATGTATGCTGTTAATACATGGTGGGCAGAGTTTTCGAAAACAAGCTATGCAAGTCTGCTTTACGATCGTTATTTTAACAACCCGCTTGGTTTGCGTGCTGATCAGCGCGAATTCCATTCCCGCAAAGGAGGACGTATTTCAAGTTATGACGAAGTAATCAAAAAACACAGTAAATCAATTAACTGGGATTGGCGTTTACTTGCTTCTCTGATTTATCAGGAATCGAAATTTCAGCATGAAATAGTTTCGCATAAAGGTGCTTTTGGCATAATGCAGATGATGCCTTCAACCGCTGAAGAACTTGGTATTGATTCCACTTCAACCGCTTACGAACAAATTGCAGCAGGTGTACATTATATTAAATGGTTGGAAAAGCAAATGCCATTGGAAATTAGTGATCCTGCCGAAAGGCAAAAATTTGTGCTTGCAGCCTATAATGCCGGGCTTGCTCATGTGTTCGATGCAAGGCGTTTGGCAGCCAAAAACAATAAAGATCCTAATATCTGGGATGGTAATGTGGATTTTTATTTGAGAAATAAATCAAAACCTGAATACTACCGCGACGAAGTAGTACAATATGGTTATTGCTATGGCGAAGAATCATACAGGTTTGTTAACGACATTCTTAGCCGGTTCAACCATTATAAAGCCGCAATTCAAAATTGATTTCGGATAAAAAATTATAGGGTTTACATCTGAAAGCATATGCAAACCCTATTCATTATTTTTATAAGCGTTTTGTTACGGAACAGGCAACAACTCTTAACTATTCATCTTAGCCCTGATTTCCCTGAGCATTACTTCAGTCATTGAACCAAGGTCGTAATCATAAGTCAAACCCCAGTCGTTACGTGCCACTTCATCGTCAATGCTGGTAGGCCACGAATTTGCAATAGCCTGTCGAAAATCGGGTTTATAAGCAACTTCAAAATCGGGAATATGCTTGATAATTGACTGAGCCACATCATAAGGAGTAAAGCTCATGCCTCCAATATTGTAGCTTGAGCGAACAGTGATCTTGTGTGCTTCGGTTTCCATAAGGCTGATGGTTGCTTTTATGGCATCAGGCATGAACATCATAGGAAGTCCTGTATCTTCTTTTAGAAAACATTCATATTTGCCTTCTTCAATTGCTTTATAATAAATTTCTACGGCGTAATCAGTAGTTCCTCCTCCGGGTTCGGTTTTATACGAAATAAGTCCTGGATATCTGACACTGCGGAAATCAATACAATAACGTTTATGATAATACTCACCCCAGCGCTCGCCTGCGAGCTTGCTTATACCGTAAACAGTATTAGGTTCAGTGATTGTAAGCTGAGGAGTATTGATCTTGGGAGTAGTAGGTCCAAACACTGCAATTGAGCTAGGCCAGAAAACCTTATTGAGCCGGATTGAACGACCTAATTCCAAAATATTCAGCAATGCGATCATATTGATATTCCAGGCTTGCATTGGAATTTTTTCGGCATTTCCTGAAAGTACTGCAGCAAGATTGTAAACCTGTGTGATTTTATGACGGATTGCAAAATGGTTAAGCCGCTTTTCGTCAAGCACATCAAGGATCTCAAAAGGTCCTGAATCGCGGACTTCAGGAGGAGCTTCCTTTATATCAGTAGCAAAAACATTGGCATCGCCATAGATCTTTCTCAATTCAAGAGTTAACTCTGTTCCAATCTGGCCGGAACAACCAATTATTAATATTTTTTCCATATATGTTTGGGATTAAGGATGGATTTTCATCTGAGGAACATAGTTCTCATCGTATTTACCCGACTGAAGATTATTTTTCACTTCAATGAATGCATTTACAGTTTCGTCAACATCGGCAAGAGTATGGGCTGCCGTAGGGATCAATCTGAGCATTATCACATCTTTTGGAACTACCGGATATACCACTATAGAACAGAAAATATTGTATTTTTCACGCAATTCATAAGTCAGTTGTGCTGCTTCAGGTATGCCTCCCTGCAAAAATACAGGCGTTACCGGCGATTCAGTACGACCCAGATTAAAATCATTTTCACGAAGTCTGCTCTGAAGCGAATTAGCAATATTCCATAGTTTTTCTCTGAGTTGTGGCTGGGTTTTAAGTAGTTCAAGCCTTTTTAATGAACCGATAACCATAGGCATGGGAAGTGATTTTGCAAAAATCTGTGAACGCATATTATAACGTAGATAATTAATAATATCACTGTTGCCTCCAACAAAAGCCCCTATGCCTGCCATTGATTTGGCGAATGTGGCAAAATACACATCAATTTGATCCTGAACACCTTTGGCTTCACCGGTTCCCATTCCTTTGGTACCCATTGTCCCAAACCCATGAGCATCATCCACAAGTAGTCTGAAACGAAATTTTGACTTTAGTTCAGCTATTTTGTCAATCTTACCCATATCGCCGGCCATACCAAACACACCTTCAGTAATTACCAAAATACCACCTCCGGTTTGTTCACTTACTTTTTTAGCATGATTCAATTGTTTTTCAAAGTTCTCAATATCGTTATGCTGAAATACAAATCTTTTTCCAATGTGCATTCTTAAACCGTCAATAATACAGGCATGCGATTCAGAATCGTAAACCACAACATCCTTACGGTCAATAAGTGAGTCAATAATAGAAACCATGCCCTGATAGCCATAATTCAGCAGATATGCATCTTCTTTTTCAACAAATTCAGCAAGTTGCTTTTCAAGTTCTTCATGATATTCTGTTTGACCCGACATCATTCTCGCACCCATAGGATATGCCAGACCAAATTTAGCAGCAGCTTCAGCATCAACTTTTCTTACTTCCGGATGATTTGCCAGTCCCAGATAATTGTTCAGGCTCCAGACCAGTCGTTCTTTTCCCCGAAAAACCATACGGTTTGAAATATCCCCTTCAAGTTTTGGGAACATATAATATCCATGAGCTTTCTCAGCCCATATTCCAAGAGGTCCGTAATTGTTTAAACGCCGTTCGAAAATATCCATAACTCAATAATTTGAAATTTTTAGTGCTGCAAAGATATGGATTTCTAAGATGTTTCGAAGTTGTGATGAAATTGTATTGTTTTGAGCTTATGGAATAAGCTGATTTGCCTTGTCAGAAAATTTGAACTCAATTTGCAAAATTCTATAAAGTTTGTTCTGTAGAGCAAAACCTTGAACTAACACATTTGCCAGATATCAGCCTAATGAGATTTTATACCGGGTCAAGCCTGTTCTTAACTGCTGTTTTGAGTTCAATAATAAGAAGATGGTTAATGATGGTTTTGATGCTTACGAATAATTTTTATTGAAGTCATTTAATAACAGTGGAATTTTAAATGAGTAATTTTGTCGCTTATGAGCGAAACCTATGTCATACAGCCTCTTAATTCATGGCTTGGCGATCATGAACGTCCCGCGGTAATAAGTGGTCCGTGCAGTGCCGAATCCAGGGAACAGGTATTGGATATAGCGCGGCAACTGGCTCTTATTCCTCAGGTAAAAGCTATGCGTGCGGGTATCTGGAAACCGCGTACCCGTCCATCTGCATTTGAAGGGGTGGGAGAGGAAGGTTTAAAGTGGATGCAGGTGGTTCAGCAGGAAACAGGTTTGAAAATTGCAGTTGAAGTTGCTAAACCTGCTCATATTGAGCTGGCTTTAAAATATGGAATGGATATTCTTTGGATTGGCGCACGTACAACCGGAAATCCGTTTTCGATACAGGAACTTGCTGAGGTTCTTACCGGTACTGATATACCTGTGTTAGTAAAAAATCCGCTTAACCCCGATCTTAAACTCTGGCTAGGCGCTTTGGAACGCTTTTATCAGACAGGCATCATTAAGCTTGCTGCTGTGCATAGAGGATTTCATTGTTTCGATGAAGGACCTTACCGTAATAATCCGAGGTGGGAAATCCCCATTGAACTGATGCGTCTGATGCCTGGTTTGCCAATATTCTGCGATCCAAGTCATATTTGCGGAAATCGTTATCTGATTGCTGAAGTTTCGCAAAAAGCCCTTGATCTTGAAATGGACGGGCTAATGATTGAAACTCATAATAACCCTGACAAGGCGCTTACTGACAGCAATCAGCAGATACTTCCGGAAACTCTGGCAAAGATTCTTATTGATCTCACGATCCGTATTGAGAAGAGTAGCCCAGAATTCAGTAATATTCTTGAAGAGCTTAGATTGAAAATTGATATTATTGACACTCAGTTGATTGAAATATTGGCCAAACGAATGAAAATAGTTCATGAAATGGGTGAATATAAACGTGATCATAATATTACGATCCTGCAGATAGAGCGATGGCGTGAGCTTATTAGCAGCAGGCTCGAAACTGCCGGAAAACATGGAATGAACAGGGATTTTTTACTTCACATTTTGCAACTGGTTCATAAAGAATCAATCAGGATACAAACTGAAATCCTTAACAAAAAAGAAGAATAATTTACTGGATTATAATCTCCACTAACTTTTTTAAAGTAAATCACAAATTATTTTTCGGTTCTGATCTGAAAAAGCATTACATCATCAGGTTTGTTTATTTTTGCAGCTTTAAAACCATCAATTACTATGAAGACACTTATTGAGTTCATACATCAAAAACAATGTGAAATTCCTTATGCCACCGGTGAATTTACCCAGCTTATCAACGACCTGACTATTGCAGCAAAAATTGTAAACCGTGAATTAACCAAAGCCGGACTTACTGATATTCTTGGAGAATCGGGTGAAAGCAACGTTCAGGGAGAGGTTCAGAAAAAGCTGGATGTTTTTGCCGATCAGCATTTTATCAAAGCATTGAAAAATGGTGGGCAGTGCTGTGCAATTGTTTCAGAAGAACTTGACGAACCTGTTATTTTCGATGATGAATTTTCAATGAAGGGTAAATACGTGGTTGCAATTGATCCCCTTGATGGCTCAAGTAATATTGAAGTCAATGTGCCTGTGGGAAGTATTTTTTCAGTTTATCAACGTATTTCACCTGTTGGCACCAGGGCAACAATTGAAGATTTGCTACAACCCGGAGTAGAGCAACATGCAGCTGGTTACATTACCTATGGTTCTTCTACTATGTTGGTTTATACTACCGGAAAAGGTGTTAATGGTTTTACCTATGACCCTTCAGTAGGGCTTTTCCTGTTGTCGCATCCCGATATGAAAATTCCGGAATATGGTGCTATGTATTCAATAAATGAGGCTAACTATATTTATTTTCCTGAAGGAGTAAAGAAGTATATTAATTACTGTCAGGAACATGACAAAAGTACAAACCGTCCTTATTCAACACGTTATATAGGTTCGTTAGTAGCCGATTTTCATCGCAATATGATCCGTGGAGGAATATACATATATCCGGGTACCGAGAAAAATCCTGATGGCAAACTGCGTTTGCTATATGAATGTAACCCGGTGGGCTTTATAGCCGAGCAAGCCGGAGGCAAGGCTACCGATGGTTTCAAACGTATTCTTGAGATCAAGCCCAAAAGTTTGCATCAGCGTGTTCCGTTCTTTACAGGCTCGGTGTTAATGGTTGATAAGGCAATGGAATTTATGAGCCTGTTCCTTGAAAACTCTGGTCGTCCGAAAGGAATATACTGCGATTACTGCCGCAAACCACAGGAGCAGCAATAGTTGTGATACAGGAATTGTTTTATTCCTTATTTAACTTTCGCAAGCTCTGTTTACCCTGCCTGCAATAGGGCTTTGTAATTTGACAATTTTATAAAACTTTGATTATCAGAGAGTAATTTTTCCATTAACGTTTCTGTGTCAATTTCAATCAATT
>JAAYJT010000017.1 GCA_012522795.1 Bacteroidales bacterium | reverse complement strand
ATATTACCTTCAATAGGCTCTGTAAGCGTAACTGTACCACCAATGATTTCATCAAGTATATTCTCTCCCTCAATGTTTCCAAGAATGGCATCATCAGTAATGCTCAAGGTATATACTCCTGGTACTTCTGGTGTAGTGAATGTAAAGAATGGCAAAACTCCAGAATTACCAAGGAAACTCTCATTGGTCAATGAGAAAGGTACTGCCCTGAAAATATTGGTATTTGGCACTACATTGGCCATAGCCTGTTGGTTAGTAATACGGACAGGGTTCAAACCTATTGATTCCTGAACATAACCAAAGCCTTCTGGTAATGGAATTTCTAATTGGAAAGCACAGAATTCATCTTCGTTGATAACTTCAATTTCAATAACGACATCATCTCCGGCTTCTGCAGTTACGTCTAGAACCTTCATTATATTTCCGGTTAACTGAATCGCAGTCATTGTTACTGGAACGGTTATGTCACCGTCAATAACATCAACAACTCCGGTTACGGTTTCATAGCCGGATTTGACTACTGTCCAATTATAGGTACCCGGAGCAATGTTCGGGAATATATAATTGCCAGCAGGATTGGTAACAGCTCCTAAAGTTACGGTTGCACCGGCTATTGGCTGCTGATTCTGATCTTTAATGTCAAATGTAACTGTGAATCCTTGTATCGGATCAAGAGTAACAGTTCCGTTAATAACACCAGTAATAATATTTTGTGCATTAATATCACCAATTATAGCGTCTTCGAGATTCATGTTATATACGCCAGCTGTAGTTGGTGTAGTAAATGTATATGTTGCAATAATTCCAGAATTACCAAGATATGCAGCATTGGTAAGCGAGAATGAAATTGACCTGAAAATATTAGTGTTAGGCAATATATTAGCCTGAATCTGATGATTTGTAATACGTGCGGGATTCAATACTGCTGAACCTTCTACATAACCAAAGCCTTCAGGTAAAGGAATATCATGCTGGAAACCAACAAATGCATCCTGATTAGTAATTTCAAGATCCATTTCCATATTCTCACCTGCAACAGCAGTTACATCATGCAATATCATAACGTTACCTTCAGGCGCTTCTCCTTCAAGAGTAACTGTACCACTGATGGTTTCATCAAGAATATTCTCTCCCTCAATGTTTCCAAGAATGGCATCTTCAATGTTCAAAGTATAGATTCCTGGTACCATAGGAGTAGTGAAAGTGAAGTAAGTCAATACTCCGGAATTACCGAGGAAACTTGCATTGGTCATTGAGAAGGCAACTGCCCTAAAAATATTGGTGTTGGGCAACACATTTGCCATAGCCTGATGATTAGTAATACGTGTAGGGTTTAAACCTATTGATTCCTGAACATAACCAAAGCCCTCTGGTAATGGAATATCAAACTGGAATGCACAGAACTCATCTTTATTGTCAACTTCTACTTCAATAATAACGTCATCACCGATTTCTGCGATTACATCAAGAACCTCCATTATATTATCTTCTACAGGACCTTCAAGATTAACTGCACCACCGATTGTTTCATCAAGTATATTCTCTCCATCAATGTTTCCAAGAATGGCATCTTCATTAATGTTCAAGGTATATACTCCCGGTACTTCTGGTGTAGTGAATGTAAAGAATGTCAAAACTCCATCGTTACCAAGGAAGTTGGCATTGGTCATTGAGAAGGCAACTGCCCTGAAGATGTTGGTATTAGGTAATACATTTGCCATAGCCTGATGGTTGGTAATACGAGCAGGATTCAGACCTATGGATTCCTGAACATAACCAAAGCCTTCTGGTAATGGAATATCAAACTGGAAGGCGCAGAATTCATCTTCGTTGAGAACTTCAATTTCAATAACGACATCATCTCCTGCTTCTGCGGTTACATCAAGAATCTTCATTATATTTCCGGTTAACTGAATCGCAGTCATTGTTACTGGAACGGTTATGTCACCGTCAATAACATCAACAACTCCGGTTACGGTTTCATAGCCGGATTTGA
This sequence comes from Bacteroidales bacterium, assembly GCA_012522795.1. GTDB lineage: Bacteria > Bacteroidota > Bacteroidia > Bacteroidales > JAAYJT01 > JAAYJT01. The sequence goes on along the minus strand of JAAYJT010000017.1, from coordinate 25,858 downwards.
CTACTGTCCAATTATAGGTGCCCGGAGCAATGTTCGGGAATATATAATTGCCAGCAGGATTGGTAACAGCTCCTAAAGTTACGGTTGCACCAGCTATTGGCTGCTGATTCTGATCTTTAATGTCAAATGTAACTGTAAATCCTGGTAGGGCGGTAAGAGTTACAGTGCCATTAATAACATCTGTAATAATATTTTGTGCATTATTATCACCAATAATAGCATCTTCGAGATTCATATTATATACACCTGCTGTGATTGGTGTAGTAAATGTATATGTAGCAATAATTCCAGAATTACCAAGGAATATGCTATTTGTCAATGAGAATGAAAGTGCTCTGAATATGTTGGTGTTTGGTAAAACATTAGCCATTATCTGATGATCTGCAGCACGTGCAGGATTCAATACTTCTGAACCGTCAACAAAACCAAAACCTTCTGGTAAAGGAATATCATGCTGGAAGCCAACAAATTCATCGTCATTCAGTATTTCCAGGTCAAGGTCAATATTATCGCCTGCAGCAGCTGTAACATCATGCAGTTTCATTACATTGCCGGTGGGAATAATTACTTCTTCCAAAGTAACCATACCATCAACTGTTCCGGTAAGAATATTATCTCCCTGAGCATCTCCAATAATTGCATTTTCAATGTCTAAAGGATAAACTCCTGCAATATCAGGTGTTGAAAAAGTAAATGATGCTATTATTCCTGAATTACCGAGATAAGCTGCATTTGTTGTTGAATATGACAATACACGGAAAATATTAGTGTTTGCCAAAATATTTGCCAAAATCTGATGGTCAGTAATACGAGTAGGGTTTAAAGCCACTGAACCTGTCACATAATCAAATCCCTCAGGCATAGGTACATCCAACTGAAAACCAACAAATTGATCATCATTCAGTATTTCCAGATCAATATTGATGTCACTTCCTACATCAGCTGTAACATCCAGAATCTTCATTATATTTTCACCCGGAGCAGTTCCTTCTAAGGTCACAGTTCCACCTATAACTTCACTTAAAATATTTACCCCATCAATAGTACCCAAAATGGCATTTTCAATATTTAAAAAATAATTACCCGGTACATTCGGAGTAGCAAATGTAAAATAGGTTAGCACTCCATCATTACCAATGAAATTTGCATTAGTCAGTGAGAAAGCTACTGCTCTGAAAATATTGGTATTGGGCAATACGTTTGCCATAGCCTGATGGTTGGTAATACGTGCAGAATTCAATTCTATTGATTCCTGAACATATCCAAAACCTTCGGGTAATGGAATATCAAACTGGAAAGCACAGAATTCATCTTCGTTAATAACTTCCATTTCAATAACTACATCAGTACCAGAATTAGCTGTAACATCCAAAACTTTCATAATGTTTTCATGAGGTATTTCACTCAATGTTACATTTACACTAATATTCTGATCAACAACTTCAACATTTCCATTAGCTGTAACATATCCCTCTTTTACTACTTCCCAATCATAAGTACCAATATCAGTATTCGGGAACACATAATTACCTGCAGGATTTGTAATAGCTCCTAAGGTTACTGTTGCATCAGGAATAGCTACCTGATTTTCATCTTCTACAATAAATGTAACAGTAAAGCTAGTTGGGGCTGTTATAGTAAGGGTGCCATTAACTGTACCGGTAATTATATTCTCATAATTTTCATCAGCAATAATATATTCTTCCAATATTAATGGATAAACACCAGGTATGTCAGGAGTTAAAAAAGTATAAGTTGCAATAACATCGGAATTTCCAAGGAAAAACTCATTATTGGGTGAATAAGCTATTACTTTGAAGATATTAGTATTTATATAATATCCTGCCTCTATAACATGATCAGTGATACGAGCAGGATTTAATACGCCTGACAAGAAATCCATTTCATCTGGCATAGAAATATCATGCGCAAAACCAACAAACTCACCATCATTAATGATTTCCAGTTCAATTGTAACATCTTCGCCTATTTCTGCTGTAGTATCATAAACTATCATAATATTTTCATCGGGTGCGGTTCCTTCTTCAAGAGTTAATGTACCATCAATAGTTCCTGTAAGTATATTCTCTCCCTGAATATTGCCGATAATTGCATTTTCAAGATTCAGTGAATAAGCACCGGCAACATCAGGTGTTGTAAAAGTAAATGATGCAATAACTCCGGAATTTCCATTATAAGCAGAATTTGTCAATGAAAATGACAATCCACGAAAGATGTTAGTATTTGGTAAAACATTAGCATCAATTTGATGATCAACTTTACGATCAGGATCTAGTTCTATTGAACCATCCACATAACCAAAGCCTTCTGGTAATGGTATGTCAAACTGGAAGCCCACAAAACTATCATCATTAACAATTTCCAGATCAATAATAATATCATCTCCAGCTTCGCCAGTAGCATCCAGAACCATCATAATATTATTGGTTACCACTGGAATCAAAGTCACATTAACGTCAACATCCTGATCAATAACTGTAACACTTCCATTAGCTGTACCATTTCCTTCTTTTACTACTTCCCATTCATAAGTGCCCGGATCTACGTCAGTGAATGTATAGTTGCCTTCAGGGTTTGTAACAGTACCAAGTGTTACAGTAGCTCCTGCAACAGGATTTTGGTCTGGGTCACTTACAATGAAATTAACATCATAGGAAGTTCCTATTAAAGTAACAGAACCATTGCTTGTATCTGTAAGGATATTCACTCCCTCAATATTCCCCAGAATAGCATCCTGAAGTTCAAGATCAAAGGTACCTGAGGTTTGGGGTGTTGTAAAATCAAAGAATACAATAGCTCCTGAGTTACCAAGATAAGCTGCATTTGTTAAAGAAAACCCAATTGCCCTAAAGATATTGGTATTGGGTAATACATTTGCCATAGCCTGATGGTTGGTAGAACGCGTAGGATTAGGAACAATAGATTCATCCACGTAACCAAAACCTTCAGGTAATGGAATATCTACCTGAAATGCAACGAACTGATCTTCGTTTAAAACTTCAAGACCAAGAGTGATGTTTTCGCCCGCCTGAGCTGTAACATCATTAAGCTGCATAATGTTGTTGCCAGCATAAACAGCAAACATCCCCTGCATTGAAAGGAGGGTAATCAAAAGTACTAATTTTCTAATCATGGTGTTTTTTTTTTGATTTAACCTTTGTAAATAATTTTAATATGAATATTTATAATTTAAGTAAATGCTTAAAACGCTGATTACCAATCAAACTCAATTTTTATTTGAACTTGCTTTTATAAAAATCTGCCTTTAGCGTACAAATCATGCAAAATATAGCGACCAAAAATAATACTTTTTTAACTACTGGCGATAAAAAAACATAAAATTTTTATCATAATAATATAATTTTTCAAACTTTTTCACAAATTAATGAACAATCATAACTTTAGCCGCCTTGCTAAAAGGAGTATATGAACCTGTTGGAACAACCAAAAAATTAATAAAATAAATCCCTGATGATAAATTATTATGCTCATTAATTTTCACCGTATAATTGCCCGCAGACCAGACTACCTTATTAAAAGCAGTTAATTCTCTTCCCGTTTTATCTGTTAGTTTAATCTGAACCTCAGCTTCATGCTTCAGATTTATTTCAATATCAATATTACCTGATGAAGGATTGGGGAATATGTTTTCTTTAAAGAAATCATTAAGATTGCTTGTTTGATTGTTTTGCTGTCTTATTACTTTAACCTCATTTGCATTGAGATTCGCCGCAATAGCTTCTCCCCAGACGACACTTTCAATCTTTCGTTTGAATGTAACCAAATCAATATTGCCTGAAGGAAGTGGTTTATTAATAAAACTAAAAACAACAACTGTTAACTTTCCGTTATTTTCAGCCATTTCACATTCATAACCTTCCTGGACAAAAGTGATATCATCTTTTTTCACCCCTTCCAGTTCAAATTGCAATCCTGCAAGAGTTCCATCACTTAATAAACTGATTTTATCATTATCAATATTTAAAAATGCCGGTTTTGATTTAATAGGAATATTAGCTGATTTATTTCCGGTAATTATTATATTTACAGTGGCAACAACATCTACCACATTTATAACTCCATCAGCATTTACATCGGCATTTTCAAAACAGAAAGGCTCAGGTTCAGCGCCCAAAATATAGTTAACAGTGTTTACCACATCAAGTACATTAACTAAATCATCGCAATTAGAATCACCAGGCAGGCCAAAGCTTGTCACCTCCTCGGAATATGCTGACTGATAAACTGATTTATTTGCATTATTCTGAACAAAGACAACCACAGCTAAGTCGTCCATTTCTTCAACATATGTATTGGCCAAATTACGGCTATATTGTAATGTATATGGTTCTCCTGCAATTAAATTCGCAACAGTCCCGGTAGCATTAGGCAACATTTTCATCATAACATGCTTAAATGATGTCTCGCCATTACCACCAACGTTATTTACTGTAGTTTTCTCAACTACGACCATATGAACAATGGCGTTGTTTATATTAACATGAGCTGTTATGGTTGCTTTTATAGTTATATCATAATTTTCAATTAAATGCTGGGAATTAATTTCTACAAATGCCGGTGAACTAATGGCATTATTGTAGGCTGCTGTAACAGCACCCATACCAGTCTGTACATCTGCTCCTTCAACAAACAACATAGGAACAGCATTTACTCCATAGAATGTCCTGCGAACTCCGGCCTCGGCTGTATAATAAGGATCTCCGGATCCAGGCCAGTTCATCTGATATTTTATCAATGTGAAATTCTGCCCGTATTGATTGTAAAACGGATTCATTACAGAATTATTAAATGAAGCACAAGGCCCACAGGTTGAACTGGTAAACTCTTCGAATAGTGGTTTTTTAATACTTGCCTGATCAACTATTGTAATTGTTTTTATAATAGTATCATTGTCAGGCACATCATCACCAACAAAGCCATTAATATCCGAAACCCATACTATTAACTGATAAGTTCCGGGATCTAAATCAATTTGCTGTTCGCATGTAAAATCAACTGATCCTGCGGTTGGTATATCTAGTCCCAAAAATGAAGTAGTATTAATATCACCTTCATTAATCTGCCAATTAATATTCATAGAGGTGATGCTGGTAGATCCAAGATTATTTACTGTACCTGACACAGTTTGAGGACCAGCAAATACATCAGGTACACTGATTGAACCCATGGCAGCATCAAGCTCATTAACAAGGCTTATCTCAACATTATCAATGTACCAATAATTTATATTATAGCTATTACCGTTAAAAAACAAACAAATCTGAAAATCAGAAGTATTAACATCAGAATTCTCAACTACAAATATTTTCTGTTCTGCCATAACAGTAGTGTTTACTGTTTGTGTCCAGATATTATTCCAGATGCCAAGGGCACCACCCGAGCGTGTTGCTAATCCAATTTGAAAATTAGCAGAATAATGATCAACATTGTGCCGGAAGTTCACAATCACCTTAGTTTTTCCAACAAGGTTCAATTCCGGAGAAATAAGACGTGTTACACCATTAAATTGAGGTGACCAGCTCATACGGGCTTCCGGAGCAGTTCCTCCGGCATTATTTGATTGTGAACGTGCCCAATTCGAAGATTGATTAATTATTGACCAACCTGTTGGAGGCCATGCAGTACCGGAAAAATCTTCATTCAAGACAGTTTGACCAGTAACCGCTTGAAAAACAAACAGAATGAAAATAAAGGTTAGAATTCGTTTCATACAGTAATTTAAATAATATCTTTATAATGAAAGGATGAGAAAAGCTGGTGTCTTGAAATCAAAAAACTGTCCTTGCCAGAAAAGTTACCGACAAGGACAGTAATAAAATATTTATTTTGCAACAACCAGTTTCAGATTATGCATTACTGTAGATTCGCCTGAATCAACCGGTGTAGATTTTACCTGTAGAAAATATACGCCTGCCTTGATATCTTCCTGCAATGATGCATCGAAACGACGATTTCCTTCCGGCAATATGCCGTTATACAGTTCTTTTACTTCTTTACCAGTATAATCATACAGTTTTACTGTTGTTAATGAAGCAACGGGGATGAACATGTCAACTGAAAATTCTCTCTGAGCAGGATTGGGGAAAAGATTAACTGTGTAATTTTCAGAAAGTAAAGTATTGTTACCTTCCTGATGCTTTACAACTTTTATTTCATTTGCATTAACATTTGCAGCAACTAATTCGCCTACTTTAACTTCTTTCAGTTCCTGTACAAACCGGAATAATTCAATTCTACCTGAAGGAATCGGAGTATTATCAAAACTATAAACAACACCTGTGAGTTTACCATTATTTTCTGCTGCTGAAAACTCATAACCCTCTAGCATAAATTGAATATCATCGGTACGAACACCTTCAAGCTCAAATTGTAAACCGGCCATAGTTCCATCGCTCTGCAGTTCAACTCCCTTATTATTAATATAGAAATGAGCCGGCATTGATTTTATAGGAATATTAGAAGATTTGGTTCCGCCAATAATAATATTGATAGTTCCCACCGCATCAATAACATTAATTATTCCATCACCATTTATATCAGCGTTATCAAAACAGAAAGGCTGAGGATTATTGCCAATCAAATAATTTACTGTAGTTACAACATCAACAATATTAACAACACCATCGCAATTAGAATCACCAAGGGTTACAAAACTGCTTACTTCCTCAGAATAGGCTGACTGAAAAATGGATTTATCATTTTTTTGAACAAAAACTACTACAGCCAAATCATCCATTTCTTCAACGTAAGTACTTGCCATATTATAGGTATAATCAAGCGTAAATGGAATACCAGATACAAGATCCACCAGTGCACCATTAGCATCCGGTAACATCTTCATCATTACATGTTTAAAAGAGGTTTCTCCATTGCCTCCAACATTACCGGTTGTAAGCTTTTCAATAACAACAACATGTGCTCTAACGTTTTCCTCAGAAACATAAGGAGTTATCTCAGCCTGAATAGTAATATCATACCCATCTATAATATGCTGAGAACTGATTTCCATAAAAGCAAGATCGTTCATTGCAGTTGTGTATGCATTCATAACAGCGCCCTGACTTGTACCAACATTTGCACCTTCAACATACAACATTGGAACGGCATTAACACCATAATAAGTTCTTCTGACTCCTCCTTCTGCAGTATAATACGGGTCGCCCGAACCAGGCCAATTCATCTGATATTTTATCAAAGCTATATTGTCTCCGTATTGATTTATAAATGGATTGAATACAGTATTATTAAATGTCGCACACGGACCACAGGTAGAACTTGTAAATTCTTCAAACAATGGTGTTCTCTGAATTAATGCCACAAGAACACTAATATTCTTTTGGAGCATATCATTATTTGGATTATCATCACCAATCTGTCCGTTTACTTTAGAGATCCACACTTTAAGTAAATAACTGCCCGGATCAACATTAATATTCTGATCACAGGTAAAATTAAATAAACCACCAGTTGTAAGGTCCAAACCAGTAAAGTTAGTGGTATTGATTTCACCCTCATTGAGTTGCCATTTTACTTCAACAGAATTGATAGTGGTGCTTCCAAGGTTAAATATTTTACCAATTACTGGCTGTTCGCCAACAATCATATCAGGTACATCAATTGCGATTAGTGCAGCATCAAGATTCACTGGTTCAAAATATGAAACAGATATAGCATCAAGGTACCAAAAATTAATATTGGAACTATTTCCTTCAAAGAAAAAGCCCACCTGGAAGTTTGTGGTTCCAACATCACTATTATTTATAACCACTAATACTTCCTGAGCTGGAATGTCCGAAGTAGCTTCCTGATACCAAACAGTATTCCATGTACCACCAGCCCCTCCAGATCTGGTCGCCATTCCAACAGTATAAGGACCACTGTTGTGATCAACCATCAATCTGAATTTTGCAAGAACATGAGTAACACCCGTGAGATTAACTGTAGGAGAAACAAGAGTTGACCTGCCTGTAAAAACCGGTGCGCTTTTAAATCTTGCTTCAGGAGCAACACCACCGGCATTGGCTGTTTGTGATCTTGCCCAGTTACCGGTTTGATTGATAACTGACCAGCCTATCGGGGGCCAAATGGCGCCAGTAAACTCTTGTGAAATGTAAACCTGTGCATCCATTAGTTGAAACACAAGTAATGTGGCCAAAAGGGTAACAAATTTTTTCATTTTTTCTGTTTTTGGTTTAACAATTGGGAGGACTGATAATAAAAATAATTCCGTGCAAAGATAAAATAATTAATTAAAAAAAAGCCTGCTGGATTTTAATCAGCAGGCTTTTTTCTTTAATCAGTGACTATTAATTTAATACGTTTTGTAAATAGCCCTTCAGCACTACTATTTGGCGTAATATTCATCTGGAGAAAATAAATTCCTGACGAAAGTATTTTATCACTTTTCAGGTCAAACCTGTGTACACCTTGTTCAAGAACACCTTTATGTAATTGATTGATTTCACGACCTGTAATATCAAGAATTGTCACTTGGGCATCAGCGGTATAAGCAAGGCTGACTTCAACAGTCATTTGTCCTTTTGAAGGATTAGGAAAAGCCGATAAATTAAAATCAGCATCATTTACCAGTAAACTACCATACTGGTGCTTTATAACCTTTACTTCTTCTGCATTCAGATTGCCCGCAATAACTTCACCAAAATCATATTTATTATCTTCATTGCTAAATCTGAACAGATTGATCTTACCGGCAGGTATAGGAGTATTATCAAAACTGAAAATAATACCTATCAGCTTATTGTTTACAACGTTTGAAGCAAATTCAAATCCGCTTAACAGGAAACTCAGATCATTTATATTGGCTCCTTCAAGTTCTATCTGGATTCCTGCTAAAGTACCATCACTTTCCAGCTCAATTCCATAGCGATTCAAGTACAGATTAGCTGTAGATGAATTAATCTCAACTCCTGATGATTTTTTTCCAGTTATAATAATGTTAACAGTACCAATAAAATCAAGCAAATTCACCACTCCATCTTCATTAACATCGGCATTTTCAAAACAGAACGGCTGAGGATCTTCTCCGGTTACAAAATTCACTATAGTTATTCCGTCAAGCATATTTACAACTCCATCACAGTTAGCGTCACCCGGTAATATTGATGGTAGTTCCTCGCCGTGAACATGAATATCGTCCAGCCCCCATCCATTAATATTATAGCTATTTGCACCATAGGCACGGAAACGTATCTGGAATTGCTGACCTGCCATTTCTTCAAGAACCTGATTTACTCTAACAAACTGAACAGTGCCACCGCTATTGGAGAAATTTTCCAGCAAAGTCCATTCTGTCTGAGCCAGAGTTTTATACTCAACAGCCATTTGCTCCAAAGTAGAAGTACTGAAATTATTAATATATAGTTTAAAATCAAGTTTTATTTCACTAAAACCAACCCCATTGAACAAAGGACTTGTCAATGAATGTGAATAATTGGTTATTGAAGGGCTCCAGCCAAAATATGCGTTAGGTGCAGAACCTGATGGTGGAGTATATGAGGAACCAAAATTCCAGTTACCTTGTCCTTCAGGGAATGACCAACAACTTACTGTAGGTGTTCCGAATGGTTCGAGATAAGGTAATGAGAAGATATCACACAGGGTTGTAAAGCTTTTCGGACCATTCCATGCACTTACATCCGAATCACTACAATGAGCTCTAACATAAAAATCGTATTCTGTAACTGCGGTCAAACCTGTAAGCTCATAAGAAGTTGAGGTAAGATCCGGGATTAAGGTTCCTGCATTATTAGGATTAAAACCAGCAGCTCCCCAAATAACATCCCATGTTGATTCTGTACCACCCTGAATCCAGTTTAATATAGCACTGGTGGCAGTAATTGAAGTAGCATGAAGATTTTTAGGGCTCGGGCATGAAGCCAAAGCAGGAAAAACAATATAATCAAGCCATGCGCAATCTTCGCCGCCTGCTACTGAAACGTCTTTAACATATTGCCATTTAAACACTTTCAAGCCTCCTGTAACTGGGAATACAGCTCTTGTCCAGGGGACATTACCAGCCCACTGCCCAACCACTTGATTATTGATATAAAATTTCAGGAAATCGTAATTGGCCTCTGACGAAACCTTGTAATAAAATGATATAGAATCATCTACACCAACATCGTATTCAAGAATCAATTCTGATGACTGGCTGTTTGAAATGGCACCTGATTTTGCTGAATAGGTTCCTTCATATGGAGAAACACTTGTAATAGTCCATGGCTGATTACCATCAAAAGACCAGGGGAAAGTTACAAAATCACCAGTTTCAAAGTCTTCAAATATAATTCCGATTTTCTGATAATAAGTTTTAACTGTTGTATATGCACCTCCTGTTATTGTATAAATAAATGCAACACTATGTCCAATAGGAGCATCCTCAGTAACCACAACATCAAACTCAGCAATCGTAGATCCACCTGCCGGGATTACTCCAAGGCTTGCAGATCCATTCAGTATAGTAACATATTCACTTTCTGTTGACAATGTAACATTTATAGGATCTGAATCAATCTGTCCAACGTTTAGTGTAGGGATCTTCAAAGTAGCACTTTCGCCCGGGTCAAGATTACCGTTGGAATTACCCTGCGGATCATACACTATCATATTACCTGATGTAAGGTTAGGTGCATAAGCCGAAACATTAAAATAGCTTTGCCATGATTCGTCACCATCAGTGGCTTCAATGAAAAAGCGTATTTCATGACCACCGGGTATATCATCAGCTACCTGAAATGTAAATGCACTAGCAATCTCAATTGTATCTCCGGGATTGAAGGTACCATAGTATTGTTGACCATCCACTATCGTAATATAGGGTGAATCTGTTGTAAATATTGCATTAATATTATTATAGGTGTCTTCAGTATTATTTTGAAGTGCAATATTTGCCTCAATAAATTCTGATGGATTAATCAAACCATTATTATTTCCCGCAATATCATTCAATGAATGAGAAGCATAAACAGGACCCGGGAAGGAAGTAGCCTGAATAGCTGCTAGAGCGTTCACACGTCCTGAACCAGTAGTATTATTTTTGGTAGGAGAAAGTTTCAATGCTGTCTCTTCAAGAATTTGTGAAATAACATCAGGAGTAAGATTATCATTTTTTGAAATCATCAGGGCCATGACACCAGCTACACACGGAGTAGCCATTGATGTACCACTCATGGTTGTATAGCTCGTATTGCTTGAGTATGACAAAGATTTAACATCAACACCGGGTGCAACAACGTCAGGACGAATAAGCCCAATACCCGGATTATAAGGATAGTCATTAAAAGGTGCAATTGATTGCCAGGTAACGGGACCGCGACCTGAAAAGCCTGCTATTACATCACTGCTGTTTGTAGCTCCAACACTAACTACAGCAGAAATTCCTCCTTCAAGGGTTTGGTCAGGATGTAACCAGGGTGGAGGACAATCACCGGGAGTACGAATATTATCCGGAATAGGATATGAATATTGCTCATCACCTTCATTGCCCGCTGCTACTGAGGCAATAACTCCGGCAGCCAAAGTATTGGACATTGTAGTGCGCCATGCCTGCCTATCAGGACCCCAGGCATGAAGCCACCCAATGGACATGCTTAAAACGTTAGCACCATTTTCAACTGCAAACTGAATACCATCCCATACCCCTGATTCAGTCCCACTTCCACTGCTGTTCAAGATTTTTAGAGCCATGATCTTTGCATCGGGAGCTATTCCGGTTTGTGAACCCGAAGCTCCGTTTCCGGCTATGGTTCCTGCACAGTGAGTTCCATGTCCATGATCATCATTAGGGTTATTGGAATTATTGATAAAATTCCAGCCATGGTAAGGATAATCAGGATGTGTCCACATATTTCCACTCAAATCATTATGTGTATAACGAACTCCTGTGTCAAGCACGCCAACAACAATGTCTTGTCCGGTAAATCCAAGATCCCAAACTGCAGGTGCATTGACCTTCAGAACATTATAAGTTATTTCTTTTGATCCATTGCTACCATCCTGAGTAATACCGTATTCAGGATTAATCAACATTCTCTCTTCATCAATATCAATTCGAGCAACATCAGGTCGGGTGGCAAGCTGTTCAATTACTTCCGAAGTAGCATAACAGTTTATAACATTTACAATCCAGAGTGATCGTATTTCGTTTACTTCTCCGCTGCGGGAGTAATAATTAAGTTCAGACAGAATTCCTTGTTGATTTATTTCTGTAAAACTTTTAAGTTCATTTACAACGTAGTCACGAAGTTCACTGGGTTTAAGTGAATGACGCAGATTTAATAATGATTCTACATCATATTGATCTTTCATCCGGATGTTTATCCTGAAAAGATCGTTCTCAGCAGTCTGCTGCATTTCATATTGCAGCTCCTTGGTTATTGGATTTATTGACTGGGGTTCCTGTGCTGTAATGTACAAAGTACAAAACAGCAAAAAGACGAGTGAAAATACTTTTTTCATGCTAAAATTAAATTATTTAAAAAATGATTTGAGAAAAAGTCATGCCGGGCACAAAAACCCGGCATGACAAGAATTAATTAATTATTAAACGCTGATATTTATTTATAACTGACCCGGATGAATTAACAGGTGTTGCGTTGTATTGGAGGAAATAAACTCCAGGGCTTAATTTATTGCTTTCATTAATCACAAATCTATGAGCCCCATTCTGCATAAAGCCATTATACAACACCATTGTTTCAACTCCCATCATATTAAGGATTCTGATCTGAACATTTGATACTAAAGGCAATTCAGTTTCAATAACAAACTCTCCATGTGAAGGATTTGGAAACGCACGTAACTCGAAATCAGCGTTACTTATATCAATATGTCCGTTATTATGCCTTATGACTTTCACTTCGTCGGCATTCAGGTTTCCGGCAACAACATCACCCCACTTCAGATTGTCATACTCCTTATTTATATATAGCAATGCAATTTCTCCTGCCGGTATGGGTTTATTATCCATACTAAAAATAATTCCTATGAGCTTATTGTCCTCAATATTGGTAAACATTTCAAAGCCTTCCAGAGCAAGATCGAGAACTGGCTGATCCATACCCAGAATTTCAAACTGAATACCTGCAAGGGTTCCGTCGCTTTGAATTGTAATATTATTACTGTTCATAAATAAATGAGCAGATTCTGAATTCAGCTCAATACCTGCTGACTTGGTTCCTCTAAGCACAATATTAACAGTTCCTATGACATCAAGCACATTTATTATATCATCATTATTTATATCTGCATTTTCAAAACAGAAAGGTTCAGGATTCAAACCTGCTGCATAATTAACAGTAACAATAACATCAAGAATACTTACAACTCCGTCACAATTTGAATCACCGGGTAATATGTCTGGTAGTTCTTCTCCATGAACTTTGATTTCATCCAATCCCCATCCGTTGATATTATAACTGTTTGCTCCATAAGCACGGAAACGAACCTGAAATTCCTGTCCAGCCATTCCGGTAAGCACCTTATTAACACGTACAAATTCAGCGGTTCCTCCGCTATTGTTGAAATTCTCCAGTAATGTCCATTGAGTCTGCTCAAGGGTTTTGTATTCAACAGCCATTTGCTCTACAGTAGATGTACTGAAATTATTAATGTATAATTTGAAATCGAGTTTTATTTCGCTAAAATTAACACCATTGAATAATGGGCTTGTAAACGGGTGTGAGTAATTTGTAATTGAAGGAGTCCATCCAAAATATGCATTGGGTGCAGAGGCTGATGGTGGCGTATATGATGAACCAAAATCCCAGTTGCCCTGCCCCTCAGGGAATGACCAGCAACTAACGGTAGGAGTTCCAAATGGCTCAAAATAAGGAAGACTGAAAATATCACATAAGGTTGTGAAATTTGCAGGACCATTCCAGGCACTACTCATATCCCTGACACATATCGATCTGACATAAAAATCATATGATGTGACCGAAGTAAGTCCTGTGAGGTTGTAACTTGTAGTATTAAGATTCTCAACCAGAGTTCCTCCAGTGTTTGGATCAAAACCGGCAGCACCCCATTTTATATCCCATGAACTTTCACCTCCGCCGGGTGTCCAGTTAAGAGTAGCTGAATTTGCAGTAACTGCTGTCACATGTAAGTTAACAGGCGATGGACATGGCGAGGGTGGTGGGAAAACTATATAATCAATCCAGGCACAATCCAAACCACTTGATACAGAAATATCTTTTGCATATTCCCATTTAAAGGTTTTAACACCGGCTGTAACCGGAAATACCACTCTACCCCATGGAACAGTGCCAGACCACTGACCCACTACCTGATCATTGATATAGAATTTAAGGTGATCATAATTATTTTCAGATGAAACTTTACGGTAAAAAGAAATCGAATCATTTGTACCAACATCATAATCAAGTATAAGTTGTGATGATTGACTATGATTTATAGCTCCAGATTTTGCAGAATAAGTACCCTGATATGGATCAGAACTTGTAATAGTCCATGGCAGATTGCCACCATTTGCCCAGGGGAATAATGAAAAGTCACCGCTTTCAAAATCTTCAAATATCAACCCCACCTGTGTAATAAAAGTTTTGGAACCTGAATATTCTCCTGAGGTAATTTCAAATTCCAGACTAATTGGTGTTCCAATTGGAGTACTCTCATCAACTGAGATTGTAAAAACAGCATCTGATGTCTGATCTGGTTCAAGTGAAGCTATGGTAGCATTTCCAACGTTTACCGTTACATAAGGACTGGTACAGGTAAGAATAGCCTGAAGGTCAGTTGCTAGACTATTTCCTGAATTGGTAGTTGGGATCTTCACATCAACAGTCTCTCCCGGATCTACCTGACCATTACTGTTCCCTGTAGGATCCATAATTGTCATATTGCCAATTGTAAACTGAGGAGCGTAAGCTGTTTTACTGAATGCCGAAGTCCAGGTTTCCTGACCATCAGTAATCTGGAGATCAAACTGAATTGCAGTATTATTGGGAACATTGTCAGCAACAGTAAATGCAAAAGCATCTTCTATCATCATAAGCTGATCGGGCAGAATATTACCGTAATTTTCAACGCCATCAGTAATAGTAACATAAGGTGAAGTTGAAGTAAGGTTTACTACAAGATTTGCACCTTGTTCAATACCAATATTTTTGAGTTCAACACCCATAACAATAGATTCACCAAAATCAATCTGTCCATCACCATTTCCACCAATGGCATCATCAATTATGCTTGAACTGTACACCAAATACGGACCTGAAGCAGGAATAACTTCAACTTCCTGTAAATAGACTACTCTGTTATATCCAAAAACAGCGACTGTCATGACACCAGGAGTAGTAACTGTGGGGAACTGAACAGTTGCAGAGCCATTATCAACGTATGCTGTACCAAGTATTTCACCATCAATTGTAAGTGATACAATTGCATCTTCAGCATCTGCATTCACAGTAAACTCAGTTGAGCCCAAGAACAATGTAGGCATATGAGTAGCATTGATTACGGTAGGATTAGCAGTGCGAAGCGTAAGACTCGGATCGCCAAAAAGTATCCATGTATCATGCGTTGACTGACCTGAAGAACCGTGAGCTTCTATCATTTTAGCACTACCGTTAATCGAAACGCCACCCATTGTTCGCTTAATATGATTTCTCTTTTCCACCAAAATAGTAACCATTTCGTCCTGTCCTGTCATAGGTGGCTGCCAAAGCTGTGAAACCCATGACATCATTGTTGCTATAGCACCAACAGGATCTCCTGTAGTACTATGACGTGAGCGCATCCATACTTCAGCAAAGCATGTGCCTGCTGTGAACTGGCCATTATCGCAGGCTACAGCCCAAATGTAAGGAAGTTTACCAACGTTGGTTAACTGACTTACATGAGTTGTATTATAATTAGCAACACTCCAGCTCGTCATTGAACCATGGTTACAATAATTAATAATGCTGGCACCTTCGTTAATTCTTTGGGAAATCTGAGCAGCATTAGTATTGGGAACACCGGGAACGTTACCATCATATTCACGATAAACTGTGTTGTATGTATAATTTAAAAGACTGTCGCGTATAAAATCCATATGTACGTAATCAGCTTCTCCGCCGTTATGTCCACCTCCGGCACCTTCGTTTCTGGCAATACCTATACCGGTACTAAGCCATGTATCAGATTCGTTGATATCTCTTTCATAATGAATTGTTCTTTGAACCTGAGTCTGAACATCCAATAATGATTCAGCAGAGAATCTTCCCACAAACACTTCACTATAGGAGTCGTTGCCAAGAATATAGCCGTAAAAACTATCGGAATATCCTCCTGACATTGGATGGCTTGGAACGTGCTGGTGGTCGCCAACAAGCAGCAAATGGGTAAGTCCATTGGTATTATAATAATTGGTAACAAAAGCCTTGATAGCCGTAGACGTTGTGCCAATAGTGGACACATCAACAATTTCTGTATGTCTTCCTATTGTTTTTTTCCATTCTACCAGTGGCTGAACAGCATCCACCCATGGTCCATGGCAAATAATAAGTAAGTCTCCTTCTTCTTCAAGTATAGGATATCTGGTTTGTGAAACATTTATAAAGTGAGAATTATAAATTTCTTTAAATTCACGTACCATTCTGTCAGCAACACCATCACGTATATACTGGTTCGCCCCACCGATACCATCATTATAAATTTCAAATGTGATATCATGATATACTCTAAGGATTCTTTGAACCGGGTTATAGCTTATTGGATAAACTACAAGTGTCTGACCGCGATAGTCTCTGAAAATATAAGGTTCGCGAAGTTCTGACAAAACATTCGGATAAAATTCATCCTGAGTATATGCGTAACCATAGGTAAATGGAATTTTTTCAGGATCTTCACTTCTGGTATAATGGCCTTTTGAAGGAGCTATATCCATATCAGTAAAATCAGTATAGTCTGAACTTAATATCCTTACATTCATAAGAGCAAGGTCAGGGATGATGGCTGAAACTCCGTGCATAGGTAATTCAGGCATTGATTTATCATTAATAAATACCATGTCGGGTACTGAAATCTGATATTCTGTTCCGCGGGGAGTTTCAACAGGTGTCATAAAAAACCCTTCAAGGTTGAATTTAATAACAATACGTTGATCTGACGATTCAATTAATTGTTTTTGAATCGGCACCGGGTTGTCTGAACTGATCTTTGTCCAGTTCTGGCTAAAAACGCTTACAGACAACAGCATTAGAAACACAAATAAAGTAAACTGCTTTTTCATTTTTTAATTTAATTAGTGTAACATGACAAAACATTGTAACTGTTATAACAAACAAATATATGTTTTGTCGGATTTTATTTTATTTTTTTTGAATTTTAATTGAATAGCAAATTTTTGAACTAATAAGCAAGGCTATAATACTGAAAACAGGCTTGGAATATCCAGGCCTGTTTTCAGTATTCTTAGCACGATTTATTATTAATTAATAACAAGTTTAAGGTTTTTACGGTATACTTCACCCGGCATATCTATTGGGCTTGCAATTAACTGAATATTATATATACCCGATTTAAGTGCTCTGCCTTCATTGGTTACAAAATGCTGAATACCTCTTTCATATACATTTTCAGTAACTACCGAAACTTCTTTACCATGCATATCAAAAATCCTGATTGAAACCCATGAAGAAACAGGAGCCGAAGCTGAAATAGTTGTAGCCCCGTTTGATGGATTTGGATAGGCATTTAGTTGGAATTCACCTGCAAAAACATCTTTGCTACCTGCCAGATACTTAATTACTCTTACTTCTTCAGCATTAAGATTACCAGCTATAACCGAACCCCACTCAGCTTTTGCCGATTCATTATTTATACTGAAGAGATTAATTCTGCCTGCAGGTATAGGAGTATTATCAAAACTAAAGATCATACCCATGAGCTTTCCATTTTTCATGGTGGTCATAAACTCATAATCTTTCATCAGTAAACTTATGTCTTCTGTGTTCAGACCACTAATTTCAAATTGCAGTCCGGCGAGTGTTCCATCACTTTCAAGTTCTATTGTTGTATCACTCATATATATATTAACCGGTGCAGAATTAATTTCAAACCCTAAAGATTTTTTACCATTAGTTATAATATTAACAGTACCAATAACGTCAAGTACATTTATTATTCCATCTTCAGTAACATCGGCATTTTCGAAACAGAAAGGTTGTGGATCGTAACCAGCAATAAAATTAACTATAGCTATGGCATCCAAAATATTCACAATCCCATCACAGTTTGCATCGCCTGGCAATACTGAAGGAGCTTCTGTACCGTGAACAACTACATCATCGAGTCCCCATCCGTTTATATTGTAACTATTTCCTCCATGAGCGCGGAAGCGCACCTGGAATAGTTGTCCGGCAACTCCATCAAGAGGAAGGTTTGTACGATTAAATGAAGCTGTACCGCCGCTGTTAGTAAAATTCTCTACCAACAGCCATTCAGTGCTTTCAAAAGTTTTGTATTCAACTGTCATCTGTTCAAGTGTGGAAGTACTGTAATTATTAATATACAGTTTAAAATCCAGCTTGATATCAGTAAAGCCAACAGCACTGAAAAGAGGGCTTACCATTGAATAATCATAATTGGTTATTGACGGACTCCAGCCAAAATATGCATTGGGTGCGCTACCTGATGGTGGTGTATATGAAGAACCGAAGCCCCAGTTACCCTGTCCATCAGGGAATGTCCAACAGTTTACTGACGGACCTCCAAAAGCTTCGGTAAACGGCAAAGTAAATGTATCGCATTGGGTCTGAAGAGTGACAGGACCGTTCCAGGCACTTAAGGTTGTAGCATCACAATAACCTCTTACATAAAAATCATACTGTGTTATAGCCTGCAAACCTGTGAGCAAATATGGTACTTCAGTAATATTGGTTATCAATGTACCGGATGTAGATGGATTAAATCCTTTAGGTCCCCAAATGAGATCCCACTCGGTCTCGCTACCACCAGGAGTCCAGTTTAATAGGGCTGAATTTGAAGAAGTTGATACAACCTGAAGATTTCTTGGAGAAGGACAAACCGCAGGAGTCGGGAAAATAATGTAATCTATCCACGCACAGTCGCTTCCTGAAGAAACGGACACATCTTTCATATATTCCCATTTGAAAACCTTAAATCCCTGAGTTACAGGAAAAGCAACCCTACTCCACTCCTGGTTACCTGACCACTGAGCAACTACGGTATTATTAATATAAAATTTAAGAAAATCATAATTATTTTCTGAAGAAACTTTACGATA
Organism: Bacteroidales bacterium; assembly: GCA_012522795.1. Classification (GTDB taxonomy): domain Bacteria; phylum Bacteroidota; class Bacteroidia; order Bacteroidales; family JAAYJT01; genus JAAYJT01. Next base: position 6,543 of record JAAYJT010000017.1, on the reverse strand, counting down.
GAATGAAATACTATCATTAGCTCCAACATCATATTCAAGAATTAGCAGAGATGACTGACTATGGGTAATAGCACCGGACTTGGCAGCATAGGCACCTTCAAATGCACCGGTATTGGTAATTGTCCAGGGCAGATTTCCACCAGACATCCATGTAAATGATGAGAAATCACCGGTTTCAAAATCTTCGATGATAAGACCAACTTTAACTATAAATTCCTTACTTGCAATATAATCACCGGCACTAATAGTATAATCAAATAAGACCGGAGTACCAATGGGAGCGTCCTCTGATATGGTAACTGTAAATATAGCATTTGATGTTTGATCCGGATCGAGGGTTGCAAAGCTTATCTGCCCAACATCTATAGTAACATAAGGGCTTGAAGATGTAATAACTCCTGTAAGATTTGCTGCCTGACTATGACCAGCGTTAGTAGTGGCAATAATAAGATCTACTGTTTCTCCCGGATCTGCCTGTCCGTTACCATTTCCACCCTGAGTGTCGTTAATAGTAAGATTGTTTGCTATTGTAAGCTCAGGAGCCTGAACAGTAATATGCAGATTTGAAGTCCAGTTATCAGTTCCGTCAGTAATTTCAAGAACAAATGTAGCCTTGTGCTGATCAGGAACATAATCGGCAATTGAGAAAGCATAGGCATTATTTACAGTTGCTGTTGCATCGTTGGCAATTACGCCAAAGCTTGTTGAAGCAGCACTTGTAAGCGTAAAATACGGATCTGAACCGGTAATGGTTGCTACAACCTCAGCAGAAGGATCTGCACCAACGTTTTTCAATGTAACATTAAGACCAATATTTTCGCCATAATCGGCTAAACCGTTATTATTTCCACTTGCATCATTAATAGTGTATGAATCAAGAACCACATATGGCCCAACCAAAGCTGCAGCAGGGACCTGAACCATATAGGGAACATGCTGAGGTTTGGTAACAACAATATCAACCATTCCTGATGAAAGAACAGGATCAATGGTAAGCATAATTGTGCCTGTCGCATCAACCAATCCTGCCCCGTGTAAAACTCCATCTTTTGAAATACCAACATAAGAACCAGGAAGTGCTGTAACTTCATACGTATTCAGCCCTATTGGTAAAATAGGCATATGACTTACGGTGTTCGTACTTCCTTCAGTATTATAGGCTACCAGTGATGGATCACCCAAAACATTATATGCCTGCCAGTAATATAACGGACTTGAGTGGCTTGGATAACTCTGAATATGAACCTCAGTTACTGCAAGATTTCCAACAAACACAATGCCTCCGGTTGTAACATAATCACTCATCCAGGGAGCATCATAACCGCCCCATGTGGTTTCATCATAAGTAGGAACGTATCCATTATTTGTTCCCTGAAGCGGAAAAGCACCTACAGCCCAGTAAAAGTCTTCAAACCAATAAGAATTTGGTGCCGAACCTATATAAGCCACTGAACCTTTATTAACACCTCTTTGCCATGTTTCACCCATACATTCAGAATAACCAAAATCAGCAGCGAGGCAGCAGTTACCAATTGCTAAAGGATATTTATTAACATTGGTGAATGCATTAACTGCCGACTGGGAAAGAATAGGATCACCCCATGAAGTCTCATTACAATGAGCTGAATAATTAATAAAGCTTACTGCTATCTTTTCGGGAGTATAGCAACCAGTGTAAGGAGAAGTAAGATAAGCATAAACATCTGTGTAACCATGCGCAGCATTCCAGTAATTGTTAATTGCATATTGAACCGTTGGCTGACCAATACGAGGATTCCATGTACCATCAGCGCCAGCAATTATGGTTGCTTTATTCAAATAACTAGGATCTTCAAACTCATATTTTTCGTGATAAAGAGTCTTATTAATCTGTGTAACCAATTGAGCCGAATTGGTTGCCGAAAATCTTCCATAATACATCTCAGGAAAATAGTCGCCATCAACACTGGCGTAGTACAAGTCGGTCATTTTACCTGATGAGGACCCCGTTGATGATGGTAACTGAGGAGTGTCGCCAACAAGAAGCACAAAGCTCGGAGCGGGGTCAGTGGGGGTTCCGGCATTATATTGTCCATGAATATATGACTGAATTGCTGAATATGAAGTTCCGATCACATCAGTATAGGCTACAATAACCTTAAAACCTTTTTTGGTTTTCCATTCAATGAAAGGCTGCAAATCGTTTTCAAACATACGGTGTGAAACAATTAAATATTTCACCGGATATTTTGTAAGATCCGGATGCAAAGGATAATCACGACCCGGACTATTTAACAGGCTTTTATAAATCACATCAAAATATGGAGAATAGGTAGACTCTTTAATATACTGGGTTTGTGAGATATCAGCATTTACAAAGTTGATCTCAATATCAATATCGTTATAAACCCTTATTATACCCTGAACTGGATTGTAACTTACCGGAGCAACTGTAAGACGTGCAATACGTGCACTACGAAGCACACCCAAAACTTCAACACTTGCCAGTTCATGCCCTATAAATGCATCCTGCTGATATACTTCTCTTCTGTATTCAAAAGGAACTTCATCAATATTCTGATCTTTACGTATCGAAGGCTGAACAGGCATTACCAGATTATCAATACCATAGTCGCTTAACTTATACTCTGACATTGTATAATTACGAACCTTTACTACAACTTCAGCACCAAAGGGAATTTCAATCAAATCTTTAGAAGCCGGAAGCTTAGGAGTTCCTAATTCGCCAATCCAGTATGCATCAGGCATTGACAATTCATTAAATACACCCTGCTCGGACTTAACACCAAAAGTAAGAAGCCCGGGATAGTTATATGTAACCCTTAACTGTTGCATATTATCAATTGCAACATTTGCTCCGCTGGTAGTTCTGCCAAAATTAATGGCAAAATCCTGAGCGCTGGCGTATGTACTGAGCATTAAACCCAGTAAAAGGAGCATCGCAAATTTTGAGAAGATCTGCTTCAGAAAAACTTCATAGTAATAGCGTTTCATAAATGAAATTTTAATTAATTAAAAAGATATGAATTATATAATTGATTGTCAGGCATGTATAAAAAGCAACTAAAATATAAAACAGCCTTTCCCCATTTGGCAAAAGAATGTACAAAATTAATTATTATTTTTTATTTAATACTCATTATTACGCTACCAATTTTTAGAACTTAACATCTTATCAACGTAAAGGACTGATTATCACCTTTATACAAATAAAATTGAATTTTTCATATCAAATTAAAAATCCACCTCTCTGTTTAAAACTCAATAAAGGTTTTTCGATAGGATAGAATTTAAAAACGCCGGATTGATTGTAATGATCAATCCGGCGTTTCTGTTTAACTAAAATTAGCTGTTATTATGAACCTAAAGTGTTGAAATCTTTATAATTCAAATAAACAACATTAATCTATTACAATTATTTTCACTTGTTTAGTGAAAATTTCAGAAATAGCAGATGAAACAGCTTCTACTTTCAGGAAATATACTCCACTGCTAAGTAAGTTGTTTGCATCATTTCTGAACTGATATCTTCCTTCTGATAAGATACCGCGATGTAATACCTGTACTTCTCTTCCTGTCATATCAACGATTGTAACAGCGAGCATTGATTCATGTGGTAGCCTGATATCAGCATAAACCAAACCGTTAGATGGATTTGGATAAGCGCTGAAAGCAAATGCTTCTTCAGCCATTAAAACATGTTTTTCAACCTTAACTGCCTGAGCTACAGCGTTAGCAGCTCCTACTTCACCCCATGCAAGATCATTAGCTGATTCACTAATATTGAACAATTTAATTTTACCTGCCGGAATTGGAGTGTTGTTTACATTGAATATCAAGCCCATAAGCTTGCCATTCTTTACATTGGTTACCAATTCATAACCTGGAAGCAATAAATCAAGTTGTTCGGCAAACAAGCCGTAAATTTCAAACTGCAAACCAGCCAGAGTTCCGTCACTAATCAGAGTAATATCATTAGGATTAAGATAAACATGAGCAGTAGCTGATTCAAGACCTAAATCCATAGTTTTCAGGTCTACACCCATAATTATATTAACAGTAAGGATAATATCGCTGAGGTTAATCACTCCATCACCATTCACATCAGCATTCTCAAATACAAACGGTTCAGGATTGAAATCAACAATATAATGTGCAATTGCAGTTAAATCAAGGATGTCAATTACACCATCACCATTGGCATCACCCGGTAGAGCAATACCACCGCTTACCTGTAATGTTACAGGAATCTGTACCACTCCTTTTGTTGTGGTTTGACCGTTATGAGTAATCATTATGGTAGCATTATAAGTACCTTCTTCAAGATCTGTGGCATCAAAAGCAATTTCAATTTCTTCACTACCACCGGGTTGTATAACACCGCTATTATTATCAAGTGACAACCATTCAGCACCTTCAAATCCTGTAAGACACATACTAAGGGCATATTCACCTATCGTAAACTCTTCACCATCCCATTGCAGATATGGAGTTCCAACACCTTCATAAGTTCCTGCCCACATAAACCAGCAATCGGGAGTAGAAGTTTGCCCCTGAATGGCAACCCATCCGCTAGAAAGAGCTATTGCTTCATCAAACTCTAAACTATAAAGATAAAAATTACCATAAGTGCCAATTGGAATCTGAGTATCGACTCTTGAAATAGAAGCTGTGAAAGAAGTAACAAAATCTCCTGGCTCTCCATTATCATCAGTATAAAATTCGATTACAAAAGGCATTGGGTCCTCATCGTTACATGCGCTCCAGCCACCTGAGTAAATTAGGTTTCCACCCCAAAATGTGATACCGCCAATAAGCTCATCGACATCTGAGAAATACTGAAATGCAACATATCCGGGATCTTCTTCTGAAGTAACAACAGCCCAATCTTCAAAATCAGGTTCAAAACCAAATAATGAACCTTCAGGACAGGTTGTGTGTTCTCGTGTTGATGCGCCGGCAGATTGTGAATTGCCTTTTAACAAGGCATCATCTTTGTTGTTACTGCTATAATTTGAACCGAAACTGAAATGCTGATATGAAGCACCTCTGGCACTATATGAAATTTTGGCACTCCAGGTAAGAGGGCCTGTGCCTCCGGGATTTGAAATATTTAATACTTCAGTTTCCTGAGCACCGGATAAAAGTTCTACTTCAATACTTTCAGGATCAACTGCGATCTGAGCAAAGTCAAGAACGAAATCAAGAATATTGTCTCCTTCTTCTAGTTCAAAATCTTCTACCAGCTTTGTTAAAAATCCTTCAGCTTCGCAAGTAAAATCATAAAACCCAGCAGCCATGTTTATAATTTCATAATTTCCGTCTTCATCGGTAAAAGTTTCGTATCCTTCAGTAAAAACTCTTGCTCCTTCAATAGGGTTACGAGCACTACTTACATTTCCGCTAAGATTTGCAGGCACAAAGCTGTCAACAAAAATATTATCAATATACCATCCATTTATATTATATACATAACCATAAAATGTAAAAGCAAGTTTTAACTCTTCAGTGTTTTCAGGTACTGAAAAATAGAATTCTTCAGACTTAGGACCAAAAGTTGATGAAAAGAAATTCTGGTGAATGATTTCCCAGGTTGCACCAAGATCAACCGAGTATTCTACGGCAATATATGCTCCTTCAAATGCTGCATAATAATCAAGTTTTTGATCAAAAGACACCATAAAGTTACTTTCACCTCCTGTAGATATAATGGGAGTTACCAATCTTGATAAATCAGTGAAGCTTGGACTCCAATACAGTCTCATTTCTGGAGCTGTACCTCCAGCATTTGTGGAATTCTGAACACTCCAGTTAGTTTGTCCTTCTCCTGAAACTGACCAGCAATTGGGTAATGTACCAACAGCCACTCCGGTAAAATCTTCAGTAAAAGGCAAAGCAAATGCTCCGCATTCTGTAACAAATGAAATAGGACCTGCCCATGAACTTAATTCTCCTTCACCGCAATTTGCCTGAACATATACTTCGTATGAGGTATTGGCACTTAAACCTGTGATTGTATAACTATTTATTTCAATATCTTCTACAAGAGTTCCTTCAGTAGCCGGATCAAATCCATAATCTCCATATATCAGATTCCAAATTAACTCTTCTCCGCCAGGAGTCCAGCCGATAGTGGCACTCACCTGTGTGATCTCAGATATAACCAGGTCAAGAGGCATTGCACAACTTGGTGTTTCTTCGAACCTGAAATCATCAAAACTAAGATACCACGGACTGCTTGTTGAATTAATTCTTATTGCAAAATAATAAATACCATCTTCATCAGGTATAAATGTATATAAAAATTGAGCGTATGTTTTTGTAGTTATAGTACTGGATTCAACAAAGGTTTCAATATGTATTGCATCTTCTGAAGTTTGAAAATGATTAAAAAATACATCACCATCCCAGCCCGCATAAGTATCACCTGCCCACCAGAATGAAAAATCATACGAAACACCGGCTTCAACTACGAAACCAGGTGTCCACATATATGAATTTGATGCGCTATAACGTTCGCGCAAAAACTGAGTTCCCGTTCTT
>JAAYJT010000016.1 GCA_012522795.1 Bacteroidales bacterium | reverse complement strand
AATAGACGAAGCCATTTACAGAAAAACCAGTGTAAATAGCTCTTTTTGTGAGTAATAATTAATTCTATACAAAAAACATAACTACACCCGCAACACTTATTAGAGCTCCAACAAAATCATACCAGCCAAGTTTATGCTTAAAAAGAAATGCTGCCGGTGCAAGAATAAGTATAGGCACGATAGACATTAATGTTGAAGCAATTCCAGTTGTAGTGTATTGAATGGCAAGAAGCGAGAAAGATACTCCCAGAAAAGGTCCGAAAAAAGAACCTATACCTAATGCTTTTAATGCAACAGGATTCCTAAATGCATTAATAACTGACATGGTCCTTCCACTTAAAATAATCAATACGCCAAAGCCCATAATTCCGGCAATTATCCTTATTTGAGTGCTTGCAAACGGACTGTAATCGCCCATTCCAACTTTACTCAGAATTAATCCTACGGCTTGCCCGAGTACTCCGATAAATGCAAATAATATTCCTTTGAATGGATATTTTAGTTTGATTTTATTTTCATCCGTGCGACTAAATATAGTTAATCCTATTCCTACCAATATGATAGTCATAGCAAAAACATGCTTTAGTATCATGCGTTCGCCTATAATAATCCATCCCAGCAAAGCCGTTACAGGAGGGACAAATGTCATGATCAGCATTGATATTCGTGAACTGACCAGACTATAACTGGCAAATAGAAAATAATCGCCAAAAACAAAGCCAACAAGTCCGGACAAACTGAGCCACAACCATGCATGACCCGAAGCATCAACAGGAAGAAAATGCCCACGGGAAATATAGGTAAAAACCGAAAGGAAAACAAAACCAAAAAGTAAGCGAATAATATTCACTGACATTGATCCTATCTGTCGGGTTGCCACTTCAAAAGCCAGAGCTGTAACAGTCCAGAACACAGCTACCAGTAGTGCAGCTAATTCACCATAATACGCACTAATCATAAAACATCATGCTGAAAAAAGTGATTTGAGTCAGAAAAAAGTCAGTTACTTATCGTTTGGTAAGAAAAAGTTTAAAGGGCGTATAATACGATTAAAAGTGCGATGCTGAATTAATACAAAATCCTGATCGTTATTAATAAGTGCATACATTCTCTCTGTATCAAACTCGGAAGGTCTTTCAGGTCCATTTTCATCATAATATGAACGGCGGTAAAATGTTTTCACCTGCTTTCGGTTACCTTGTACATCGGTCAATGTAATTATATGCAAAGGTTGTGAAGCTGTAATAGAATCAACTATTGTCTGATCCATATCATCAATAAGGGCTTCATAACGAATATCTTCAAAAGCTGAAATAAATCCAAGCATTTTCAGTGTATCATACTCTGTAACCGGCAAAGTCTGATGGTAAGGTATCAAATCCATAGAACCCTTTTTATTATTCACCACACGAAAAGAGTGCTCGGATTTGGCCGGAAAAAATAATTCCACATTATCAATCTGAAGAAATTTATGTTTAAAGATCGTATGGTCACGCCAGTCAGTCAGTTTTGTGCTATAACGCGAAGCTATAAACCCCCAGAAACCAGGCCAATATACAATGAAGGGCATATTGGAATTTTCAAGGATCATATGTGTGCCTATATTATCAGGTGTTACATCTCCCACATAATATACCCGTGTTAACTTTACACGTGGAAACAATCTAATACGATAAAATAAATCAATCAAATATTTACGTTGATAAATTTCAACTTTAGTAGACCGAGCAGATAAATTACCAACTACAGTATTAAATGCAGCTTTTGGAACCGGAGCCTTTACTTTAATATTTAACAAAGTAGAAAGTAATAGATCTACCATATCTTTCCGGGCTACATACTTTTCATTTACTATCCAGCCACCATCAGGCTGACGTTCTAATAAAATAGTATTATCATTTTTATCAGCCAGAAAAACCTTTACTACACTTATGGTATCATAAATAGCAAATTCACTTAATTCGCGTTTAAAAGTTCCCTTGGTTCGGGAAATAATAAAAAACACAGCGATCGCAGTCAAAACTGCCAGTATTATTAATGTAAGACGATGTTTTTTCATTTTAAAAAAAAGTTCTTGAATTGTAGCAGCGGTTTAATTTTATAATATTATCTGAGCTCCGGCAATCTGGTATTTCTTCGTTTTCTGATGTAGTTCAGCATAATTCCAAATAGTATTACAATAGTAATTGGCGCAAAGATATTAAACGACTGCCAAAAGAGTTTTGCTTTGCTAATTCGGGGTCCATCAAGCAAACGCAATTTTATTTCCCTGGATCTCACCGATATAATTCCGGTTTCGTCGCACATATAGTTCATTGCATTCAATAAAAATTCATTATTACCAAACTGTCGACGGGTAAACTGATCAAATCCAAGAGGTAGAGGCTGCTTTTGAGATAAATGTATCTGATTTCGAATAATATCACCATCAGCTACAACCAGCATCATTGTTTTCTCACTTTCTTCAATAAACCCAATACTATGATCATCAGCTATCTTAGGTGGAATACGATTTCGGAAAAGTGATTCAAATTCTCCTTCCAGCAACACTGCTACCGGTTGGTAAGATTGTTGATATAACAATGGTTCAGGCTCCTGCTTTAATATTTCCAGACTAATTAAAACCGGTGTGTTAACCACACGGGAATATTGTGAGCTCGATAATAAAACCGTTTTTTTTACATTGTTAGTTTCAATCATGTCAACTGAACTGGAAAAATGCCCCATAACGGCATCAATATTATTCACGATCGGATGATTGCCTGCAGGGGTCAGTAAAGGGAAGAAATACCATGGCAGGAAATTAGTCTGAGGCTCACCTCCAGTCATGCCGGTAACAATAGGAATAGGAATTGCCTGTAGATCCATGATCAGATTACTGTTCAGCCTGGCACCATAACGGAAAAGCTGATCGCTGATATTTATATCATTAACCACACCAACGGTTTGATCACTATTCTGCAGGCTATCCATTGTAGCAAATACCGGATCAACAAACCATAACACCTTGCCCCCATGCATTATAAACTGATCAATAATAAATTTATCCTTCTCTTCGAAGGGGTGCATTGGTTTAGCTATAACTATTGCTTCATACTTATTTTTAATTCTTACATTCAAAGAATCAATAACAGTGCGTTGGGTTAAGCTGCTTATTTGTCCATCAATTTTAACTCTTTCAATTGAATAATATTCTTCTAGAGCTTTAGTGGCTCCGGCAAGTTCAATATCGGTCAGCTCGCCATGTCCTTCGATAAAAGCAATTTTAGCACGATTTTGATTAGTGAGCTTATGAATAACAGACGAAATATTGTATTCAAGATTTTGTATTGATTGATTTAAAGCAGCTTCAGGTTGCGAACCGGGTTGAGAAGCAAGTATATGTAAAGGAAGTTTTCGGTTTTTATAGGAAACAATTGCCCCGGGGAAAATTGTTTGCTGCTTTCTTCCTTCGGAGGTTGTAACATACAAATCAGTGGGATTCAAACCTTCACGAACCAGTTCTTCAAAAAGCGCAGCTCTCTCACTCATATTGCCCCCGGCCGAAGGGTTGATAAATTCATACTGTACATTACTACTATAAGCCCTGAATTCGTCAAGCATTTCACGGGTGCTGTTTCGCAGCCTTTTAAATGAAGCAGGAAACTCGCCTTCAAGATAAACCTTTAAATAAACTATATCGTCAAGCTCGCGCAACATTCTCCTGGTCGCATCTGAAAGAGTATAACGCTTTTCGCTGGTAAGATCAAAACGGGTAAAAACAAATGAACCAATTATATTTAATACTGCAATAATAGCAATACTCAACACCAGATGAATAATGTTATTACGACGTATATTTCTTTTTTTATTGCTCATTCTCAACCATTCATAAAATTCATATTACCATTTCCGGCTTTCCAGTGATATTTTTGTAAGTAAAATAAATAAGCCAATCAGGCTGAAAAAATAAAGCACATCGCGGGTATCAATAACTCCTCTGCTCATTGAAGTATAATGGGCATTGATTCCAAGGGTCTGAATAAAAAGGTCGAAATTTCCAAAAAGTGCAAGCGAATAAATAAACTCAAAACCCAGATATACGAACCCACATAAGAAAACAGAGATGATAAAGGAAACTATCTGATTATCAGTAATAGAAGAACAAAACATACCAATTGCAACAAATGCTGAGCCCAGAAATATTAATCCAATATATGAGCCCCAGGTACCGCCAATATCAATATTCCCTTTTGGCAATCCAAGATAATAGACTGAATAAAAATAAATTAATGTAGGCAAGAGGGCAATTACCACAAGCAAAACTCCGGCAAGGTATTTTGAGAAAATGATCTGAAGATCAGTTAGTGGTTTTGTCATAAGCATTTCAATGGTTCCGGAGCGTTTCTCTTCAGCAAACATCCTCATAGTTATAGCCGGGATCAAAAAAAGAAAAAGAATCGGTGATAAAATAAAAAAATTTTCAAGGCTTGCATAACCATAATCCAATACATTGAATTGCAAAGGGAAAACCCAAAGGAATAATCCATTTATGAGTAAAAAAACGATTATAACCACATAGCCTATCAGTGAGCTTAAAAACCCGCGAATCTCTTTCTTAAGCAATTCCAACATACCAGTTCTTTATTTACAATAGCGCAAAATTAGGCTTTTTTGCCAGACTTACGTAATTAGTCAATATACATAAACCCTCAAATGGATATATAGTCATTTTCATTTGAACCCAAGCATATAAATTTCCGAATGCGAACCCAAGGAATTGATTATCAGATAGGTTTCTCAAGAAAATCTTTACTCAAAGTGGTTTAGCCCCCTTAAATTCGGACAATTTGATTTAACGATTCAAAGATAAACATATTTCATTTTAAATTTGCATCAGCAAGGAACGACCGAAGGTGACCTTTGAACCGATGGTTGTTGAAGTGTT
>JAAYJT010000015.1 GCA_012522795.1 Bacteroidales bacterium | reverse complement strand
GGTCTGGATGACCAGTCTTGCTGAGTAGGAGATGCTGTCTGGCTGAGTTTATGAACACCGCCGGCATATCCGCCCCATGAACCGGCTCCGGCATTGCTGCCATCAAGAGTAGGTGCAAAATATGAGAAATATGCATTATCAGGATTGGTATTCCCTGTAGGATTATAGATAACACCCTGAGGATATCTTGCATTATCGCCCTTATCCTTGGTGGGATCATAAATCTGAATATCATTGGTGAAAGTCATACCGCCGTCAGTGGATACATCATAAGCCAGATAACCACTTCCCGGTGGAATGAGCATACGGTGTACAAATGCAACTGTGTTTAAGTTATTGTCAGCCCAAAGAGCTGTACGTCCTCCGTTGTAAAGACCATAAGCATTTGCAGATCCTCCTATTGGAATAACGGATACAATATCGCGGTTACCTGCATCTACAACAGGTTTTACAGGTACATTGAAATTGTTAACAAAAGGAGTATTTGTAATAGCATTCTCCTTAACATTGCGATCTAACAGAGCATCAGAGCGAATATCGCTTTTTATCTGATAATTCTGCGCACTCAATGCAAACATTGCAATGAGCGATACTGTCAATAATAGTGTTCTTCTCATGTTTTTTAAAAATTTGGTGAATAAATAATTAAATTAAAATGTATACTTGTTTTAATTTTTTGGAATTACTAAACAAAAGTATAAATAAATCTAATACACGGGGTTTTTGTTGAAAATATTTTTTTATTCGATAATAAACTTGCTTGTTGTTTTATTATTGTCGGTCCTTACTGTCAGGAAGTACATTCCTGAACTGAGGCTTTCAGTATTGATCTCTATATACTGTTCATCGGCATCAAAAGTACCAGAATTAACGGTTTGAACTTTCTGACCCAGAATATTGGTGATATCAATTACCACATCACTACGTTTGTTCAATGTTAATTTAAAGCTGGTGTAATTTTTAGCGGGATTAGGATAGAAAGGAGTAATGGTGAAATTATTTTGTAATTCATTTATTCCATCTACAATCAGAATAACAGTTATTGTAACATTTTGGTCAATTACTGTAATATCACCTGTTTCTATCAGGAAGCCGGTTTTTTCTATAGAATAGGAATATGTTCCCGGCTCAACAGTAAATATGTAATCTCCGATAGGATTGGTAACGTCACCAAGGGTTACAACTGCATCATAAATTTCATTCTCATACTGATCAGTAATAATGAATGTTACGGTATATTCCTCAATTGCCCCTTCAAGGGTAACTGTAGCATTTTCAGTACCGGTCAGGATATTTTGAGCCTGTATACTTGAGATTATAGCATCTTCGAGTACGAAGTCATATACTCCGGCTACATCAGGTGTAGTAAATTCGAATGTTGCAACAACACCGCTGTTTCCTAGGAAAAAATCATTGGTGAATGATATTGAAAGCGATCTGAAAAGATTGGTGTTTGGCAGAACATTGGCATGTATCTGGTGATTAGTGGCACGATCGGGTAATGCAGCAGAACCAGCCACATAATCAAAACCTTCTGGCAAAGGAATATCAAACTGCCATGCAACAAAAGGATCTTCGTTGATAACTTCCATTTCAAGAACAATAGTGCTGCCCGGTTCAGCAACAATATCATGCAGCTTCATAATATTTGACCCATATATGCTTTTGGGTTCACCTTTATCACCAAGAATAATATTAACAGTTCCTACAGCATCAAGTACGTTGATTATTCCATCACCATTAACATCAGCATTTTCTATAATAAATGGTTCGGGGTCATTGCCTATAATATAATTTATAACTGCAACAACATCTACAATATTCACACTGCCATCACCATTAGCATCACCGGGTGTTCCACATGTTGGTGGAACGTGTGGTCCGTTGGTGAAATCAGCATCAGCGAAAGTGAAATCCTGAACATATTTAAATTCAACGGGCTGATCGGGGTCTCCACCGGTAAATGATTGATATACAAATGGAATAGTATAAGTATTATTATTTGAGAAAACATAATGTGATGCGGTACCCTGATAAGCTTCGAGCCAACCTTCTGAGAGATAGGTAACATTTTCAATTTCGGTGTACATACGGGTGTCAACATCAAATCCCCAGCACCAGATATCCGGCATTACATTGTCAGTTATGCCTTCAAAGTCGGTATCAGCCCATGAAAGGAATATTTTGCTCCCATCCTGAGTTCTTGAAGCCTGTGAGCGGTTGTCTTCAGCAAGGTCGCCCCATTCACCTCTGAAAGTTTTATTGTGTGTAATATATTGTGCAGCAAAACAGGCTCCCTGATTTACTGAGTAAATATGGAAAGTAGCTCCAAAGCCTCCGCTGGCAATAATGGAATATGGATTATCAGCACCTCCGGAAACACCAATGGTAACAGCAATATGGATATCTCCATTTTTGTCAACTACCATGTCGTGGGTGAAGGCAGTGGTGTATAAAATTGAATCACGAAAATTAGATCCTGGGTTTAAAAATAACTCAAATATCTGTTCATCTGTAAGATAATACTTGACTTCATCAAATCCGTCCGGACCTCCTAAAACAATAGCTGTCGGCCCTGTCCATGTCTGACCACCATCAGTGGTTTTATAAATAACAGGATAAAAAGCATATCCGGCAGCAAATGGGTCACCGCCATTGTCAGCCAAAAAGCTCATATATCCAATTTGTCCGTCAGGAGCAAAGGCAATTTTTTCGTCAGCAGGTGCTCTACCCGATTCAAAGGCAGGTAAATATTCAACCCATCTGCTATAATCATAATCATTCAATGCAGAGTTCCATATACCTTTAGTGAATAATATACTATCAGTGTATTGGTTACCTATACCATCAACTAATGCAGGTTCAAAAACCCAAATGTCACCGTTAACTGGATTGATAGTCATTGCTGAAGGAACATTCTGACGGAATGGAGGTATGGACGACCAGTAATGCTGTGTTGGAGGTTCTGTTTGGCTGAGTTTATGAACACCGGTAACATATCCTCCCCATGAACCGGGTCCGGCATTACTACCATCAAGACTAGGTGCAAAATATGAGTAATATGCATTATCAGGATTGGTGTTGCCTGTAGGATTATAAATAACACCCTGTGGGTATCTGGCATTAGCACCACCTAAGTTGGGGTCATAAACCTGAATATTATTGGTGAAAGTCATGCCGCCGTCAGTGGATAGATCATAAGCCAGATAACCACCTCCTGGAGGAATGAGCATACGGTGTATGAATGCAACAGTGTTTAAATTATTGTCAGCCCAAAGTGCTGTGCGACCACCATTGTATAAACCATATGCATTAGCAGCTCCACCAATGGGGATAATAGAAACAATATCGCGATTACCTACATCTACAACAGGTTTTTCCGGAACATTGAAAGCATTGAAAACTGTAGAATTGTTAATGAGGGATTCGTTAAAATTCCGATTAGTGCGAAATTCAGGACGAATATCTCCTTTTATCTGATAGCGCTGTGCGCTAAGCGATAACACTGCAATTAGTGATATCGCTAATAATAGTGTTCTTTTCATGGTTTCAGGAAAGATTGGTTAATGTTTGTTGTTTAAATTAAAGGTGTTTTAAGTATTATTCACCTTGATATTTTAAAACAAAAACCCAAAGAAACTTAATCCTTTGGGTTTTTGTACATAAAAAATTTATTATTCGACAATAAACTTACTGGTTGTTTTATAATTGTCGGTTCTTACTATCAGGAAGTACATTCCTGAACTAAGGCTTTTAGTATTGATTATTATATACTGTTCACCGGCATCAAAAGTACCAGAATTAACGGTTTGAACTTTCTGGCCCAGAATATTGGTAATATCAATTGCCACATTGCTGCGCTTGTTCAATGTAAATTCAAATCTGGTGGATTCTTTAGCAGGATTAGGATAGATAGAAGTAATGGTGAAATTACTTTGTAATTCATTTATTCCATCTACAATCATAATAACAGTTACTGTAACATCCTGGTCAACTACTGTAACATCACCTGTTTCTAGCAGGAAGCCTATTTTTTCTATAGAATAGGAATATGTTCCCGGCTCAACTGTAAATATGTAGTCTCCAGCAGGATTGGTAACATCACCAAGGGTTACAACTGCATCATCAATCTCATTCTCATACTGATCAGTAATGATGAATGTTACGGTATATTCCTCGATTGCCCCTTCAAGTGTAACTGAAGCATCTTCAGTACCGGTAATAATATCTTGTGCCTGGATATTCGAGATTATAGCATCTACGAGTACGAAGTCATATACTCCGGGCTCATCGGGTGTAGTAATTTCATATGTTGCAACAACACCACTGTTTCCAAGGAAAAAATCATTGGTGAATGATATTGAAAGCGATCTGAAAAGATTGGTACTTGGCAGAACATTGGCATGTATCTGGTGATTAGTGGCACGATCGGTTAATGCAGCTGAACCAGCCACATAATCAAAACCTTCTGGCAAAGGAATATCAAACTGCCATGCAACGAACTGGTCCTCATTAATGATTTCCATTTCAATAACAATAGTGCTGCCAGCTTCAGCAACAACATCATGCAGTTTCATAATATTGCCGCTTAACACAATTTCATTTAATGTTACATCAACAAGTACATCCTGGTCAACTACTGTAACATTGCCGGTACCTGTTGAATAACCGTCTTTAACAACTGTGTAGGCATAAGTTCC
>JAAYJT010000099.1 GCA_012522795.1 Bacteroidales bacterium | reverse complement strand
TACGATTTGTATTTACAAAATAGTCCAAACTGTTTTGTAAATCTACAAACGTAAATGCCGATGGTTTAAATGTATAGAACAATCGAGCAGAGCGAAAATTGGTCTATTATATTTTTCCAATCGGTATAAATCATTAATATCAGAATATTATACCATTTGGATTAAGAAAAGCGTTAAAGAAGTCAAAATGCAATAAAACACTGCCATGAATAAATTAAAACCAGCGATTTTAAGCCTGATATTCTTTGCTTTAACAGGAATATGTGGTCGGATAGCAGCCCAGGTTGAAATAGTTTCTCTTGACAGGGAATTGGATAATAAATACAATGAAGGGATATATTACGCGCTGCCGAAAAATAAAATAAGAGTGGATATTTGGGTTGAAAGAGTTGATATAGTTTCCGGACCTTACTCTGAGTATGCAAGCCGTTTGTTGGGGTTGGATAATGTGCCGCGAAGCAATTCCACGGTTTACCACATTACAGGTGCAAGCATGAGTTCCTTTTCTGAAGTTGATCAGGAGCAGTTTTACTATATCAGGATTCCTGAGAAGAATAAAAACAATATCTTTTTATCATTAAGCCCCGAAGGTTTAATGCAGTCAGCTTACTGGCACGAAACGGGCAAGGCTTCTGAAAAGAAGAAACAAGAAAAGGATTTTGAAAAACCAATATTTCGGGATGAATTTATGGATGTCACGGTTCCCGGAATAATTGAAAAAGTTGACACTTTTATTCGGCGTATTAATGTTGACACCACAACTTTTGAAGAGGTGTTTTTTAGAAAAACATTTATCGAAAAATCAACTGAACAAAAAGCACGTGAAGCTGCCAATTTTATTCTTAAGCTTGAAGAAGACAGGTTTGGGTTAATAACAGGTTATCAGGAAGTTAGCTACTCGGCTGAAACAATGGCATATATGAATGATCAGCTTCTGAACCTTCAAAACGAATATCTTGCACTGTTCAAAGGTAAAACCACCACTACAACCCGGCATTATAGTTTTGTTCTTGAACCCTTGCCCGATAATGCAGACCAGCGTAAGGTTCTTTGCAAGTTTTCACCAACGCAGGGTGTATTGGATACAAAATCGCCTTTTGGAGAACCTGTTACAATTGAATTTACCAAAGCCGGCAATATTACAAAAGTTGAGCAGCATCATAAAGTACGTGAACAAGCTAAGCGCAAATCAACTGGCTTCTTTTACAGGATCCCTGATAAAGCTAATTTTACCGTCAGAGCAGGAGAGGGTATTTTAACCGATAATCAGTTTGTCATAAGTCAGTTAGGAACAATTGTCTTTTTGCCTTTCGATGGTGTAAGCGAGGTGCAATTTCATCCTGAAACAGGCTCATTAAAATATATCAGGATTAAAGAAAAATAAATTTCTTTTGGTTTCTGACCTTTTAAGGTATCAGTGCTTTTCTGATACTGGTAAGTTTTATCAGCAAATCATTTAACTGGTCAAGTGGCAGCATATTAGCCCCATCCGATTTAGCTGCTGCAGGATTAGGATGAGTTTCAAGAAAAATCCCGTCAGCACCTGCTGCAATCCCGGCTTTTGCTATTGTGGCAATCATTTCAGGCATTCCGCCTGATACTCCGGTTGCCTGGTTAGGTTGTTGAAGTGAATGCGTTACATCAAGTACAACCGGATATCCGAATGATCTCATGATTGCAATATTTCTGAAATCCACAATAAGATCGTAATATCCGAACATACTTCCGCGCTCGGTTAACATGATTTTATTGTTTCCGGTGATTTTAATTTTTTCTGCTGCAAATGCCATAGATGCAGCTGAAACATACTGACCTTTTTTAATATTCACAAATTTCCCGGTTCGCCCTGCTGCCTGGAGCAGCTCGGTTTGCCTGCACAGAAAAGCCGGGATTTGCAATATGTCAACATAATTAGCTGCTATTTCAGCTTCAGCTTCGCTGTGGATATCAGTTATTGTTGGCAGATCGAGATTTACCCCCACCCGTTGTATGGCTTCCAGAGCCGGAATATCACCAATTCCGGTGAATGAATCAGCTTTTGAACGATTTGCTTTTTTATAGGAAGCCTTGAAAATAAAAGGGATCTCAAGTTCTTCACAAATGTGTTTTATATGATTGCCAATTTTTTCAGGCATATCAGGATTTTCCACTACGCATGGTCCCGCGATTAAGAAAAAATTATCTGAATCGGAATGCTTAATATGGGGCAAATGCTTTAGAATATTATTCATCATTTTGGGAATTAAAATACAAAATTAAGAAAGGAATTGAAAATAAACCTATTCTACTCAAGATTTAAGCCGGATCTCTTTTAAAAGATTGAATCTGCAACATTCACAGATAAACTGTATTTTTGCGAAAACCTTATTTTTCTATGAGCGGACGTGGTGAAATTTTTAGGCTTGAGGCTTTAAGATTGATTTTCCGTTCATTACGTCATCGCAATTACCGCTATTATTTTTTTGGACAGAGTATTTCGCTCATGGGAGCATGGATACAGAATGTTGCCATGGGCTGGCTTGTTTATCGTCTTACAGGCTCAGCAATGTATCTGGGTATCATCGCTTTTACCGGGCAGATACCTTCGTTGGTAGTTACTCCGCTTGCCGGCGTTTTCACTGACAGGTTAAATCAGAGAAGAACCCTGATAATAACGCAATCAATGGCAATGCTGACCACACTCACTCTTGCAGTTCTCGTACTTCTGGATATAGCTACAATTGCCCATCTGATCACAATATCAATAATTGCCGGAGTTATCAATGCTTTTGATAATCCTTTCCGTCATGCTTTCGTACTTGAAATCATCGGCAACCGGGATGATCTACCTAATGCCATAGCATTAAACAGTTCACTTAATAATTCTGCTCGTTTTATTGGTCCTTTAATAGGAGGTATTCTCATCAGCCTTGTTGGCGAAGGATGGTGTTTCTTAATAAATGGTATCAGTTACTCGGCTGTGGTTCTTAGTCTTTTGTACATAAAGGTTAAAAAATCGGTTCAAACATCTTCACAGGGAAGTATTTTAAGGCAGCTTGCTGAAGGTTTGCAATATTCATGGGGTTTTAAACCTATACGCTATCCTTTGATGCTAATAGCAATTTGTGGATTGATTGGACTGCCTTTTCAGGCATTATTACCGGCTTTTGCTGCAAATGTCCTTAAAGGGAGTGCTACCTTATTGGGAACATTAATAGGTTCGTTAGGAGCAGGCGCTCTTTCCGGAGCATTGTTTCTTGCTTCCCGTCAGAAAATGCAAGCCTTGCCTGCTAATATAATTACTGCTGCTTTACTTTTTTCCATTGCTCTGGGTTTTTTTTCACAATCCCATATAGTCGTGCTTTCTATGCTTACCCTTTTTATTGCCGGTTTTGGTATGATTGTTATGTTTAATGCTACAAATGCTCTGCTCCAGGGAGTTGCTGACAGTGATAAACGTGGAAGGGTGATCTCACTTTATAGTCTCACGTTTATGGGAATGCCTCCGCTTGGGAACCTTATGACTGGTGCGTTGGCTGAATATATTGGTGTTGGGATTACTGTTTTGATTATGAGCGTAATATGTTTAACAGCAATACTGGTTCTTAGAAAACAAATTCTGGCTGTTAAGCCTTTGCTTGAAATATGATCCTTCAGGTTTGGTTTTGTTTTAGAAGCTCACTCTGATTCCGGGTCCAAGAAGCATAAACCATTCTTTTTGGTTCAGAAAATAACCACCACCCACATATAAAGGAAACGACATTCGTGAATCTCTGCGGGTAGGGAAGATGCTACCTATAAGAACAATACCCATATCTCTGTTAATTCCGGCACTTTCTGAGAAGTTGAAAGCATTAAGTGCAAGAAACCCTCCTCCGATTTTATATGGTTTCATTATTGCAATTTTATCCTTGTAATAAAAGCTGAATTGTGCGATCATCGCCATACTTATACCGCTAAGATTGCCAATTTTCTCGCTTTCAGGACTTAAAATAAGTAATCCGGCTGGAAATGAAACATCAACATCAAAACGTAGCTGACGCTGTAAAATGATTTCAAGAGTTTTTTTGTGATGACCCGTACTGTATTTACCTGCTGAGTGTTCAATGGTTATCAGCACTCTGGTCCATATATCCCATGAATGGGTTTTTCGCGAAAGAAACTGATTTAAACTGAGTTCCTGAATGCGGCAATCTTTCTTTGAGTAATACCGAAACCGTGATGAGTTTTCGGCAGGGCATACTGCAATACCGTTTTGTCTCAATGTTTCAAGTAATTCACCACGAGGACCAAGAATTCTGACTTCAATATCAAGATATTGTTTGCCGAATAATTTTCCGTTTTCATCAATTTTATAATTATCGAAATTTATTACTATATCGCGTATTGAGCTTTCATGGAAAATGGGCCCGGCAATTTCAGATACCTTTTGGGGATTATCTCCGTAATTTATTTTAATGAAGTCAAACTGCCGTGGAATCTGATATTCAGCAATTGTTAGTTCATAACCTGAAGGTCGGTTATTAACCAGCAGACTGACTCTTGATTTTGGGATTTCTATTGGAATATGCATGCTGAACTCCACTTCGGTATCCGACCAGTTGATGGTATCACTTATTCTGCCTCCAGGCATCTCAAATGCGATATTGGTTTTTTCAAGGCTTTGCCCTGAAATTTTGACTATGATTCTTTCATTTGGGTTAACTTCAAGTCTCTCAGTCCAGTTTCGCCCTTCATGCATTATTTTTACATTATGTATTACACTTTGCGGAATTACCGAAAAATTGCTTAAAAATTTAGCCTGATCTCCATCTTTAATGTAAAGATAGCCTTCGCGGGAATGATGAAAGTTATAGGGTCGGAGTATAGCCAGAACGCGATTGTTCATCAGATTGCTTTTAGTGAATAATTCAGCAATCAGTGCTCCTCCGGCTTCTTCCTGTGCTTCAATCCTATAAGTTTTGTTAAGCTGAAGTGTGCGATGATTGTCCAGCTGAACCTCAACGCCTTTTAATTTATTTTCATCATCAAGAATTATTTCTTTATGGTCAATACCAAGAAATGCCATACGGCTGGAACGAACATTGAACGGTGGTGTCTCAAAAGAATATTTATAGTTGAATTCCCCGTTTGTATTCATCATTGGCTTCATTAGTTCTACCTCAATTGGGAATTTCTGGAGTCCGGTACTGAATGCCATTAGATGAAGAAAAACAGAACCATTTTTTTCGCTCAGGCGATAATTGAAATTGTCTTTTACTATCCAACCCGAATGAATTAAAATATTTCCGGCTAAATTTACATTTAGTTCATTTACAACTTCTTCACCAATAAAGATCTCTTCTGAATAATTTACGAGCGAAATCTGCATGAGTGTAACAGGTTGTAATGAAATTTGCTGATACACAGTGTCGTGGTTATCAAGAAGTATGGCAGTAGTTATATTGAAGAAATTACCTCTGGTAATATTTTCGAATTGAAAATATATCAGAAAGTGTTTTTCAGGGTGTACTTCCTTGAACTGTACTACATTAATTCCTGGCGATGAGTAAACATCTATAAGCTCAGAATTATAAGATGATTTATGTATTAACTTTAATTCGGCAAGTTCATTTTCATGACGATACAAAAAGGGAAATAGATTAGCTTCGCGGTGTTGCTCCGGAAGCTCAGAAAGCAGGTATGTATTTGTATCAACACTTAAAATTATTTCATCAAAAACAGTTTCTTTTGGGGTTTGGGCATTAGCTAATGAAAATATGTTAATGGCTGCTAAACACAAAAAAAGGTGAAAAATATTTTTTTTATTCATTGTTATCCAGATAGTAGTTTTAAAATAGTCAGATATATTTCTGAAATATGTGATTTTTACACGCTTGAAAAAAAGATCGTGATTGCTCCAAATCTCCAAAACGCCCGCTTGAATAAATTCGTATAAATGAGACAGTAATGATTTTTTTTGCACAGCTTGTAAAAATATATTACTTTTGCAGCCGCAAAAATAGTCACCTTGTTGATTTTGTGGGCAGGATTATATAGGAACGGTTCAACAAGGAACAGATTAGAGATATAGTAGCAGGGGACTTCAGTCCCCTCTTTTATTAAAAATAGTAAATGATTACTGAGAATAGCATACGGTCAATTGTTGAAGAAAAACTTGAAAATACTCCATTTTTTCTCACTAATCTGGTTATCAGACAGGGTAACCAGATTAATGTTTATATTGATGGTGATCAAGGAGTTACGATTGATGATTGTGCTATGTTATCGAAATATATTGAATCAAATCTGAATCGCAATGACGAGGATTTTACCCTTCAGGTATCATCGGCTGGAATTGATCAGCCTTTGAAATTCAGAAGGCAATATGTGAAAAATATTGGTAGAAGATTCAGAATAGAGTTGAAAGATGGTAGCTCTTTTACTGGAAAGCTACTTTCAGTTGAAGGTGATAAAATTCAGGTTCATACTGAAAAACAAAAGGGAAAAATGGTTATTGAGGATAAAATAATTGAATTGGAAATTTCAGATATAAATAAGGCACTTTGTCTGATTTCATTTAAATAGATGATTAATAATATTTTATAACAATTTGAAATGGAACATATTAATCTTGTAGAAACTTTTTCAGAGTTTAAAGAGTTCAAAAGCATTGAAACTGAAACTTTGATGCGTATTATTGAAGACGTTTTCCGTAATATGCTCGGAAAGAAATATGGTAGCGATGAAAATTTTGATATCATCGTTAATGTTGGCAAAGGTGACCTGGAGATATGGAGAAATCGGGTTATAGTTGAAGACGGTGAGGTGGAAGACGAAAATACTCAAATTGCCTATTCAGAAGCTATCAAAATTGAACCGGATTTTGAAGTAGGTGAAGAAGTTACTGAAGAACTCAAAATGGAGGATTTTGGTCGTCGTGAAATTCTGGCTTTGCGACAAAATCTTGTGGCAAAGGTTTTGGAATATGAGAAAGATAGTATTTTCAAGAAATATAAAGATAAGATAGGAGAAATCATTACAGCTGAGATTTATCAGGTAAGAAAAAAAGAAGTAATGTTACTTGACGATGAATCAATTGAACTATTACTTCCTAAATCAGAGCAAATACCATCCGATTTTTATCGTAAAGGTGATAACATAAGGGCAGTTGTATCAAAAGTTGAAATGAATGATAAAAAACAACTTTTTATTATTGTGTCACGTACTTCTCCCGTATTTCTTGAAAGACTTTTTGAACTTGAGGTTCCGGAGGTTTATGATGGTTTAATCACTATCAGGAATATTGTACGTGTTCCCGGCGAAAGAGCCAAAGTAGCTGTTGAATCGTATGATGATCGTATTGATCCGGTTGGTGCTTGTGTTGGAATGAAGGGTTCGCGCATACATGGAATAGTAAGGGAACTTAATAATGAAAATATTGATGTGATTAATTTTACCACAAATCCTACTCTTTATATACAGCGTGCTTTAAGTCCTGCAAAAATTACTTCAATTACTATTGATGAAGAAAATAAACGTGCGGAGGTATATATGAAGCCCGATCAGGTTTCACTGGCAATAGGAAAGGGAGGATATAATATTAGACTTGCTGGAAGACTTACAGGATATGAGATTGACGTATACCGCGATAGTGAGATCTTTTATGAAGATGTGGATCTTGATGAATTTTCTGATGAAATTGATGAATGGATCATTGATGTATTAAAAAACATTGGTTGCGACACTGCCAAAAGTGTATTGGAGCTTAGCATTGCTGAACTGGTTAAGCGTAGCGACCTTGAGGAAGAAACGATTTTAGAAGTTGTTAAAATTCTTAATTCGGAATTTGAATAACAGATATTTTGCATAGATTAATAGAAATAACAAAAGTATTTTGCTTTTTGCAACCTTAAATGATGGCATTTATAGAAAAAGTGTACTTTTACGGGTTCAAAAGCTTTAGAAAACTAAGGAGTTATATGTCCAACGGCAACATTTCCATACGATTAATTAAGGCAGCCAAAGAGTTTAATATTGGGATTGCTACTATAACTGAATTCCTTTCAAAGAAAGGACATAAAATTGATAGCAATCCAAATACTAAGCTTACACCTGAAATGTATGCCCTTTTAGTAAAGGAGTTTCAGTCAGAAAAGGCTGTGAAGGAAACTGCAATGAAAATTGAGTTGGAATATATCCATCATTTAAAACCTACAGATAAACCTGCTGAAACTGAAGAACCTGCGGAAACTAAAGAAACTGATGTTAAACCACCCACTCCGGAATCAAAAAAATCTGCAAAAGCAAAAACCGAAGAAGTACCAGCTGCAGAACCAGAAAAAGTTGATACATCTGCTGAAGCAGTTGTTACTGAAAAAACTGAGCCAATTGAAATCTCAGTAGACAAGCCTATTAAAGAAGAAGTAAGTGCCGGAGAAGAAATTAAGGAAATACCTCTTGGAGAAATAGAATCAAAAGTACCGGAAACTGAAAGAGTTGAAAAAACTGAATTACCGGTTGAAGATGATTCTGAGAAAATTGTTGCGGAGGCCGATCAGAAAGAAGAACCTAAAACAAAAGCAAAAAAGAGAGCTTCTGTTAAGGTTGTGGGTAAAATAGATTTGGATGCAATAAACGCAAAATCCAAGCGTGACCGCAAAACTAAAGAGGAAAAAGAAAAAGAAAAAGAAAAGAAAGTAAAAGCGAAACCAAAAAAGAAAAAAGCACCTAAAATTACCGAATCGGAAGAGACAGTCGTGCCTGACACTGAGATTCCGGCACCGGCTGAAGCACCAATTAAATCTGCTCCTGTATCACCGGAACAGATTATAGAGTCTGAGCCTGTGGCAAAAACAGAAGAATCAGAACCCATTGTTGAAGAAGAAAAAGTTGATCCTAAATTCATGCCTCGAGAAAAAATTATTCTCGAAGGTCCTGTAATTCTTGGAAGCATTGAACTTCCCGTTATTAAAAAGCCAGAAACAAAAAAACAGGAAACTGCAAGACCTGGTGCAGCATCGGTAGAACAAAAAGAAGTGCGAAGGAAAAAGCGCAAAAGGATTAAAAAACAGGCAGAAGTTGGACCGGTGGGAACAGCTGCAGAAAAAGCTGTTGATCAAAAAGGCAAACTTAAAGATAGAAAAACGAGAAGGGAAGTTCGGAGAATTGAACCTTCGGAAGAAGAGATCCAGCGCCAAATGAAAGAAACACTTCAGCGCCTGAGCTCAACAGGAAAGTCAAGAGCAGCTAGATACAGACGTGAAAAGCGGCAGCTTTTAATTCAGCATAAACAGGAAGAGCTTGAAAAACAACAATCGGATCAAAAGATATTGAAGGTTACTGAATTTGTAACTGCCAATGATCTGGCCACTATGATGAACTTGCCTGTAAATCAAGTTATTGCTGCTTGCCTGAGTCTTGGATTATTTGTATCAATAAATCAACGACTTGATGCAGAAACTCTTGTCCTGGTTGCCGAAGAGTTTGGTTTTAAAGTAGAATTTGTTAGTGTTGAAGTTCAAGAAGCAATTGATGAATCCACAGAAGTTGATAGGCCTGAAGATCTTGTTGAAAGACATCCGATAGTTACTGTAATGGGACATGTGGACCATGGAAAAACGTCATTACTTGATTATATAAGGCATTCAAACGTGATAGCCGGAGAGGCAGGAGGAATTACCCAGCATATAGGAGCTTATGAAGTAAAGCTTGAAAATGGTAAAAAGATTACCTTCCTCGACACACCCGGCCACGAAGCTTTTACTGCTATGCGTGCCCGTGGTACAAAAATAACTGATATTGCTATTATTGTGGTTGCTGCTGACGACCATGTTATGCCTCAGACAGTTGAAGCTATTAATCATGCTCTTGCAGCAGGAATACCTATTGTGATCGCAATAAATAAAATTGATAAACCTACTGCGAACCCTGATAAAGTGAGGGAAGAACTGTCAAAGCTAAATATCCTTGTTGAAGAATGGGGAGGCAAATATCAAAGCCAGGAGATTTCGGCAAAGAAAGGAATTAATATTGATTTGCTCCTTGAAAAAGTATTGCTCGAAGCAGAATTACTTGATCTTAAAGCAAATCCGAACCGAAATGCAAAAGGTTCGGTTATTGAATCGGCATTGGATAAAGGAAGAGGTTATGTTGCTAAGATCCTGATTGAGAATGGCACTTTAAATGTTGGTGATGTGGTCTTGGCAGGTACTACTTTCGGACGTGTTAAAGCTATGCATAACGAAAGAAATCAGGCTGTTGTAAAAGCCGGACCGGCAACTCCCGTATTATTGCTTGGTTTAAATGGTGCTCCACAGGCTGGTGATCAGTTCAATGTGCTTTCAGATGAAAGAGAAGCTAAGAATATTGCCCTGAAACGTCAGCAATTACAACGTGAACAGGGACTTAGAACACAGAAGCATATTACTCTTGATGAAATTGGTCGCAGAATCGCAATTGGCGACTTTAAGGAATTGAATATTATTGTTAAAGGTGATGTTGATGGTTCAGTTGAAGCCCTTGCTGACTCACTGCTCAAGCTGAGCGCTGAACAGGTCCAGGTTAATGTGATTCATAAATCAGTTGGTGCTATTACTGAAAGTGATGTGTTGCTGGCAAGCGCTTCAGATGCCATTATTATCGGATTCCAGGTCAGACCAACTTTAGGAGCAAAGAAACTTGCTGAAACAGAGCAGATTGATATCCGTTTGTATTCTATTATTTATAAGGTTATTGACGAAATTAAAGCTGCTATTGAAGGTATGCTATCTCCTGAATATGAAGAAAAGATACTTAGCAATATTGAGGTTAGAGAAATATTCAAGATAACTAAGGTAGGCACTGTTGCAGGTTGTATGGTGCTTGACGGCAAGCTTATGCGCAACTCAAAAATAAGGCTTATCAGAGACGGAATAGTTATTTACACCGGAAAACTGGGTTCGTTAAGACGTTTTAAAGATGATGCTAAAGAAGTTTTTGCCGGTCAGGATTGTGGATTGAATATTGAAAACTTCAATGATATTAAAGTTGGCGATATCATTGAAAGTTATGAAATGATTGAGATAAAACGCAAAGGGTAAAAAAGGCAGGAGATAAATCTAACTCCTTCCTGCTAATTTAATTTTGAAATAAAATCCGTTTTGATCAATGTTTCCTTGCGGTCAGGACCAATTGAAAGCAAGGGGATTCCAACATTGCATTCTGTTTCGATAAATTTGATATAGTCTTTAAGTTCAGAAGGTAGATCTGAAAAATTATCAATGCCTTTTAGTGATGTTTGCCATCCCGGAAGTTCTTTGTAAATAGGTGTGATTTTTTCGTTCATTACTTCCCAGCTAAGGTGGTTCACATCAGAAACCGGTGTTTTATAAGCGGTACAGACCTTAATTACAGGCAATTCATTCATTACATCAGCTTTCATCATCAGCAGGTCAGTTACACCATTTATCATTACCGAATATTTAAGAGCCGGCAGATCAAGCCAGCCGCAACGTCTTGGACGACCTGTTGTTGAACCAAACTCATGGCCTTTCTGCCTAAGAATTTCTCCATCGCTATCAAACAACTCAGTAGGGAATGGCCCGCATCCTACACGGGTGCAATAGGCTTTAAAAACACCAAAAACCCGTCCTATAACGGACGGTGGTACTCCAAGTCCGGAACATACTCCGCCTGCAATTGTATTTGATGAGGTTACAAATGGATAACTGCCAAAGTCCAGGTCGAGTAGGGTGCCTTGAGCGCCTTCAGCTAGTACACGTTTGCCTTTTGCTACACAATCATTAATAAAATATTCACTATCAATTCTTTCAAGCGATTTCAATAATTCCAGAGCTTTTATCCATAGTTCTTCATACTCCTGAAGCTTAATTCCGTGGATCAGGATTCCTTCATAATCAGTATCGAATACTGATGCTATTTTTAAATGCTGCTTCTGCAATCGTTCATATTTCTTCATAAATTCACTTGAAGTAATATCTCCAACTCTGATCCCGTTTCTACCGGTTTTGTCAGTATAGGCAGGTCCTATACCTTTAAGTGTTGATCCAATTTTAGCTTTTCCTTTTGACTTTTCGTAAACTGCATCTAAAAGTAAATGTGTTGGCGTGATAAGATGTGTTCTTTTTGAAATAAACAAGTTTTTTGTCGGCTCAACACCTTTATCTCGAAGTTGGTTAATTTCTTTCTCAAATACCACAGGGTCAATTATTACTCCATTCCCTACGATATTCTTTATGGATGGGTGAAATATTCCTGAAGGGATAGTATGTAAAATATGTTTTCCCCCATCAAATTCAAGAGTATGACCTGCATTGGGACCACCCTGGAAACGGGCAATAACATCGTAATTTGGTGCTAAAAAATCAACGATTTTGCCTTTGCCTTCGTCACCCCACTGTAAACCTAAAAGCACATCAATTTTTGTCATTTTTAGTATTTTTAAGATTTCTGAACAGTATTATTATTAAGCCTAAAGAAACGATGTACTATATTCCGGATTGCAAGAATACAAATATTACTTTGCAGCTTTCTGTTCCCTCTGAGAATTTAATTTTTTACCATAAAACGTAAGGCTACGGTTTTTTATCTTTACGTTCAGAAGTTTTTCAATTGCCAGTTGAATTTCATGAATTCTGGGGTCGCAGAATTCCAGGATCTCCCCACTTTCCATATCAACAAAATGATCATGCTGACTGCATTTGTACGATTTTTCATATAATGACAAATTATTGCCAAACTGATGGCGTGCAACAAGATTGCAATTAAGTAAAAGCTCAACAGTATTATATAAAGTAGCGCGACTGACCCTGTATTTATTGTTTTTCATGTTAATATAGAGGGTCTCAACATCAAAGTGCCCGTCAGTAGCATATATCTGCCGTAAAATAGAAAATCGCTCAGGAGTTTTCCTATGACCATTCTTATTCAGATAGTCAATAAAAATTTTTTTTACTGTTTCGTAAGTTTGCTTTTCAGTTTCTTTAACTTTACTCATATCGGGTTGGTTGAAAATTTGGCGTAAAATTAATAATTATTTATTATTATTTAGAATAAATAAAAATAATAATTTTGTAATTGTAGTTTTCAGGCTATTACAGGCTTCGATATTTTATCATATGGCAAAACTAGTTTTACGCTACAATAAGTTTAAAAATCTATATTTCTGAGTGATTCTAAAAGATGCTTAAGCAAATGTCTGCCAATAAATAGCGGGGATTTTTTTGATGATTGAATAAGTGGTAATAAATTGTATGTTAAATTGCCTGGACTCTGTATTTTTCTTGCAATCTATAACAATAATAATATATGAATCGTTTGAATTGTAATTACTGGTTGTATATCTGATTGATATAGTTGAATAACAGGATTTATGAAAAGATTTTATTTAGTAATATGTTGATAATAAATTGTTTATGAAGAAATTTTTCAAAATATTAATTATTGCTGTTGTTTTACTTCTGGCTATTGTAGTTGCCTTGCCTTTTGTGTTTCAGGGGAAGATCATAAATATTATAAAACAGGAAATTAATAAATCTCTTAATGCTAAGGTAGATTTTACATATGCAAACCTTAGTCTGATCAGAAATTTTCCTGATTTTTCCCTTAAAATTAAAAAGCTGAATATTACCGGCAATTCGCCTTTTGAAAGCGATACTCTGATACTGGTTGATAATACAACAATTGTACTTGACTTGTTTAGTGTGTTCAGAGGCAATCCTTACGAAATAAAAAAGGTTGTGCTGAATTCACCCGATCTGAGGCTACTTGTACTGGAAGATGGTTCGGTAAACTGGGATATATTACTCCCTGATGAAATATCTGACGAGACCTCTGCTGACGAGGATGAGCTGTTGGTTTTGAATATTAAGGATATGAGAGTTATAGGCGGTAATGTTGTATATGATGATAAGGAGCTTGATTTTATAATGAAGCTCGATGATCTTAAAGGAAATATGAGCGGGGATCTGTCAGCGGGTATTTCTAATCTGCTTATTGAAGCTGAAGCGAGGGAGCTGATTATGATATATGAAAATATAACCTATATGAGTGGAGTCAAGGCTGATTACAAAGGTTTGTTTAAGCTGGATCTTGATAAAGATTATTATACCATTCATGATAACAGGATCTACCTCAATGGTTTGGGAATTGATGTAAATGGTGGTTTTGGCTTTATAGATGAAGAGATAATTCTTGATATTGATTTTAAATCAAAAGACGACAATTTTAAAAGTTTGTTATCGCTGGTTCCGGTTATTTATGCCCGTGATTTTGAAAAAGTAAAAACTGACGGTAAGTTCACTCTAAACGGGTTTATTAAAGGTTTATACGGAGATAATTTAATGCCAGGTTTTGGGCTTGAAGTAAATGTTAATGATGCCAGTTTCAGTTACCCTGATTTGCCTGAAAATATTAAAAATATTAGCCTGAACGCAAATGTTCAGAATAAGACCGGTGTTATGGATGATCTCAGTATTGATATTGCTCGTTTTGATTTCACTATAGCAGGGAATCCGGTGATAACAAGCTTGTATCTGAAAAACCCTGTCAGCGATCCCAATGTGAAAGCTTCATTTTCAGGAAAGATAAACCTGGCAGGCCTGGCTGATGTTATTCCTCTTGAACCTGAAGAATCATTGAAGGGTGTGGTGGATTTTGGAATAAAATTTGCCGGAAAGGTCTCAGACATTGAGGAATCTCATTTAAGTCAGGTGGATGCAAGTGGTTTCCTTGCTTTATCAGATATTGACTATCAGTCTTCTACTATACTATTGCCGTTGGAAATCCATAATGCACGATTTGATTTTTCTCCTGTATTCCTGCAACTGTCAGATTTTGAAATAAAAATGGGTAATAGCCTGATACAGCTTGACGGAAGGATTGATAATTATTTGGCTTATTATCTTAATAATGAATATTTAAAAGGTAGTTTAAATCTGAATGCCGGTATTTTGAATGTTAATGAAATTCTTTCTGCTATGCCTTCTGACACTACTGCTGAAGCTGATACTTTAGATTCCGCTATTCAAATACCTGAGCTTCCGGATAGGGTAGAGTTTGTATTTAATGCAAAGGCAGACAAGATCGTTTATGAAAATTATAATCTGACCAATTCAACGGCGAATATTGTTTATAAGGATAAATTAATACGGTTTGAATCGCTAAAAGCTGAAATACTTGCTGGTAACCTTGAAATGAAGGGAGTTTTTGATGCAAGAGACGTTAATGCAGCAATGATAGATATGGATTTCAGAATGAATACAATAGATATTGCGCAGGCATATTCAAGCATATCTATGATTCAGATGGTTGCACCGGTTGCTGAAAAAACCCGGGGCTCAATGTCAACAGGTTTTAAACTAAAAGGGGTTCTTGACAAAGAACTAAATCCTAAATATGAAACATTATTTGGTGGTGGTTTTTTGCAAACTTCGGATTTGACCATCGAATCGGTTAAAGTGATGGATCAGTTGGCTACTTTACTTGGCAATAATGATTATAAACGACTTGTTACTGACGGTATTAATTTTGCTTTTGAGATTGTTAATGGGAAAGTCTTTCAAAAACCCTTTACTATAAAATATGGTGGCACTAATACCACATTTGGGGGATATGTTGGGTTCGACAAACAGATTAACTATGATTTTATTTTTCAGATCCCTTATGAGAAATTAGGACTTAGTCAGGCTGTTAAGAATTTATCAGAAGCTGCTTCAAAAAAAGGGTTTAAACTTAATCCTGGAAGTAATTTAAATGTAAATGCGAAACTGACCGGTGCTTTGATTAGCCCGAAAATTGAGCTGGACTATAAGGATGCAGTCGTTAATTTGCAATCAGAACTTGAAGATGCTGCACGTCAGGAATTACAGAAACAAAAAGAAGAAGCTTTGAAAAAGGTTAGCGAAGAAGCTCAGAAAATATTGGATGAAGCTCACAGAAAGAGTGAGCAATTGATTGCTCAGGCTGAAAACACGGCTACTTCCATTCGGGCTGAAGCAAATATTGCCGCTGAAAAGATTAGGACAGAAGCTGAAAATCAGGCAAAGCGCTTGGAAGAAGAAGGAAAAAAGAAAGGCAAGGTTGCAGAACTGGCAGCTAAAGAAGCAGCTAAAAAGGTTAGACAGGAAGGTGAGAATACGGCTCAGAAATTAATCAGGGAAGCAGACAAGAAGGCTGAAAATATTGCAAATCAGGCCAAAAAACAAGCAGATGGAATTATTAATAAAGCGCAGCAGGAGATAGATAAAATATGATTTGACAGCTTTCATACTGAAAAATAGTAATTTTGCAGAATATTTAAAACATCAATTAACTTTTAAACTACAACAATTATGAAAACCTTGATCCCAAAAATAAGAATAATAATATTTACTGTTTTCTTTGCCCTTATTTCATTTTTATCTTATGCACAATCAATTTCATTATCGCTTGGCAGTGTACAAACCTGCCCTGGGGACTTAACCCTTGTGCCATTGAATGCAACAAATTTAAATAATATTGGTGCCATCACACTTTATATTGCTTACGACACTGCTGTTCTGAAATACGAAGGACACACAAATGCTCATTCCCAGTTTAGCGGAATAATGTCGAATGCGGTTGTGCAACCTGAACCAATGGTTATTATAGCCTGGAGCAATACAGCAGGTGGTAACCTCTCAAACGGTACATTACTTGATTTGAAATTCACCCATAAGCTTAATTCATGTCCGTTAGTGTTTAAACCGGGTGGCGAAATTGTTACCGTAAATCTTATAAAAATACCTTTTACTCCAAATAATGGAATGATAAGCCAATTGCCACCCTATATTGTTTCACAGCCTCAAAATACAACTGTGCCTGCAGGAACCAATGCCATATTTACTTTGGTGGCAAATGAAGTAGATACCTATCAGTGGCAACAAAATAATGGTCTTGAATGGATTGATCTTCAGAATAGTGCAATTTATCAGAATGTAAACGGGCCTCAGTTGATTATTGCCGGTGCATCATATTCTTTTAATGGATACAAGTTTCGATGCAGAATTTCCAAAGTTGAATATTGCGATTATTATTCTAAAGCGGCAATGCTTAATATAACACCCGGAGGTTCCGGTCTGCCCCAGGTTTATCAGCTTACGGGAGGTGGTTCTTATTGTACCGGTATGACCCCAACAGGAATTGATATTACACTGCATAATTCACAAACAGACGTTAATTATCAGCTTTATAACGGTCCTAACCCAGTTGGTTCTTCAATACCTGGTACCGGAAATGCTATTGTATGGGAGAATATGATTGGAGGTTTGTATATGGCTAATGCTACCAATTCATGGGGTACAGTTAATATGGAAGGTACAATTATTATTACCGAACTTCAATTACCGGAGCTATCCTGCCCTCCTGATAATTCAGTGAGTATAAATACAAATCCTTTTGAGCTAACAGGTGCCACGCCAGAGGATGGTGTTTATTCCGGCACAGGTGTTGTTGATGGAATCTTTTATCCTAATACGGCAGGAATAGGAAATCATCAGATTGTTTATACCTATTCCGACGAAAATAACTGCACCAATACCTGTACATTTATTATTACTGTAACTTCAGCATATTTGCCTGGTGATGCCAATGGTGATGGTGTTGTTAATATTCTTGATCCGGTAACAATCTCGAATTTCATTATGGGTAGTAACCCTCAGCCATTTATTTTTGAAGCGGCAGATGTTAATAATGATGGAATAATCAATATTCAGGATTTTGTTTTAACTGTGAACATCATCATGGGTGTAGGAAAATAATGTATTGTTGTTAGCTATGAAACGCACCTTGTTTGTTTTATTTACTTTCTTTTCTTTTTCAGTTTGCTCTCAAACACAAGTACTTGTTACTTATTACAGTGTTGACGGACACACAAAAGCACTAGCCGAATCAGTTAGCAGAGGTGTTGTAAGTGTTGAGGGCGTGAATGTAAAACTATGTCCGGTTCATGAAGTGGAACATGCTGATTTGCTTGAAGCGCAAGCAATTATAGTTGGTAGTCCGGTGTATAATGCAAATATAGCACCTGCGGTTTCAGAATTTATCATGTCGTGGCCTTTTGAAGGTGAACCGTTGAAAAATAAAATAGGAGCTGCTTTTGTAACAGGTGGTGGCATTTCGGCTGGTGAAGAACTGGCACAGCTTAACATTCTTCATAGTATGATGATATTCGGGATGATCATAGTAGGGGGTTCACCATGGGAGCAGGCTTTTGGCGCTTCAGCCATTACTGGCGAACTGCCTTTTTATTCTGTTGATGGCGGGCTTGACGAAATTTTTCTGAACAAAGGCTATCAGCTTGGAAAGAGGGTAGCTGAAATCACTGGTAGGTTTAATAAATAAGATCCGGGTTTATTCCAGTGAAATTTATAATTCAATTTCCACTGAAATTTGTATAATTATCGGACTTGATTTGCCGCTAACTGTCAGAACCAATCAAAACAAATTCATTTGAATCTTTGAGATATTTGGAAAGATTATGGAATTTATATTTTATTCCTCCATTTAGTTTTATCCTTTCAGCCCTGCTATCTGCTCTTCAATTACACGTATCCTTGCAATTGCATCGCTTTCTTTTTTGCGTTCGCCTTCAACAATATCAGGTTTTGCATTAGCAACAAATTTCTCATTGCTAAGTTTTTTCTGAACCGATTGCAGAAAGCCTTTCATATAAGTCAGTTCTTCTTCCAGTTTCTGACGCTTCTCTTCGATGTCAATAGTTTGATCAACGGGTACATAAAATTCCGTGCGTTTAACAACAAACCCTAATGCACCCGGTATTTTTTCGTCGGTATAAACCAGATGTTCAAGATTGCAAAGTTTTATTACTATATTATCAAAAGTAGGATCGGCAGTTTCATTATTGTTTTTCTTGACAAAAAGTGACAAAGGTTGTTTTTGTGCTATATTATTGCCTGCACGTAGATTTCTGACTGCAACTATAACTTCTGAAGCAAAATCAAATCGGCTGATAATATCCTCATCAACACTCCCGGGAACAGGTAGATCAGAAATCATTATGCTTTCACCTGCTTTACGTTCTGACAGATGATGCCATATTTCTTCTGTAAGGAAAGGCATAAAAGGATGAAGCAGTTTCATCAGTTTCTCAAGGAAGTCAATTGAGCTAGAAAGAGTTTTTTCATCCACAGGTTCACCGTATGGGGGTTTGATCATTTCAAGGTACCAGGAGCAATAATCATCCCAAATGAGCTTGTAAATTGTCATTAAAGCATCTGAAATACGGAATTTTTCAAAATGGTCGTTAACAGTATTTATAGCGGTATTAAGTTTTGCTTCGAACCATTTTGCTGAAACTTCAGCTGATTCAGGTTGTGCAAGATTATTATCAATTGTCCAGCCTTTTAACAAACGAAATGCATTCCAGATTTTATTACTGAAATTACGCCCCTGTTCGCAAAGCGATTCATCAAAAAGTAAGTCATTCCCTGCCGGTGATAATAACATCATGCCAACTCTGACCCCATCAGCTCCGTATTTGCTAATAAGTTCAAGTGGATCGGGTGAATTACCCAGCGATTTTGACATTTTTCTGCCTAATTGGTCACGTACAATCCCTGTATAGTAAACATTTCTGAACGGAATTGCTTTACGGTATTCCCATCCCGCCATTATCATACGTGCTACCCAGAAGAATATGATCTCGGGTGCAGTAACCAGATCGTTTGTTGGATAATAATATTTAATATCAGGATTATCAGGCTTTCTGATGCCGTCAAATACCGATATTGGCCATAACCAAGACGAAAACCATGTGTCGAGAACATCTTCATCCTGTGTGAACTCATCAGGACTGACTGTTCTGTTAAGCTCTTCGCTGGCTTTAACGGCGGCTTCCTGGGCAGTTTTTGCAACAAAAACCTCTCCTGATTTCAAATACCACGCCGGAATCCTCTGTCCCCACCATAACTGTCGCGAAATACACCAGTCTTTTACATTTTCCATCCAGTGTTTATAAGTGTTCTTGAACTTTGCCGGATAAAAACGTATTGTATCGTCCATAACGAGTTCCAGAGCCGGTTTTGCCATTTTCTGCATGCTGCAAAACCACTGGAGTGATAATTTAGGCTCAATGACTTCGTCAGTTCTTTCAGAAAAACCAACTTTATTATCATAATCCTCAATTTTTAACAGATGTCCTTTAGCCTGCAACTCGTCGGTAATTTTGGTCCTCACAACAAAGCGATCTTCACCTATATAGATTTCAGCCGATTCATTAAGCGTACCATTAGGGTTAAAAATATCAACAGTTGGTAAATTATATTTCAAACCCAGATTATAGTCATTGATATCATGAGCAGGAGTAATCTTCAAAGCTCCGGTTCCAAATTCACGGTCAACATATTCATCCTGAATAATGGGGATAGGGCGGTTAATTAGAGGAACCAGAACGGTTTTACCATGTAAGTGTTTGAAACGCTCATCTTCAGGATGAACGCATACAGCCGTATCCCCCAGAATGGTTTCAGGGCGGGTGGTTGCTATAGTAACCCAGCCTGTGCCATTGGTAAGTTCTTCATCATTGGCATCCTCAACCTGATAGCGTATGTAATACAGCTTTGACTTTACTTCACGGTAATTCACTTCTTCATCCGAAACGGCGGTCAAAGCTTTGGGATCCCAATTTACCATACGTACCCCTCTGTATATAAGTCCTTTATTATATAGATCAATAAATACTTCGATTACCGAGTCGTATAAATGCTCATCCATTGTAAAACTGGTACGATCCCAATCGCACGAAGCACCAAGTTTTTTCAACTGCTCAAGGATAATACCACCATGCTTTTCTTTCCATTCCCATGCATGATTGAGAAATTCTTTGCGGGAAAGCTCACTTTTTTCAATTCCTTCACTCTTGAGTTTTGCAACTACTTTAGCTTCAGTGGCAATGCTTGCGTGGTCAGTACCGGGAAGCCATAAAGTGTTAAATCCCTGCATACGTGCACGTCTTACCAAAATATCCTGAATGGTATTATTAAGCATATGCCCCATATGCAAAACTCCTGTAACATTGGGAGGGGGAATAACTATTGTATATGGAGTGCGTTCGTCAGGTTCTGAATGGAAAAATCCGGATTTCATCCAGTAATCATACCATTTTTGTTCTGTCAGAGCCGGTTCATAACGGCTTGCAATTTCAACTTGCTTCATTATTACATTCAGGTTAGATTTTAAAGGGTGCAAAATTAGTAAAAATGTGTTAAGAAGTTTGTTGAGGTGCAAAACGAAGTGTTACAACTATTCCCTTTTTATAAAATACACATTGTTTTGGATAACACATGGTTTTAATTATTATGTTTTTAAACTAATCATGTGCATCAAGCGTTGTATAAATATCTTGATCAATGATGTTTTGAATATGAAGCGATTGATTTTCTCTTTCTTACTTTCCTTTTTTATTATTACAAATGGTTTTGCTGCTTATATTCTGATTCCGATGGACAATACCCAGCGAAATCATCTGAAAGCCTACGGAATTGCCTACTGGATTCTGACACATGAAACCGAAGTAAGCTGGTTGTTGAATTACAGAGGCGGAAGTTTTATGTTCCCACATTATAAAACTTTTGAAAATGAGTGTATAATCCGAAATGTTAGTTATCAGATAATTGCTGATGTTCAGGCAGCTGCAATACTTAATGAGATTTCGGACCCGAATATAAATATGGATGAAATAAAATTGCATAAAGCTCCTCATATTGCTGTTTACACACCCCCGCTTAGTCAGCCCTGGGATGACGCTGTAACTCTGGCACTTACCTATGCTGAAATTCCATACGATGCTATTTACAACGATGCAATTATGCAAGGTGTATTACCTATGTACGATTGGTTGCATCTGCATCATGAAGATTTTACCGGACAATTCGGTAAGTTTTATGCTTCATATCGAAATACTGCATGGTATCAGGAAGAGGTAAGAACCCTTACCAATATGGCTAATGAGTTTGGCTTTAGCAAGGTGTCGCAGCTGAAGCTGGCAGTTGCAAAACGTATTCAGGAGTTTGTTGCCGGAGGAGGCTATCTTTTTGCAATGTGTTCGGCGCCTGAAAGCCTTGATATTGCTTTAGCAGCCGAAGGCGTTGATATTTGTGATGTAATGTATGATGGAGATCCGCCGGATCCAAATGCACAACAAAAATTAGATTTTAGCAGAACTTTCGCTTTTCAAAATTTTAAATTGGTTATGAACCCTTACGAATATGCAAAATCAAGCATTGATGTGCCCAAAACTAGAAGAAATCAAACTCTTGATCTCTTTACATTGTTTGAGTTTTCGGCAAAATGGGATCAGGTTCCCACCATGCTGAATCAGAATCATGAAACTGTAGTAAAAGGTTTCATGGGGCAGGCTACAGCATTCCGGAAACAATATATTAAGCCTACTGTAACAATTCTTGGAGAAAATAAAGCATGGAATGAAGCCCGTTATATTCATGGATCTTTTGGCAATGGAACATTTACCTTTTTAGGAGGGCATGACCCGGAAGATTATCAGCATTATGTAGGAGACCCACCTACCAATCTTGAACTTTACCCTAATTCGCCAGGTTATCGTTTAATTTTGAATAATATCCTTTTCCCTGCTGCTAAGAAAAAGAAACAAAAAACCTGATTGCTTTTGCAGAACATATGGTATGGTGCGTTTAAATTACCTGAGTAACGATAATCAAAAGTTTCTATTATTGCATGCCTGTCAAGTTGCCCTGGCAGCTGATTTCAAACTTTTCTTTTTTCTGATATAGGTTCGAAAACTGTATGGATATGGATTTTTATCGTCCGGTTGGTGCTTTTCATCCTTTACGAGTTTCCATTCTGAGAAACCAACTGGAGGAAAGCTGGTATCGCCTTCAAAATTGTGATGTATAATTGTCAGATACATTTTATTACAAAATGGTAATGCCTGCTTAAAGATTTCAGCTCCACCGATAATAAATATTTCATCCTGCTTTCCGACTTTTATGATTGCTTCATCAAGTGAATGAGCAACTTCAACTCCTTCATAAAACCAGTTCTCCTGCCGTGTTATAACTATGGAGTGGCGTCCTGGAAGTGGTTTGCCAAAGCTCTCAAAAGTTTTTCTTCCCATAATTAGCATATGCCCCATTGTAGTGTTTTTGAAATACTTCAAATCAGCAGGCAAATGCCATGGAAGTTTGTTATTAGTGCCAATTATATTATTCTCTGATACAGCTGCTATTATAGATAACATATTTTTTTGGATTTTAATTCTTAGTGTTTTAGTTGCATTGTTATTTGAATGGTACAAGGAATGTCAAACAGCAACTTTTGCTTTAATATGAGGATACGGATCGTAATCAGTAAGCTGAAAATCTTCATAACTGAATCCGAAAATATCTTTTATTTTCCTGTTAATATGCATTTGAGGAAGAGAACGGGGTTCACGTGATAACTGTAATTTAGCTTGTTCCAAATGGTTCAGGTACAAATGAGCATCTCCAAAGGTGTGAACGAATTCACCTGGCTGCAAGTCTGTAACCTGCGCTACCATTAAAGTTAGCAGCGAATAGGATGCTATGTTGAAAGGTACTCCCAGAAAAACATCGGCACTGCGCTGGTAAAGTTGGCACGAAAGCTTTCCATCTGCAACGTAAAACTGAAATAGAATGTGGCATGGAGGCAAAGCCATTGATTTTATTTCTCCTGCATTCCAGGCATTTATCAAAATGCGGCGCGAATCCGGATTATGTTTTATGAGATTTATAACCTGCGAAACCTGATCAACGGTATCGTCAGCCGATTGCCAGCTTCGCCATTGCTTTCCGTAAATTGGTCCAAGGTTTCCGTTTTCATCAGCCCATTCATCCCAAATAGTTACGCCATTATCGTTAAGATATTTGATATTAGTATCTCCTTTTAAAAACCACAGCAATTCATAAATTATTGACTTTAAATGTAGTTTTTTGGTAGTTAGTAAAGGGAAACCCTTGCTTAGGTCAAATCGCATCTGATAACCAAAAACACTTATGGTTCCTGTTCCGGTGCGATCGCTTTTAGTAGTTCCGGTTTCTAAAATATGATCCAATAGATTTAAATATTGTTGCATTTTGTCAGAGTTTTTAAAATTTCAGTTTAATAATTTGGCATGAAAGAATGGTTGCTATATTTATAGTGTATAATTTCTTGATTATGATCTGCTAATGCGCTATTAATCAAATTGTTATTATAAATATTTTTAAGATGACCAATTGTTTTGCAAAGTTATTGTTTTATACCAATGTTTCAGACAAAAACTGAATTTACGATTATTTTAAGTAGGAGTCTGTTTAAAAAAGTTATTCTTACACTTAACAATTTGCCCTGTTAAATGTTAATTAGTCAGTATTGAAAATTTTTAAGTAATTATTATTCTGAAATAGATTGCTTTTATATAATTTTGCTAAAAGAATTTTGTTGCATCATTCAGGAATTAAATTCAGATAAAAATACGTGAAAGACTTAAAATCAATTAATTAGTCATTAAAATATAATTGTGAAGTCAATTAAATATTTATTTTTACTTGTTAGTTTTGTTTTTAGTACAAGCATTTCCTACAGCCAGGGAAGACTGATCCGTAAGATAAAAGAGAAGGCTGAGGATAAGGCGATAGAAGAGATATTTAAAGACAAAAAAACAAAAGGAAAGGGACAGTATCCTGATTATCAGGATGCAGAATCTGATTATGACAGATCAGGTTCTGCGCGTCAACAACGTAAGGGCGGAGGATTAAGCAAAACAGCTCCAGATGTCCTTCAAAACATTGCAGATGCTGAGTCTGCATTTAAAGATTCAAGATATTCGGAGTCAAAATCCTATGTCAGGCAGGCTTTATGGGATATTGAGCTTGAAATAGGCAGAAAACTCCTGAATTCTCTTCCTGAAAGCGTGGAGGGCTTGAAATTCATTAAAGAGGACGATCGTGTTACCAGCTCTGGTATTGGATTTGTTGGCTTATTGATTGAGAGGGTGTATCAGGGCAAAGATGATATGGAGCTTAATTGTACAATTGGGAATGATTCTGCCATACTCGGGCTGGCAGGCACCTACATGATGGGTGATTTGTATAAGAGTAGTTCCGATGAAACCAATCAAAAGACTATCCGTTTTCAGGACCATAGAGCAAAGATTGAATATAATGATAGTGAAGGATATAAATTAAACGTCCCTTTTGGTCAGTCATCTGTTTTTGTTTTGCAAGGTGTGAATTTTGATTCAGAAGAACATTTTATGCGTGCTGCTGATAACTTTGATATTGAAACCATTAAAAAAGAATTGGGGGAATAATGAAAAGTGCAATTTTAACTTTTGTTATCGCCTGCTTTGTTATTGTTGGTGTAAAAGCACAGGATGCAGGTTCGCAGTTTGATGAAGCCAGAAATGCATATAAGTCCGGTGATTTGAATA
Source organism: Bacteroidales bacterium (assembly GCA_012522795.1). Classification (GTDB taxonomy): domain Bacteria; phylum Bacteroidota; class Bacteroidia; order Bacteroidales; family JAAYJT01; genus JAAYJT01. Next base: position 24,440 of record JAAYJT010000099.1, on the reverse strand, counting down.
ATTCGCGTTTTGCTCTGCAACAGGCTCTTAATGAAATTGATCATGCCATAGGGCAGGAGATAATCAAAATTCTTCCAAAAATTATGGGGGAAATGATCGCTACAGACAATGATACCGAAATGACAACAGCCAATCTGGGAATTGCCGGATTAAGCGTTATTCGCTCTTATAAAGGTGAAAACGAGACCACTGCCAGTATTCAACTCATTGGTGACTCTCCTTTGCTTGCCGGTGTCAATGCTATACTTTCCATTCCTTTCTTTGGAGGAGGCGATCCTAATCAGAAAAGAATAAAATTGGGCAGCTATAAAGGACTTCTTCAAAAGAGCGCCAGTGATACTGAATTGATCTCTTGGGATATACAGGTTCCTTTTCAATCATCGTTGCTCACATTTCATTGTGTTGGGATCAGCGATGAAAAAGCTGTAATGGAGATGGTCAATACTATTCCGATTGAAAAAATTGCAAAATTAGTACAGTGAAAATTAAATTGTTATTTAAATTGATGGCTTTAGCATGATTTTTGCTTATTATTAAATAAAATTTCTAATTATGAAGAAACTATTATTACTCTTTTCATTTTTGTTTTTGGTAGCCAGTACCATACAATCCCAGAGTTTTTCATTATCCAGCCCCGATGGTCCTATCCCTGCCAATGGTGAATATGGCATGCTTGAACCCCCATCGGCTGATGAAGTTCACGCTTATATTTTTGTTACCAATAATTCATCTACCGATAAAGCTATTCTGGTAAAGCGTGATGATGTATATCTGTTACCTGATGCAATCAGTAGCTTTTGCTGGAATGGCTCATGCTATCCGCCGTTTGTATATGAAGCTTCTGATCCATTGCCGGTAGCTTCGGGAGCAACAACTACATCAAACGATTTTTATGGTTTGTATTCACCTGAGGGTCAAAAAGGAACTTCAAAAGTACGATTTACATTTTTCGATGCTGATAATCCTGATGATTCCGTGAGTGTGTTAGTGCGTTACATTATAGGTTTTGTAGGAACTGGCGATCTGCTTGCTTCTCAACAGGCTACGATCTCAAAGCCCTATCCCAATCCTGCATCATCAGTGGTTACATTTGATATTTCGCTCAAAGCCCAGGCAGAAGATGCTGTTCTTGTTGTGAGAAATATGCTGGGCATGGTTGTAAATCAATATTCTGTTACCAATAGAACAGGTAAGCTGGTTTTACCGGTAAATGAATATAAAGAAGGAATTTATTTCTATACTTTAATTGTGAACGACAACCTTCAGGTAGAAACCGGAAGGTTTATAATCAAATGATAACAATAGGTTATCATTCCATAGCTGTTTTTTTTTGACGGATGTACTTTTTCAGTGCATCCGTTTTTGTTTCCATAGCATTATTGATCATGCAACTATGATTTTATTGCAGCAAAGATGCCAGAGTTGTAGCTGCCAGCTTATTATAAGTATATTCCCTGATATCTTTAAAAGTAGCTCGTATTGTGCAATTTACTTCGTCTTTACAATGTTCGCACGGCTGATAATACTTCTCGGAAATACAAGGTAATAAAGCTATTGCTCCTTCAAACAACCTGATAATATCAAGCAAATTTACCTGATCGGGCTTTCTTATCAGGTAATAACCTCCCTTTTTGCCCAATTTACTGTCCAGATAGCCATTCTTTTTTAGCTCAAGTAGGATTGACTCAAGAAAACGTTTTGGAATACTCTCACTTTCAGCTATCTGATTTATTTGTAGAGGCCCTTTTCCATATTCCGAAGCCAGCTTTACCAATGCAAGAATTGAATATCGGGTTTTATATGTAAGCATAAGTTATAGAATTATGTATTTGAGTTATAAGTTTAAAATGAAATAGTGAGAACAGTGTTTATAAATGGTTTTTAATCTTCAGCAATTACGGCTAATCAGTTTAAGCTTGTCAGGATCAACTATTTCAAATGCCTTACCATTATTATGTATTATATGTTCTTTATTCCATCGTGATAGGGTCATAATTAAATTCTCAGATGAACAACCGGCAAATTCCGCAAGTTCCTTGCGGGTCAGACTAAGCTGAAATTTATTGTTATGATATACATTTTCAGCCAGATAGATCATTATATCGGCGATCCTTCCTTCTTTATGTTTAAAAGCCAGACTTACGAAATTTAAAATTGTCTTTTTATACATCTCGGAAGTAAGTTGTAATGTGGTGAATGAAAAATGAGCATTTTGTTTTAATAAATCAACAATCACAGGGCTTTCAACTAAAATTACTTCACATATTTCAATGGCGATGATTGAAAAAAGATTGTTGTGTTGGTACAGCAGGTTTGCACCTCCAAGAATTTTGGGCGCCGACACAACTGTTAGGATAAGATTACGCCCTAATTCGTTCTCAAAATTAAATTTTACAATCCCCTGAACAAGATAGGCAATATGAGTTGATTGTCCTCCCTGTTTTAAAATTGTTTCACTTTTTTTGAAAGTAAGTCTCACTGAGGCTTGTTCAATTGTTTTTATTTCGTCCTTTGTAAGATTGGGTAATGCAAGTTCGCTTAACCAACTACTGTTGTTTGTAAGTATATTTGTTTTCATATGATGGGTTTATTTGCTGATTATCAGCGCTATACATAAAAACATTAAATATTTAATATTCATTTGTTGAAAAACTAATACAAATATACACTTGTTCGATAGATGTTATGTATATATTAGCGAATAATTTTTTTTACTCTTGTCCCAACATAATGAAAGTCTGAGATTTATAAATGAAAGGCACTTAAATATGTTCTGAAATTGTTATAACAAGTTGTAATAATGTATGGATAATCAATAGTTTACATCATTAATTAAATCATTAACCATGAGAAAAAAATTACAGTTTTTGCTTTTACTGCTTTGTGCCGTGTTTATTCTTTTATCATTCAGTTGTCAGGGACCGGCATTGAAAAGCACAACAGATACAAATGAATTATCAGGTACTATTTCTATTTCGGGTGCCTGGGCTCTTTATCCAATGACAGTGAAATGGGCTGAAGAATTTCAGAAACTACATCCGAAAGTCAGAATTGACATTTCGGCCGGTGGCGCAGGTAAAGGCTTTACTGATGCAATTACGGGCATGGTTGATTTGGGAATGTTTTCCAGAGGTTTCACTCAGGCAGAACTCGACAGGGGTATATGGTATCTCGGAGTAACTAAGGATGCTGTAATTCCTGTTGTTAATCATAAGAATCCTTTTCTTGACGAACTGTTAATAACTGGTATAAGCAGAGAAAAATTACGGCAAATCTTTATTGAACGCTCAATAACAAAATGGAATCAGTTGGTAGAGGTGCAGAGCAATGATGGCATCCATGTCTTCACAAGGTCTGATGCCTGTGGAGCAGCAGAAATATGGGCTGAATACCTTGGCAGGCATCAGGAAAATCTTTCAGGAACAGGAGTGTTTGGTGATCCTGGCGTTGCAAGTGCTGTAAGAAATGATGCTTTGGGTATAGGATATAATAATGTGAACTATGTTTTTGATTTAAACACAAGGCTTCCTTATCCGGGACTGGTAGTCATTCCCGTTGATTTGAATTCAAATGGAGTTATTGATGACGATGAAAACTTTTTTGGTACACTGGATAGTTTAAATGAAGCTATCCGCAATAGGAAATATCCTTCACCACCTGCACGTCCTTTATATTTTGTTGCTAAATCGAAACCGGATAAAAAAGTGGTTATAGAGTTTTTGAAATGGATTTTAATTCATGGGCAGCAATTTGTTGAAGAGGCAGGTTATGTTTCTTTGTCCGAAGACTTTATTACCATGGAACTCTTAAAACTTGAATGATGTTACAAAATCGGGAAATAAGGCGTTTGCGTGACAGGCTAAATGTTTCCTGGATGATAGTGATTCTGGCAATTGTACTGTTTTTGCCTTTATTGCTTGGGCTTGGTCTTTTCGTCCAGAGTGGTTTATTATTGAAAGAGCTGAGCATATGGAATGTTCTATTTACTTCACAATGGATGCCTATGTCGGGAAAATTCGGTTTGCTGAGTTTTATTCTCAGTTCTTTGATGGTTACTGTTCTTTCGTTGCTTATTGCCTGTCCGGTATGTTTGCTTACAGCAATTCATCTTACACAATATGCAAAGCGTTATGTTTTGAATATTATGCATCCGGTGATTGATATTTTGGCAGGAATCCCATCGGTGATTTATGGTGTGTGGGGAATTCTGGCAGTTGTTCCTTTAGTATCAAAATATATTGCGCCTTTATTTGGTGTCCAGACGTCAGGATATACACTTCTGGCCGGAGCTATTGTTCTGGCAATTATGATCATTCCTTTTATTTTAAATATTTTAATTGAAGTTTTTCGCAGTATTCCTACCGAGCTTACTGAGGCATCTCTTGCACTTGGAGCAACCCGATGGCAAACAATTAAGTTTGTGATTTTGCGAAAAGGATTTCCTGGGATAATTTCAGCATTAGGTCTCGGAATTTCGCGTGCTTTTGGCGAAACAATTGCAGTGCTGATGGTGGTTGGAAATGTAGCTAAGATCCCAACAGGTATTTTTCAGCCGGGTTATCCTTTGCCCGCATTAATAGCAAATAATTATGGCGAGATGATGTCCATTCCTATGTATCAGTCGGCTTTGATGTTTTCAGCATTGGTGCTTTTTGTTATTGTTATGTTGTTTAATCTTGCTTCAAGGATTGCAATTACAAAATTTGAAACCAAATAAAGCAATCATGAAATATTTCAGATATAAAGAAGAAAAGATTTTCAGGGTACTGATGCTTGTTTCAACATTATTCATTGTTTTGGCATTGGCAATAATCATTTTCAGCATATTATACAAAGGTTTACCGATGTTATCGTGGGAAATGATATCTCAAACACCTAAGGGTGGTTTTTATCTGGGAAAAGAAGGTGGCATCCTGAATGCTATAATTGGATCATTTTATCTTTCAGTCTGTTCAACTTTGCTAGCTCTTTTTGTCTCCTTGCCTTTGGCTCTTTTTATGAATATATATTTAAAGAGGTATAAGTTTGTATTGAACACAGTACGTTTTTTTCTTGATCTGTTATGGGGCGTTCCTTCTATTGTTTACGGTGCTTTTGGTTTTATCATTATGATCCATTTTGGGCTTAGAGCCTCATTATTAGCCGGCATTATCACTGTTACCCTCTTCATTATCCCTATTATGGTAAGGGCTATGGATGAGGTTTTTAAAACTGTGCCTGTAGGATTGTACGAAGCATCATTGTCATTGGGTTCAACAAGATCAGAAACTGCATATCGCGTCTTTCTCCGACAGTGTTATCCCGGCATTATTACTGCTGTGTTGTTGGCGTTTGGAAGAGGAATTGGAGATGCAGCATCTGTTCTTTTTACAACTGGTTTTACCGATCATATTCCTGTTTCGCTAATGCAACCAACTGCCACTTTGCCACTTGCTATATTCTTTCAACTTGGTGCACCTATAGCCGAAGTACAGGAAAGAGCTTATGCGGCTGCCGCCATACTTACTTTTTTTATATTAATAATCAGTATTTTGGCTCGCCTTAGCTCAGGAAAATTTCAAAGAAATAAGATAAACTTCTGATCATGAAAAATTCCGGAAAAATTATAACCAAAGATTTAAATCTGTTTATTGGTAAACAGCATATTCTTAAGAATGTGAACATTGTAGTGCCGGATAATAAAATTACGGTTATTCTGGGACCATCAGGGTGTGGAAAGACAACCCTACTTAAAAGTATGAACAGGCTTACTGATTTGTATCCGGAAATGGTTCTAAGTGGTCAGATTCTTATTGATGATAAGGATATCCTCAAAGCCGGAGCTGAAGTTCCGGAGATCAGGCGAAAAATGGGTTTATTATCGCAAAGGCCATATCCTCTGCCCATGAGTATATATAAAAATATTGCTTATGGTTTGAAGATCAATGGTGTGAGCAATCATAAAGAGTTAGATGACAAGGTGGAGTATTATCTGAGACTTGCAAATTTATGGGATGAAGTAAAAGATCGTTTGCGTGAACCTGCTTCAACACTATCCATAGGGCAGCAGCAACGTCTTTGTCTTGCGAGGGGGCTGGCTGTTGATCCGGAGATCATACTTGCTGATGAGCCTACATCTGCTCTTGATCCATTGTCGAGCAACGCAATTGAAAAACAATTTGTAAAACTAAAAAGCAGCTACACGATTGTGGTTGTTACTCATATTTTAAGGCAGGCACGGCGTATAGCCGATCACATTATATTTATGTATTTGGGTGAGGTAATTGAGCAGGGCTCAGCCAATAAATTTTTCAATTATCCTGAAATGGATAAAACTAGGGAATACCTTAAAGGGGCGTTTAATTAACACTGTATCTAAATTGTTGAATATTTCTAATTTTGCAGCCCTAAAGTTAATGCGGCTTATTTAATGTGTTAATATAAATTGGCTTGACTGTTAAGTATAACCGAATCTAATGGTTTTTAATAAATTGAAATTTCAAAATATGAGAAAGAGTATTATTGTTTTGTTGTTAATGCTATTTACAAGTACCGGACTCTTTGCACAGGTTTTCACTTTAAGCGGGGAGTTTCGACCACGCCTTGAATTAAGACACGGATATCGCACTCTGCCACCTGTGGATGCTGATATGGCTGCTTTCGTAAGTCAGCGCAGCCGGTTAAACATGATGTATGAAAGTAAAATATTGAATGTTTTTGCCAGCGTCCAGGAAGTGAGGACATGGGGCGGTAAAGGGATGTTTGAGGTAGAGCCAGGGCTGGGTTTCCATCAGGCTTATGCTGAAATACCTTTTTTAAATTATTTTTCGTTAAAAATCGGACGGCAGGAATTAAGATATAATAATCAACGACTGTTTGGAATAAATAACTGGAATCAGAATGGAAGGACTCACGATGCTGCCATTTTCAAGTTTATGAATGACGGATGGAGTGTGCATTTGGGCACTGCATTCAATCAAAGCAGAGAAAATATTTTTGGTACTTATTATGATGGATCAGAGTATAAGTCACTGAATTATTTATGGATAGATAAAAAAATCGGAGATGTGAACCTGAATGGGATGGCTGTAATTGATGGATATCAGAGCGTTCTTCTCAGTTCAAAAACATATTTCCGCTCAACGTTTGGAGGAATAGTAAACTGGAAGTTAAACAAACATGCTTTGGAACTTCATGCTTATAGACAGGGAGGCAAAAATCCTGATTCTCAGAAAATCAATGCCTGGTATTTAAACATAGTTGCACGGTTTAACCCTGTTAATGAGTTCAATCTTGCAATAGGTTCGGAGGTCTTTTCTGGTAATGATCAGAAAAAGCCAGAGGATAGGTATAGAGTTTTTAATCCGTTATATGGGGGAGTTCATCTATATAATGGGCATCTTGATTATTTTGCTGATATTCCCAAAAGCACAAAAAATGCCGGACTTATCAATCCATATCTGAATGTTGCTTACGCCATTGATTCAAAAAAAATAGTGAAAGCTGATTATCATCTTTTTGCTCTAAATGGCAATGTGTTGGATTCAAAAGGCGATCCTATAAAAAAATATCTTGGTTCAGAACTTGATCTGACCTTTCAGCTAACTTTTTCAAAGGCAATTGATCTTCGGGTTGGATACTCCACAATGTTTGCATCAAAATCAATGGAATATCTAAAACCCTTAGGATCTTCAGAAGAGCCTGTTCATTGGGGATGGATAATGCTGACAGTGAAGCCTTTATTTTTTGTTAATAATAAATAAAAAATATTTTTAATTCAAACTTATTTAATAGTTCTATGTTAGACGAATAGTAATTTTGCAGCTAAATAAAAAATCAATATTATATGTCAAAGATTAAAATTGGAATTAATGGTTTTGGCCGTATTGGCCGCAATGTTTTTAAACTGGCTTTTGAAAAGCCTAATCTCGAAATAATTGGTATCAATGATTTAACGAGTACCAAAGTATTGGCTCATTTATTAAAATACGATTCAACTCAGGGCAAATTTAACGGCACTGTTGAATTTGATGAAAACAATATCATCATCAACGGACAAAAAATACCTGTTTCTGCTGAGAAATCTCCTATCAATATTCCCTGGGCTGTTAAACCTGATGTAGTTGTTGAGGTAACTGGTGTATTTCGTTCGCGCGAAAGTAATAAAGGCGGATATGGCGATCATTTGAAAAATGGCGCCCGTAAAGTAGTTCTTTGTGTACCCTCAAAAGACCAAATTGATGCAACTATTGTAATGGGAGTAAACGATAACGAATTAAAAGAAAGCCATGAGTGTATTTCAAATGCCTCATGTACCACTAATTGTCTTGCCCCAATTGCCAAAGTACTTCATAACCGGTTTGGTATTGAAAATGGTTTTATGACCACTATCCATGCCTATACTAACGATCAGGTCATCCTTGATGGGCCACATAATGATTTGCGCCGTGCCCGTTCTGCAGCAGTTTCGCAGATACCTACTACTACAGGTGCAGCCAAAGCAGTTGGAGTGGTTATTCCTGAACTCAATGGAAAACTTGATGGGCTAGCAGTTCGTGTTCCTACTCCTACAGGTTCTCTGGTTGACCTTGTAGTTAATCTTAAAGTTGAAACCACAAAACAGGAAATCAACGCTGCTATTAAAGAAGCTGCAGAAGGACCTATGAAAGGTATCATTGAGTACACCGAAGATGAAATTGTATCAGTAGATATTATTCACAATCCGCATTCAGCAATATTCGATGCACAGAGCACTATGGTTAATGGAAAAACCATTAAAGTGCTTGCATGGTATGATAATGAATGGGGTTATTCAGCCAGAGTAATTGATTTGATTGAAAAACTGTTCTAAAGTTTCACAGATTAGTCTGGAATTATTTTCCTGTGATAATGTGAACACTACCCGTGATTGTTCGCTGTCGAGTGCCTTCAAGGGTTATTTCAAACACATCACACACATAGAAATAAGCACCATCAGGGCATAACTTGTTGGTGCTTATATTTCTTCCATCCCAGCGGAAGTTTGGATCTTTAGTTTCAAACACTAAATTCCCCCAGCGGTTAACCACTACCAGTTTGATTCTTTCAACACTTGCCAGATGCGGAAATGCTTCCCAGTAGTCGTTGTAGGAATCATTATTGGGTGTGAATACATTTGGCAAACTATAAAGCGGACATGCATCAGATGAAACACAAACAATATTCGATGGGGAACTGATATTTCCGTTAAAATCAACAGCAGTTACAGCGTAACAGCCTGCTATGCCTATTGACATATAATGATCGTAAACAGTGTCAGTTGCTATCAGTGTGGAATCCAGCAAAATGAAATCGCCGATTGATTGTTGACGGTACCAGATATAATATTTATCGGTGTCGTCAGTGTATGGGCAGTAATTGTCGGTATTAGTCCAGCGCAAGGTGTTTATTAACAGATCGCAGTCGGTTTCAACAAAAAGTTCAGGAGGGCAGGGGGGAGAGTAATCAACAGGAATTGCACATTTCTCCTGCGAGTAATTAATGATAGGATTTACCAGTCCATCAATCAGGTAATTACCTGAGCTCATAACTTTGTAGCAATAGTTGTACCCATTGGTTAATCCCGAATCGGTATAATTATTCAAATATGATACTCCAATAGAGTCAAATTGAGAGGTTTCCATATTCAAACGATAAATTACAAAATAGGAATTTATCCATGGTACATCAACATTCCATGATAAATCAAGACGCTTGTCGTTAGCCCCGATGTCAAGAAAAATGCTGGTTGCTTTAAGTGATGAACCAGCAAGGAAACGGTTGCCGGGTGTGTTGTTGATAAGATCAATTTTGTAACTATAAGCATTTTGAATGGTGTTCAAACCAGAATCAATGAATACAGTATCGTTAAGATGACTTAATGAATCCACAATCATTGACTGCCCATCAACTTCACGGTTTATAAGATATTTGAAAGGACCAGGCGTTTGATTGAAATCCAGCTCAGTTGGCTTGCTCCAGGCTACATAAACAGCTCCATCAACGACGGAGGTATTTAATACAGAGGCATGGGTGATAATTGGAATGTCCTTTTTTAATGAAGCACAAGCCTGGTTTGAGGCATAACTTTCAGAACTATCAGGGAATATGGCAGTTACCAGATAACAATATTTCAAACCATGTATAAGTGGTTGACCTTGCCCATCATCAATAAAAAGAGTGTCAGGAATGGGATTTGCACCGGATATCAATTGAAAACCAGTCCAGTCCGGTACACCAGTAATACAATTACCCGGAATGAAATCCGATTGACCAATTTTGCGATAAATACGATAACCGGTTATGTTGGTACAAGAACTTCTTTCCCAGTTCAGTAGAATGTTATTCCCGGATGCATTGGCTGTTAGGTTCTCCGGTGGAGGCCCTATAACAGTTATAGTGGTTTTGTGAATATCAATAAGATTTACCGGCATTCCATTATCCTGAGCTTTAAAATACATGACGTAGGGAATCTTTCGCACATGAGAACATTGTGCTGCCCAGAGGAAATAAGATGTAACTCTGCCGGCAGAATCAACAGGTTGGGTGAAATTAGCCGGTTTATATTCCAGCGTAAGTGGTTCGCCCACGCCGGTAAGGGTTATTACGTGTCCGTCAGCATCAGTGGCACGTACAGGGAAATGCAATGTTGTCCCTGCAACAACGCAGGTGTCGGTTATAGTATTGATAACAGGAGGGTGGGGGTTGTTTTCGCATGAGCCTACTATTATCTGCAGGTCGCGTGTTACTTTTCCTACCATAACTCCGTTTCTCCATTCGGTTACTTCAATTGCAATATTATATTCGCCTTGCATAACCGGAGTTTCCCATATAAGATCACCAGTTACAGGATTAATGAATATGGAATCAGATGCTGTTGGAAGGGTATATCCCGGTATTGGCAAACCATTAAAACCCCTGCATGTTACTATCTGAAATGATAAACTATCGCCATCAGGATCCCATGCCCCTGTATTATGTATGAAGGTGTGACCAACACAAGCGTTATCAATTGGAGGTAATAAAAGCTGTACTGAATTATTCGGGCCTCCCAGAAAGGGATTGATAACAAGTGTAGATTGTACGAAAAACGGAACATCCACTGAGTTAGGGATATTTATTATACCTGCATTACGGTTCGGGTCTTCAACGGATATAGTATAGGTTGACGATCCCGCATATGTATGTTGTCCTGTATATACATTCTTACGGATCAGTCCGAAAGCATCAACGATTTCACCCAAAAAGCCATAATTCCCTGAAGGATGCAGACCATATGATCCGTTTACACGGGGAAGAATAGCAGAACCCCCATCACCATAGAGTATTTCAAGCTCCCAACGATCAGCCGGGCTTGGAGCAAAAGTATAAGTAGTTATTGTAAACTCATAAGTTAATCCTGAAATATGACGATAGGTTATTTCGCCTGAACGCTGGTGAGTAGCTTGTGCTCTGGGTGTCAGGCAGATACTTAGAAATAAAAGCAGTATGTATTTTGGCTTAATCATTCACCCAAAAATAGAAATTTTATTTTATCCTGCACCAGATCCGGCTGTTTAAGATCAAATTTCAGGCTTAATTTAGAAAAGTAAATGAATAACAATGCTGCAAAGATACGTCGTGTAAGCCGTTAATTAATAATAAGGTCAAAAAATATGAAATAATACATAAATATCAAAAAACACATGAGATTGGGACTTATGAATAAGATAAAAATTATTATTAGTAATTTTGTAGAACAATTTCTTACACCAAAATCAGAATTGCTCCCATGTATGAAATAAATCCGGAACTTGAAAGGATTGAGATCAATAAGCGTTACAGGAAACTGCTTCGGGCTTTGCCAGAGAATGCATCAAATGCTGAAAAGCGTCTGCTGCGAAAAGCCTTTAATGTGGCATTGGAAGCTCATTTAGATGCTCGTCGCAAGAGTGGCGAGCCATATATTTATCATCCACTTGAGGTTGCTTATATTGTGGCTAAGGAAATTGGACTTGGAGTAACAGAAGCGGTTTGTGCAATCTTACATGATGTTGTTGAGGATTCAAATTATTCATTGGATTTTATTGAAGAAAATTTTGGTTCACAGATAAGGCATATTATTGATGGACTTACAAAGATCAAAAATTTGCCGGATGTTAAAATGGATAGTTCACAGGCTGTTAATTTTCAAAAAGTTATAACATCATTTTTACAGGATATAAGGGTTATACTTATAAAATTTGCTGACCGGCTTCATAATATGCGCACTCTTGATCATATGGCGTCTAAAACTCAAATCAAGATTGCTTCTGAAACATATTTAATTTATGCTCCTCTTGCATTGCAACTTGGAATGTATAAAATTAGAAATGAACTGAGCAATCTTTCGTTAAAATATATTGAACCTGCGATATATGCTACTATAAATCAGCAACTTGAGGAAACAGAGAAGGATAGAAGAAAATTTGTTGAAAATTTTAGTAAGCCAATAAAAAGGGAATTAACAAAAGAAGGACTGGAATATTCTATTTCAGAACAAAAGAAATCTATTCAGGGCATTTGGTCAAGAATGAAGGATGACAAAATCCCCATTGAGGATGTTCATGATACTTTTGCCGTAGTTATTGCAGTTGATTCAGAACCTGAGAAAGAAAAAGAGAGCTGCTGGAAAGTATATACCATTTTGACCACTTATTATAAACCTGTACATAATCGTTTGCGCGATTATATAGTGTCTCCTAAAGCCAATGGATATCAGGCGTTACATATAACAGTGCTTGATAAAACCGGAAGACGACGTGTTGAAGTGCAGATCAGATCGCGGAGAATGAATGAAATAGCAGAAAAAGGTTGTGCCGCTTTTTGGAGAGATCATGAGTGTGAAGTTGTTGATAAGAAATTAACGCTTGATCATTATTTGCAACGTATTAACGATTTTGCAGGTCCGGATGGACAAACGCCACTTGAATTTGTTAGTCATTTTGCCACAATTATTAATAGTAATGTAATCAGTGTTTTTACACCAAAAGGAGATCAAAAAGTACTTCCTAACGGTTCTACAGTTCTTGATTTTGCATACTCAGTTCATTCTGAAATTGGCAACTCCTGTCTTGCAGCAAAAGTTAACAATAAACTTGTTGAATTAGACAAGAAGCTGATAAATGGAGATCAGGTCGAGATTATAATTTCAAAGGCAGCCAGACCACAGGAAAAATGGCTTGATTGGGTAATAACAACCAGGGCTAAGAATTATATCAGAGAAGCTTTACGGGAAGAAAAGAAGAAATTTACTGTCGAAGGAAAAGATATGCTTCAGAAGTATTTCAATTCACTTGATATTGAATTCTCAAAGCATAGCATTAATAAGTTTATGGCATGCATTGGCATAAATAGTACTGTTGATCTTTATTATTTGCTTGCCATCGGTAATATTACTCAAAAAGATATTAAAGAATGTTTTATTGAACATTCAAAAGGAGGATTAATAAATTTTCTGAAACGACCATTCATAAAAACCCGCAGCTCTGAACATAGATTACTTGGAAAACTGATAGAGGAAAAAATTAAGAGTAATCCTGAAGCTTTGCTTATCAGTGATGATTTGAGTTCAGTAAATTATAATATTTCAAACTGTTGCAGCCCTATTCCCGGTGATGATATCATTGGTTTTATTGACCCCGGGGGCGGAATTATTATTCACCGGATCAATTGCCCGGAAGCTATACAGCTAAGTTCAAAATTTGGAGATAGAATTGTAAAAACCAAATGGAGGTCCAGGGAGGCAATTACTTTTCTTGCAGGTTTGAGAATTTCAGGTATTGACCGAAAAGGTTTGATATTGGATATTATGAAAGTGTTTTCAGAAAAGCATAATATAAGTATAAAATCCTTTAATATCCATAGTTCCGGAGAGATTTGGGAAGCGGTTTTAATGATATATGTTCAGGATATTGATAAGCTAAAACTAGTAATTAATGATTTAAAAACGCTTAAAGACATAAAAACGATTTTCCGTATTGATCGTATGAGTGAAAATCATAATTAATACAAAATTCAAATGTTTGAATGATAGCATTGTTGAAAGAAAATAATACGCTAAAGAATAAGTGTTTTAAATGGTATTGATCTCATCCAAAATTTGGATAATATTTATTTCCCAGTTTAAAGAATGATTATAAATTAGTTGTTTTACACTAATTATCTGCTTTTTCCCGTTTTGATGATTATAAAAATAAGGAGTTATAGAATCTGATGCTTTTTACCAATCCGTTAATATTGTGGGGTCTGTTGGCTATTTCGATCCCAATAATTATACATTTATTTAATTTTCAGCGATATAAGAAAGTCTATTTTACAAATGTGCGATTTCTTCAGCAGTTACAGCAGCAATCGCGAAGGCAGTCGGTATTAAGGCACTGGCTGGCTTTGTTATTTCGTATTCTGGCAATTGCATTCCTGATACTGGCTTTTGCAAAACCATATATCCCGTCAACCCTTGGTGCGTTCCCTGAAGCAAGCGGAGCAGTAGGAATATATATTGATAATTCATTTAGCATGGAAACCGAGGGACATAAGGGTTTTCTTATTGATGAAGCTCTTGGCAAAGCCAGAGACATAGTTGAAAATCACTCCCGTTCTGATAAGTTTAACTTACTTACCAATGATTTTATGGGCATTCATCATCGTCTTGTTGCCGGCGACGAATTAGGAAACTTTCTTGATCAGACAGAGATCAGCCCTACTGTTAAAAATATCGCTGAGGTTTTATCAAGACAATATGATGTTTTAAACCGCGAACCAATACCAAATAAAACAGTTTACCTTATTTCTGATTTTCAGCGTAGTATCTCCACGCTCGATGGTTTTGCTCCTGATACCAATATCCGACATTTTTTTGTGAGGCTTGAGCCAATCAACTATTCAAATCTGAGTATTGATTCATGCTGGTTTGAAATACCAGCTCAGCAACCGGGGCAGGTAGCCCAAATATATGCAAAGATAACTAATCATAGTGATGTAGTTAGAGAGAAAATACCGCTTAAACTTGTTATAAATGGCTCACAGAGGGCACTTACCTCTATTGACCTTGAACCCGGTGGCAGTACAACAACGATGGTATCTTTTACTATTCGTGAAACCGGCATTCATGAAGGATTTTTTGAAATAAATGATTATCCCGTTACTTTCGACGATCGTTTGTATATTTCCTTCAGGGTACTGGAAAAGATAAATATTCTTGGAATATTTGATCAAAAACAGGGACCTTATTTGCAGGCGTTATTTGGTTCTGACACATTGTTCAGTTATACTGAGATTAATTTGAAACAATTGAATTTTGCAGATCTGCAACGCCAGGAATTGATCGTATTGAACGGGCTGAACGGCATATCAAGTGGCTTGGCTACTGAATTGAACCGTTTTATTGAAAATGGAGGAAGTGTTTTTGTTATTCCTGCTGAAAATATTGATAATGAATCCTATTCAAATTGGATGCGTTCGCTCAATACAATTAGCTTTGCTGAAACTGACACTGCAAGGCTCAGGGTATCTGACCTCAATCTTTTGCATCCGCTATTCAAAGATGTTTTTGAGAATCAGTCAGCAGGTCGTTCTCCTGTAACATCCGAAACTGACCTTCCCTGGGTGAATTTAAGGTATGGATTAAGTTTTCCGGCTCGTAAAGATATTCAAACCCTGATGAGTCTCAAAAATTCAGCTCCGTTTCTTATTGCCGACCGTCATGGCGAAGGAATGATATATGTTTTATCTTCACCACTTGATATTCAGGCAACTACTTTTCCGGTTCATGCTATTTTTGTTCCAGTACTATACAGAATGGCTTTGTTAAGTACATTGCATCAGGATTTGTATTCAGTAATTGGTGCTGGAGAATCTGTTAATATTGGTAATATTAATCCTGGCAATAGTCAGATATTTCAGTTATCTGATGTCGGAGGTCAGTTCCGGTTCATTCCGGGTCATAGAACAGTGAACTACAATACTCATCTTTTTGCACTGGATGCCATTAATAAAGCTGGTAATTACACTCTCACCAGCGATTCTGATACATTGCTCGTACTTTCGTTTAATTACGACAGACGCGAATCGCTTCCTGATTATTTAAGTGAGGAAGAACTTGAGAATTTGGCTGAAAGCTCCGGAATCATTAACTTTGCAGTAGTTAGCGAAAGCGAAAGACCTATTGGGCAAGTTATTAGTGAATTGAGCAGAGGAAAGCAACTATGGAAATATTTTATAATTGCTTCACTGGCTTTTATCCTTGCTGAGATAGTAGTTCTTAGATTTTTGCCCTGATGAATTAAATAATGGAAGAGAACTTGTCATATATACCTGAAGATATTAATGAACCTGATCAGTTTGCGGATCAGCATCATGCGTTGCATCGTATTACACCTTTAACGGGTATGTATGAGAATTGGTTCCTCGATTATGCCACCTACGTCATACTTGAGCGTGCTGTTCCTGAATTGCTTGATGGCTTGAAACCTGTGCAACGCCGCCTTTTACATTCAATGTATGAACTTGAAGACGGACGATATAATAAGGTAGCCAATATTATCGGGCATACTATGAAGTATCATCCCCATGGCGATGCTTCAATTGGTGATGCTCTGGTTCAGATGGGACAAAAAGACCTGCTTATTGATACTCAGGGAAACTGGGGTAATGTGTTGACAGGAGATAGTGCTGCTGCTCCGCGATATATTGAGGCAAGACTTTCGAAATTTGCACTTGAAGTTGTTTTTAATTCTAAAAACACTAAATGGAAACTTTCATATGATGGCAGAAATCAAGAGCCTGTGGTATTACCAGTTAAATTTCCATTGCTGCTGGCAAGTGGTGTGGAAGGAATAGCCGTTGGGCTTGCATCAAAGATCTTACCCAATAATTTCATTGAATTAATTGAGGCTTCAATAAAGATACTTCAAAACAAGGAATTTGAGATACTTCCCGATTTTCCTACAGGAGGACTTGCTGATTTTTCAAAATACAATAAAGGACTTCGAGGAGGTAGAGTAAGGGTTCGTGCCAGAATAAATAAATTTGATAAGAAAACCCTTGTAATTACTGAAATACCTTTTGGAACTACTACCGGAGCATTGATTGACAGTATAATTGCAGCCAATGATAAGGGAAAGATAAAGATACGTAAGATTGACGATAATACTGCTGAGAATGTTGAAATTCTAATTCATCTTCAGCCTGGTATTTCTCCTGATTTGACCATTGATGCTTTGTATGCTTTTACCGGATGTGAAGTTTCTATTTCTTCAAATATATGTGTGATTCATGAAGGCAAGCCACAGTTTTTGCCAGTTGATGAGTTGCTTAAAATCTCAACTCAAAACACTCTCGAACTCCTGCGTACTGAATTGCAAATCCGTAAGGATGAGTTACTTGAACAGTTGCATTTTGCTTCACTTGAAAAAATATTTATTGAAAATCGTATTTATCGGCAAATAGAAGAATGTGAAACCTGGCAGGAAGTTATTACTACAATTAAAAATGGCTTACAACCTTTTATAAGCGATTTAATCAGGGAAGTTACTATTGATGATATAGTTAAGCTTACTGAAATTAGAATTAAAAGGATTTCGAAATACAACTCATTCAAAGCTGATAAGGAAATTAAAAAATTGCAGGATGAACTTGCTGAAATCCAGCAAAACCTTGATAATCTTATAGAGTATGCAATTGAATATTTTAGGAAAATATTGAAAAAATACAGTAAAGGGCATGAGCGCAGGACTGAAATAAGAAACTTTGATGTTATTGAAGCTACAGCTGTGGCTGCGGCTACTCAAAAGTTATATGTAAACCGTGAAGAAGGATTTGCCGGTACCGGGCTGAAAAAGGATGAATACGTTTGCGATTGCTCTAATATTGATGATATCATTGTGTTTAGAGACGATGGAACTTTTCTGGTAACCAGAGTTACTGATAAGAGCTTTATTGGGAAAGGCATTGTTCATATTGATGTGTTTAAACGCAACGATGAACGTACCATATACAACATGATCTACAGAGATGGTAAAAACGGTAAGGCTTTTGTCAAGCGTTATGCTGTAATGGGTATTACGCGCGATAAAGAATATGACCTTACTATGGGAAAACCAGGTTCAAAAGTGTTGTATTTTTCTGCAAATCCGAATGGTGAGGCTGAGACTGTAAAGATATTCCTGAAACCTCATAAAAAATTGAGGAAACTAAATTATGAATTTGATTTCAGTACTCTTGCAATAAAGGGACGTAATTCAAAAGGAAATATTATCAGCCGACACCCGGTAAGTAAAATTTTGAAATCTGAAGAAGGAGTTTCAACTCTGGCTGCACGTTCCATTTGGTTTGACGATATTGTAAGGCGTTTGAACAGTGACGACAGGGGTAAATATCTTGGCGAATTCTCAGGTGATGATAAATTATTACATATCCTTTCATCAGGAGTTTATTTTCACACTGGCTACGATCTTTCACTTCATGTGGAGGAAGACCTGGCTCATATTGAAAAATATGAACCAGGAAAAATACTGACCGTGATTTATTTTAATGGAAATAAACAGGATTATTACCTGAAACGTTTTAGTCCCGAACTTTCTGATAGAAAAATATGGTTTATTCCTGAAGAAGAATCCCGTATTGTAGACTTCAGTTTTGACACGAATCCACTTATTAAAGTAGAGTATGATACCCGACAAAATAAAAAATCGCTAGAAGATGATATAATTAATGCAGCTGATTTTGTTGCAGTTATGGGTGTGAGGGCAATGGGAAAAAGGATATCGAAGTATAAGATAAAAAAGCTTGGTTTTGCTGTCGGACAGAATGAAACGAAACAATCTTTGGACAAGCCTGAAATTGAAAACAATGAATCTCTGGATAAAGAGCCTGGTGAGATTTTGGCTTCAGGAAAACATGAGCAGGCTGATGCTGGTATAAATGAAGAAATTAAGGATGAACTCAAGGAAGAACCTGTAGTAAAAGCTAATGAAATAAAACCGGACGATACTGAAGAAGTCCCCGATATTAAAGCAAAACCAAAGCAAAGAAAAAAAGAGAAAGCGCGAAAAGGTGTGATCAAAGAAGGAACAGGGGCTAAGCAGGAGAAAGTAAAAAAGAAAATTGATGACGATATATCGCTAACTCCACCCAGACCAAAAGGTGATAATCGGCAGATGACACTTGATTTTTAATTAACAAAATATTTTTAAAATGGATAACACAAAGATTCTTGACATCACTGATAGTGTGAAATGGATTGGGGCACTTGACCCAGATCTTGTAACTTTTGATGTTGTTATGGAGACCAAATATGGAACTACTTACAATTCATATCTGGTAAACGATTCGGAAGTTACTATTATAGAGACTGTTAAGGAGAATTTTTGGCCTGTATACGAAACCAAAATCCGTAGTTTAGTTGATCCGTCAAAAATTAAATATATAATTCTAAACCATACAGAACCTGACCATTCAGGAAGTCTTAAAAATCTTTTGGCTATTGCACCAGATGCAACCGTCATTTGCACTGGTAATGCTGTTCGTTATCTGAATGAGTTTCTTGGATCGCCGTTTCCACACAGAATTGTAAAGGATGGTGATACTTTAAATACAGGAAAGAATACTTTCAGATTTATTGGGGCTCCTAATCTCCATTGGCCTGATTCCATGTATACATGGCTTGAACAGGAAAAGGTTTTGTTTAGCTGCGATTCATTTGGTGCTCATTATGCACATGAAGGTATGTTCGATGATTTGGTTGGCAACTGGGATGATGCCTTTAAATATTACTTTGAAGTTATACTGAAGCCTTTCAGCAAGTTTATGTTGAAAGCAATTGAAAAGATTCGTCCTTTACCTATTAGTATTATTTGTCCGGGTCACGGACCTATTTTGCGCAGTAACTGGAAGAAATACGTTGATCTGTCAGAAAAATATGCCAGCGAATACCTCGCCCTGCCTCAGAAAAACCGTGTTTTTATAGCTTATGTTTCAGCTTATAAGAATACAGGTATGCTTGCTGGTGAAATTGCAAAAGGAATTCGCTCTGCTGGCGATATTGAAGTAAGAGTTTGCGATATAGAAATGAAATCGCTTGATGAAATAGGAGCACAGATTGAACGAAGTAACGGTTTAATATTGGGAAGCCCGGTTATTAACCAGAATATCTTACTTCAGATATATCAGGTTTTTGCATTGATCAATCCTTTAAGAGATAAGGGAAAACTTGCTGGAGCTTTTGGCTCGTATGGATGGAGTGGGGAAGGAGAAAAGATCATTACAGCTGCTATTGAAAACCTAAAATTAAAATATATAGGAGAATCGCTTTTCAATAAATTTACACCTCACCAACAAGAACTAGAAAAAGCGTTTGCTTACGGCAGAAATTTTGGAGAGCAATTGCTTAAACAAATTGAGAATGAAGGGAATAACTAAAATTATATTAAAAATATTTTGCTTTTCTTTCTCCGGTCTTATTTTTCTGTCTGGATGTACTGTAGAAAGGAAACTTGCCAAACAGTTTGTTGAAATCAGGCAAAATACTTCTGTTCTTTTAATACCTGCCAATTTTGTTTATAAATATAACCTCAAAACTTATGAAGTTGCTGGAGAAAGCTGGATGGATGAGGCTACAATTGATTCCGTTTTGTTTTATCGGAGCTTATTTGTACAGTATGTTTCTGATTCAGTTTTCCTTGAAACCTATATGAATGAACTAATAAACGGGTTAAGGAAAAGAAAACTTAATGTTTATCTTGAACCGGATACCGATGTTTTTCTTAACGCATCGGGTGATAAATATCTATTAAATGTGGCTCAATTGATGATGGAGGAAACAGTTGAGCGTGTATTCGATCCTGAGTACGATCCTGAATATGAATATGTTGGCGATATTTACTTAAATAAGATCGTACTTAGCTCCTGGTTTGAAATTTCCGCAGTAACTGAGAATAATCCTGACAAGTCGCTGGTTTATAGCGATTTGTATATGAATGATTATTTTGAAGGAAGACTACGTTATTTCCCTTTTACCGGCAGAATGGCTTATACATACAATATTGATTCAATTGATATTAACGATATTTACACAATGGCATATGCTGCGGGTAATCGTTATTCCGGTTATATTTTTGACTATTTTATGAACCGCTATATTGAACGGAATATTCCCAACGGTGATGACAGGATATTATATTTCAGATATGATCTTCTTAACCGTTCTCTGAAACCTTCTTTAGATGAAAGATTTATAATTCTGGAGTAATTCCCTGTTTCTCTCATATGGATTACAATCCTCTGTTTATCAGTATATATATCCAAAATTCATTTTTGGTTTGACAAAAGGATTGCAATTGTGTTAGTTTGAGCTTTCCTATATCCTGATGTTTTTTCTTGTTTTGCAAGATAAATTTAAATTAAAAACAAAAAAAAGTTAAGATATTAATATGCCTGTAAGGCTTAATAACACTATTTTTGCCGGCATGACAAATTTGAAATTAAAAACTATGAAGAAAAGATTTTCCAATTCTATTTTGATTTTCATAGGGGTTATTTCTACTCTGTTTTTTAACATTAAAACTGCATTTTGCCAGAATGATGAACTCGTTTCTATTGATGGTGAACGTTACTTTTCTGCTTTTGGTGAGATTATTAGAGAAACACCAGAATACCATACATTACAAAGAGGATTTGATAAAAATGAGATGCATTTGCTTGATATTTTATCAAACGATGAAAGAGCTTTTATTGAATCTGAAGTTAACCCACCGGCTATAGGGGTTATTCGCGATTTAAAGCAACCAATTGTCTTCAATTTAAGGAATATAGAAATTCCATTAAATGGAGAAATAAGCACTTCAGGAGGAAGACTTTCGAGAATAAGTGATGAAATCCTGGTGTTTTCAACTTATATTAAGTCAGAAAAGGCTGATGAGATCAGGATTTTTTTCTCAGAAGGCAATTTCCCGTACGGAGTTAAAGTAAATTTATTCAGTAAGGATGATTTTGCTTTTAATCAGTTTGAGTTGACAGGCAAACTTGATGAGTATGGTTTTTATACCAGAACAACTTTTGCTGATTATGTTATTCTTCAGGTAGTTATTCCAAAAGAATGTTTTGAACAGGATTTCTATTTTTCAATAACAAAAGTCATTCATATAGATAGGATTTACATACCTGAAGAATTTATAAGGTCTTGCTATGAGGATGCTAATTGTTCTTTTGCTAACGAATATATCTACACTAATAATCTACGACGAGCCACAGCGCAACTTACTTTTCCAGTAGGCTATGGATATTATATATGCTCTGGTGGACAATTAAATGATTCGAGAACCAAAGACTTTCAGCCATTTCTGCTTACAGCAAATCATTGTTTTGATACTCAGGCTTCAGCGGCAGGACTTGAAGCCAGATTTTATTACTGGTCTACATCTTGTAATAGTGGTATAACAAATCCAGATCACATAATTATTAATGGTGCCAACCTTATTGCAACTAATAGTCAGTCAGACTTTACATTGGTTCTTTTAAAAGAAAAGGGTGGAAATTATTATTTAGGCTGGACAATAACTAATGTAGCTAATAATGGTGTGTTACATTCAGTCCATCATCCTGGAGGTATGCTTCAGAAATATTCCAGACATACCAACAAAACATCACCATCGTATTCCTGTGCTGGGTTTAGTACTACAAACTATCATTATACAGTAACTCTTGGGGGACAAACCTCCGGAGGTAGTTCTGGTGGAGTGATTGCTAATGCTGATGGCAGAGTTGTTGGTCAGCTTTATGGAGTCTGTCATCCAGATAACTGGGATGAATGTGATTATAGTTCGTATAATAATATGTGGGGTCGCTTCAATGTATCATATAGTAATAATAATCTTCAATATTGGCTCAATAATGGAGGTGCAAGCGTTGCTATGTCAGTAAATTCGTCATCAAATTTTGATTTTGGTTCACGACCTGTTGGTTCACTAACTGATATGACCATAACGGTGACAAATAGCGGAATACGCCCTAATTATCTTAATCTTGAGGCCGGAACAATATCTATTACCGGAACCGATGCAAACATGTTTACAATTGTTGGAGAAAAATCATTTTATTTGCCTCCTGGAGCATCAGGCAGTTTTATAATCAGATTTAACCCAACTTCTTCAGGACCCAAAACTGTAACTCTTAATATTCCACATAATGCTGATAATATGAGTAGTCCAAAAACAATAAGTATTACAGGTTCAGGAACTGAGATTTGTAAGAATTGCCCGGATTATGATTTTTCATTAACTCCTCAAACATCATGGCAAACCCATTCGTCATCTCATTCGATGAATGGATGTAAAATATATCGTTTTTGGGCTTATAACGGAAATAAATATACTTTTAAAACCGGTTGCGGCGATGGTGCAACAGCAAGTTATGATACACAATTATACTTGTTTAATAATACCTGCACGCAGGTAGCATTTAACGATGATGGTTGCGAAAGTTACAGAAGTAAAATTGAATGGACTGCCAACTATACCGGATATGCTTATTTAAGGGTAAAGGGATGGAGTCATTATTCAGGAAGTTATACTTTGGCATATAATTATTGTAGTTCTGCTCCGGCACAGCCCGGAATCATTTCGGGCAATACATCTGTTTGTGCCGGCTCAACCCAAACTTACAGCATATCTCCTGTTTCAGGTGCTACAAGTTATACATGGACTTTACCATTGGGTTGGAGTGGTAATTCAACATCAAATTCGATCACAGTTACCGTAGGTGCAAATAGTGGCACTATATCGGCACAGGCAAACAATAATTGCGGAAGCAGTATCAAGAGAAATTTGAGTGTAAGTGTAATTACAACGCCAGCGCAACCTGGGGCAATTTCCGGTATTACTTCTGTTTGTTCCGGTTCAACTCAAACCTACAGTGTTTCTCCGGTTTCAGGTGCTACAAGCTATACATGGACTTTACCATCGGGTTGGAGTGGTAGTTCAACATCAAATTCAATTACAACAACTGTAGGTCAAAATTCAGGGAATATTACAGTAAAGGCTAATAATGCCTGTGGCTCTGGAATATCAAGAAGCCTTACTGTGAGTGTTAAAGCTATTCCGGCACAACCCGGAACAATAAGTGGATCTTCATCAGTTCCTGCTGGAACTACGAAGACATACAGTATTTCACCGGTAACGGGAGCTACAAGCTATATCTGGTCTTATAATGGAATAGGTAGTATTTCAGGCAGTGGCACCTATGTAAACTTAACTGCTTATACAAGCGGTACACTTAATGTAGCTGCTAAAAATGAATGTGGAACAAGTACTGCCAGAATCAAGGTAATTACTACAACCGGTGTGGCAACGAATTTTCCTCTTCAGAATATCATCATATCCAATGGAATGTTTCAGTGTTTTGATGCAACTCAAACTATAACCGTAGCAGGT
>JAAYJT010000098.1 GCA_012522795.1 Bacteroidales bacterium | reverse complement strand
TGTCTGTAGCCTGAGGATATCCCAGTTCGTGCAAATTTCTTACAGCAGCTTCTCTATGATGTTCTTCTAGGTTTGAAACATAAAAAAGTGTAACACCATAATTTCTGGCAGGCTTCATACACTCAACAGCCCCAGGAAGAGCCCGTGCTTTGCCAAGATTACACCATATGTCCCAATATTCCGGATAGGAAGTCGCTTTTTCTATACATTTCACACTATGCGGGCTATTATCCACCATAGTTTCATCAATATCCACAATTACGGCACGAGGTAAAATTACATTTTCATCGCGCAAATCGCGTTCAAGCATTATACGTGCCATATTAAATGCCTGATAACATAATGCCCTATATTCAGCAGATTTTTGCTGGAACAATACAGCCATTACTGTTTGCTCACTTATTGGAATTGAAAATAAAGTATCATCAGTAATTTCCTGAACTGGCAATAAAGTGTCTGTAGTGATCGTATCAGGAATGATTTCGGGTTCTTTAGGTTTAAAAGGAGGAAAACAGGACGATAGCGATGCTATGAACCCAAAGATCAGCACAATAGGGATAAAGTCTTTTTTTTTTCATAATTTCTGGAATTAATAGAGCAAAAATATAAAAAGTTAGAATATAAACTGATTTACAAACTCATTCAATAATTGCTTTCAGCATGCAATCAGACCTTCACAGCCTTGCATAACGCAATGAATACCATTATGTTACATTACAACGCAATAAGTTCACAATAAAAGGTTTGTGAATTCAGCAGTTTTTAATAAGTTTTTAATAATTTTGCAGTCCTTTTTAAAAATGTCATTCATCTTTTAACTTTAACAAAAATGAAGGTATATAAAACCAATGAAATCAGGAACATAGCACTTATAGGAAGTGCCAAATCAGGAAAAACCACTCTTTCAGAATCTATTTTATTTAATGGAGGATTAATAAACCGCAGGGGATCTGTTGACGACGGTAACACAGTATCCGATTATCGTGAAATTGAGCTTGAACGCCAGAATTCAGTTTCGTCAACAGTGCTTTATACTGAGTATAAGAATCATAAAATCAATTTTATAGATACTCCCGGTTTTGATGATTTTGTGGGTGAAGTAGTTTCTGCTTTGCGTGTTTGCGATTCGGCTGTTATGGTTGTTAATGCTCAAAACGGAATTGAAGTTGGAACTGAAATTCATTGGAGGCATACTATCAGATACAAAATACCGGTAGTTTTTGCAATAAACCATCTGGAACATGAAAAATCAAGTTTTGAAGAAACACTTCGCCAGTTGAAACAACAGTTTGGCAACAGCGTTACTGTTCTTCAATACCCTGTTAACG
The DNA here is from genome assembly GCA_012522795.1 of Bacteroidales bacterium. Classification (GTDB taxonomy): domain Bacteria; phylum Bacteroidota; class Bacteroidia; order Bacteroidales; family JAAYJT01; genus JAAYJT01. The sequence continues at coordinate 7,628 of JAAYJT010000098.1, read as the reverse complement.
AAGGAGTTAGCTTTGACTCAATCATTGACCTTATTAAAATGAAGATGATTAAGTATAGTGATGGTGGCAAAGCCGAAATACTTGATATTCCTGCATCAGAAAAAGATAAAGCAGAAGAACTCCATGCAGCCCTCGTTGAAAGTGCCGCTGAAAACGATGAAGCACTTATGGAAGCTTTCTTTGAAAATGCTACTCTTACTGAAGAAGAAATGCAACGTGGTTTGAAGTTAGGGATCATTAACCGCGGATTATTCCCGGTAATGTGTGTAGCAGCTAAGCCATTCAAGGGTATTGACCTGCTGATGGATTTTATGATAAGTACCCTTCCTGCTCCTAACGAAGTTCCTCCTACTAAAACCGTTAGCGGCAGAGAACTTAAATGTGATGCAAATGATGCTGCATCAGCTTTTATTTTCAAAACAAGTATTGAGCCTCATCTGGGTGAAGTTTCATATTTTAAGGTTTACGGCGGAGAAGTTGCTGAAGGTACTGAAATGATAAACGGAAAATCGGGTAATAAGGAAAGGATTACTCAATTATTTGTTATTGCAGGTAAAAACCGTGAGAAAGTTGAAAGAGTTGTTGCAGGTGATTTTGGTGCTGCCATTAAATTAAAAAGCGTTCGTACAAACCAGACACTTAATACCGCAAAATATGCTGATGAAATTATTGAACCCATAGTTTTTCCTGAACCCAAGATCAGAATGGCAGTGAAAGCCAAATCTTCAACTGATGATGAAAAATTAGGAGCAATCCTTAATGAAATGAACAAGGTAGATCCTACCCTTATGGCTCATCAGTCAAAAGAATTAAGGCAACTTATTCTTGAAGGGCAGGGCGAACTCCATCTAAATATTGCCAAATGGCATATTGAAACAATTGACAAAATTCCAATTGATTTCATTGCTCCTAAAATTCCATATCGTGAGACTATTACCAAACAGGCAAAATCAACCTATCGTCATAAAAAACAATCAGGTGGGGCAGGTCAGTTTGGCGAAGTACATATGCTTATCCAGCCTTACACTGAAGTTATGGTAAAACCCACAGAATTCCCTATCCGTGGTACTGAAGAGCACGAAATGCCATGGGGTGGAAAGCTTATTTTCAACAACTGTATAGTTGGAGGTGCCATTGATGCCCGTTTTATGCCGGCAATACTTAAAGGTATCATGGAAAGGATGGAAGAAGGACCACTCACCGGTTCATATGCCCGCGATATTGCCGTTTATATATACGATGGAAAGATGCACCCGGTTGACTCCAATGAAATTTCGTTTAAGCTTGCCGGACGTAATGCTTTCAGAGATGCGTTCAAAAATGCAGGACCAAAAATTCTTGAGCCTATATATGATGTTGAAGTGATTGTGCCAGAAGAAAAAATGGGTGATGTGATAACTGACCTCCAGGGTCGCAGAGCTGTGATAATGGGCATGGAAAGCGAAGGTAACTATCAGAAGATCAAAGCTAAAGTTCCACTTGCAGAAATGAACCGTTATTCTACTTCATTAAGTTCAATTACAAGTGGACGTGCTACCTATGGACTTCGTTTTTCTGAATATCAACAGGTGCCGACTGATGTCCAGACAGCATTGCTTAAAGCTTACGAAGAACTGGAAAGCGAAGAAGATTAATCAGGGTTATTTTTTTATCCCTTGATGACAGCAAGAGGAGAAAGTTCAACCATGATTTCCACCAAATCCTGTTGATTTCCCATAACCTCATCAATATTTTTATAAGCTCCGGGAGCCTCTTCAAGATCTGCCCGCCCGCGAATTGCATGAAGAATACCCTGTTCGTTAAGAAATGCAGTTTGTTCTCTTAAATCAAGACTGCGGATAGCTTGTTTACGTCCCATTATGCGTCCGGCGCCATGCGAACAGCTTTCAAAACTTTCAGGGTTACCCTTGCCTTTTACAATATAGCTTTTTGTTCCCTGTGAGCCCGGAATTATTCCAAGTTCATCTTTACGGGCACTTGTGGCTCCTTTTCGGTGTACGATTACATCGGTTCCGAAATGCTTTTCCTTAGCAGCATAATTATGGGCAATATTTATAAAATTATCGGTTTCGAACCCTTTGCCAAAATATTCTTTAAATACAGAAATTATATTGTCTAGCATCAGTTTTCGATTTGCAAAGGCAAAATCAATACAATATTGCATTTCATTAATATATTTCTGAGCTTCCTCGGTTTCGACAGGGAAAAAGGCAAGATCATCCTTTTCATCCACTTTTGTATACCACATTTTGTTAAGGATCTTTGCCTGCTTATTGTAAAATTCAGCAACTTTTAGTCCAATATTACGGCTTCCGGAATGAACCATGATCCAGATAAAACCATCAGAACCTCTTTGTATTTCAATAAAATGATTGCCACCGCCCAAAGTTCCAAGTTGTCTTAGTGCTGAATTATACTCCTGTTCCACTATGCCTCCATCTACTATATTATCAATTGAGGGCATAAGGTTCTTATCCTGAGGATATTTATGATGATTAAAGCCAAGCGGTACCAAAGCGCGGATTCCACTCATTATTTCTTTCAACTTATTGGTTTGGATTGAATCCAGATTTGTTCTAACTGTGCACATGCCGCAACCTATATCAACACCTACAGCATTTGGCACAATAACATCAAGAGTGGCAAGTATTCCTCCAATAGGCATTCCATAACCGACATGAGTATCGGGCATCAAAGCAATATGTCGGAAGGCAAATGGCAGGTTTGCTAGGTTGATTGCCTGCTTCATTGCATCCGGCTCTACTTCGTCAAGCCACATCTTTATTGGTAATTTTTCTGTTGAGATTACTTTTTTCATTCTTATAATTATAAATCGAGAAAATTATTGTGCTATTCCGTCGGGGAAGACTGTCGGTTTTGCAAACTCAGGATTATTAACAAAATCGTCGTCGCGCAAGGTTTTAATAAATGCAAGCAGATCAGATTTTTGTTTCGGTGTTAACTGAACCCCTCCCCTATGTGCATGATGCATTAACGGATGAACATAATCCGACATTTTCACATGATGAGAATAAAAATCAATTACTTCCCCCAGGGTTGCAAACCTGCCATCATGCATATACGGTGCTGTATATTCAATATTGCGAAGTGTGGGAGCACGGTAAGCACCTATATCACGCGGATTGCCGGTAACAGCATAACGATCGCCCGGATCATTGAAATCAGTGTCCTTACCATTATTATAATAAAGATTGGTTGTAAAAAGTGGCACACCTGCCCCTCCATGGCAATGAAAACAATCAGCACCTTCTTCAGTCATAAAAAGCACATAACCGCTAAGTTCTTCTTCAGTTAACTGCTCTTCACCCTTTAAATAGCGATCAAATTTTGAATTTGCCGAAATTAGTGTTCGAACAAATTGTGCTATTGCTTTACCAATATTTTCCATAGTAACCCTGTCAGAACCAAAAGCTTTGTAAAAAAGCTGAGGGTATCCCGGCAAACCTTGTATTAGGGCCACTGTACGGCTTGTATCTCCGTGCATTTCATGAGGTGCAACTATACCTGTCCATGCAATATCTTCAAGACGACGCAGGGATTTATCTTCATTGCTGTGATGTATCAAACCATTCCATAAATATCCGTTATTATTAAAAACAAGATTTATCAGAGGCATCATGAAATTTGGCGTCTGAATGCCTGTAAGTCCAAAAGTAGCGCCACCAGCATATTTAGGATGGTCAATACCGCATTCAAATGAGCGCGACTGAAGGTGGCAGGTACCACAACTCATCAGTGAATCGTTGTGTGTGCGCCCCGAAAGGCGACCATCATAAAACAAATAGCGCCCCAGGGCCACACCTTCCACTGTCATTGGATTGTTGTCAGGTATATTAAGTTTTGTAGGGAAATATTTGGGAATTTCTATGATATAGGGAGTGGGATTGTATTCTTCAGGTTCATCATTATTTTTCCTGCAGAAACTAAACATCATAATCACGCTTATGATACTGATTATTAAAACACTCTTATTTTTTGTAATGAAGACCATTTATGCTGCTTAATGGAGTATTTACAAAGATCGTTAAAAAAAACGGATTTCAGGCATGATTTTGAATTTCATTGAACAAAATCCTCCTTAGTCTTTCCTGGATTTCATCTTTACCGGATTTTTAAATGACAAAACTGGGAATGTGTAAATCTCCAACTATTTTGCCAGTTAAAAGCCAATAACTATTCTTGTTTTATTTCGTTATACTATAAAATTTTTAATTTTACCTTTTTATTAATCAAGAAAACCCAGATTTATGATAGTCAGATTTTCCCGTTATATACTCATACTGTCATTAATTTTATTATCTCCATACGGGGTATTCGCTCAATTAAGCTCAGGAGGAATTCCTCCCGGTTTTAAAACCCCGGAATCAGACCAGGACTTAACACTTTATTCTGTTTCAGTTTCTGACTTCGAACATCTTTTAAAATCAGATGATTTTACTGATAAATCAGGAGAAGCCCAACGAATTGGAATTTTACTTCCGCTTAACATTAATCCTGCTAAATCATCTGACTGGAAACAATTGTCCAACGGTTCAAAACAATGGCGTATAAGAATACAGGCAGAAGGTGCAGGAGCTTTAGCATTATACTATCAGGATTTTCACCTTCCTGTGGGTTGCAGCCTTTTTGTTTACAACAGGCTTAGAACCAAACTAATAGGTGCGTTTACGCATCTTAATAATCATGAAAGTGGCAGTTTTGCCAATGAACTTATACCGGGTGAAGAACTGATTGTTGAATTGCTGACGGATAATTCAGTTCGTGAGTTGCCTGCGTTTAACATAAGCGAGGTCCTTTACGCATTTAAAAATAAAGACGGCAGTTTAAATGATTTTGGTGATTCAGGCCCATGTAATGTAAATGTTAATTGTAGCGAAGGTACAAACTGGCAGGATCAGAAGCGAGGAGTAGTAAAGATTCAGGGAAGAGTTGGGAACATTGTGTTAAGATGTTCGGGAAGCCTCATTAATAATACCAAACTTGATTTCAAACCTTATGTTTTTACCGCCGATCACTGCGCCCGGACTGGTTCAACTTATGCTAACGAACAGGATATGAACCAATGGGTTTTTTATTTCAACTATGAATCAGAAACCTGTGAGAACCCTGATGTCACACCGCCTGAAACCACTCTGACCGGAGCTTCAATGAAAGCTAATGTAGGCGGTGGCAGTTTACAAATGGGAAGCGATTTCTGCCTTGTTTTGCTTAACAATAATATCCCTCCAATAGTTAATCCGTATTTTAACGGATGGTCGCGCATTGATATTCCTTCGCCAAACGGTGTAACAATTCATCATCCACAGGGTGACATCAAAAAGATCTCAACATATAATACACCATTGATCTCATCAGCATGGAATTTTGCAACTCCCAATATGTACTGGCAAACCAGATGGGCGGAAACTGAAAATGGGCATGGTGTTACCGAAGGAGGCTCTTCCGGCTCACCTTTGTTTAATGATTCCGGACTTATCATGGGGCAGCTTACAGGTGGCGAATCAGGGTGCTCTGCCTTACACAAACCAGATTATTATGGCAAATTTGCTGTTTCATGGGAATATGGCAGTGAACCAATGAGGCAGTTAAAGTATTGGCTTGACCCTGAAAACACAGGTGCTGATTATTTTCCGGGATCTTACGATCAGGATCAGGTTATCGCACTATTTGTTGCTGATACTACTGTTATTCAAACAGGTAGCTCGGTAACCTTCAGCAATATTTCAATGGGAGAACCCACTGAATACCACTGGATTTTTAATGGCGGCGAACCATCAGAAGTATTTACCAAAGACCCCGGAAAAATCACATACAACAAAACTCAAACGCTTGGCTTCGATGTAATCCTCATAGTTAAAAATGAATCACGAAGCGATACTTTAGTTCGAAAGCAATATATAAAAGTAATTCCCGGCATTTATCCCAATCCTGCCGATAAATATGTCAGCGTTTTGCTAGGTTCACATGATTATAAGGAAATAAGTGTGGAAATACTTGATATGCACGGCATCAGGCATGATTACGATATTATAGATGCAAGCGGACTACACTCAGTTAAAATAGAAACTCATTTTTTAAAGAATGGAGTTTATGTGATTAATCTGAGTGAGAATGGCATTAGTTTTACAAGAAAGAAGCTTATAATTGCAAGAAAATAACCTGAGAAGGATTTAACCGGATGTTGCTTAACACCTGATAATTATGCCATTACCTAAATCTCAAGAATTTCCGTGGGGTCACAAACGGCGTTTTAATGCCTACAGTGAATATTTACGACTACTTTTTGGCGGCAGGATACAAAAGCTATCAGTAGATGCGGGATTTTCATGCCCCAATCGTGATGGAACCATTGCATATGGGGGATGTACTTTTTGTAATAACGAAGCCTTTAATCCATCATATTGCTCACCCGATAAATCTATAACTCAACAATTGTACGAAGGGATTGAATTTCATAAAACCAGATACCGTCGTAGTAGCAAATATCTTGCTTATTTTCAGGCTTATACTAATACCCATGCCGAACTTCAGCGATTAATAATGCTTTATGACGAAGCATTGTCTGTTCCTGATGTAATAGGCCTTGTTATAGGCACTCGTCCTGATTGTGTTGATTGTGAGCAGCTTGATTATTTTGAAAATCTATCAAAAAATTATTATATCGTTATTGAATACGGGATTGAATCCTGTAATGATCATACATTGAACTTAATAAACCGCGGTCATACTTTTAAACAATCGGTATGGGCACTGGAAGAATCAAGGCGAAGAGGTATAAAAAACGGAGCACATTTCATCATAGGTTTGCCGGGAGAGAGCAGAAAAGAAATCTTAAATCAGGCTAAAATTATTTCTAAATTACCGATTGACAACATAAAATTTCATCAGTTACAAATTCTTAGGAATACTGAAATGGAAAAGCAATATTCTCAAAACCCTGATCTGTTTGAGTTGTTTGAGCTTGATGAATATATTGATTTCATAATCGAATACATTGAGTTACTATCTCACAATATGATAATTGAAAGATTTACCGCCGAAACGCCTCCACGTTACCGCATTGCACCTGACTGGGGCAATCTTCGTACTGATCAGATATTACAAATGATTGAAAACAAACTGGCAGAAAAGGATTCCTGGCAGGGTAAGAGGTATAATCAATAATTTACCGGACTTAGTTATGCAACGTAAAAACTATACGCACATATTTTTCGATCTTGACCATACTTTATGGGATTTTGACGTAAACAACCGTATTACTTTTGATGAGATCCTTAAAAAGCACGATCTGTATAATTCAGGAATAAAAAGCATTGATAATTTTCTTGAAATCTACGACCCGTATAATAAAATGCTGTGGGATCTTTATAAAAAAGGAAGTATTGAAAAGAACTATCTGAGTTACAGAAGGTTTGAATTAACGTTACTACACTTCGGCATTGATAATACCAAACTGGCAAAAGCAATAGCAACTGATTACATAGGCACTTTCAGAAAAGGCTTAAATATTTGATTTATAAATAATTAAGTTGTATCTTTGCAGAAACAAAACCCCGAAAACGAGCATAAAGTCTCAAAATCGGGGTTTCTCAAAAAAAGCGAGATGA
>JAAYJT010000014.1 GCA_012522795.1 Bacteroidales bacterium | reverse complement strand
TGTCGTAGTTTTGTAGACCAGCTTGAGTTTTGTACCTTGAAAAATTGCTTCATAATCGTTTATGGTTTGACAAATTTCTTGCACTGCTAAATTGTCCCTTGGAGTTGCCAGACTATTCAATCTAACTATAAGAGTATTTGTCTGATAATTCGGATACAAGTCAGCCTTTGCAAAAATAATACTCTTTACCAATGCCCTTATTTCATCTGAACTTTTTCGATAATAGCAAGATAGTAGGTTGGCTATTGCCGCTTCAGCTCTGTAACAGATGATCTTAATGATGTTTTGCAAGTACTTGCTTTCTGTTTTTAGCTTATTATTCAACTTTCGCAGGTTCAATAATTAAGAAAAACAGCAGCAAAAGATACAACATTTCAGTTTCAGCGAAATAGTCATGTCAAGCAAATTATCGCAATTTTAAATAATTTCTAAATCCTAATAATAATGCCAAATATTTTTTTGTGGACTAATATTAAAATAAAGCTTGTTAATGCCTTCTCTGTCAAATAACTTTATCTAGTACTGCATCCAATATATTCAAACCAAATGAAAAACTTGCATGGCATGAAACTGTTTGAAATTAATATATTACTTTAGCCCTTTCTAATTTTTACTAAAATTATTTTTTCTACGAGGAATTTAAACGAAACATTATGAAGGCAAAGACACAAAAACTATTGAGCGAATCCAAAACAGCCCGCTGGATCGCTCTGGCACTCATCTCATTAACTATGTTTTTTGCATACTTTTTTGTTGACGTGGCTGCTCCGTTACAAAGTCTGCTTGAACGTAATCACGGCTGGTCGCCCGAAACCTTTGGCATGCTTGGCGGCTCTGAATTTTTTCTGAATGTATTTGCATTTTTCCTTATCCTTTCAGGAATAATACTCGATAAAATGGGTATCAGATTCACAATTATTACTTCAGGGTTAGCCATGTTAATAGGAGGTGCAATAAAATATTATGCTCTTACTGAATCTTTTGCCACTTCAGGATTAGCAACTTTTCTTGAAAGTTTCTGGACTTCTGTACCTGCCTCAGCCAAGCTGGCATTCTTTGGCTTTGCAATTTTTGGAGTAGGTGTTGAAATGGCAGGCATCACTGTTTCTAAAACAATAGTAAAATGGTTTAAAGGAAAAGAATTAGCCCTTGCAATGGGACTTGAAATGGCAACTGCCCGTCTTGGTGTTTTTGCAGTTTTCCGTCTTTCTCCAATATTTGCCGAAAAAGGTGGCGCAGTGAATTCAGTAGCATGGGGAGTAGCATTTCTTACCGTTGGGTTGCTGTTATTCCTGATTTATACCATAATGGATTTACGCCTTGACAGGCAGCTTGGCGAAGAAAAAGAACTTGAACATGAAGAAGCATTTAAGATTAGCGATTTGTGGCTTATTCTTAAAAATCCGGGATTCCTTGCTATCGCAGGATTATGTGTGCTTTTCTATTCAGCAATTTTCCCATTCCAGAAATTTGCTACTGATATGCTCGCCTCCAAACTTGATATAAGTATTAGAGATGCAGCAGCCATGTTCTCCTACTTTCCAATAGGTGCAATGATACTTACGCCTTTTATAGGAGCTTTTCTTGATAATAAAGGTTATGGTGCTACTATGATGTTTTACGGAGCCATTCTACTTACAGTATCACACCTTATCTTTGCATTCGTTCCGGCATCAGTGTTTAATCATGCCATAGCTTATTCAACTATAGTAATTCTTGGGCTTGCCTTTTCTCTTGTACCTGCCTCAATGTGGCCTTCCATACCCAAAATAGTGGAAGAACGATTCCTTGGCTCTGCCTATGGATTGACTTTCTGGATACAAAACATTGGGCTGCTTGCAGTTCCTATTTTGATTGGCTGGTCCTTATCAGCCTCAAATCCAGGTGTTTCTGAGCAGATATCTGCCGGGATTGAAGGAGCTAAATATAATTATTTTGTTCCTGAACTTATTTTTGCAGGTTTTGGTGTTGCCGCAATGATCCTTTCGCTGGTTCTAAAATCTGTTGATAAAAATAAAGGATTCGGACTTGACTTACCGAACAAACAGTAGGCTAAATACGTTAGTGTAAGAAAAACTTATGGCTCTTACACCTACAAAAATGATTGATCTGGGCTTTGATGCCCCAGACTTTCAGCTACCCGATGTTATCTCCGGTAAAACATTAAGCCTTGCCGAATTAAGATCAGATAAAGCTACTGTGATTGTTTTTATCTGCAACCACTGCCCTTATGTCCGTCATATCATTAAGGAACTGGTTCAAACGGGCAAGGATTACATACCAAAAGGAGTTTCCTTTGTAATGATAAACTCAAATGATGTTGAAAAGTACCCTGACGATTCACCGGAAAACATGAAAATATTTGCTGCTGATAATGATTTCCCTTTTCCATATCTTTTTGATGAAACCCAGCAAATAGCAAAAGCCTATGATGCAGCCTGTACACCCGATTTTAATGTGATTGACCAAAATGAGAAAGTGGTTTACCGCGGTCGTTTTGACGAAAGTCGTCCTGAGAGTAATAAACCGGTTACCGGAAAAGATTTACGGCAAGCACTTGATTTATTACTTAATGGCGAACCAGTTCCCGAAAATCAAATTCCTAGTATGGGTTGCAATATTAAATGGAAGTAAATTGGATAATTATATAGGCTAAACAAATTTAACTTACATAATGCTAAGAAGTAAACTTATGTCAAGAATCATAAGAACAATCACAAAGAAAACCATGATCCTTTTTCTTGGTTTATTCCTCATAAACTACTCTGTAATATCGTCTATAAGTCCTATAAACATTAATAGCCCAATTAACACAGGATCATATAAAAGCCTGATTAACGAAATACCGGTTACTGATGGTAATACAAGGCAAAGCGAAAATATTCTGATGATCCATGATGCTTCAGGTTATCCCCAAGATACTCTTATAATTGATGTTGAAATAATCAATGATGATGTCTTTGTTGGATTTCAGTTTGATATACCAATAAATAATGGATTTCAGTTTGTTTCGGGTTCCGGGGTTCTTAGCCCTGAACGCATTACTGATCATGAATTAAGTATTGGAATTGTGCCGAACACAAATATTCTGAGAGTTTTGTCGTACTCATTTACAAATACTGCTTATATTGGTAATTTAGGGATTATTGTTTCTTTTTCGCTTATTGCACCTAATGATACAGGGAATTACGATTTAATTATCGTGGACCCGATCATTGGCAATATTGAACCGGCTAATATTATTACACAAGCTATTAATTCTACAGTTTCAATCGTACCTGTACCTCTGATACCTTATGATATATTTCTTAACGATCTCTCAGTGCTTTCAGGTTCGGATACCTGTTTAGCTGCCCAACATACTATTGTTGCTTCATCAATATATGTAGAAGATGGTGCCAGGGTTAATCTGCTTTCCGGATATAGTATTTCACTGATCTCTGAAAGTAAAATTGAATCCGGAGCTTATTTTCACGCATTTATAACTGATGATCTGGATTATTGTAAGAAACCTGAAGTTATACCTGCAAAAAATATTGAGTCTGATATTTCTGAAAACATCTTTAAGCATTTATCATATGAAAATGATGTTTATCATATACTTCCAAATCCCTCTTCCGGTATTTTCACACTTAGATTCTCAGAAAAAGCTCCTGACACAGATTTCACCATTAAAATATTTAATCTGAATGGGCAATTGATCATGGAAAAAATAGTTTCTGGTAAGGTTGAAACAAAATTAGATTTAACAGCCAAACCCGGCGGAGTATATTTAATTGAAGTAATCAACTCAGATTCAGTCTGGATAAGTAAGGCTGTAAAGCAATGATTATCAGACGGCGACAGCCTTTAAACAAAATATATTCTGACTAACCTTTCTGTATTGAAATATATATTTATATAAAAACAGGAATTATCGAAACCATTAGTTATCCCTATATTCTTTAACCTTTAAGGCCAATAACAACCTGCTATCTCAATAGCCGGTCTGAATTTTCCTTTATCTTTTCACCAAATGTACAATTCTCAAGTTTGCTTTGAGTCCAGGATATTAAATCAAAATTAATAAGCATTGTAATCTGGTCTTTAACAGGCATTTGCAAAAGTCTGTTTAATAATTGCTGACAATGTTGAGTATTTTCAGTTAGATCCATCCCACTTAAAATAAGTTTACGAAAATATCTGAGAAAATGCCTGAGGAACGTTCTGATATTTGTTTCTTTTTGAATTTGCCGTTGTAATCTACGAAGCCTCGAATTAGCCAAATCATATTTTTTCTGTTCATAAAATATTATCATTTCCATTATCTGAATAGCTAACCTCAAATTTGGTAAAAGCTCCTTACTATAATAAGCATCGGTTTTTCTTATGTATTTTAATGCTTGTGTTAAATTGCCGGCTCCAAAATAAATATAGGCAGTATAATAATATGCATACATGAATTGGGCATAAATATTATCATCGCAATAAGTTTCCAGAAAATTTTCAACAATTTCAATTGCAGTAAGACCGGCATGGAAATCCCCATTTAGTGCACATAAAAACAAAGGATAAAAAGACAGGCTCTCAGCTTTTTTGTACTTTACCCTTAGATTAATTTCTGGAACCTGTTGTAATTCACTAAAAGCAATTTTCAAAGTATCCGATTTTTTTCTTGCATCACTGGAATATATCAAACCTGTAAGCGTGTTTATATAAGGCTCATGGAGCATTTTTTGCCGATATTCATCTTTAAGCTCTTCAAATAACCGATAATAAATATTGAATGCTTCTTTAAAATCAGAAAGCATTAAATAATATTGCGCTAACGGATACAATAAATTTATACGTGCTTTTAACGGTAATGAATCAACATCAACAGTATCTATGAAGTTGTTTATTTTTTCAATTAAAGCAGGATATTGAGTATTATAAATCCCAAAAGTAGGAGTGTCAAGAGAAAAGATCTGAAGTTCATTCATTAAATGATTTCCCCTGGTATTTATATCATACCAGTTAAGTAACTGGCTAGTTCTTTCAAAATATTTTTCAAGACTTATTTTATAATCAGTCAGATTAGTTTTGTTTATCAGATCAAGTTCCCATTTTAAGAAGCCTATCATTTCAAGAAACAATTCATGCCGTGAGCTTATATCTATTCCTTTCTGAACAATTTCACGACATAATTCATACTGACCTTTAGCAAACAATATCGCAACCTGCTGATGTAAAGATAAAACAAGCATTCCTACTGAATTCTCACTATGTAAATTTTGAAGGCTTTTAATAATTTGTCGCTGCAAATAATTTTTTGTAACAGTAAGTTGCTTGACAAAAGTTTCGCCATGAAATTCTTTTTTTAAAGTTCCTTCATCATAAATGTCCTGTTTGTCAATAGCATTAAACAATCTGATATAGTTGTTTTGCCTGGCAGTATTATATCTTCCGGCAAACAGTTTAAAATTTCTTTTCTCTTCTTTTGTCAACGATTTAATAAGCTGAAAAAGATATTCATTTTTCTTTATCATAATTTTATTCTTACAGTTCTCGTTTAGTTAAGCATATTGAAGCAAAAAAATAAGAAAAACAGGTCAATATACTTTTGAATATTTAAGACAGCAAATATAATTCAAATTACAAGAACTGATGTAAACTCAAGTAATTCAAAGATATAAAGATTTTAATATGTTTAACACGGCATCTTTGTTGCTTTTATTAACACCTTGTTTATCAATCACCTACCTTTCATACCTTTATTACATCACATTGCTTGGATTTTTATGTTTAATGAACAATTTAGGATTGGCAGGTCAAAAAAAAGTAGCATCTTTGCATTGTTTTTCATGAAATATTGATTTGTGTTTCAGGAAATTAAGTTCTTTGGTAGTAGACTTTAAAATTACTCATTACGCCTCCATACGCTAAAATCACACTGGTTTACTGCGCTTTTAAAAAACCACTTTTCAGGTTTTGTTGGTTAGCCTGCTAAGTGTACATACATACTACCAAAGATGTTATCCAGAAACAAAAAAGAAAGGCTTCAATTGAAGCCTTTCTTTTTTTATTATTTTTGTGTGCTTAATAGTATTAAATAACCCCATCATAAAGCAATGAGTACAAGAGCACAAAAATATGTTTTATTTATAGCTTTAATGCTAGTTTTGTTTCCGGCATGCGAACTCATAGATGTTGAGCCTGATAGTAACGATCTGCGTGATAAGTTTATAGGTACCTGGAAATTTAATGAAGACGAAAAGAAAAAAAGCGATCTTGCATTCTATAGTGTTTTAATAAGCAAAGATCCCACTAACTCAGCACAGGTTTTACTAAAGAATTTTGGAAATTTGGGGAATTTCTATACAACCTATGGAATAGTTACAACAAACAGAATATCTATTGAAAATCAATTAGTTGTATCTATTAAGATTAGTGGAACAGGCACATATTCATCTACCGGAATCATGAACTGGACATATACAATTAACGATGGTGCCGATGAGATAACCTACACAGCAACAGCAGAAAAAACTTAATTATCAGGATAGGAGCTGGTAAGGCTATCCTTAGTTTCAATAATAATGGTACTATCAGTCCTGATTGAATCAGTTTCAATTCTCATAAGATTACTGATAACTATATCATATATAGCATTAAATGATTTGGGATCCTGACTATAATAATATAAACTACTGTCAAAAACTGTTCTGGTAATATTATATTTAGCAAAAAGCGAATCGTAATATATCTGCGATAATCCTGCAGTCATATTTTTCTCCATCTGTTTTCCTGATAATACAGCTTCTATAAGATGTACATCAGTAAGTATAAGAGGCATAGAATCCTTACTGATCAAAGTTGCTGGACGCACTACTTTTTGTTTGTCTGAGTCACAAGAAAACAACAAAAAGATAATCGGCAGAAAAGTGATTATCAGCTGTTTAAAGCAAGCCTTATGCATATACAAAATCACTCCAGTTTATTTCCGGGGCTGTTTAAGACGGTAATCCTGATTCAGTAATTCAACTACCTCCGGAGTAATATCATAGGCATGGTTTGCAATAAAATAATTATTGCCTTTCTTAAAATTAAAGATCAGGTCATAATTATGTATCTGATTATACTCTTCAAGAAATCTTGAAACAATATCATACAACTCAAGATTCATTTCGTATTCCTCTTTTGAAAGCTGCTCAGAAAGTTCATCGCGCAACATCATCAGTTCCTGCTGCTCTTTTATAAGCTGCTCTTCAGTAATTTGAGCAATTTCTAAAGAAATACTGCCACTTTGAACACGTTGCTGTAAATCAGTATAACGCCTTTCAAGTGAACTTTGTTTTTCTCTTATCACTGCTTCTTTTCCCTTAGTACTATTCTCAAATTTAGTAACCATACTTGAAACCATTTCATATTGATCCATTAATACATCGGAATCAATAAAGGCAATTCGAGGGAATTCAGAAGGCATTTCTTTTTGCTGAGGGATATTTTCAACTGTTTTGGTATTCTTAACACTGCTGAAATGCAAAATATAAAGGACTATCAATCCAATTAACAGAACTATATTAATAACTGATAGTTTAGGCACATTCTTACCGCCCTGATTTTCAAGCTTATCTGTCATAAAACTATTAAAATTAAGATCTTTGATGATTTAATTACCCAATTCTGATATAAATTTGATTCTCATTAAACGAATTTCCTCTTCACTAAATTCATCTTCACCTAGCTCACGTTGTGCTTCAAGAATTGAGTCGGATTCTGCCTCTTTAAAATAGTCGAATATTTCTTCCTGGTGGTAAGGGTCAATATATTCGTTTACATAATAGTTAAGGTCTATTTTTGTACCGCTTGATACTATCCGCTCAACTTCGGTAAGCAATTCATCAATAGTTAAATTTTTTGCGTAAGCTATATCTTCAAGAGCTATCTTGCGGTCAATATTCTGAATTATATAAACTTTCAACCCACTTTTATTTATTACTGATCTTACAACCATATCTAGCGGACGAATAATTTCATTTTCCTCAACATACTGAGCTATAAGATCCACAAAAGGTTTACCATATTTCTGAGCCTTACCCAAACCAACCCCTGTAATATTCTTAAGCTCATCAAGATTTATGGGATATTGTGTTGCCATATCCTCAAGTGAAGGATCCTGGAAAATCACAAACGGAGGTAATGATTCTTTTCTTGAAATATCTCTTCGAAGATCTTTAAGCAATGCGAACAAAGTTTTGTCAGTAGTACTTGTTTTGTTACCGCCACCTGTAAAAAAGTCTTCATCATCCGCATTATCATAGTCATGATCCAGGGCAAGCATTATTGAGGTTGGCTTTTTCAGAAATTTTATTCCTTCAGGGCTAACTTTCAGCAATCCATAATTATCAATATCTTTAATCAACAATCTTTCAATAAGCATCTGGCGGATAATGGCATTCCAGAATTTTTCATCTTTTTCCATACCCTTGCCGAAAGATTCAAGTTTATGATGCTTGAAATTCTTAAGAGTGGCTGTATTTTTTCCAGTAAGAATATTAATAATATGTTTTGCCTTGAATAATTGCTTGACTTCCAGAATAACTTCAATAACCATTACAACATATTCTTTGGCTTCGAATTTGGTTTTTGGATGTAAACAATTATCGCAGCTATTACAATTATCTTTATTGTATATTTCGCCAAAGTAATGCAATAACTGCCTGCGGCGACACACTGATGATTCGGCATAAGCAACGGTTTCTAAGAGAAGTTGCTTTGCAATTTCCTGTTCGGCAACAGGTTTGCCTTTAAGAAATTTCTCAAGTTTCTGAATATCATCGTATGAATAAAATGCAATGCAGTTCCCTTCTCCATCATCGCGGCCTGATCTGCCTGTTTCCTGATAGTAACCTTCAAGGCTTTTGGGAATATCATAATGGATAACAAAACGAACGTCTGGCTTGTCAATTCCCATACCAAAAGCAATGGTAGCCACAATGATATCAACCTCTTCCATCAGAAATTTATCCTGATTGATCTTTCGGGTCGAGGAATCCAACCCTGCATGATAAGGCAATGCCTTAATTCCATTGACCTGAAGTGTTTCTGATATTTCCTCAACTTTTTTGCGGCTCAAACAATAAATAATACCTGATTTCCCGGAATTATTTTTTATGTATTTGATTATATCTTTTACAATATCATCAGTTTTAGGTCTTACCTCGTAATACAGGTTCGGACGATTAAATGATGATTTAAAAATGTTGGCATCCAGCATATTGAGGTTTTTCTGAATATCCTGCTGCACCTTTGGAGTAGCTGTAGCAGTAAGTGCAATAACCGGTACTTTTTTCCCAATTGCGTCAATTATGGGTCTTAACCGGCGATATTCAGGTCTGAAATCATGCCCCCATTCCGAAATACAATGAGCTTCGTCAATAGCATAAAATGAAATACCAATTTCCTGAAAAAACTTTATGTTTTCCTCTTTTGTCAATGATTCAGGAGCAACATAAAGCAATTTGGTTTTACCACTAAGCAAATCCTGACGCACCTGGGCAATCTCAAGCTTACTCAATGATGAGTTTAAGACATGTGCAATTCCTATTTCAGCGCCAAAATTACGAATAGCGTCAACCTGATTTTTCATCAATGCAATTAGAGGAGAAATAATAATTGCCGTACCCTCAAAAATTAATGCAGGTAATTGATAACATAATGACTTTCCACCACCTGTAGGCATGATCACAAATGTATCCTTGCCCTCCAATACGCTTTCGATAACTTCTTTCTGGTTCCCTTTAAAACTTTCGAAACCAAAAATCTGCTTTAATAGATCATGTAACGGATATTTGGTCTTTGATGCCATTGACTTACTTACTTAATTAATTCCCTTAACAAACAGTTAAATAACAGAACTTTAGTATCTCTCTTTCTTCGGCTTATTAAATTAACACAGCCATTTATAACAGAAATATTAATGTGTTCAGCACAAATATATTGTTTTTTTTAAATGTATGACGTTTTATTAAATATTTTCTCTCTCTCAAACCTACATTACTTTGATTATCAACAATATAGAAATAACAAACAAAATATTCTTCAACGAAATTATAAACTTTTCTTCATATGACTTCACAAAAATCGGCAAATAAAATGATTTTCCAAATAAAACAATACTATTGTGAAATTATTTCAATAAAAAACAGTTAATATACAATTAATCAGGTGCCAAAACATAAAATCCTAACGATTTAAAATTATTTATCTTTGTAAGTTTAAAGAACAAACCTTTTGAAATTGAAATCTGTAGATGAAATAAAAGATATTGCCCGTACAACTCTGAAGCATGAAGCTGAGGCAGTGGCAGGCCTTGTTTCGCATATAAACAATGATTTTGTTGAAGTTGTAAGAATGATTTTAAACTCTTCGGGAAGAGTTATAATGACCGGGATAGGGAAAAGTGCTAATATAGCACAAAAGATTGTTGCAACCCTTAATTCTACAGGAACTCCTGCTATTTTCATGCATGCTGCCGATGCTTTACACGGTGATTTAGGCACCATCAGAAGGGATGATATAGTAATTTGTCTGTCAAAAAGCGGAAATACACCTGAGATCAAGGTTTTAATTCCAATACTCAAACTATTGGTAAACAAACTTGTGGTAATGGTTGGCAACACTGAATCGTATCTGGCAAAACAAGCGGATTATATTATAAATGTATCAGTAAAAAAAGAAGCCTGCCCTAACAATCTGGCTCCCACATCAAGTACTACAGCGCAACTTGCCATGGGTGATGCACTCGCGGTATGCCTCCTGGAATGCAGAGGCTTCTCAATTCAGGATTTTGCACGTTTTCATCCCGGAGGGGCTATTGGAAAACAACTTTATCTGCGTGTTCAGGATATATGTATTAATAATGAAGTACCTATGGTACAGCTTAATGACAGTATCAAGACTGTTATTATAGAAATAACCTCCAAGCGTCTGGGAGCAACGGCTGTACTGGATAAATCAAAACTTGCGGGGATTATTACTGATGGCGATATAAGACGAATGTTGTTAAAAAATGTAGAGATAAGTAATCATACAGCCGCTGATATAATGTCAGCAAACCCTAAAACTATTGAAAAGAATGCTCTGGTTTCTGATGCACTTAACCTGATGCGGTATAATAATATTACCCAATTACTGGTTGTAGATGAGGGTAAATATATTGGAGTAATACATTTGCATGATATTTTAAAAGAAGGAATAATATGAGTGCAAAACCTGAAAGCAGAAAAAGTATGGTTAATGAATTCAATGCATACAGGCAAAAGATGAACGATCGCATTCTCAGTGCTGATAATAAAGTAATTAAAAGAATTTACAATATTGACACCAATGCCTATATGACAGGTGCACTTAGTGTTAAAACCAAGGAAATGATGGGACTTGTTGCTTCATTGGTGTTGCGCTGCGATGATTGTATTAAGTATCATTTAATCAGGTGTAGCGAAAACGATGTTACAGAGGAGGAACTTTTTGAGTTACTTGCCATTGCAAATCTGGTAGGAGGCACTATAGTTATACCCTATACCCGAAGAGCAGTTGAATTCTGGGATGAACTGAGCAAATCATAACTTTAACAATATTAACTTTCTTAGTCCTGCTTATTTGTAACATAAAATCTTCATCAAGAAACTTCATGATACTACGAACCGACAATATCATTAAAAAATATCGCAACCGCACAGTGGTCAACAATGTAAGTATTGAAGTTAACCAGGGAGAAATTGTTGGCTTACTTGGACCCAACGGTGCAGGAAAAACCACTACCTTCTACATAATTGTAGGATTGATAAAACCATTTGCAGGGCGGGTATTTCTTGATGATAAGGAGATAACCAATGAGCCTATGTACAAGCGTTCTAAATTTGGCATTGGTTATCTGGCACAGGAAGCATCCGTTTTTCGCAGGTTAAGTGTGGAAGACAACATAAAAGCGGTTCTTGAATTCACTTCATTAACACGTCAGCAACAGCATGAGCGGCTTGAATCGCTTCTTGATGAATTTGGATTACAACATGTAAGAAAAAGTCTGGGAGTTATGCTTTCAGGGGGAGAGCGTCGACGTACCGAAATAGCACGTGCCCTTGCCGTAAGCCCTAAGTTCATGCTACTTGATGAACCATTTGCCGGCGTTGATCCCATTGCTGTTGAAGATATTCAAAACATTGTTTCAAAACTTAAAACCAAAAATATCGGAATCCTGATAACTGACCATAATGTTCACGAAACACTGAGTATTACTGACCGCGCATATTTATTATATGAGGGTGCGGTACTTAAATCAGGAACGTCAGAAGAACTTGCTGAAGACGAGCAGGTAAGAAAGGTTTACCTAGGTAAAAACTTTGAACTTAGAAGATAAATCCCAGTCAATCAACGGAAACAATGTTAGAAGTTGACTGCTTTATTAAACCATTGTTTTCAAAAAACTCATAAATCAATCCGGCTATTGCAGGCTTATCCATTTCAACAAGTAAACTGGTTATTTCCAGAATATCCTTCTCGTTTACTGACAATTTATCAACTACGTTATTATTACTTATGAACTCAACAGCTGATCTGCCTTCTGTTGCAATATCAAATGCAATCTGCTGAACCGGGGTTAACTGAAAATCATCTTCCTCAATTATTTTCTGAAATTTGTCCAAAACATAGTTATAACCTCTTTGATTAGCATTATTGAGGATGATAACGGCATCTCCACTATTGATATATCTGACAAAAGCATTTCGAAAACCTTCCCATAATCCATGATGGTAAACATATCTCTCCCCTTCTAAATCACCAGTTCGAAAACCAAATCCATAAGGCACATTGCGTTTTTTGCTCAGCATTGTTGGTTCATAAGCCTGCTTAAGAGTCTCCTGTGATAGAATTTTATCAGAATACAACCCCTGATCCCATTTATAAAGGTCTTCCAGTGTTGAATGAATTCCTTTATCACCCAGAATTCTATTATGAACCGAGGGTGTAATTGAAAGCAGGCCTCTACGTATCGTTCTGTGACCCAGAGCCATAGACTTAATCTGTATCGTTGAATCAATCAGCTCAGCACTCGTAAAAGTATTATACATTTCAAGCGGATCGAAAATATTTTCGTATAAAAACCGGGTAAAACTTTGTTTTGTAACTCTTTCAATAACTGAAGCCAATATGGCATAACCGGTATTTGAGTAACTATGTATGGTTCCGGCACGAAAAAGTAATTTGGCTTTCTCATCCACAAGCAAAGCGATCATATCTTCATTATCGGGGTAATATGGTTTTTCCCATGAATCCTCAACAAACCACATGTAATTAGGCAAGCCGGAGGTATGATTAAGCAAATGCCTGATGGTTACCTCATCGTAGGTAAGTTCAGGAATGTATTTATTTAACTTATCGTCAATATCCAATTGTCCTCGCTCATATAGCTGAAGAATTGCCACAGCAGTGAACTGCTTACTTACCGAAGCCAATTCAAAAGATGATTCAGGCGTAAGTAATTCACGGGTTCGGAAATTGGCATAACCCTGACAATGCTGATAAATCACCCTGTGATTTTTAATAAGCATTATATTACCATTGAACCATGAATAATCATTCATCAGCTCATCAAATCCAAGTTTGTTCTTACTTAACAACGATCTAAAAAGCTGATTTTCTTCTTTTTGTGAAAGTGATTCAATATAAGAGGGATGGGCGCTCCTTGAAAGAATTTCAGGAGAGGTAACCAATAAAAGAAAAATAAATACCGCCAGAATCTTTTTTAGAAATGCAGTGTTGGAAAAATTCATCAGCTGATAAAATATTTTAATGCCACAAATGTAATAAAAATAAAAATACAGGCACCCATTCTTAATACAGACGCCTGTGCACAAAGATGATTCAAACTATATCCGAAGATTAATATCTTATTACTTCAATACTTGAAACAGCAACATCTACAATAATAAAGACCTTATTTTCGCTATCCTCGTAATTATCTGTCACATAGTCGTTATTTTCAGTTTTTTTAAAATCCTTCATTTTACGACCGGACAAAACAGCGCTGGTTTGAATCCTGCAACCTGACTCTGCAGGAACATAAATAGTAATGGAAGATGCAGCAGCATCAATATCAATAGTTGTTTGGGGGTACAAATCACCTGTTTTCAGCAATACAGATGAAGCTCCGCCCGAAATTTTAATGTTTTTTGTTTTGAACCCGCTTAAATCCATATCAACACTTGCTGCTCCAATGTTCATATCCATTTCCCAAAGCGGATTTTCATTCAATTTTATATCTACCTTATGTTTCATTTTAAACACTTGCTTTGAAACCTTCTCCATCGAAAGGTTTATTATGTGTATATCATCGCTTTCATGCGTAGTAAGGCTGTACTTTCCAATATTTCCTTCATTATTGACCTCTATTAATTCAGTGGTTGTTTTCTTTAATTCAAAACTTCCTGCCGCAGCATCCAATTTCAACACGGCACTCTGTATTTCAGGATCGTATGGAAAGATCAAATTTTGTTTCTCATTTTCACTTTTATCCCAATCAGGTTCTTTGTCCCGATATTCCTTATGATAATATCTCCATGGGCTTCTATATTCATACCAATCTTCACCATTGTATTTGTACATTATAAATATCCCTGCAACGACGACTAAAATAGACAGCAAAAACTTTGGCAGCCCCTTAACAGGCAGAATTGAAATACCCCAAAATACAAGTAATAAAGGCCAGAGATAAATTATATGATACCAATTAAAATATAGGACGCCGGTGGTTTTTAGGATAAAAAGTATCCCGACCAGGATCAGAATTACACCCCAGATTAATTTTTTATGATTCATTTTCATTTGAATTAAAAGATTTCATTTACTCAAACTATCAAAATCTACTCTCTGCCAGAGGAACTAAACGATGTTAGTATAAGTGCTATTCCGGCTATTAAGAGAATAAAAGGCCACAGATTGCGAAAGTATATCCCAGGTATCAGGCGGGATGCCAAAATCAATGCTCCGGCGCATATTAGAATTATACCAACAATCAATCCGCTTGTATTTCTTTGTTTTACCTCATATCCTCTGTATGAGCTTTCATATTTTTTTTCTGAACTCCAATCATCCGCATTGAATTGCTCTTGATTATCGCCAGCACTACCGGGAGGAGGGGGAGTTTTATCAGATTTGAACATGGGATCGGCAATTGGTCTTAGAGGAATAGCAATCCAGAGTATCAGATAAATCAATAATCCACCGCCACCGAAAATAATAGCAATTGCAAAAATCAAACGTATAATTACCGGATCAACATTTAAATATTCCCCAATGCCGCCTGCAACGCCTCCGAATACCTTTTGAATAGGACTTCTGTATAATTTCTGATAGGTCATGATCGTAGTATTTTTATTAATTAATGACAGTTTTCATTTAGTTTGACGATGTAAAATCGAAAAAGTTACATCTTTTATTCATTTCCCGGATTTACTCTTTTGGCAATATAAATACTTGCTTCGTAAAGAGCCAGCAATGGAATGCTAACGAGGATCTGACTAAAAATATCGGGAGGAGTAATAATAGCAGCAATCATCAGAATAATTATAAGGGTGTATTTACGATTCTTTCGTAAAAATTCAGGAGTAACCATACCTATCCTTGCAAGAAAATAAATGAGAACAGGTAATTCAAAAACCAACCCCACTCCTAATGTCACTGATATCACAGTGCTGATATAGGATTGTAAAGATATCTGATTAGCCACAAAACCACTGACCTGATATGTGCCAAGAAAATTAATGGTAAGCGGAACAATAATAAAATAGCTAAAAAGAACCCCGGAGATGAAAAGCAATGAAATCACAAAAACAGCTCTTCTGCTATATTTCATTTCGTCAGGTTTAAGAGCCGGGTCAATAAATTTCCAGAACTGATATATAACATAAGGAGAAGCAATAATAAAACCTGCAGCCATACTTACATACATATGAGTAAGAAACTGACCTGACAAATGTATATTGATGATCTGTAGCGAAAGGTTATCAATACAAAGAGACTTAAAGTTAAGAAATTTACCAAGACGACATAACAAAACATTAGTAATAAACTCAGAATCTTTGGGAGCCAGGATCACATTATCGAAAATAATACTACGATTGATAAATGCCACAACCGATAATGCTATAATAGCAAATACCGAGCGTACTATTGTTGACCGTAGCTCTTCGAGATGCTCCCAGAAGCTCATTTCAGATTTTTTATCCTTCTTCCTGCCCACTGTTGTTTTATTCATTATCAACTTGAATTCTCAGAATCGCAACTAGAAAATTTTAACAAATTTATTCCTTTATTTAAATATGACTAATGTATTTGTCAATTTATTTAGTTCTAAGAAATAAAGTGGCTATTACTAGAAGCTATTCAAATAATTCAGATCTAAGGTTTTTCAACTGGCATCATATTATTTTCATTTTGTTTAAATGTTCTTTCCCAATTACCTGCACAAGCAAGTATAGTTGCAACAACATAAAATGGGTGAAGGATCAATTAATGAGGCTTTACATTCTCCCAAAACATAGCCGGCAAAGCCATAAAAACCAGAGGAACAGCACTGTAAATCTGTTTAAAACCACCTTGCGTAAGATATTTTCTTATCAAAGGGTTTAGCAATTCATTTGAAATTCCTGAAAAAGCAGTTATAACCAACATTGCTCTGAAAAGAATTTGTAATCCGGCAAACCAGATCTGATAAAGATTCGAACCATTATCAATATCTTAACCACTATAAAACAAGCCTGCCAGAAGTTTCATTATTAACAACTGTACCCATAAAAACGGTTTGCTGATCCTTCGCCATATATTCGGATACCGTACTATGCAAAACCAGATAAACAAACACTAATGACAAGGCATAAAAAAATATCATTTTATTCAGAACCAATATGCCAGCAGGAACAAACACAAGATATAAAAACAATAACCATATTGAATGGCGGCTATGTCCGAATTCAGTATCAGTATTCTGCATTGCAAGTGCCATAACTCTTTCATTTTCAGGCAGTTTTTTATATATCGCTATCCGATAATGAAACCAATTATGGCAGCTATCATTCCCAGGAGAAAATAAAATCCCGCAATCGCCAATATCGGGTTTAAAGGCTCGGAATTTACAAAACCCAGTTGCTTTGCAGCAGCATTGATCACATTTTCATATAAAGCAACCATGTTCAACCCAAATACGACCAGTATATTGAATATTTTGATCGCAAAAGCTAACATCACAGTTATCCTACCGGCAACCATGAATGAGATCAAATTTTTACCGATCAAACGCAAAGTAATATCGAGGAGAAAAGCCTCAATGGTTATGCCTTAGCAATGGTCCAAGAATATTTACACTTGGTGATACCGATTTCATCTGCGCACAAATGACTCTGGCATGCAATATCAATCCACGTTCAGGACACATACGATAAAACGCTATCATCAGGATAAAAGCCGCTGCATTTAAAACCATCTTTTTTAAATAAAGCTGCCAGTTCCTTTACAAAAGTTGTTTTTCTTTTACCCTGGTTTCCTGTAATAATATAAATTAACGGCTTCATTGCGTACAAGGAATAAAAAGACAACAATCGCCATAGCTCAGGAACCGGAAATCGTTTTCAAGAGCAAAGTCGTAAGCCTTACGCCAGTCATCCCCTATGAGTGCAGCTACCAGCAAAAGCAATGTGCTTTTAGGAAGGTGAAAATTTGTTATCAGACCCGAACACACCCTGAATTTATATCCCGGCGCAATTATCAGTCCCGTAGAAGCATTCAATGAAGAAAGTCCGTAATTATCAAAATGACTTAACAGTGCCTGCAATGCTGCATTTAACGAAACATTATCACGATCTTTATCATAAGGCTCCCACTGATTGGTAATCAAATCATTATGAAGCTCATTATTTAGGATTCTGACTCCTAACCAATAAATACTTTCCAGAGTTCTCATGGAAGTGGTTCCAACAGGAATCACCGGTTTATTATCATGTAATAAAAGTTTAAGAATAAGTTCGCGGGTAACGATATAATTTTCAAAATGCATATTGTGCCCTCCTATCGTCTCTGAACTCACAGGTTTAAAAGTTCCGGCTCCAACATGTAGGGTAAGCCAGTGAGTAAGGATATTTTTTTGTTTAAGAAGGGCAAAAGTTTTTCCAGTGAAATGCAGCCCCGCCGTTGGTGCAGCCACTGATCCCTGTACGCGGGCAAAAATGGTTTGATATCTTACTATATCATCCTCATTATCAGATCTGTCAATATAGGGTGGCAAAGGTATATGACCACAGGCTTCCATTATTTCTGAAAAACTCAGCTCGTTATTACTCCATCTGAACCGAACAATTGCAGTATCATTCTCCACATCAATTTTTTCAGCCCAAACCAGGGTTTCTCCTGCCTTTGTATTTACTGATAACTCAAGTCTGCCGTTTTTCCATTTTCTGGCATTGCCTAAATAGCATTTCCAGTAACTTTCAGTAGTGGCGCTGAAAGCAAGCTGTAGATCGGCAGTAGGATGAGCCGGTTCAAGACAAAAAATCTCAATTCTTGCTCCAGAGGTTTTATAAAATAAAAATCTTGCCCGAATAACACGTGTATCATTAAAAACAAGAAATGATTCCGGAGGTAACAGATCAGGCAAAGCAAGAAAAGGATGAGATTCGGTTTTTCCGCAGTTATGCAGAAGCAAACGTGAGCTATCCCTTTGTTCAAGCGGATATTGAGCTATCTGCTGCAACGGCAGTTTGTAATCATAATCCTGTATTCTGATGTGTCGTGGATCACTCATTGATAAAAAGAAATGAGCGCCAAAAATATTGAATTTATTTCTGATAAGCCGGAAGTAAAGATGCAGATATAGGAAACAATGCTAAATGCATGAGATTATTACGGCAGAACTTTTATTGGAATTCTCAGATATTGTCTTTATGCCTGAATAAATCGCTGATATCAATTTCTTTTTCATAAAAGTGAAAGATCTCCTCACTATCCACCACTTCGATCTTTTCAATCTTATTTTCATTTTGCCTGTACCACAGTTCAACAAGAAAGTCACCCAGACAATAAAGTTTCACCACATAAAACATGTAAATACGGCTACTAAGCTCAGTACCGTGTTCAAGAACGGTAGCAGCCCGCTCAAGTACCGTCATTGCCATGAAAGCTTTTGCAGAGATCATTTATAAAGGATTTGTTTATCTTTCCGAAACAAGAATTTATTTGTCAAGATAAGTTATTTCACTATGATACCTATTACGTATTTCCCTGATATTCTCAATATGCTGTTTCCTGTCGTAGATTCGAACCATGTTAATCAAGCCTGATTTATCGTAAGCAGAAACTAATGCTGCATCAAATATTTTATGACTACAATTGTTTTTAACACTGATAGTCAGTTTTTCAAAAATATCCCAATCAACCCTTTTGGGTATTATAATATAGTGAGTATCAGGCAAATCATTGTCTTTGTAAATAGAATCATCCACAAATGTAAGATCAAAAAATTTGATGATTTTGATAAGGCTGTCATACGCAGGAACTTTTCGATCACTAACAAATTCAAAACCATGCTTTAAAAAACTTTTTATAAGTTCTGCAAGATGCTTGTAATCATCGAGTTGAAAACGGATACATGGCACAACTTCATTATTAAGTGTGAGATAGCCTGGAACTGCACCAAAAGAAAAAGCTTTTTCTTTTTTAATATGTGTCGCAACATCAATCAGGTGATCAGTATCGCAGGGACCGGTTTGACGTAAAACAGCAAAGATCCAGCGCGGCAGAAAATCTTTTTCCTGCGATGGGATCTCAAAATGATCATAATATCCGGGCAAAGGATCTTTATCCTCTAGCAATAATTCGTCAAATTCAACTTCCCATTCCAATGTGGCGAGTTTCTCACGCTTCCATAAAGTACCAATTGATTCAATTTTATCTTTCATAGATGGTTAATTTTGATAGTTCAATTAATTAACAAACATTTAGTGTTTGTGTTTAATAAAACAAATTCAAAAACAACTCCTAAAATAAAGCAAATGGCGAAATAACACAATTTTCAGAAATTGCCAAAGTAAAAGCAATAAATCACCTGCCTTTTCAATAGTCAATCACAGGCAGCATAATAGTCAGAAACTGGCTGATTTAGGATCAGCTAACTATTCTTAAGTCTGTTCAAACACAAATCAGCATCCTCCACCCACAGAAATTACTTCTGTTTTTATGATCTTTGGTTTCAAAGCAGCAGGCTGAACAGCTTGTTGGGGTGCTGCCTTGAAAAATCTTGAGTAATCATATTCAGCCTTTTCGCTGTTTATATATGCGGAAGAAGGTTTGTAATTTTCCAAAACATTTTCTTTCACATAATTATAATCGTTTGCCATTACAAAAACATTATTAATGCCTTTGCCTGACAGTAATAATCCTGCAACCGAAGCCCGGGATTCTTTTTCTGAAAAAAGCAACAAAGGCTTCTTAGTTTTAAAATGCTTTAACGACTTTTTTTCTAGCAATTCATCAAAAGGAATATTTATAGCACCAGGTAAGCTACCATGATTATAATCCACAGTTTCGCGAAGATCAACGAGAAGATAATCCTGCAAACGACTTGATTCTGCCATGTTTTTAATATCTACAGGCATTACCCAACGATTATGATTTACGGCTTCGTCAAGCATACCAGCATTGTTCATTTTATAGTCCGGTCCTATTAAATATTGAACAAGCATAAATAGAACAGCTAATCCAACAAATAGAAAAGCACCTATATTTAATAACTGAGTCTGAGAATTATTCATAACTAGAGGTTTTTATAAATTAACATCCGCCTGAAACAGGTTTTTCAATTTCTACGATCTTAATAACCGGGGTGGGTGCTTTTTCCACTTTTTTAATAGCTTTCCCCATCTTGAAGTATTCTTTTGCTTCTTTTTGAAATCTTGCGGTATGCATTTCAATACAGTCCGGACGTTTTCTTTCAGGCTCAATATCTCTAAGAAAAACAGTATGTAAGAAATTATTAAGCCCGCCTTCCAGAACTTTTATGTCCTTGTATCCGGCACGCCGTGTAAGTAGCCATGCCTCTTCAGCATGAGTATCGGAATATGAGAACAATGCCACTTTATATTCAGGATTCAATAATGTTGATTCCCAGCGACGGTTTAATATTTGATTCAAAGGAATATTTATAGCACCTGGAAGTGTAAAATACTTGAAATCTTCAGGTGCTCTCACATCAACAAGCAAAGCCGGATAATCCTTACCCTGCATAATGCTAAATGCTACTTCATCAGGGCTGGTGTAATGCTTACGGGCTGCCATTTCGCTTAATATGGTTTCAGCATCAGTTTCATCCCAGCTATTGCGCGGACTCGAAGGAAGAACAAGAAGCAAAACAGCAGCAAGAATAATTAATGAAGCTGGTATGGCATATGATGGTCTTGATTCCCTTACATTTATAGGAGTATCATTAACCTTGTCTTCAATACGCTGTGTAATATAAAAGGCTGTAAGTGCAACAAGTACCAGGATCAGAACAAACAAATCGCGGTCTATGCCAAGAGATTCATACACAAATATTGGTCCCAGGCCATAACCCAGATAAATGCTTTCAAAACTTTCGTAAAACTGGCCAAAAATAAAGATCCCGATAAACATACCTATCACAAAAAACATGGCATCAATTTTTCCGATAACAGCTCCCACAAGGCTTGTTCCCGGACAAAACCCACCCATGATAAATCCAAAGCCCATAATAACACCACCAACAATAGCCGACCACAAAAATGTAGGGTTAATATACAATATACTGTAATCAAGCCAACCAAGATAACTCAGTAACAACAAACCTGTAGCTGCTGTGATAGCTGCTGTAAAAAACACGCGAAGCACCACAAAATCATAACCATAAAACACGCCTGCAAGCTTTCGTGAAGATGAAAAACCTGCCTGTTCGAGAACGTAACCAAAGCCCAAACCTATTATAAAAGCAAAGAAAAGATTAAGGTCGGGATTGATGAATCCATGAGGTATTAATGGTCCCATTATTTACTCCTTTCTATTTAAGCCAAAGTTTTCTGAAAAAATAAGCAAGCACATATCCGGTTCCGAAAATAGCCATCATAGTAACGAATCCGGCTGTTGAAAGAACAGCCATACCTGTAAGGGCAGTACCACTGGTACATCCCCTCCCGAATTGTGCTCCGAGTCCAAACATTAAACCACCTAAAAGTGCAAAAACAAGTCGTGTGGCTGAACTGATCCTCGGCCCTTTCTCTACTTTTAAACCCAGCCTGCCTGACATGGCACCTGAAAAGAATGCACCGGCAAGCACTCCAAGGGTCAGATAAACAAGCCAGTTTTTCATTGGGCCGGGACCTTCACGGAAAAACTCAGCATAAAACGGATGCGATTGCGCATATTCAGGGGCTACTGTTGCCACCGAAGATATTACAACGCTTTTAGCTGCACCGCTTGCCCCTAATCCCCGACCTGTAACAAAAAATGCAGCAATCAGAACCAACCCAAGCAGAAAACCCGCCAGGTATGAATTCATGTAAGAAGTTGATTTATTTTCCATAATATTTTATTCGTTTGTTATTCTCTTATATTTTTTATGATCTAATATTCTTATTCAATTTTTAATGTCTGGCAATTAATATTCAAAGCCATTTAGCAACCGCCCATTACTTTGATCTTCTCTTCTTTTACAATATCAACCTCAGCAGGTTCAGTAATTTCGGTACTAACCACCGGAAGGTTCTGGATTAAATTCACAGTAAAAGTACGGGTAGGTCTAGGTTCGGTTTTAGCCATTGTTTCATGTATAAAAGCATTGGATCCATATACCAGTGAGCGTGCGTCATACCCAAGCATACGTAGGTATGAAGTAACATAAGTGCTGTGTTGCCCGGAATAACAATAAATCACTATTGGCTTATCTACAGGCAGTGTATTAAGTTCCATATCCAGACCCAATGAACTTTTTGGCTGGTACTGAACTGATCCCGGCAAATGTCCGTTACTGATATATTTATCTTCGGGCCAGTAACAAATAGTATAATATGCTTCAGGGTTCTCAAGCCATTCCTTTATTGTAACACCATAATTTTCATTGTTTTTCAGGATCTCCTCTGCCCTCTCCATGGCAATATCATATCCGGTATTTCCGGAAACTTTTATTTCAGGCAGTTTACCAGGCTTGTTTTTAGGATTGACTGTGCTTTCAAGTTTGCCAAGTAATTGGTTGCTGACATTAGCAATCCAGTATTTTTCAGCTACTTTTCTATCCCATCCGCTCATTCCAAAACGAATAGCAAAAACATTGTCGTAGCCCAATAAACGCATGACTCCCGCAGTATATCCAGACCGACTCATATTGTTGCAAACAAAAAAGATACCCTTAAAAGATCCGGGATTTATTTTGTTTTTGAAAAAGTCAATCACTTCTGATTGTTTTAAATTTATTGCATGTTCAATATGTCCTTCATTAAAATCGGCTTCAGGACGAAGATCAATAACCAGAATATTATCATTCCTCATTGAATACACTACATGAGAATCAACAATAGAAGGAATTTCAGGGCTATTTGTGTAATTGCCGTTTTCCTCCAGCCATTTGGCAAGTATTATGGTTTTTTCTGTTCCGGCTGACTCATTTATTTCTGAAGAACCTTTTTTGCCGCAAGATAAAAAGGTTGTTCCCAAAAATCCAAGAAAAAGCATTAACAATGCTTTACGAAAATATTGTGCATACATACTGTATGTATTTAATTTATGCATTTTCAATTATATTCGGTGATTTAAAATTTATTGCTTGGCTTCGTTAGTATCTGGTTCATCTTCTTCTAATTCTTCCCATCCGGTTATCATGGCTTTAAGGTTCGAAGTAATGGTATGACCAGTGGTTATTAGATAAAGATGTACAATCAGGAAAGCTACCAGCAGGAATGCTCCTGCAGTATGTATTAATGCTATGATCTCAAGATTTTCGACTGCTAATGATTTAATGGAGCCTGATTGCGGATACCTGAAAAACAAGTATAACAATCCCGAAATAACCATAACAGGTATTATGAAAACTTTAAGACCAAGGTATACCAGACGCTGTAAAGGATTTAACTTACTTATCAGGGTCTTCTTTGTAGGATGTGGTGCATTGCGGAAAATCCCGGTAATGTAGAATTCTATCTGGGCTTTCAAATTCCTTGTAGTCGGAAGGTATTGTTTCCATTCACCTGTGGTAATATGCCAGAATATTGCAAATACAATAAGTACTATAAAAGCCCATGCAGCCTTGCTATGCAGATCAACTGCAGTTTCGAAACCAAACAGGGAATAACTGCTATGGATTTCAAATCCTGTTAATGCCAGAAACATAATAAGGAAAGCCTGTGTCCAGTGCCAGAACCTTTCAAAGCCCTTGTAAACGTATGCTTTATAAGTTTTGCTCATAGTAGATTAGTTATAGTTATTTGGCTTGTCTTTTTCGGTGTGTAATAATTCTGATAGAACCATGAATAATAGCTCCAAATATTGAGAATATAATAAGCAGTTTTCCTAAAGTATCAATACCAGCATTATAATCACGACCGGGCATGTAGAAATCAGTCAGATTTGCAAGTCGTCCTTCATTTCGGGTATGGCAATCGCTGCATTGTAACGATTCGCTGGCAAGTGACACCATATGGTTTACGGGCAAAAACATTTCAGTAGGAATAAAATCATGCTGGCCGCTATAAGGCAAATCAAGATATTCCATTCCGGTTCGTAAAGCTGCTTCCCAATCAAGATCTATCCATAATGCACCTTTATTGGCTTCGGCATCCCAAAGCTTTGGTTGAATAATAGTCAGATTCACAGGATCATAGGGTTGTTTTCCTCTGTGAACTTTTGTCGGATAAATTTTACTGTTCCTGTCACGGTATTCTCCGTTCAAAGTATTGATTTTCATTGGCAAATCATTAAGATTAATTTTTTCTGTTACCAGATGATGATCAGCAGTTCCATTAAACCATATATATTCAGGCTTCACCATTCTTTGCCATGTAAAATCGCCTTTGATAGAAGTGTACATTTCGTTACCCAAAGAATCGAGAACCTGATAAGGCAACCCCTCTTTGCGTTGTGTGGCAGTTGACCAGTTCCATTCGGTTTTAGTGGCATTTACCTTGGCATATATCGGTATATGGCAGGTTTGACATGCTACTTTTATTGTGTGTTCGTTAAGCTTATTATTGGTATGCGGCACTGAAGTATGACAGCGCTCACAAGTAGCCCTTTGTGTATTTGATGATGAAACACCATAATATCTTCCAAGCATTTTATGGTTCTCAGCCGGATGACATGCTACACATTGCATATTAGTTCCGTCAACGCCCATATGAACATCAATAGTTCTGTCGGCACTAAGTAAAGCTATTTCCAGGTCTCCATGTTTTACATTATTGCCTCCGCCACCATTAAAATGGCAATAACCGCAATTCTCACGCTTGGGTCTGCCAATATTTGCAAGTATCTTTTTATAATCCGGCGCATTCTCATCCATATACGGATAACCAGCACTACCGGGAGCCTTCTCGTACAAACCGGTATTATCATGACAGATAAGGCAATCAATATTATACTCGTTTGTAAAATCAAATGTTTTGTCTTTCCAGCCATATCCTGGATGACAACGGTTGCATGAGCCTTCGTTTGAAGCAATACCGGTGCAAAAATTATTTAGCAACGACTTTTTGCCAAGATAAGTAACACCTTTACCGGGTATATAGGCTTCGCGTTCCCATTTCCAGTGGCTGCTCTCAAGTACCTCTTTTCCCCTTTCAGTATGACATGAAAGACATGCTGCCGTGATCAAATGAGGATTAGTAAAATCCTGCTGAAGTACGGCATGTTTACCATGATCAACCCCCAACTGATGAACCTTATTATATTCTTCCTGCAATCCATCAAGTAAAGCATGATCCTGTCGCGCTTCCCGAAGAACAAGGGTAATAATTGCCAACGGAGCTACCACCGCCAATAAAAAAGTGATAATGGTTCTCAAATGTTGCATAATCCTTAATATAAGTTGCTAATTACTTTAATTACAATTAGTTAAATCTTAACACTCATATAAAATCCTTAAAACGTATGCAAAAATATATATAAGTTATTAATCAAAGCTTTTAATAAGCACTTTTTAATCTTTCAGGTATTTTGATTCTTGAATGACAAACAAAATAAAAGACTAAGAATAATCTGATACAGGATTAAAAGTTATTTTCGCAAAAAAATGATGGCATGGTCGTACGATTCATTCCCAATTTACTGACACTGTTGAACCTTTTCAGTGGATGCATAGCTATTGTGTTGATTTTTAATGGATCATACATTTATTCTTCAGTATTGATATTTGTTGCTTCAATATTTGATTTTTTTGATGGGACTGCAGCCCGCTTATTAAATGCAAAAAGTGAGATCGGCAAACAGCTCGATTCCCTTTCTGATGTTGTTTCATTTGGAGTAGCACCTTCGGGAATATTATATATGTTAATGGTCAATTCCTCACCTTTCCCTGCAAATCAAATATTGAACTATAACGCTTTACCTGCCTTTCTGATTGCGATTTTCTCAGCATTGCGTTTAGCCAAATTTAATATTGATGATTCACAAACTTTTTCATTCAAAGGCTTGCCTACCCCTGCAAATGCATTGTTTATAGCTTCTCTCACATTTATCTATCTGCAAAACAATTCCGGTGGGCTTTATGCGAATTTACTTTCCAGCCTCACTCATAATTATTTTGCACTTCTGGGATTAACCATATTGCTCAGCATATTGCTGATATCGAAACTCCCGTTAATGGGTTTGAAAACAAAATCGTTAAAATGGAATTTTATTAAATTCAAAGTGATCTTTCTGGTTCTGACTTTTATCCTGGTTGTTTTCTTAGGATTCCAATCTTCGCCGGCAATCCTGCTTCTTTATATAATATTGTCAGTCTTTGAAAGACACAACACTGATAAACAACAAATTACGGTTCAATAATTATACTTCATAAACCAGATTCATTAATTATAAAACGCATTCTTTCCCCAAAAAGCTTGTGAGTAGTTTACAAAGTTCATCAGGTGCATCAGCGTGAACCCAGTGGCTCGCCCCTTCAATTGTTTCGATATAGGCATTTGGAAAATAATCAAGAATAAGATCTTCATCATCTTCAGTAATATAATCGGATTCCGAACCGCGAATGAATAAGGTTTGTCCCGGGAACATGCTGTCATACAATAATGAGTCAGTAATTGAATCCATATTATCAGCCAGATCTTTCAGATTGATACGCCATCCAAGGCGTCCCCGGTTCACACGATAAAGATTTTTCATAATAAACAGGCGTAGCCTCTCCGATGGTATTTTTGATTTCAGCTTTTCCTCAACATCCTGACGGTAATCAACTTCATCAAAATTTACTGATTCCATTGCCTGTATTATATCGTTATGGATTTGCCTTACAGGATATGCCCTCGGACTTATATCAATAACCACAAGTTTATTGATCATATACGGATATACCAGTGCAAAATTCATAGCTACCTTGCCACCCATGCTGTGACCTATAATAATCGCCTTTTCAAGCTGTTGTTCCTGCATGTATTCCAAAAGATCTTCAACCAAAACCTGATAATTAAAAACATGACTATGAGGCGATTGTCCATGGTTGCGCAGGTCGGGAACAAACACTTCAAATTTTTCAGCAAGCCTTTTGGCATGTGTGATCCAGTTATCGGAAATACCAAATAAACCATGAAGGATTATAACCGGCTCTCCGGCTCCATATTTTCTGAAAAATAATTGCATTCTTAAAATTTTAAAATATTGTTGCATAAGCGGATGTAAATCCCGTAATGAGGCTCCACATTCCTTTTAGTATCTTATCTTTTCAAGATACATCTGTACTGTATTTTGCAAACCCAGATATAAGGCATCAGAAATAAGTGCATGTCCTATTGATACTTCGAGGAGGTTTGGAACATTTTGAGCAAAATACCTCAGATTATCTAGACTCAGATCATGCCCGGCATTAAGTCCCAAACCAGCTTTTGCAGCAGCTTCGGCAGCCACCACAAACGGATGAATTGCTTTTTCGCGATCAATGTGATAATTTGCTGCATAAGGCTCAGTATAAAGTTCAACCCTGTTTGTTCCTGTTTCAGCAGCTTTGAATATCAGTTCCGAGTCAGTTTCAATGAACAGCGAAGTACGAATATCGGCATCCTGAAATCTGGCTACTACTTTTTTCAGAAACTCCTGGTGCCGGATTGTGTTCCAGCCTGCATTTGAAGTCAACACATCAGGCGGATCGGGTACAAGAGTAACCTGATGCGGTTTTACTTCAATAACCATCCTGATAAAATCTTCAGAAGGATATCCTTCAATATTGAATTCGGTGGTAACCACTTTTTTGAGTTCATATACATCGTTTCGGCGAATATGTCTTTCATCAGGACGCGGATGAACCGTAATACCTTGAGCACCATAACGCTCAATATTTATTGCAGAGGCAATTACATCAGGAACATTACCGCCTCGTGCATTTCGCAACGTGGCAATTTTATTGATATTTACACTTAATCTGGTCATATTGTAAATTTTGTTACAAAGTTAAAAAATCATTGGGATTTCATGGTGTTCGGGCAAATGTAATTTTTTGTATAAAACCATAAAAATCGTTATTCTTATATGAATTCAGGAATTAGGTATAAAAATAATTATCAAATGATTTTTACATCGTTTTATTTCGGATTTTTGCAGAAAATTAATAATTAACTAAATATTTCCAAAATGAAGACTTTACGTACTTTTTTCGTTATGTTACTATTGGTAGCATTAGGTTCTTGTTCAACTTCGGTTAAATTTCCAATATCAAAGATTGTTCCTGCAGCCGATGGAGTTGCAAAAATTAATGTTGATAAAAATGATAATTATCAAATCAGCCTCACTGTAAAACATTTAGCAAAGCCTGAAAGACTCTCACCTCCAAAAAATCAGTACGTTGTTTGGGCACTAACCCAGGAAGCAGAAAATGTAAATATTGGTCGTTTGGCTATTAGCAAATCAATGTCGGGAAGCATGAAAACTTCCATACCCTTTAAACCGGTTCAGTTATTCATTACCGCCGAAGACTATGGTAATATTGTTGAACCGAGTAATTTCGAATTATTCAGAACTGATAAATTTTAATATCAAACAACGATTATTTTCTTCAATATAACTTAGTAATTGCTGAATTAATTCAGCAACATATGCAGCGGTTAAATAAAATGTGTAATATTTATATAGCCGTTTAATTTTTTATAGATATACAATAAGATCATTCCCGGGTTTGGAATGATCTTATTTTTATGCAAATATTCAATAAAACATTTTTTCTATACAATTAGCTGATTTTCAAGCCATACTTAATATTCTATAACATTTTCTGTAAGTTTTTCATTTTCAAAAGAGGTTTTTGCATTCAAAATTATTAATTTTACTGCCTGTTAATTCATGTTTTACTGATATTACTCATATAACCAACAGTAAATCAATCATTTCACCAAATTATTAAAGTTATGAGAAAAATTATTTTACTCTCTGCATTAGCCATGCTCACATTAACATTTAATGTTATGAGCCAGGAAAAATCACGCGATTGGACCATCCTTCAAACCTATACGGTTCCCGGAAAAGCTTCGGGGCTTGCTTCGGATGGGACGTATCTGTATTATGGAATCTATGGAGCCAATGGCGACAGGGTTTATCGTTTTGATCCTGTCAGTGGCACTGCTGAATTATTATTTACTAATCCAACAATTGGCGATTCCTATGGTATGACCTGGGATGGGCAATCGCTGTGGATAATTGACCGTGGTACAACAGGTCCATCCTATGCCCTACAGCTTAGTTTAAGCGGTGCTATTCTTTCCCAGTTCACATTACCAAATCAATACATGTCAGGTATTGAGTACGATAATGGTAATTTCTGGGTTGGAACCTATCATCCTGACCCGGGATGGATACATAAAGTGGATAATACAGGTGCCGTTTTATTCCAATTTCTTCCACCCAACAATCAGACCTGGGATATATGCAAACAGGGTGATGATCTCTGGATCGTGGATTATAACGCATATATGATATATAAAGTAGATGATACAGGGGTGGTACTTGAAAGTCATCCTTCTGAAACTCAGCGACCTGCAGGAATCACTTTTGACGGAACTTACCTGTGGTATATTGCTGGACCTTTAAGTGCAAATAGTACGCTTTACAAAGTAGACCTTGGCGGAACAGGTACTCCTGCCATTGCCCTTCCTTCAAACTCATTCAATTATGGCAATGTAACGGTAGGAAATTCAGTTACATGGGACATGCCGGTTCAAAGTGTTGGCACAGCACCACTTGTAATTGATGAAATAATTTTCCCTCATGATTTCCCGGTCAGCACTTCAGCAACTTTTCCAATCTCGCTTCCTGCCGGACAATCGGTGACTATTCCATTAACCTATCAACCATTAACTGCAGGACCTCTAAACGGCACTATTCAAATTTCATCAAACGACCCTCTGAATCCTCTTACCAATGTTACTTTAACCGGAGTGGCAGTAATAGATGGACCTAATATTTATCTACCTTCTTCGAACCATGATTATGGAACAATCAGAACCAATGCAACAAAACACTGGAAAATGATGGTTAAGAATAATGGTAATGCTATGCTTACAATATCATCAATATCAAGCGATAACCTTGATTTTTATATTGACGAAGTCGCTGGCTTTCCAGCAAACCTTGCTCCTCTTGATACTCTGGTTGTTAATGTCTGGTTCTGGCCAAAACAGGCTGTAAGTTATAGCGGAAACTTAAGCATTGAAAGCAATGATCAAACACAAAGCCCTTACCTTGTGACTCTTACTGGTGCAGGTACTGACGAAGATTTATCAATTGGTACTGAATTATGGAATTATCTTATAACAACAAGTTATGACAACAGCCCTAAAGGTATTCATTATATACCCGATATCAATGGTGATGGCAAAGCTGATGTTATTGTATGTTCAGAAGATAATTATGTAAGGTGCTTTAATGGAAATGCATCGGGTACAGGAGATATATTATGGGAAAGACATATTTATTCAGGCAATATCTATAACCGGCAATCAGTAACATTAATTAACGATATCAATAATGATGGTTATAAAGATGTGGTGGTAGGAACCACCGGCAGCGACCGTTCAATTATTGCACTAAGCGGAAAAACAGGAGAGGTATTATGGAAAAAGCAAACCAACGCTTATGGTTCAGGCGGCTGGGTTTATCAGGTGTTTGCCGAATACGATTATAATGGCGATGGCTTTCCCGATGTATTGGCTTGCGCTGGAGACGATGGCAACAATCAGGGTCCTCGCAGAGTATACTGTCTTAACGGACTTACCGGACAATCAATCTGGGAATGTCCATTAGGTGGAGCAATGTACCGGGTAATTGGAATTCCGGATGTTAATGGAGACGGTATTCCTGATGTAGTAGCAGCCGGAACAAATGCTACTCAGGCACAGGGCAGGGTGTACGGGATTAACGGTGCAAACGGAAGTCAAATGTGGAATTATACTACTTCTGGATCATCAGGATATGCTCTGGCTCAGATAAGTGATATAAATAACGATGGCATATCTGAAATTGTAGCTGGTTCATTCAATGGCTTTATCTATATCATGGATCCTGTAAATGGTACTGTACTTGCTCAGGGTAGTGCCGGAAACAATATTATCCTTGATATTCAGGTGCTTGACGATGTGAACGGTGACGGATTTGTTGATTTTGTTGTAGCAAACAGTGGAACTGCAGTTCAGGTTTTCAACGGGCAAAATGCTCAACCTTTATGGACACAGATATTACCCGATAAACCCTGGAATATAGCACGTATTCCGGATATCACCGGCGATGGTAAGGCTGATATAGTGCTAGGAACACTTTTCCAGAACAATAAAGTGTATTATTTTGATGCTGTTGACGGAACCGAACTTTTTTCAAGGAGCTTCCCAAGTGCTGTTGATGCTCTGAACGTCATACCCGATGTTACAGGTGATAATTCTTGGGAAGTAGTAGTGGGAGGCAGAAACGGAGAAGTAGTATGTCTATCAGGAGGTACGGCAGTTTCGAGCCTACTGGGCGATGCCAACTGCGATGGTGTTGTTGATATTTTGGATGCAATTACTATTTCTAATTATATATTAGGTAACAATCCTCAGCCATTCTGCTTTGATAATGCAGATGTAACCGGGAACGGCATTGTGGATTTGCTTGATATAATTGGTTTAGTGAGCATTATCATGAATGGCAGTTAGCTGAACTCAATTCCTGTTCTTGGCTTATCTTCACTGTATGAACCGTTTACTAACTGCTTATTCAAAGAATTGCGGATAGATCCGGTGAGAATGCCGGATCTATTTTCAATTCCATTTGTGATCTGAAAACTCAATCAATGCCCCTTTTTTCGGATTATTGAAAAAACATGTCCTTTGCAAAACAAATGGCTGTGAGATTCAACTTTCAATATGAATAAAAGTATCAATTCATCTCTATAATCCCGGTATAAAACCTGATGATGAAGCTTTTTCTTGCAGCCGGATCTCGGCAAATTAAAGCCCCTGAATTTTAACAACCATCTTCTCATAGGAAAATATCCCGCAATCAATAGTTGTGTCACCTCAAACATTTTCAATTTAAGGACTTGTAGTATCCTGAAATACTTTAATTTTGAGACTTCTAAAAATTCACAGCTTTAACTAAACCATCCTAAAACTCATAACAGTCTGACTATGTTCGACTTTCAGAAAAAACTCACAAATTTCTTTTACGCCATACTTGCTCTTCCTGCTACCGCTGTCGGGTTTGCACTTTCAACTCAGATAGCAGCATTAAGCTGGATCCTATCAAAAAAATACGGTCTTGAAATTCATGAAGTTGCCTTTGTCTGGCTTGCCGGTCCGGTAGCGGGTATTTTCGGGCAGGTTATTGTAGGACTCATCAGTGACAATGTCTGGTTTATGGGAGGCCGCCGCCGGCCCTTCATCATAATAGGTGGAATAGTAAGTACTGTCGCTTTTCTTATGCTACCCCATATTCAGGGTATTTCAAGGATTACAGGTATCAGCGATATTACAATTATAGCCTCAGTTATAGCCCTTTTTCTCGATTTATCTGTGAATGTTACGTTCAATCCTGCACGTTCACTCATTGCCGACATTACCGCCGAAGGTAAACAAAGGACGGCAGGTTATGTGTGGATGCAGATAATATCAGGCTTTTTCGGAGTTTTTGCCTATTTTCTTAGTATGGTTTTCGGCAACGAAAAGCTTCTGTATATAGCTGCTGTACTGGTATTTATCATGGCAGTTTTTCCTGTTTTGCTGATAGAAGAAACCAGAGACCTAAAATCGGCTCAAAATGTAAAAGAAGAAAAATATGGTTTGCTTCAGATCATCAAAGAGATCTTTCCACTCTATGGATTCCTTGTATTCGGTGTTTACAGCGTTTTCAATCATTTTTTCGACAGCCTGACCCCTGTTCACAATGCCTTACTGATAGCAGCACTGGTTTACTCGGTGATTATTGGCATTTACATCATTTTGAAAGGTTACAAAAAACCATCGAACAACAATGAGTTCCACAAGATCATGCTTGCTCATTCCTTCACATGGGTTGCATTTCAAAGCATGTTTATAATGTCAGGCTTTTTCATTGAGAACCGTATTCTACCAAACATTGAAATATCGGGTATTATAGCTAACTGGTTTGCCGAAAAACTCACCGGTGTTGCTCAAACTGCCGATTCTTCAATTGGGAACATACTTTCGCTTGGATTCCTGATATTAAATTTTGTCGGTGCCTTGTTCCCCATTGTTTTACAGGAAATTGCCCAAAAAATCGGAAGGGTCAGAACTTATATCTATGCGCTTTCATTTTCTGCGATCGGATATTTCTACATAGCTTTCCTCGGTACTGTCGAAACAGATTTTTATCTGGGAATGTTACTTACTGGTATAGGCTGGTCGGCTGTGATATCAATTGTTTTTGCCATTATGAGCGAACGTGTGAACCCTGCAAAAATGGGGCTTTTCATGGGAGTATTCAATCTTGCGGTAGTATTGCCGCAGATGATGAGTAACGGGGTAGCTCATGTAATAAAACAAACCGGAAATTATCAGTTGCTCTATATTTTATGTGGGATTTTCGTTACTGTTTCAGTATTTTTCTGGATTTTTGTAAGGGAACCCGAAGTTAAACCCGGATCATAAATACGTAAGTAAAATTTTAACCAAATAATTATAACCTAACTAAAATACACAGATATGAAAAAAGTAATCAGCACTCCTGATGCACCCAAAGCCATAGGACCTTACAGCCAGGCTATTGAATTTAATGGTATGCTTTTTATTTCCGGTCAGATCCCTATTGATCCGGCTACAGGCAAAATTGTTGAAGGTGGCATTAAAGAACAAACACAGCAGGTTTTAAAAAACATAGGTGCTATCT
The DNA here is from genome assembly GCA_012522795.1 of Bacteroidales bacterium. GTDB lineage: Bacteria > Bacteroidota > Bacteroidia > Bacteroidales > JAAYJT01 > JAAYJT01. The sequence continues at coordinate 32,312 of JAAYJT010000014.1, read as the reverse complement.
TGAAAGCTGCCGGTTACGATTTTAAGAATGTGGTGAAATCAACCTGTTTATTAAGTACTATGGACGATTTTACAGCCATGAATGAAGTTTATGGTTCGTTTTACCAGCACGAACAACCGGCGCGGGCAGCATATGCTGTGGTAAAACTACCTATGGGAGTCCTTGTTGAAATTGAAACTATTGCCTGCAAATAGCTCAACAAAACATTAACTTGCCTCAGCCAACACTGGCGGAATATTCTGTTTTCCCTGATGTTCCATCGGCACGGGTAATTATGCCCGGAAAAGAATAAAAGACTTTTAAGGATGCTTAAAAATCATTTTAAATTGAATTATACTCATCATAAAACAACTATATTATGAAAAAACTCAGTTTTATTTTTGGCTTACTGATACTAACGCTGCGCCTTTCAGCAATTGAAGGTATGTGGCTTCCTATTCTGTTACAGCAGCTTAACGAAAAGGAAATGCAGCAAATGGGATTAAGGCTCACGGCTGAAGATATTTATTCAGTAAATCACAGTAGCCTGAAAGATGCCATATTAATTTTTGGGCGGGGTTGTACTGCCGAGATCATTTCATCTGAAGGGCTAATCCTAACAAATCATCATTGCGGGTTTGGCTCAATACAGCGTTTAAGCTCAATTGAAAACGATTATCTTACCAATGGTTTCTGGGCTATGAACCGCAATGAGGAATTACCAAGTCCGGGTCTTACTGTAACACTAATGATTAAAATGGAAGATGTAACCCAACGGGTTCTTGAAGGCGTTAGTGATGATATTTCTGAATTTAAACGCAAGGCAATTATTAATGAGAATATCAAGGCTATTGAAAAACATGCTGCCGATTCCAGTGGCTACGATGTACAGATCAAACCTTTTTATTACGGCAAGGAATATTACATGTTTTATACCGAAACTTTTCGCGATGTAAGACTTGTAGGAGCTCCTCCTTCAAATATAGGTAAATTTGGGGGTGACACTGATAACTGGATGTGGCCCAGGCATACCGGCGATTTCTCGTTGTTTCGTGTTTATGTAGGAAAAGATAATAAACCTGCCGATTATTCGCTGGATAACATTCCCTATAAACCAAAATATTTTCTTCCTATCTCACTGAAAGGAGTAGAAAAGGATGATTTCACCTTTGTTTTTGGTTATCCGGGTCGTACTCAGCAATATCTTCCTGCCATAGCTGTTGACGGCATTGTAAATGTTACTAACCCCGTGGCTATAAAATTACGCGAACGCCGCCTCGATATAATTAATTCATTTACCGGTAATGACGCTCATGTTCGTCTGCAATACGCTGATAAACATGCTAATATAGCGAACGGATGGAAGAAAATGATAGGCGAGAACCGCGGAATTAAACGCATGAATTCAATTGATATTAAAAGGGAACGTGAACAGGAGTTTTTAGCATGGACAAATACAAACCCGAATTATAAAACAAAATATGGAGGTCTGTTCCCGGCTTTTGAAGAAATTTATCAGCATTATATTCCTTTAAACCTTTCCAGAACCTACCTTTTTGAAGCCGGCCTTGGTATTGAAGCCGTCAGGTTTGCAATACAATTTATAAGACTGGAAAAATTAAGCTTAAACTGGAAAACTTCTGAAGAACAGATTAATAAGTCGCTTGAGGAACTCTCAAAGTCGGCTGAGGTTTTCTTTAATAATTATAATACCGCAATTGACCAGAAAGTAATGACTGAGTTACTTCAGATCTATTATTCAGAACTCGATAAAGACTACAGGCCACCAATCCTTTCAGATATTTACAGAAAATATAAAGGAAGTTTTGAGGCTTTCAGCAAGCATGTGTTCGAAAAATCGTACTTTACAAGTCAGAGTCGTTTGAACTCATTATTAAATAATTATAAGCCAAAAGATCACAAAAAAATAAGTAAGGATCCGGTTTACAGGCTTGCCAATGGATTGGTCACTCATCTAAATTCTTATATAAATCTTCAGACTGAGACATACGAAAACAACCTCGATAGCCTGCAACGCATTTATGTTCAGGGTTTAAGGGAAATGAAGCCAAATCATCGTTTTTATCCTGATGCCAATTTTACATTACGGGTAGCTTACGGAAAAATTGACGATTATATTCCAATGAATGCCGTTCATTATCAACATTATACAACCATTGAAGGCATCATGGAAAAAGAAGATCCTGATATTTATGATTATGTGGTTGAAGATAAATTGAAAGAATTATACCGCAATCGTGATTATGGGCGCTATGCCGACAAAAACGGAGATCTCAGGATTTGTTTTATTGCTTCGAACCATACTACCGGAGGAAACTCAGGCAGCCCGGTACTCAATGCAGACGGACAGCTTGTGGGTATAAACTTCGACAGGAACTGGGAAGGAACTATGAGCGATCTGATGTATGACCCGAAAATCTGCCGTAATATCTCACTCGATATTAAATATTGCCTTTTCATTGTTGATAAGTTTGCCGGAGCAGGTTATCTTCTTGATGAAATGAATATTATTGAATAAAACGGCTTAGGTCTTTTATTTTTCTAAGCATATTTACGTAGAAAAAACTCTGTGCCCCTCTGTACCCTCTGTGGTAAAAGAAATATAACCACTGAGAACGCAGAGAAACACGGAGAAAAGAACTCTGTGAACCTCTGTGCCCTCTGTGGTAAAAAAAACACAACCACGGAGAACGCAGAGAAACACGGATAAAAAATCTCTGTGAACCTCTGTGCCCTCTGTGGTGAAAAACATAACCACTAAGAAAAGAACTCTGTGTAACTTCGTGCCCTCTGTGGTGAAAAACAATTACAATGAAACCAGAAAAAATAAAATCAGATGGAAATAAATCAAATAACTGAAAAAATAATCGGCTGTGCTATTGAGGTACACAAACAATTAGGACCCGGGCTGCTCGAAAGCGCATATGAAGAATGTTTGTTTTATGAGCTTAAGAACGCGGGACTTGAAGTAAAAAAACAACTTGCATTGCCGCTGATATATAAAGAAATAAAATTAGATGCCGGTTACCGCATTGATTTACTGATTGAAAACAAAGTTATTGTTGAAATAAAATCAGTAGACGTACTTGCAGAAATTCATAAAGCACAGCTCATGACCTACATGAAACTCGCAAACATAAAGGTTGGGTTATTAATGAATTTCAACGTAACCAAACTAAAAGAAGGTATAATAAGATGGATTATTTGAATTATGCTAAACACGGAAAAAACCTCTGTGAAACTCCGTGCCCTCTGTGGTGAAAACATTAACCACTGAGAACGCAGAAAAACATGGAGAAAAGAACTCTGTGAAACTCCGTGCCCTCTGTGGTAAAAAAATATAACCACTGAAATCAAAAATCTAGCAAAATCAGTTAATGATACATTTTTAAGCTTATTTTGCAAAAGTTTAAGTATTTAACCCTGCAGAATTTATTTTAATGACTGAAGCCGAATTTGCCCTGGCCATACTTAACAATCTACCCCATACACCTACTGAAGGACAAAGACTGCTTGCTAGTGGGCTTGCTGAATTTATTTTCACAAAACCTGAAAACAACCAGTACTTGATGTTTATTCTCCGGGGTTATGCCGGAACAGGTAAAACCTCTATGATCTCATCATTGGTTAAAGCCTTGCCTACGCTTGGCAAGAAAACGGTATTGTTAGCTCCTACCGGCAGAGCTGCCAAAGTTTTCTCACAATATTCAGGTCATCCTGCTTTTACTATTCATCGTAAAATATATATGCATCAGGCACAAACTGATGGAATGATTAGGATCACACTTAGAAAGAATTTACACAAGAACACTTTATTCATTGTTGACGAAGCCTCGATGATACACAATGAAACAAGTGGCAACGAATCTGAAGTATTTTCACGGCGCAACCTCCTCGACGATCTGATCACCTATGTATACAGCAGTAATTGCCGTTTATTGCTCACAGGCGATACAGCACAGCTTCCTCCGGTGGGGCTGGAAGACAGTCCGGCTCTCGATACAAAGTATATAAAAACTGCTTATCCGGTTTCGCTTTTTACTTCTGAATTAACTGAAGTAGTCAGACAGGAGAAGGATTCAGGAATTTTATACAATGCAACATTGCTGCGACAAAAATTAAGTACCGAAAATTATTCAATACCGTATTTTGATCTGAAACAATTTGATGATGTGCTCAGGATAAGTAGCAATGAGCTTGAAGATGCCCTTAATGAGAATATTTCTTTAAAGGGGATTGAAAATACTGTGGTAGTAACCCGAACAAACAAAAGGGCCAATCTTTTCAACAATGAGATCAGAAAACGGATATTATTCCGCGACCATGAAGTTACTGCCGGAGATATAATGATGGCTGTTAAAAACAATTATTTCTGGCTTTCGCCTGAATCGCAGGCAGGGTTTATTGCAAATGGCGATATCATTGAAATCCTGAGGGTTAAAAAGATAACAGAACTTTATGGTTTTCGTTTTGCCGATGTACAAATCCGGTTGACAGACTACCCCAATGAACCCGAACTGGAAGTTAGAATCCTGCTTAATACTTTAATGTCGGTGTCAGCTTCTTTAACTAAGGAAGAAAACATACGGCTTTTTGAAGAAGTAATGAAAGATTATGAAGCTATCCCTTCACGTCGGGAAAGGCTAAAGCAATTGCGTGCCAACCCTTATTTCAATGCATTACAGGTAAAATTTGCTTATGCACTTACCTGTCATAAAACTCAGGGCGGACAATGGGAAAATATTTTCATTGATCAGGGGTATATCCCGGCGGATTCAAGGAACAAAGAATACCTGCGATGGTTATATACATCCATTACCCGCGGTACCAGGCGGATTTATATGATAGGATTTGATGATGAATTATTTAAAGACTAAGATCCTGAATTTATCAAAGCGACTGCATAAGCTGTTGCTCCTTCCTGTCTGCCAGTTAATCCAAGGCCTTCGGTAGTAGTGGCTTTCACTGATATTTGCCCGATGTCGGCATGAAGTATCTCAGCAAGAGTCTGGCGCATAGTGTCAATATAAGGAGCTACCTTGGGGCTTTCAAGTGTAAGTGTGCAATCAATATTGACTATTGTCCAGCCCCTTTTCTGTAACAGCTGAAATACTCCGGCAAGCAACACTTTGCTGTCACTGTCTTTATACCTGGGGTCAGTATCAGGAAAATGAAAACCAATATCTCGTAAACCGGCGGCACCTAATAAAGAATCGCAGATAGCATGAATAATAACGTCAGCATCGGAATAGCCTAACAAGCCTACCGGTGACGGAATTTCCACACCACCTAATATAAGCTTTCGTCCTTTTTCAAGACGATGAACATCATATCCAAAACCTACACGAAAACTCATTTGCTTTGTTTAGCATCCAAATCGCTGAAAGCGTCAAAATCGAACGAAAGGGTGAATCTCAATGTGTTCTCAAGCGGGTGCTTTTGTGCTGTTGGGATCAGATAAGCAAAATCAAGACCAAAAACATTGTATTTTAATCCTACACCAAGTGTAAAATATTTACGACCGCCTTTAGTGTCATGCTCATAAAAATAGCCTCCACGCAATGCAAATTGCTTGTCGTACCAATATTCAACACCACCGCTAACATTTATTTCCCTTAACTCTTCAGAGAAACCACCTGGTGCATCAAAAAAGCTCTGGAACATACCCACCGGAACTGACACTTCTGGATTCATACCTTTTTCAATTTCACCACTGCCATCAGTCTTATAGATTGGAGGTGTCGGGACCAGTAATTTATTAAGGTCCGCCATAAACGACAAGGTATTATAATCGTCCAGGTCAATTGAAAGTCTTGGGCCAAGGCGTAAATTAGTCGGGATGAAATCCTTGGTAAGATTATCATCGCTATATGAAATCTTTGCACCTATATTTGAAATATTAACTCCCCATGCAAAAACTGCATCGGTATTAAAGAGTTCAACATCCTTTTCATAATAAACAGCTACGTCAGCAGCTACTGAAGTTCCCGGTTTAGTTGCCTGACCTAACACAAATTGCCCCTGAGTAAGATTAGAATAAATAAAACGACCGGAAACAGCACCGGAAATATGATCAGAGAACTTTCTTGAATAAGTTCCTGATATTGCAAATTCTGAAGGGCGATAATTACCAAGTACCTCAGCATTTTCGCCCATAAAAGTTATATCGCCAAGTGAGAAAAATAATAAAGATCCCGCTACGGCAGAATTATCATCAATTCTCATAAAACCAGTTAAATATGCTAAGTTAATATCATTAACAAGTGCTCGTAACCAAGGGCTGTATGCTAACGAAAAGCCCATTTCTTTTTTGATAAATGCATATTTTGCAGGATTCCAATGTAGTGAATTGATATCAGGACTTGATGCAACCCCAACGTCACCCATAGAACCGGCACGAGCATCAGGAGCTATCATCAGAAAGGGTACGGCTGAAGTAACAGTATTTAAACGTTTGCCCAAATAGCTTTGCTGCGCTAATGTAGGAAAACCCAAAACTACAACCATCATTACTAACAACGACGTTCTTAACGAGGCAAAAATTCGCATATAATTTGATTTTAAATGATTTAAAAGACAGGGTTTGATTACTGAACTATTGAAACGGCTTTTCAAAATGAATATTGCTTTAAAAAGGTCAAAATTATAATGTACCGAAAATCCAATATTTATAAAAACAGGGAAACTCAATGCAAAATCATCGCTTTTCCATTCAATAAACCGGTGAAACCATTTTTTGTTTCTATTTTTATACAATACGGGTAAATCCCAGGATTCAGCTTACTGCCATCATTTCTTCGTCCGTTCCAGTATATTGGTTCAATCTGTGTTCCAACCGATGGCGTTTCCACTGGACCAATAGTTTTTACAAGCTGACCTGTTAAATCAAAAACTTCAACCGTAACATTTAATTCCTTATCGAAATAATTATGCTTAAAAACGAACCATGTACCTGTTGAAAAAGGATTAGGCTTATTGATAATATTACCAGCATGAACAGGAAGCTCGGAAGTGACAATAAATTCAGTATAGGCTTCTGATGAATTGCTAAATAAATCGTAAGCCTTAAACCTTAAACTATGCCGACCCTGAGTCAGGTTCTTAAAATAATACCTAATAGTTCCGCCTGTATAGCTATCCAGATCAGGTTCAAAAAAATCATTCAGAAAAATAGGATTTTGAGTATTTTCATCGAGGAAGGCAATAATTTCATGACCTATACCCAAACCGAAAGAGTTGATCCCATCTTTATCTCTCAGATGTGCAACAAGTAAGGAGTTTTCATTGACAAAATCACCAAAAGTGAACGATGGCGTGTTCAGATACATATCAATCTGAGGTCCTTCATGATCTGCTTCTATAGGTGCAAAACCGCCAACCAGAAAATCATCGAAATAACCATGAGCGCCGGCTTCCCCATTGCTGGCAAAATAAGATATCTTACCGGTTCCCAGCATTGGACTTACATCTTCGGGAAGTAAGAAATCAAAGCTGAATTTGCCATTTTCAACTGAAACCCTGCCTTTGTAAATTACTGAATTCTGAATTATAAACTGTCTGGGTGAACTTGAGCTATGATTTGCATTTGTAGTGTAAACAACAGGCTTATCGAAAACTTCCGGATAAAGGATACCATTATAATCATCAACGATATTGCCATAATGATCCTTTATAGAGCCATTAACTGAAACCTTTGTCAAACCCGATTCAGCAGTGTTTGTTTTGATTCCACCCGTGGGTGTAGTTGAAGATTGTATCTGATAGCGTGGTATAGCAGGCTGGAGCGAGGGGTCGCCAAGCAAGACAAAATTTCGGATATAAGCATTGTTATTATTGGCATTTTTAGCCTGCATCATTATATTTCCCAAAGTGTTATTCTCACCATCTGATTTCTCAAAAAAATATCTGGTAAAACTCCGGTTCAAACTATGATTAAAAGCAGAATATGCCAATCGGGTGGTAGTAAAAAGAGCTATCCCTCCACCTTTTGGATTCAGAACCACCATTTCTCCGGCAGAAAGTAACTCCGGGTCATCAAAACGGCCAAACGAACAAGTTGCTGTAATAAATACAGGCATATTATCAATATTGTTCCATGAATTGATCTCTGGGACAGTAAGAACACGTGAATGTGCCCATCCTGTTTCACCTCCGTGACCAATGTAATTGATCAACAAGGCACCTTCCTTAACCTGGTCGTTAATAGCCTTGTTCACATCGGGATAACGATAACCACCGGGAATATTTACCCGCTTATATGCATCCAGATAAATTTTCCGGACATTGAAAACCGGTTGATTAACAGAAATATAGTTTGCAAGCTCTTCGGCATTGAGAAAATGCTTATCAATGTCTTCGTCATGAGCTATCAATGTGACGGTATTTCTCCAGTTCCCTGTATTACTCTGATCATAAGCCAGGTAATTTTCAGCCTTATCTCTCATAATAGCTGCTTCTTCCGAGGATTTCACAGGAAATCTGCCAATACCAATATCAAGCGCTCCATTAGCCGAGTACCCTTCTCCATCGTCGAGCAAACCATAGTAATCATCGCAAACATAAGTAGCATCAAGCTTTAATGATTCAACCGACTGATAAGTAGGTATAAGATTTTTATTATCAGTTATTCTGTCTTTTGAATCGTACGAACCATCTCCAAATAGCAGGAGATAACGGGGCTCGTGTCCGTTTTGAGCGCGATCGTAAAGCATTTTCATAAAATCCCTTATTGCAGTGGGATCAAGGCTTCCGGATGAAAACTCATTATAAATCTGCTCAACTGAAACTACTAGTACTGAAATCCCTGATGTTTCACGCCTTAACCGGGCATATTCCTCAGCCTCTGACATAAGGATGTCAGGTGCCACAATAATAAGATCATGTGATTCAAGGCCATGAAGGTTCTGATTTTGAATGGGTTCAATGCTAATAACTTTATAAGCATCAGCAACTGAGAAGGCTACAAACCAGCGAAGTTCAGGAGTTGGTAAATTAAAAACAAGGTTATCGTTTTCAATCTTATAATTAATTTCGTAAGGTTCCTCAAAAGCTGAAATATCCCATATTTTTATATCATCAGCTGGTTCAGCCAGTATAAATTTGCTAATATTACCCTCCCCTACCGATCCTGGATCACGAAATGGGAATTGCCCTCCGGTATATTTGAGATTACGCTTCAGATTTACTTCAATAAAATCAACCCATGCCGCAGAAGAAGGATCACCTGACAGGTGTTCAAATGCCGGGGTTAAAACAGAATCTGCAGTAAAAAATGTTGAATTCATAGTGACCGTATTTGCAAGCCAGTAAGAATTTGGCCGGTTCGCAGGAGAGCTAAGAAATTCATTATCGTTAATGTATAACTTAATTCGTGAGGTTTCGCCGGAATTTAATGCAAAACTGCTTCGGAACAAAACCCTATATGTGGGATCAATATCAGGAAATCTGAAAACGGGCAAGGGATGTTGCCCTGTACCTCCATCAATTTTATTGCCATACCATCTTCTGCCCAGTCGTCCTAAATTGAGTGAATCGGGTTTATAAACAGCAAAATCATGAAATGTCAGAACCTTATGCGTAAATGGCTCATTAACTGATTCCAGGGATTGTACCCGCTTGCCCGGGGAATCTGAAATAGTCAGAAAATAAAAAGAATAATCAGAATATGGATTATGCTCATATTCAAAACGCAGGTTTTCAGGGTCATTAACCGGTTTCCAATTATGAGGTGAAGGATTGTAAAATAAAATACAGTCGTTTTCTTTTAACCTCCAAGAGTTTTCTGTGATCACCTCTATAGCAAGCTCCTGCAGATCGTCAATTCGGAGAATATCATTTTGTTCAGGAAGCATGGCTCCACCATTTCCATACAGCCTTATATTGTCAGGATTAACATTATTAATCTGTAATCCGGCTGATAATAGCTCTTGTCCTGTAATTTTATAGACACCTGACTTCGAAGTTTTAATTTTCACCCAGTTACCATCAGCAAGCACCGAGCGTTCGGCATAACTGAGTTGAGATTTGTAGGGAAAAGCAATATTTCCGTGAAACTCAAGCCTAAATGAAACTAATTTCTCAATTTCACCTTCCTCATTTTGTCTGAATGGCAATAAAACAACATTCATTACAGGCTTTTTCCTGATACGCAGGATATCATATGACTTTATTTCAACTTTCAAGCCAGGCATAAAATCAGCAGGAAAGTCAAGAGCTTCCTCTTGCGAAAGCGGTTCAAAAACTTCGTGGCTCAAATTAACATCATAATGGGTATAATTTCCTTCCAGGGCATAAGAGAATGCAAATAAGGGTAAACCGGTTTCTTCATCCGGCAGGTAATCATCAAAATAAAGAGCAGGAAGATTGGGTTCTGAAGGATCATACATCAATCCGGAAGATTTCCATTTTATTGTGTTTTCATAGGTTTGAGAATAAATAAAATTGAAAACCGAAAAAACAAAACAGATTAATATTGTAATGCTTCTTTTGAACATTGTTAGTTTTTGTTTTTATGGGTGATAAAAAGACTGCTTCAGCCATAAAATAGTTGCATACTACCTGATGATCACAAGTTTACTACCTTTTTCCTCATAGCCTGTGTCAGGATTTTGCATGATCACTTTATAAACATATGTACCTCTTTCAAGATATTGCCCATCATCGCCTCTGCCATCCCAATCGAAGATCACCGAACGGTAATTACCTGTAATTACAGTTTGTTTAAATGTTTTACGTAATCGCCCATCGAGTGAATATATATTTACTTCAAAGTCAATTGTAGCAGCAGCCTGATTATGCTCAACCATAAATTTGGTTCTGTCATGAAATGGATTAGGAAAATTAAACACTTCCTGCAAAGCTATTTTACCTGATGATGCAACTACAAACTCTATGGATTTCTCACCAGGATTATTATAAATATCCCAAACCTTTAATTTCAGATGATGATGTCCATCAGGTATTTTATAAAACGGATAACGTATAGTTCCTGATTGATAAGTATCGAGATCGCTCTGATAGAAATCGTTTAACAGATATGCTTTCTCGGTTTCATGGTCAAGAACGGCTGTAATATCATGGCCTATACCTATACCGGTAGTATTAATTCCACTCTCATCGCTCACAAAAGCCAGAAGTATGGGATTCTGATCGGTAATTCCCCCTGACTCAAAATTCTCATCATTAATGTAAAGGTCAATTTCCGGCCCTTTAGCGTCAAGTGCCGCTGTTTCGTTATATCCACCAATTATTATCCTTGGTTCGCTTCCGTGGGCATCGCGTTTTCCATCGCTTGCATAATAATTTATTTTACCCGAACCGTAAATATATGCAATATCTTTAGGAACAATGAATGAAAAATCAAATTCACCGTTTTCAATGCTCACCTTCCCTTTGTAAATAATATTCTCCTGAACCTCAAATGTATAAGTCTCACCTCCGTCATTAGCGAGGGTAACTACTTTTTGTGATTTATCGAAAATAACAGGAACAAGTGTACCGTTAAAATCATCAATCACATTTCCTTCAAAGTTGGTGACATTGCCTTTAATATTTACCATTGACAAAGCTTTCATTATAGGCATTATGCTACCGCCAATCTCGATTTCATTCACATGGGTAGTTTTAACATCATAAGTAGGAATGTTCATTCTAATCACAGGGTCGCCAAGTAGCACAAATTTTCTGGCGTTAAGATCAAGTCCTGAATGTTGTTTTGACAACCTCATTATATCTCCCAGACGAAGGTACTCTCCGTTAATACGCTGGAAAGAATTTTCAAACATTCGTTTGTTCAATGAAAAATTATAAGTTGCATACGTTGGTCTTGTAGTAGTGAACAAGGCTATTCCCCCACCATTTGGATTAAGCAAAACAAGCTCTCCTGGGGAAGTATGTGACGGATCGTCGAAATAGGCAAATTCGCAAGTAGCAGTGATGAAAACGGCCATACGATCGTAATTTGTCCAGTTCTTAATATCCACTATTTCAAGAACCCTTTCGTGAGCAAGCCCTAAAATCCCACCATGACCAATATAATTAACTATCAGCGCTCCTCTTTGCACTTCTTTGTTTATATCGGCATTAACTTCAGGATAACGGTTACCACCGGGTACAGAAACCTGAGTATATGCATCAAGGTATATCTTACTAAGGTTAAAAGCATTATATGTTGAATCAATGATCTTTGCAAGAATTTCCGAGTCCCTGATATGCATATTACTATCTTCATCATCAGCAATAAGACAGATATTGTTCCGCCAGTCACCCATAGTTATTTCCGAGTTTTCAGAATAATAAATGATCTTATTAACCATTGCCGCTGCCTCTTCTACTGTACCGGCAGGCAGTCTGCCTATTCCCAGATCAATGATATTTGCCCCCGTACCACCTTCGGAAATATCAAGAAATCCATAATAATCATCAGTTATGTAGGATTGTACAGGTTCAAGGGATTCGTACGACATCCAGCCCGGTACAAAGTTCGTATTCTCTTCAACCCTATCTTTATAATCGTAAGAAGCATCGCCAAAGATCAGAAGATAACGAAACTTTTCAGTTTCCTGATCACGCTCATACAGCATACGGACAAAATCACGGATAGCCGTTACATCCTGCTTTCCTGACGAAAACTCATTATAAATTAGGGGTATTGTTACCACAAGTGTGTCAATACCGGAATTGTTTTTATGAAAAGTAGCCAGACGACGGGCTTCGTCAAGAAAAAGAGGATGAGTAATTATTAATAAATCAGGAACATTGACGCCATGAAGATTCTGATTTGCAACATTTTCCACAAAAACAGCATTATAAGCTTTGGTAGAATCAAAAACAATGAATTCCCTTTTTTGTCCGGTGCCAAGCCTGAAAACCATTTCGCCGCTCTGCAATGCTGCATCAACCTTACCAACATTAGCCGGATCGCTGACATCCCATATCAAATGTGCTGTATTGGCGTTTGCAACCCTAAATTCAGAAACACGGTCGGGAGCAACCGAATTGAGACTTCTGAACGACATCTGATCTCCACTCATTCTTAAACGTCTGAAAGCATGTATCCAGATATAATCTAGCCACCCTTTTGAAGGCGATGAACTTTTGTGATATGTGATCTTAATATCAATATCAGACTGAGCACTCACCAATTTGCTGGTAATAATATTATCTTTTGCAACAGGTGGATAATTTCCGCTACTCACCTGGGATATATTGGCCTGAAGGTTAGTTCCGTTGATATCGAATACAAATTTGGTAGGTTTAAGGGAATTTGCGGCTACATGTATCTGAGTAGTAAAAGCTGAATCCAGAACCCGGTCCGGAAAGTTAAATTTGAAATCTCTTGTAAGAATACCATCAAATTTCTCACCATACCATTGTCTGCCCGATTTCATAAGGTTCTCAGTATTAAGACTGTGAACCATATAATCATCGAAAGTATTGACAAAATAATTTGCAGGCCTTCCTTCATTTGGCAGCAATGCTATTCGTTTGCCCTGTCCGTGATCGGCAGTAAGGAAATAATAATTATGATCAGAATATATATTATGCCTGAACTCAAATGTTTGAGAACCTGGCGTATGACTCCACTCATGCGGACTTTGCCCGAAAAATAAAATATAATCCTGAGTATTGAAAACCCCGTCCTCTTCCCCTACCACAATGATAGCATTTTCAACAAGATCATCATGACGCGGAATTGAATTGGGTTCAGGGAGCATTCCACCTCCGTTTCCATAAAGCCTTAAATTCTTTGGATTTATACTGGCAGGATTCATACCTGCACTTACCAGATCATTATAAGTTATTTTGTAAACACCCGTTTCAGTAACAGAAAATTTATACCAACGCCCTGTGGCAAGTACCGATTGTGTAGTATAATTATTTTTAAATCTGCCGTCATGGCCTTCTCCAGTCTGATACCTGACAAGAATCTCAAATTCAACAAGTTTGTAAACCTTTTCAGAAGATATATCAGTTACAAGCGGAATAAAAGAAATATGAACTCCATTCTGATTGCGTGATTTAACCGGTTCAGCAATAATATTTATCTCATTCTCAATTAAATCAAAGCTTTCATAACTGATAAAAGAACTCATGTCAGTTGAATCAAAAACAAGGTTCATGATATCAAAGGAAACAAAAACCGAATTTCTTTCTGGGAAGAAAACCGTATTCTGAAAAGCCGGAATACCAACCGATGAAGGGTAGTAAGCATCTTCAAAATTCAAAAAATAAGTTGGAGGGTCAGTATGAAGAAGAGTCGGAGCTTCATCCCATTTCAGAGTTTGTGTTACAACAAATTCTTGTCCGGACACATAGCCCTGAAGCATCAAAAAAGATAAAAGTATAGGTAGAAAAAATCTTTTCATCAAAATAATTAATCGTTTGGCAGTGGCAGATGATGGGTTAAAATCACAAAGTTTTCTTTGAAATCAATGAATCAGGTTCTCGAATTGTTAAAACGAGTGCTACACTCAATTATTGTAAAACCTATGATACTGTAATCATGCTCATTTGCTCCCCATATCCCTGTTTTTCAACTAATCAATTTGATTATTTTTGCAAGCATGTTAAACACAATACAGTTGTACTTATGAGAACAAATCTGTTAATGCTTTTGTTGACTTTAAGTTTTCTTTCAATTCAATCTGCTGAAGTAACCATGATCATTACTTCAGTACCTGCAAATACCCCTGATGGAGACCAGATATATATAGCTGGTAACTTCAATAACTGGAATCCGGAGAACCCTGACTTTATCCTTCATCAAAATAATAACGGACAACCTCAGATAGTGATTGAAGGGACTGGTATTATTGAATTCAAATTTACCAGAGGTAGCTGGCAAAGTGTAGAAGGAAGTGCAACCGGAGGTTTCCTGCCAAACCGAAAATTTACTTTTGGAAGCACTGATACTCTGTATCTTGCAATTCAAAGCTGGGAAGATACTGGGGGACAAGGAAGTACAGCAGCTTCAAATGTAGTTGTAATGAGCAATTCGTTTTTCATGCCTCAACTTAACCGAACAAGGCGTATATGGTTAAACCTGCCACCCGACTACGATTCCACAACAAAACATTATCCCGTATTGTATATGCATGACGGTCAAAACCTTTTTGATCTATACACCTCTTTCAGCGGCGAGTGGGAAGTGGATGAATCATTAAACTCACTGTACGATACCGGCAAACAGGTCCCTATTGTTGTAGGCATTGATAATGGTGGTGAATACAGAATAGCAGAATATACGCCATGGACAAACCCTCAGCATGGCGGCGGTGAAGGTGATTTTTACGCCCGTTTTATCGTGGAAACACTTAAGCCATACATTGATGAAAACTACCGGACCCTGCCGCAACGTGAACATACAGGAATTATGGGCAGCTCTCTTGGTGGCTTGATATCTCATTACATTGGCTTGAAATATCAGGATGTTTTCAGCATGGCAGGAGTCTTTTCTCCATCATTCTGGTTTAGTGATTCATCCTATATTTTCTCTTATGAAACAGGAAAAAATCAACCAATGCGCTACTATCTGATGGGAGGAACAAGTGAAAGCAGCAGTCTGGTTCATCAGATGAACATTATGATGGACACTTTACTGGCTTCCGGTTTCAGTGCTGAGGAATTATTGCTGAAAGTTGTACCTGGCGGTCAGCATAACGAACAATTCTGGCGCTCACAATTTACTGAAGCTTATAAATGGCTGTTTCTGAAAGAAGCATCCGGAATTCGGGAAACTGAAGACCAGCAGCTTATTAATATCAGAGTATCAGATAGGCACCTTTATATTGAAATAAAAGAAAATAATTTTTCATTTGATTCCATTGAGCTAAAACTATACGCACCGAACGGTCAAATGGTCTTCATAACAAAATTGAACCCCGGAAGCTCAGTATATCTGCCAGAAAATTTACACGGAGTTTTTATCGCAGTTATTTATAACGATAATCTTAAAGCCAGCAAAAAGATATATCTGGAATAGGATATGATGCGGTGATTGAGCAATCCTGGGAGATTGCACTGAGAAATAAATCCAAATTTTTAAGGATGCTAAAACCCTTTTACCTATAATTCCGCACCTTTAGGATTTTCTTCCAAAATCTGCCGGGTTTTCTCCCCACAGATTTGTATTCCATTTCATAACCAGCACATTGTAATGATTTGTATCAAGCCAATATAAAGCTCGTTGAATGAGTTCAAAAACCTTCTCGTTTTCCTCTGTCCGAACCAGTTTAGTTTTAACCTCTTTATTCTTTAACCAGATAATGGCTGTTCTTGAATCGGTATAAACCGGAAGTTCGAGATCATTCTTTTTCAACCAGGCTAAAGCATGAACAATAGCTAAAAATTCGCCAATATTATTTGTAGCCTTTTGAAAAGGTCCCTGATGAAAAATCTCTGTTCCGGTTTCAGTGTAAACACCCCGATATTCCATAACTCCCGGATTTCCGCTGCAGGCAGCATCAACTGAGATACTGTTGGCTTCAGGTCTGCCTTCAGCAAGAGTCTTCCACGAAGCCTTTTCCTGCTTTAGCTCTTTAATGAAATAGTTATCAGGACCTGCCTGAAATGCAGCTTCAGCCTCTTGTAATGAAGGAAACGATTTATATTTTGCCCCTTTGAAACCATTGACTTGCTCTGAACATGTTTCCCAATCTTGATAAACCCCCGGAACCCTACCTATCCAAACAGTATAGAATTTGTTATTTTTCATCTTCCTGTAATATTAAGCAAATATAGAAAAATAAAAACAGCGTTTTTGAAATTTAAAGCATTAATGCAATTTCATTAAAAAATATTGTACTTTTGACCTACAATAACAAAACCCTAATATACTTGCAAATCGTCATAGCTCACAGTATAATGGAAACGTATATTATGTTTAATAAATACCGGACTTTAGCCTTTGATAATAAGAGTGCTGGACTTTTTAACTGAAATCAGTAAGACTTATATTACTCAAAACAAACACTTTAAACCAACGTGAAGAGAAGAATAAGAACTTTTTCAGAACTAAGACAGAAATAATTCAGGAAAATTCAGATTAAAAAATAAAGAATGACTCTAACAACTGAAAACATACTCCTTGTTGGTTCACTACTTCTTTTCGTAAGCATAATTGCCGGAAAAACCTCATATAGATTTGGTGTTCCAACATTACTACTCTTTCTTACAATAGGTATGCTGGCAGGATCTGAGGGAATTGTAGGTATACATTTCGATAATCCTAAGATAGCTCAGTTTATTGGCATCATTGCGCTGAACTTTATTTTATTTTTTGGAGGTTTCAGTACAGGCTGGACGTCAGTTAAGCCAATTTTGAAAGAAGGACTTATATTATCCTCTTTGGGAGTATTGCTTACTGCAATTATTCTTGGCACATTTGTATGGTTTGTTACTGACTTTACTTATTACGAGAGCATGCTTTTAGGCTCAATTGTATCCTCAACCGATGCAGCCGCAGTATTTTCTATTTTGCGTTCTAAAAAACTTTCTCTGGATTTAGACTTAAGACCCACCCTGGAATTGGAAAGCGGAAGCAATGATCCTATGGCTTATATTTTAACCATAGTCTTTTTAACCCTGGTCATTGATGAATCACAAAATATAATTTCAATCATTCCCTTGTTTCTGCAGCAAATGACAATTGGTGGATTAGCTGGTTTTGGGTTCGGAAAGTTAAGTAAAATAGTAATTAATAGAATCAAACTTGATTACGAAGGTCTCTATCCTGCGTTAGTGATTGCATTAATGTTTATTACTTTTTCTGCCACTGATTTTGTTGGAGGTAACGGATTTTTGGCTATTTATATTTGTGGAATTTATTTGGGGAATCAGGATCTAAGACACAAAAAAACTATTTACAAAAATTATGATGGTCTTGCCTGGCTAATGCAGATCGTATTATTCCTTATACTTGGATTGCTTGTTTTTCCATCACAAATAGTTCCTATTATTAGTATTGGCGTAATTATTTCATTGTTTTTAATTATTGCAGCCCGTCCGATAAGTGTTTTTTTAAGTCTTGTATTTTTTAAAATGAAATTTGAGAGGCGACTCTATATTTCATGGGTTGGCTTGAGAGGTGCTGTTCCTATCGTATTTGCAACTTACCCTTTACTGGCAGGTATTGAAAAAGCCAATATGATCTTTAATATTGTATTTTTCATTTCTGTTACATCTGTATTAATTCAGGGAACATCGCTACCGATAGTAGCTAAATGGCTGAATCTGGCATTACCTATCAAGGAACGACCTGAAAGTAAAATTGATAAATTTCTTGATGATATCCCAAAAACTGCGATGAAAGAAATTAAAATATCACTTAACTCCAAAGCAGTCAATAAACCAATTGTTGAGTTAGGATTCCCGCCTAATACACTGATAGCAATAATAAAAAGAAATGAAGAATATATTACTCCCAATGGATCAACAATTATTGAGGCATTTGATGTTCTTGTAGTTCTTTCAGAAAATCAGGAAGGCTTTGATAAAGTTGAAGAAATCCTCAGTCCTTAAAAATATTTGAATGTTTGCTATAAATCCGCAACCAAATTCATTAGGATTCTGTTTTTTTATTATCTTGCAATCCAAAAATAATAAATCTAATAAATAACTCCTTAAATTAAGTATTATGAGAAAGCTAACACCCTTAATTACAGTAATTTTGCTTGTTTGCTCCGCATGTGAACCAGCAGCAGAAAAAAAACAGGAAACAATAGTGGACGATATTAAAAAAGTAAAAGAAGAGGTGATCTTAAAAGATCATGGCGCCAATCCACTAGTGATCAACATTGAAGATTATACTCTTGAAAATCAGACTTTCCGAACAGCGATCTGGACAGGAGAACATCTACAACTCACTGTAATGTCAATTCCCGTAGGCAGCGAAGTAGGTCTTGAAGTTCATTATGATATTGAGCAGTTTCTGCGCATTGAAGATGGCGAGGCAAAAGTTCTGATGGGAGATAGTGAAGACGAATTAACATTTGAACGCACTGCCGGAGATGATGATGTTATCCTGGTTCCTGCAGGCAAATGGCATAACATCATTAATATTGGTGATGAACCGTTGAAACTGTATTCAATATATGCCAAACCTGAACATCCGTACAGAACTGTACACCTGACTAAGGAAGATTCGGATGCTGATCATCATGATCATTGATTTCATATCCGGGTGTAATCAGTTTAACATATTCTCAGGGTTCATAAACACCACTTAATTAAAGCGTTAACAGAATGCTTTGATTTTATTGCCTTATTCTTTTATGTAAGTATCCTTCATTGTTCTGTTATCAAATACCTCTGCCATAGTACTAATAATGGCAAATAATTCGCATTTGGGTTCACAGACGCTAATACATGATAATTCACATTCATGTACGTTTTGGAAAGCTGGTTTATTCAGGAAAGCCATCTCAACAAATGATTAATTTATCGCCATAATCCAGATTATGCAATTGGATTTGGATTAAAGATATCCGGCTATGACCTTTTCATAATTGACAACATATTATGCTCATAATTTCAGCAAGAACACGACTATCAATAAACTGATTATCAATGAGTTGATAACGTTTTTCATATTATTATGATCCTCGGCAATCTTTTATTTTGCATAACTTTCATACTTTCGCATTCAATAAATCACAATGAAATTGAAAGCATTACTAAAAAATATTTTTGAAAAGTTCAAGATATCCGGAACATATTCTGGCGGGAAACAATTTGGTTCTGGTCATATTCACAGAACTTATTTAATAAATACTGCCGAACTGGATACTCCGGATTATATTTTACAAAAAATCAATGATCATGTTTTTCCTGATATTGATTTGCTTATGAATAACATTTCATTGGTCATAAATCATCTGAATTCAAAGAAATCTAATACTCAGGGCTTTATAGCTCCGCAGATGGTTCAGACTCATACTGAAAAAAATTATTATAAAGATGATTCGGGTGCCTACTGGCGTATTCTTATTTTCATTCCCGGGCTTAGCTTTGATACAATTAATGATTTACAAATAGCCTATGAAGCAGGAAAAGCCTTCGGAAATTTCATTTTTAATCTTGACGATTTACCTGCTCATTTTCTAAAACCTGTAATACCCGGTTTTAATTCTTTGACCAAAAGGTTTGCTGATTTTGAAAATGCATTAAAAAATGATGTCGTAAAACGATCAGATTCTGTTAAACCTGAACTGGAATTCATTTTCGACTGGTTTGAACCGATGATGAATATACAGTCACGTGAATCCAAAGGCGATTTTACTATCAGAATCACCCATAATGATACAAAGATCAATAATGTGCTTTTCAATGAATCCGGTAAGGCAATAAGCGTTATTGATCTGGACACGGTAATGCCCGGTACTGTTCTGAATGACTTTGGAGATGCTATAAGAACCACTGCCGCAAGTTCAGCAGAAGACGAAAAAGACCTGAGTAAAATCAGTATTGATTTAAATATTTTCAAAGCTTTCGCTGAAGGATTTATCACTAAAACCCATAAAATATTAAATCCTGCCGAAGTTGACCATCTGGCACTCTCAAGTCAGTATATAACGTATATGCAAGCTATGCGATTTCTGACTGATTATCTGAATGGAGACAAGTACTACACAATAAATTATCCTGAACATAATATAGTAAGAACACGTGCTCAGATCAAACTTGCTGAAAGCATGAAAGAAAATCAGGAAGCCATGCATGAGATCGTTAAAGGGATAATGCACCAGATTTCAGCATTTTGATCACATCTGGTTCATAATAAATATTTTTAGGGCATTGCTCTGGCAAAAATTCTTTATTTCATCAATAAAGATCACTCAACCCAAAGTTTGGCTTTTTGCTTATCCAGCGGCCATTTGTAAAATCAGGAAAAGTCATGGGAGCGCTGCCCATTGCAATTGATTTTTCGCTTAATGCAGTAATTGACAGCATTGTAGCAGCATCATAAACATCAATTGGTGGTGCTTCATTCTTTTTAGCTGATTCAACAAAAGCATTGATTAAAAACCAGTCCATACCTCCGTGTCCGGCTCCGGCAGCATCGTTTTCATAGCGTTTCCATAAAGGATGGTCATATTTTTCAAACCACGATTGCTGCTTATCCCAACGGTGTGGTTCTGAAACGCCTTCAATATGAACGGAACCATTTATATCCATCCATAAGCCCTTAGTACCCTGCACTCTGAAGCCCAATGAATAAGGACGGGGCAGGCTAGTATCATGACTTACAAGTACCTTTTCGCCATTATTGCAATGGATTAGAGTAGTAACTACATCTCCAAGCTTCCATTCAAGCTGAGCATTAGGATGATTAGGATCAATTCCTTTTAGATATTCATGTAATCCACGTGCTTTGGTTGACATTGAAACCAAATAAACAAAACGATTTCCGCGGTTAATATCTATGTAATTCATTACTGGCCCAACTCCATGAGTAGGATACAAATCTCCATTACGGTTCAAAGAATGAATAGTTCTCCATTTTGCTTCGCTGACAGCTTTTTCACCAAATTCCGAACCACGTGAGTAAACTGTTTTACCATCATTGAATTTCACATCACGCAAATCGTGCTGATAACCACATTCAAGATGGATAAGTTCGCCGAAAACATTGTTCCTTACCATATTCAAAACAGCCATAACATCGCGGCGGTAACAAACATTTTCAAGAAAGAAAAAATGTGAGCCTGTACTTTCGTGAGTATTAACCAGTTGCCAGCATTGCTCCAGCGAAAAAGCCCCTGACACTTCACATCCGGTGTACAAGCCACGGTTCATTGCTGCTATTGACTGACGACTATGCCAGGTCCATGGGGAAGAAATGATCACAGCATCAAGTTTTTCTTTATCAAGCATATTCAGGTAATCGTAATCGCCATTCTGATATGCAACAGGTTTGATCTGTCCGGCATCGTCAAACATCTTCATTGTTGATGCAATGGCTTTTGGTTCCGGATCAGCTACACATGGAACAATACAATCTCCTCTTCTTAACACCAAACCAAGGCTTGAACGTCCTCGTAAACCAACACCAATAAAGCCAACACGTAATTTAGGTGTATCCTTCTCATATTGTTTTTTTTGTTTTGGCTTTGATACTACTGTCTTGCCTTGCACCTGAGAACTTTCTGCCAGTATATCCTTACCTAATGCTGAAACCCCAATGCTTCCAAGTATTGAGGTTTTGATGAATTTTCTGCGGTCAAATCTTTTCGACATGATTTTATGATTTTGAAGTTGCTAAATTGTTTGATTTGAGCCTAACCCTCCATATTTTCTTTTGCGCGGTTCAAAAACTTATTCAATGGATATATTGCATTAAAAACTGATAAAATCACACTTTCCAGATCTTGAGAATACAGGTTTTCATCTGACAAATAATGCGTTGCCACAAATGAACGGTATTTTACAAGATCCACATGTTGCCAATCGGCTGAAAAACCTTTTGGAGGTCTTATTAATTTGTCATAATCATCGAGTTTCCCGAAATATTTCAAAAAATCAGGATGAGACAATATGTATACGAACTCTTCAGTATTATAATAAATTTCATCGCGCACAGCTTTCAGAATTTCCGGAGGTGGCATATACAATCCGCCGGCTATAAAAGAATTATTTGGTTCAAAATGAAGATAATAACCCGGATTATTACCTTTGCGTCCCGATTTTGAAATAAAAGCCCCGATATGTTTCTTATATGGTGATTTATCTTTCGAAAACCTGACATCACGGTAAATTCTGAAAATACATTCTTTGGGAGTTACTAAACCTATTTCAGGGTCAAATACTGAAATTTGCTGAATAAGTCTGCCAATAAAAGCCAGCATTTCGTCTTTTATCAGATCGTATTGTGTTTTATTTTTCTGAAACCATTCACGGTCATTGTTAATTCTCAAGGCTTTCAGAAAATCAATAATTTTTCTTAAATTCATGTATTGCATTTCATGTTTATATGACGTATCTTAGTGCCAAAATTAACAATAATGATTTTAATACAATTGAGGCATTGTAATATTATACTGCTTATTAATTTTTTCACTCTACTGCATTTCAATTCTGCCTACACACAAGCTGCATTTGAACCTGTGGGTGCTAACATTGGCGGTATGGCGAAAACCTCAGTTGCTGTTAAAAATGTATGGGCAGCATTTAATAATCCGGCAAATTTATCAGATATTGAAAATATTGCCGCCGCAGTAAATTATGAAAATCGTTTTCTGGTACGCGAAATGGGTATCAGCAGTATTACTGCCGTTTTACCCACGGGTTATGGCGTTTTTGGATTAGCTTTCAACCAGATTGGTTCAAATTTATATAGTCAGAGTTTCGTTGGTCTCGCATATGGTCGAGATTTTGGAGAACTTGTGAGAGCCGGGGTCAGGCTTAATGCTTTGCACACACGACTAAGTGAAAATTATGGGAGCCGTACTGATATTTCATTTGCAGCCGGTTTTAATGTGGACCTTACCAATGAGCTGACTATTGCCGCTATGCTGGCAAATCCACTACATAAAATAATGGCTAAAGGTTCTGACGAATATCTCCCTGCTATTTACCGTCTGGGGTTACACTACAAAATTGAAAAAAACCTGTTCATTACTGCCGAAGCGGAAAAAGATATGCGCTACAAGCCTTCGGTACGAACCGGAATTGAATATAAAATAAAAGAGTTTGCAGCAGTCAGAGCCGGTATTAGTACCAACCCTCTGAACCATGCCTTTGGCTTTGGATTCAATTTTGGCAGCTTTACTTTTGATATTTCGGCAGTAAGGCATGAAGTACTTGGATATTCGCCACAAGCCTCATTAATATGGATAGCAAAATAAAAACATGACAGAGTGCTGTAAGATATTACTAAGGTTTAGCAGCAAATCATTGATACTCACAATGATACTCCTCATACATTATACTATTGTCCGGGCACAGGAGCCTGAAATTTCACCATCAGGTTCTCAAAAGATGGAAGAAGCACTTGAAGATCACGCTGAAGCAAGCGAAAGTGAATACGATTACACCGACCTTTTTGCTGAACTGGAGTATTTCCTTACATATCCTTTGCCGGTAAATATCGCAACATTCGATGAGCTAAGGCAGCTTTTCTTTCTTAACGATCTGCAAATCAACAATCTGCTGAAATATATCAGCGATTACGGGAAGATTGTCAGTATTTACGAGCTTGCATATATTGATGGCTTCGACAGAGAAGTGATATCCATGCTGAAACCTTTTATCACATTTATAGATACCAGAACTAAGGCCAGGATCACTCCTAGGCAGGCTTTTAAATATGGAAGGAATCAATTATTTGTAAGATATCAGCAATTACTTGAAACACAACTGGGGTTCTCCCCTATTGAAGATTCTTTGTTAATAAAGAACCCTAATCAGAGATATTTGGGAAGCCCGTTTAAACTCTACACCCGTTATGCATATAATTACTATAACAGAGTACGCTGGGGTTTTACGGCCGAAAAAGACCCGGGTGAGGAATTTTTTAAAGGAAGTCAGAAAAATGGCTTCGATTTTTATTCAGGTTTTGTTTTTGTCAAAGGCAATAAATTTTTAAGAGAAATAATAATCGGAGATTATCATCTGCAATTCGGACAGGGGCTGACTCTGTGGACTTCATATTCTTTTGGCAAAACTTCAGACGTTACAAGTATAAGAAAAACACAGCGCGGAATCAAACCCAATACTTCGGTAAACGAAAATCAATTTCTAAGAGGCAGCGCTGTTACATTTGGGTACAAGCGATTTACTTTTACAGCTTTTGGTTCGCACAAAAAAATAGATGCAACCATAAGCAAGACTGATAGTATTAGTGGCAAAGCAACTGAAGTAAGTGCATTATTATATACCGGACTACACCGCATACCCCGTGAACTGAACAACCAACATTCAATATCGGAAACATTGTTTGGTGGCAGAGCCTCGTTTACCGGAACAAGATTTCAGGCTGGGCTGACTTTCTATAATATGAAACTTAGTGCCAATCTTGAACCTTCAGCACAGCTTTACAATAAGTTTTATTTCAGAGGTAATGAGAACCACGCATTGGGTGCTGATATACTGTATTTGTTTAGGGGAGGACAGTTATTTGGAGAAATCTCAAGAAGCGCTTCAGGTGGATCAGCAATACTTGTAGGCACTTCGCTGTTTCCATCACCACGACTCGTGCTTAGTGGGATTTACAGAAAATATGACAAAAACTATCAGAACCTTTACAATGCACCTTTTGCTGAAAGTTCGAACGCCGGCGAAAACGGACTTTTTCTGGGTATGTACTTTATGCTTGCACCCGGATTGAATTTTTCAGGTTATGTTGACCATTTCCGCTTTCAGTGGTTGAGATTCCGGGTAAACGCACCTTCACAGGGTAAGGAATACAGCGGCGAGCTCACATATTCAATATCCAGAACAGCAGAAATAAGATTAAAATACAGGTATAAACAACGTGAGCAAAATTTAGCAGGAAATGAGAAAATCACCTCGATATATCCATATGAAAAACAAAGTCTCAGGTTTCATATAAGTTATATGGCTTTACCTCAACTCACCATGCGTAACAGGTTTGAACGTGTAATAAATATAGGAACGGATAAGGTCAGGAAAAACGGATATCTGATATATCAGGATGTGATATGGAAACCTGTAAAACTCCCTTTTTCTCTTACAACCCGCTATGCTTTATTCGACACTGACTCTTTCGACGAAAGGATTTATGCATATGAAAATGATATTCTATACGCTTTCAGTGTTCCTGCTTATTATTACAAAGGTAGCAGGGTTTATCTGCTGTTGAATTATAAGGTTTCAAAACACTTTGAATGCTGGTTACGGTACAGTAGGTCATGGTTTTCAAACGTCAGCAGCCTGGGAAGTGGATTAGATGAAATATCGGGCAATACAAGAAGTGAGCTTAAGGCACAAATCAGGTTTAAGTTCTGAAACGTAATTTAAATCCGGCTAAAAAGGTTAAATACGGCCATTTTATAAGGAACCGTCTGAAATAACAATAGGATCCAACCTGTCAAAGTTTCAGTAACCAATTGAAGTTCCCTAATATTGTATACTTTTGGGATGAAATAATAGTGTAATTAAACTGAAACATACTCGAAAACCAGAAAGTTATTTTCTGAACAAACAACTATTAATAAAATTCTGTAAACAAGATAAATAAATAAGTCAATGCAAAAAAAGCTTTTTCTGCTCGATGCCATGGCATTAATTTACCGAGCGTATTATGCCTTGAACCGTAATCCGCGTTTTAACTCAAAAGGGTTGAATACCAGCGCTGTCCTTGGTTTTGCAAATACGCTTTATGATGTTCTGAAAAATGAAAAACCAACTCATATAGGGGTGGCTTTTGATACACATGCACCTACTGTTAGGCATGAGGATTTTGCTGATTATAAAGCCAACAGAGAAGCGATCCCTGAAGATCTGGCAGCATCAATACCTTATATCATTGAACTTCTAAAAGCCTTTAATATACCTATACTGGCTATGGATGGTTATGAAGCCGACGATATAATCGGAACTCTTGCCAAAGAAGCTGAAAAAAGGGATTTCACGGTATATATGATGACCCCTGATAAGGATTTCGGTCAATTGGTTTCTGATAATATCCTGATCTATAAACCCAGAAGATTTGGAGAAAAAGCCAGCGTAATGGGAGTAACGGAAGTTTGTGAAAAATTCGGGATAGAAAAACCTGAACAGCTTATTGATATGCTTGGATTATGGGGCGATAGTTCTGATAATATTCCTGGTATACCCGGAGTTGGTGAAGTAACAGCAAGGAAATTACTTAAAGAGTTTGGCTCGCTTGAGAACCTGATTGAAAACAGTAAACAGATAAAAAATACTAAACTTCGTGAAAAGATTGAAACTCATAAACAACAGGCTGTCATTTCAAAACAGCTTGCTACCATTATCCTTGATGTACCTGTGGATTTCAATGAAGATGAGCTTAAATATACTGAACCAAATCAGGAACAATTGAAAGAAATACTTGGCGAGCTGGAATTCAGGACTTTTGCAAAACGAGTATTCAATGATCTTAGCAGCGGTTCGGAAAAGACTGAAAAAAAGATTAATGATGTACAAGGAAGCTTATTTGGCACTCCTGCTCAAATCTTTGATAATGATGATGGTACGGCAAATATTCATACAACTGAGCACAAATATCATTTGGTAGACAATGCAGAGCAACGCAGGCAACTGATTGATGTTTTGAAAAAACATCAAAGTTTTTGTTTCGATACTGAAACCACAGGTCTTGACATTCACAGCGCCGAACTGGTATGTATGTCTTTTGCTGTAAAGCCGCATGAATCCTGGTGTGTTAGACTTCCTGAAAATTACAATGATGCCTTACAGATCGTTTATGAATTCAAGCCTCTTTTTGAAGATGAAACAATAGAAAAAACCGGGCAGAATCTGAAGTTCGACATGATCATGCTACGGTATTATGATACCATAGTAAAAGGGAAAATGTTTGATACCATGCTGGCACATTACCTGCTAGAACCAGATCTGCGGCATAATATGGATTATATGGCGCTTACCTATCTTAAATATCAGACTCTGAATATTGAATCTCTAATTGGCAAAAAAGGAAAAAATCAAGGTAATATGCGCAATGTGGAGCCAAAACTTCTGAAAGACTATGCCTGCGAAGATGCAGATATCACGCTGCAATTAAGAAATGAATTCGAACCTAAACTCATTGAAAACGATTATCGTGAATTGTTTGAAAACATTGAAATGCCGTTGGTTCCGGTTCTTGCCTGTATGGAAGCAGAAGGTGTAAAGCTGGATACAGAAAATTTGAAAGACTATTCTGAATCCCTGTCAGTGGAAATTCAGAAAACTGAAAAGCAAATATTTGAATATGCCGGTATGCAATTTAATATTGCATCTCCAAAGCAATTGGGAGAGGTTTTATTTGACAGGATGAAAATTGATGCGAAACCAAAGCAAACTAAAACCAGGCAGTATTCCACTGCTGAAGAGGTACTTTTAAAAATGGTCAATAAACATCCAATCATACCTCTTATCCTTGAATACAGATCGCTTACCAAACTTAAATCAACCTATGTTAATACATTGCCTGCGCTTGTAAACACCCGCACAGGTCGCTTGCATACATCTTATAATCAAGCTGTTACTTCAACTGGTCGTTTAAGCTCAAATAACCCAAATTTACAGAATATTCCTATCAGAACCGAAAAAGGTCGTGAAATCCGCAAAGCTTTTATTCCCCGTAATGAAGATTTTGTTCTTCTTGCTGCCGATTATAGCCAGATTGAACTTCGTATCATAGCTTCACTAAGTGAAGATCCCAATATGATGCACGACTTTATTGAAGGAGCGGATATACATGCTGCAACTGCTTCAAGAGTTTACAATGTTGACTTAAAAGAAGTTAGCTCTGAAATGCGCAGGCATGCAAAAACTGTGAACTTTGGAATTATTTATGGAATTTCTGCTTTCGGATTGTCTGAACGGCTTAATATCCCAAGGTCAGAAGCAGCAGCCATTATCAATCAATATTTTAATAAATATCCAGGTATCAGAAAGTATATGGATAACCAGATTACATTTGCCAGAAAACACGGTTACGTTGAAACTATAATGAAACGCCGGAGATATCTTAGAGATATTAATTCAAACAATTCTATTGTTCGTGGTTTTGCCGAACGCAATGCTGTTAATGCTCCTATACAAGGCTCGGCTGCTGATATGATAAAACTTGCCATGATTTTAATACAGCAGGAAATTGAGAAACAACAGTTACGTTCAAGAATGATACTTCAGGTACATGACGAACTGATATTTGACGTATATCGCCCGGAGGTAGATGTATTAATGAACATAGTGAAATCGAACATGCAAAATGCAATGCCTTTGAGAATTCCTGTTGAAGTTGATATGAAAACCGGGCAAAACTGGCTTGAAGCTCACTAAGCTTCCTGTTGAAACTTTAATTCGTATCACCTGATACATATTTCAATCCCTGGATTAAATCCAATGCACTAAAGTCCGGACCGGATTTTCTGAAAAAAGCTTTGTTAAAGGGTTGTATCTGGCATCGTGTTTATAATACTATAAATTCACATCATGTATACTACAAAAAAAGGGAGCCTTTGAGCTCCCTTTTTACTATACATAGAATTAAGAATATTATCTGCTGATTAAGATCTTCTTATGATGGATCTTACCATTAGCATTGACAAATTCTAATACATAGCCACCTGTAGTGAATCTCGAAACATCCACTTTAAGCAGGCTGTTAGCTGATACATTGTTATTTTCATAAACCATTTGACCAGCGTGGTTATACATTCTTACTACATTAATTCCTTTACTTGTTGAAATATTCAATACATCTGATGCAGGCACCGGATATACAAGAACCACTTCTTTCTCAAGTTCGTTAACTCCATCAACGACAAGTAAATGAACAGGAACAACTACTTGCGGATTATCCGGATCGTTATTATTAACCAGGATATTAGCATAGTAATTACCTATTGGCAGATTAGTAGCATCAAATGTGAGGATTAAATCATCAATATCGCCGGCATAAACACTACCAAGCATTGGAGATACGCTTAACCAGCCATCTACGAGCAATACAGTGCCATTATAAGTGCCAGTGATAACGTTGGCAACCATTGGACTGACTATGATAGCATTTTCAATCTCAATTGTATATGAACCTGATGTAACAGGTGTGCTAAACTGGAATGATGCTACGGCTCCGTCAGTGCCAAGGAATTCAGCATTGGTCATTGAATAAGCAACAATCCTCATATCGTTTGTACCTGGTATCAAAGCAGTTTCAATCACATGGTCAACTGCACGGTCTTCATTCAATACCAGTGAACCAGGGATGTAATCAAATCCTTCAGGAAGGATTATATCAGCCTGGAACGCAACAAACTCTTCAATATTTCTTATTATAACATCAATAGTTTGTACTGAACCGGCCTGACCGGCAACATCACCAATCAACAAATAATTACCAGGTAGTTCACCTGTCATTGTTACAACTCCATTAACTACACCTGTAAGTATCTGCTGTGCATTGAGATTTGATATGATTGCATCAGTAAGGTTAAATGGATAAATAGCTCCAGGAGTATCAGGTGCAATTACTTTAAAGCTCAACACTACACCAGAATTTCCTAAGAAATAGGCATTTTGCATTGAGAATGCTAATGCACGGTAAGTATTGGTATTAGGTAATATTGCTGCATGTGCCTGGTGTCCATCACTACGTTCAGGATTCAATTCTGTTGAATTTGGAACATAGGTAAATCCATCCGGCAATACAATATCAAACTGGAGAGCGACAAACTGATCAACGTTATCTATTGCAATTTCAATAAGAACCTCTTCACCCGGATCAGCAGTTGTATCAAGAACTATCATAACATTACCATTCATGAGGCCATTCTTCAGGGCATCAACATACTGAATTCCGATATTATAATCCAGAACACCCTGTCCAACGTTGGCAATTGTCATTTCATCAGTATCAATATGTCCAATATCAATTGTATGTATTACTTCATCTGGAGTTACTACAATTGAGGGTAAAACTAGCTGAGTAAGTGTTACATGAACGGTAACATTTGCATCTATAACAGTTACCTGACCACTCTCAGTACTATAACCTTCCTTAGCAACAGTCCAGTTATAAGTACCCGGGAGTATGTTCGGGAACAGATAATTTCCGGCAGGATTAGTTAGTTGACCCAATGCAACAGTTGCACCAGGAACAACTACCTGGTTCTGATCTCTTACATCAAATGTAACAGAATAGTATTCAGGAGCTATCAGGGTTACAGTACCATCTTGAGTCTCAGTAAGTATATTCTGCCCCTGAATATTATAAAGTACAGCTTCATCAAGATTTAAATTATAAACACCTGGTATTACTGGTGTTTCAAGAACCCATGAAACTATTATTCCATAATTACCAAGGAATTCCATATTAGTTGGTGAGAAACCATTAGCCCGGAATATGTTGGTATTAGGTAATACATTGGCAATAACCTGATGGTTGGTAATACGTGCAGGATTTAATACAATAGAACGAGGCAGATAATCAAATCCTTCAGGTAAAGGAATATCAAACTCGAAAGATACAAATGGATCTTCATTGTATACCGCCATGTGCACAACCAGGTGTTCGCCTGCATAGCCAACGGCATCAGGAATAATCATAACATTACCCTCATACAGAATAGGCATTATAGTCACATTAACGGTAACATTACGATCAACAACACTAACTACACCGGTTTTTATCTCATAACCTTCTTTTGACACAGTCCAGTTATATGTACCTGGGTCTATATTCTGGAATATATAATTACCAGTTGGGTTAGTAATTGCACCCAGAGTAATAGTTGCATCCGGAACAAGTACCTGGTGATGATCCTTAACAACAAAAGACACTCTGAATGATTCTGCTTGTATAAGGGTAACTGTACCACTATACACATCATCGAGTATATTCTGTCCCTGAGTATTTTCAAGAACTGCATTTTCAATATTAATTGTATAATCACCTGGCACCAATGGAGTAGTGAATACCCACGAAACTACAATTCCTGAATTACCAAGGAAATCCACATTAGTAGGTGAAGAACCGATAGTTCTGAATATATTAGTATTGGGTAATACATTAGCGGCAACCTGATGATCAACAATACGAGCAGGATTCAATACAACTGTACGGTCAAGATAATCAAATCCTTCCGGAATTGGAATATCAAACTGGAATGATGTAAATGCATCCTCATTACTGACAGCCATATGAACAACTACATGATCTCCAGCATATCCAGTGGCATCAAGGATGATCATAGCGTTACCCTCAATCTGAGTAGGTGTCAATGTTACAGGCACTGTAACGTCAGCATTAATTACATAAACAACTCCGGTTTTTGGTTCGTAACCTTCCTTAACAACAGTCCAGAAATAACTACCTGGTGTCATATTCGGGAACACATAATTACCTGCAGGATTAGTTATATTACCCAAGGTCACTGTTGCTCCTGGTATTGGTACCTGGTCGGGGTTCTTAATATCGAATGTAACAGTATATAAACCATCTATTACAAGTGTAACAGTACCACTGATAGTTCCGTCAAGTATATTCTCTCCATCAATGTTTCCAAGAATGGCATCATCATTAATGCTCAAGGTATATACTCCTGGTACTTCTGGTGTAGTGAATGTAAAGAATGTCAAAACTCCAGAATTACCAAGGAAAC